>NZ_JBIBUU010000001.1:0-964558 GCF_043079735.1 Streptomyces sp. NPDC015144 | reverse complement strand
ACCGCGTCGAACGCCTCCGCGAACACCGGGAACGACGCATACAACCCACGCCCCATCCCCACCCGCTGACTCCCCTGACCAGCGAACAAGAACGCCATACCACCCGATCCGATGGCTCCCCGTACCACCGAGCGGCTCCGGCTCCGCTCGCCGGCGGCGACCTCGGCCAGTCCGTCGAGCAACTCGGTCGGGGTGGTGCCGAGGACCACGGCGCGTTCGGCGAAGAGTGTGCGGGTGGCAAGCAGCGAGTGCGCGACGTCGATCGGCCGGGCCGTGGAACCGGTCAGGTGCCGGTGGAGCCGCTGGGCCTGGCCGGCCAGGGCGGCGCCGTTCCTGGCCGACAGGACCCACGGCACCACGCCTCCGACAGGCAGCGCTGCGGAGCCGTCACCGACGGCCGGCGGCTCTTCGGCCGGCGCCTCCTCGTCCGGTGCTTCCTCGGCCGGCGCCTGTTCGAGGATGACGTGGGCGTTGGTCCCGCTGATACCGAAGGACGAGACGGCAGCCCGGCGCGGACGGTCCTCCGCCTCGGGCCACTCCCGCGCCTCCGTCAGCAGCTCGACGGCCCCCGCCGACCAGTCCACGTGCGGCGACGGCTCATCCACATGCAGCGTCTCCGGCAGCACCCCGTGCCGCATCGCCTGCACCATCTTGATCACGCCGGCCACACCCGCCGCGGCCTGGGTGTGACCGATGTTCGACTTCACCGACCCCAGCCACAACGGCCTCCCCGGCGCACGGCCCTGCCCGTACGTCGCCAGCAACGCCTGCGCCTCGATCGGATCACCCAACCGCGTACCCGTCCCATGCGCCTCCACCACATCCACATCGGCGGCCGTCAGCCGGGCACTCGCCAGGGCCTGCCGGATCACCCGCTGCTGCGACGGACCGTTGGGGGCTGTGAGCTGGCTGCTGGTGCCGTCCTGGTTGGTGGCCGAGCCGCGGACGACGGCGAGGATCTCGTGGCCGTGGCGACGGGCGTCCGAGAGCCGCTCGACGAGCAGCAGGCCGACGCCCTCGCCCCAGCCCGTGCCGTCGGCGCCCGCCGCGAACGGCTTGCAGCGTCCGTCGGGGGCCAGGCCGCGCTGGCGGCTGAACTCGATGAAGGTCGAAGGGGTGGACATGACGGTGACGCCGCCCGCCAGCGCGAGGTCGCACTCCCCGTTGCGCAGGGCCTGGCCGGCCAGGTGCAGGGAGACCAGGGAGGAAGAGCAGGCCGTGTCGACGGACACGGCCGGCCCCTCGAAGCCCAGGACGTAGGCCACCCGGCCCGAGGCAATGCTGCCGGCGCTGCCGTTGCCGAGGTAGCCCTCCAGACCTGGCGGCATCTCCTGGATCCGCGAGGCGTAGTCGTTGTACATGACACCGGCGAACACACCGGTCCGGCTGCCGCGCAGGGTGGCCGGGTCGATACCGGCCCGCTCCACGGCCTCCCAGGAGGCTTCCAGGAGCAGTCGCTGCTGCGGGTCGGTGGCCAGCGCCTCGCGGGGGCTGAGGCCGAAGAACTCGGGGTCGAAGTCGGCGGCGTCGTAGAGGAAGCCGCCTTCCCGGGCGTACGAGGTGCCGGTGTGGGCCGGGTCCGGGTCGTAGAGCCGGTCCAGGTCCCAGCCCCGGTCCTCCGGGAAGTCGCCGATCGCGTCGCCCCCGGATGCCACCAGGTGCCAGAGGTCCTCCGGCGAGGCGATTCCGCCGGGGTAGCGGCAGGCCATGCCGATGATGGCAAGGGGTTCCGCTCGTTCCGACTCGACCTCGCGCAGGCGCTTGCGGGTCTGCGCGAGGTCGGCTGTGACGCGCTTCAGGTAGTCGCGAAGCTTGTCCTCGTTCGCCATGGGGCATCCATCCGCTTCAAGTTCACGTGGTACGGGGGACGTGATCGGGCGTGGGGCCGGAAGGTGTTACCGGCCGCGGGCGGCGGTGGCCGACCCGAACCAGGCGCCCAGCGCCAGGTGCAGGCCCGCGGTGTCGGAGCCGGTGCGGTCGGCCCAGGCGACATGGCCATCGGGGCGGATGACCAGGACCGCGGCCTCGATCGCGGGTGCGGGGGCGGCGGTCACCACCTCGACGCGGTCGGCCCAGGCGCTGAGATCGCCGAGTTCCGCCGTGCCGCCGCTGAGGTCGAGCACCACGGGACGGCCGGCGTGTTGTGTCTGCGACACGGTGGCCGGGCCGTCGCCCGCGGTCTCCAGCGGGGCGTCGGGGACGCGGCGACCGAGCAGTGGATGGGCCTCGGGTCCGTCGCCCGGCCGGTCGGTGTAGTCCATGGCGTAGCGGCTGCTGAGGCCGGTGACCATGTTGACGAGGTGGCGCTTGACCTCGTCGAACTGCACGAGCTCGCCGAAGAGTTCACGCAGCGGGCCGATGCGGTCGAGCGGGTGCATCAGGGCCATCTGGGCCTGGGTGTTCATACAGACCTCGCGGCCGACGGGGTGCCGTTCGCTGTGGTAGGTGTCGAGCAGGCCGTCGGGGGCCCAGCCGTTGATCTCGGCGGCGAGTTTCCAGCCGAGGTTCATGGCGTCCTGCATGCCCACGTTGAGGCCCTGGCCGGTCGCGGGGAAGTGCACATGGGCGGAGTCGCCGGCGAGGAAGACCCGGCCGGCGCGGTACCGCGCGGCGAGGCGGGTGGTGTTGACGAAGCGGGAGAGCCAGTGCACCTTGTCGATCTTCGGTTCGTCGTCGATGACCCGCCGGATGGCGCCCCGCAGTTCGTCGAGGGTGACCGGTGTTCCCCTGGGCGGCGGGTTTCCGTCGAACTCGATCGCGGTCAGGCGGTGTTGGCCGGGCGAGGTGACGGTGATGCCGAAGGTTCCGGCCGGGTAGAGGCCGGGGGCGACGTGGTCGCCGCCGCCATCGGGGATCTCGACATCGCCGACGACGCCGTAGTAGGTGTGTCCGCTGGCCGGGAAGTCGATGCCGGCCAGTTTGCGTACGGTGCTGCCGCCGCCGTCGCAGCCCACGAGGTAGCTGCCGCGCAGTTCCTCTTCGCCGGAGGCGGTGGCCACGCGTACGGTGACGCCGTCCGCGTCCTGCTCGAAGCCGAGCACCTCGTGGCCGCGGCGGATGTCGACGCCCAGTTCGAGGGCGCGCTGTTCCAGGAAGCGTTCGGTGCGCCACTGCGGCAGCAGCAGGGTGTACTCGTGCTCCCCGAGGTCGTCCAGGTCGAGCCAGAAGAGGGAGAAGTGGACGCGGTGCCATTCGGGGATGTCTTCCTTGGGGAAGCGGTCCCACAGGCCGCGCTGCTGGAGCGTCTCGATGGCGCGCGCGTGCAGGGTCATGCCGCGCGACTCCTGCGGGGGTGTGGCCAGCTTCTCCAGGACCACGCTCCGCACGCCGGCCAGCGCCAGCTCACCGGCGAGCATCAGGCCGGTGGGACCGCCGCCGGCGATCAGGACAGGGCTGCTCATTGATTACTCCTCGGTGGTTCGCATCAGGTCCGGCCCTGGGCGGCGCGGCGGGGTTGTCGGGGCCCGGTCGGGGCCGTCAGCCGAAGCTGATGTCAAGGCTGCCGAGGCGGCGCAGCCCGCTGTAGAAGTGGGTGGGCGAGGTGCCTTCGGTGACGTGGTACTCGGGGATCCTGGCGTGCCATTCGCGCAGTGCGACGGCGAAGATCCGCCGGGCCAGGTTCTCACCCAGGCACCGGTGGGCGCCGATGCCGAAGGAGGGAACGCGCTCCTGGGGGCGGTCGAAGTCGATCTCGTCGGGGTTCTCGAAGACCTCGGGGTCCAGGCCGGCCATGCCCCAGGAGAGGAAGACCCGCTCGCCCTTGTGGAGGGTGATGCCGTGCCGCTCGATGTCCTGGGTCAGGACACGGGCGGTGGACATGACGGGTTCGTGGCGGGCCAGTTCTCCGACGATGGCGGGGAGCTTGTCGGGGGTGGCGCCCGCGACGCGCGCCTGGAGCTCGGGGCGTTCGGCGAGCTGGAGGAAGGCGAGACCCAGCATGGCGTTGGTGATGTCGAGGCTGGCCATCATGGAGTCGACGAGTGCGTTGACGAGTTCGTCGTCGGTGGGGGTGCGGCCGTCGTGGGTGGACTCCAGAAGCCGGCTGATGACGTCATGGCGGCCGGCGGTGCCCTCGGCGCGGCGGCGCTCGACGGAGGCGCGGATGAAGTCGTGCAGCGGGGCGGCGGCGTCGAACAGTTCCTCGTCCGATGTGGCGTTGAGCCAGTTGCGCTGCACCCAGTCGCGGCGCTCCAGCAGTTCGGGCAGCTTCTCGCGGCCCACGCCGAAGGTGATCAGGAAGGATTCGGCGGGGAGCTTGAAGGCGTACTCGTCGATCAGTTCGGTGCGGCCCCGGGCCACGATCGCGTCGACCAGACCGGCGGCAGCCTCGGCGATCTGCGGGGTGAAGTGGTCGACGAAGGAGGTACTGAAGACGGCGTCGAGGGTGCGGCGCCATTCGGTGTGTTCGACCCCGTCGAGCTCGATGGGGATGCGCTTGTGCCGGAACATCGTGCGGTAGGGGATGGTCGGCTCGTTGCTGGAGAAGATGTCGGGGTGGTGGGCGGCCCACTCGATGTCTTCCAGGCGAGTGAAGATCCAGAAGCCGCCGAACTCCTCGGACCGTACGATCGGCCCGTGCTCGCGCAGCTCCTTCCAGAAGGGGATGGGGTCCTCCTGGAGCCACGGCTGGAAGACGCTCCAACGACGGATCCGCTCTTCCAGCTCCTTCGGCGCCTGGGCCGCCGCCTCGTCCTTCTGCACCGCTTCCGGCATATCAACTCCCTGTGTTCTACGTGCCGTTCATCCGCTTGCTTCCACCCTGTGCGGTGCGGCTAAGCACCGTCTTCACGGGCGCTAAGGGACTTCTTGGCGCGCCCTAAAGCCTGGCTCGGTGGGCTCGACGGGCTCGGTGGGCTCCGGTGCGGGGGCGCGGCGCGGGGAGCTGAAGCGCCGCATCATGGGACGCTCGACGAACGCGTGCAGGGCCGCTGCGGCCAGCACGGTCACTACGAGGGCGAGCAGCAGCAGTCCGATGCCGGCGGGCAGACCGTAGACGTTCCCGGTGCCCAATCGCTGTCGGCCCCAGATCAGCAGCATGCCGTGCAGCAGGTAGAAGGCGTAGGAGATCTCGCCGAGCCAGACGGCCGGGCGGCTGCCCAGCAGACCGGTGCGGCCTTCCCGGTCGGCGGTGGCCGCCGCGGCGACCAGGAACGCCAGTGGGACGATGGTCAGCGCGTTGAGGCCGTAGATGTACGGCAGTCGCATGCCGGCGAGGTAGGCGACGAGTACCAGCAAGGTGGCGGGGGCCGTTCCGAGCCGGATCCACCGGCCGGTCAGCACGATCCGGGCGAGCAGCATGCCCAGCAGGAAGTCCAGGGCGCGCACCGGCGGGAAGGTGTAGATCAGCCAGAACTGGACCAGTCCCACGGGCTGGCCGTCGGGCATGGCGGGCGTGGCGGGTACCGCGACGGAAACGATCAGGGTGACGCCGACGATGGCCGCCATCGTGCCGATGGCCCACCACCACAGCCGTTCGGGACGGATCCGCCGGATTGCGCGCAGCAGCAGCGGGAAGGCGAGGTAGAAGAAGACCTCGCACGCGAGCGACCAGCTGAGCGGGTTGCCGCTGAAGAGGTTCTCGTACCGCGGCCACCAGGTCTGCACGAGCAGCAGGTTGGGAACCACTTCGGTCCAGTGCAGCGCCGGGATGATGAGGACGGCGGCGAGCAGGAACGTGACGACGTGGTTGGGGTAGATCTTCACCAGGCGGCGGCGCAGGAAGCGGCGCGTGGTGTCGCCGGGCCGCACGGCGAAGGTCAGGACGAATCCGCTGAGGACGAAGAAGAAGGCCACGCCCATCTGTCCGGTGTTGATGAACAGATCGTGGAACACGCGCACCACGTCGGGGTCGGCGAAGACGTTGGTGTAGATGGCGTGGTGGAGGAAGACCAGGGCCGCGGCGACGAAGCGGAGGCCGGTCAGGGAGGGAAGCCGGCTGCCGGGGGCCGGTCCGGCCGGCCTCTCGACGTCCCGTTCGGTGGATTGCTGCACAGACATGCTGCTCCGCCCCTCCCTGTCGCTGCCGGTCTGCTGTCGGCACCCACAGTGGAGGGGCGGGCTAAGTCCGGCCTTCGCTCACGCCAAAGCCGGTCTTGCGCACGGGGGAAGCGGGTGGATCAGGCGGGGGCGCCCGCCGCCTCCTCGTGAGCGGCCTGCTGGTTCTTGTTGCTGATGGCGAACAGGGCCACGAGGAGGACGGCGGCGCTGAAGATGACGCCGGCGGTGAAGGCCGTGGAGATGGCGTCGGAGAGCACGAACTTCTTCGCCTCCTCCGGGGTGGAGCCCGCCGGGACATGTTCGGCGGAGTTGCGGGTGGCGGTACCGAAGACGGTGACGAGGATCGCCAGGCCCAGCGAGCCGCCGATCTGCTGCATGACGTTGACCAGGCCGGAGGCAGCGCCGTTGTCCTCGGGGGCGACGGCGGACATGGCCGTGGCGGTCGCGGGGACGAAGAGCAGACCGAGTCCGATGCCGAGGAGCAGCATCGGGCCGAGTACGCCGGAGAGGTAGGTGCTGTCGTCGGAGATCCGGGTGAACCAGCCCATGCCGACGAGCATGATGGCCGCGCCGGTGGCGATCAGCGCCTTGGGGGTGTAGCGGGCGATCAGCTTGGTGGAGGCCTGGGTGAAGCCCAGGATCGCGGCGGTCAGCGGGAGGAAGGCGAAGCCGGCCTTGATCGGGCTGAAGCCGAGGACCTCCTGGAGGAACTGGGTCAGGAAGAACCACATGCCGAGCATGCTGGCCACCAGCAGCAGCATGATCAGGTACGAGCTGGCGCGGTTGCGGTTGGCGAACAGCCGCAGCGGTGTGATCGGCTGGCGGGCCTTCTGCTCGATGGCGACGAAGACCGCGAGGAGCACGACACCCAGCGCGATGGCGCCGAGCCCCATTCCGTCGCCCCAGCCCTCCTCGGAGATGCGGATGAACCCGTAGACCAGAGCGGTGACACCAGCGGTGGAGGCGAGTGCTCCACCCAGGTCGAAGCGGCCGGCGATACGCTCGGAGTTGCGGATGGACACGGCGCCGAGCAGCACCAGCACGCCGATGGGGACGTTGATGAACAACACCCAGCGCCAGGAGACGAGTTCGGTGAGCACACCGCCCAGGATCAGGCCGATGGCCGTGCCGGCGCCGGAGACCGCGGCGTAGAGGCCGAAGGCGCGGTTGCGCGGCGTGCCTTCCTCGAAGTTGGTGGCGATCAGCGCGAGCGCGGTGGGCGATGCCAGGGCCGAGCCGAGGCCCTGCAGTGCGCGGCAGGCCAGCAGCCAGCCCGCGTTCTGGGCGAAGCCGCCGAGCAGTGAGGCGGCGGTGAAGATGGCGATGCCCGCGATGAAGACCTGCCTTCGGCCCAGGATGTCGCCGGCCCGGCCGCCGAGGAGCAGGAGTCCGCCGAAGGCGAGGGTGTAGGCGTTGATGAGCCAGGAGCCGCTGGTGGCGGAGAGGTGCAGGCTCTCCGTGATATCCGGCAGCGCGATGGTCACCACGGTGGTGTCGAGGATGATCATCAGCTGCGAGATGACGATGACAGCGAGCACGAGGCCGGTGCGCTGCTTGACTTGTGGTGAGCCACCGGCGGCCGGGGACACCTTGGATGTCGGGCTGGTCGACATCGAATTACCTCCAACGAACAACACGTAACGGGGAAGCGGGAAGTGCGGCGCGGGGGGTGCGCCCGGCACTGACGTCATCGGCAGCTCCGCGACGCCGCGCCGCGGAGCAGACCTGTAAGAACGCGATGCGGATGGAGGGCCTGGACACTGCGCAGTAATCTGAGGAACCCTCCGGTTAGGTAGCATACGGAGGCAGCCTCCGATTCGCAACAGGCTCAGGAGAGTTCCGATGACCCCTTCCCCCGCACCGGACACCCCGCCCCGCCCCCAGCGGGCCGACGCCCGCCGGAACGGCGAACGACTGCTGGCCACGGCCAGGGACGCCTTCGCCGAATACGGCACCGACGCCCCGCTGGAAGAGATCGCCCGCCGGGCCGGTGTCGGCATCGGCACCCTCTACCGCCACTTCCCCACCCGGCAGGCGCTGCTCCAGGCCGTCCTGCACGATCGCCTCGAAGCGCTGCACAGCGAGGCGGTCGTACTGCTGGATCACCCCGCCCCCGCCGACGCACTGCTGGACTGGCTCCGGTCGGTGGCCCTGCACGCGACGCGATACCGGGGACTGGCGGCGGCGCTCCTCCTCGGTGTACGCGACGAGGAATCACCGCTCTCCCCGTCCTGCGGCGCGGTACTCACCGCGGGGGCCGAACTCCTCCAGCGCGCACAGCGGGCGGGCCGGATCCGGCCGGACGTCTCGGCGGCCGACCTCTACACACTGGCCAACTCCGTGGCCTGGGCCGCGGAGGAGACCAGCACGTCCAGAAGTGAGAGCGGACCGCTGGCCGCACGGCTGCTCACCCTGACCATGGAGGGGCTGCGCACGCCCTGAACACCGGAGGGCCCGGGCCCGCACACAGCACAGGGCCCCTGCCCGACGGGGGAGACGGGCAGGGGCCCTGGCGTTCAGGGACGGCACACGGCCTGTTCGCCGATGCCATGGACGAGCGGATCCGAAGTCCCGTCCGCCCGGGGCGGACGACGCTACTTCCGGAGCACGCCCTAGATGTCGGTCCGCAGACCGCCGCCGATGCCCTCCGGGGCCAGCGCCTCGGCGAGCAACTCGTAGGAGCGCACCCGCGCGGTGTGATCGTGGACCGAGGTCGCGATCATCAACTCGTCGGCACCGGTGCGGGCCAGCAGTTCGACGGCCTGTTTGCGCACGGTCTCCGGCGAGCCGATCAGCTGCGGGCCGAACAACTCCCGGATCAGCGCGCGCTCCTCACCGGAGTAGGTGTACGCGGCCGCCTCCTCCGGGCGCGGAAAGAGTCCGCGGGGGTTCAGCCGGCCGCGCGCCGTGAACAGCTTCACCGGCCCGGACAGCCACTCGGCCTCCTCGTCGCTCTCCGCCACGATCCCGAATCCCGCGAGGATCGCGTGCGGACGGTCGACATGCACCGAGGGACGGAAGGCGTCGCGGTAGGCGGCGAGCGCGGCCTCGGCCGCATGCGGGCTGAAGTGGAAGGCGAAAGCGAACGGGAGTCCCAGCACGCCGGCGAATCGCGCGCTGTTGGGACTGGAGCCGAGCATCCAGAGGGGCGGCTGGTTCTCCTGGGCGGGGATCGCCGCGATGCCGGAGGCGGGACGGCCGGAGCCGGAGTTGGTGAAGTACTCGACCAGCTCGGCTATCTGCTGGGGGAAGTCGAAGGCCGCGTCCCTGCGCAGCGCCCTGGCGGTGACCGGGTCGGTACCCGGCGCCCGCCCGATGCCGAGGTCGATCCGCCCCGGATGCATGGCCTCCAGGGTGCCGAACTGTTCGGCCACCACCAGCGGCGGGTGGTTGGGAAGCATGACACCGCCGGAGCCGACGCGCATCGTGCTGGTCAGGCTCGCGACGCGGCCTATGAGAACGGCCGGCGAAGAGGTGGCCAGGCTGGGAGTGTTGTGATGCTCGGCGAACCAGTACCGCGTGTAGCCCAGACGCTCCACCTCCGGGGCGAGGGCGAGGGAGCCGCGCAGGGCCTGCGTAGGAGTGGCCCCTTCGAACACCGGGGCGGTGTCGAGCACGGACAGCGGTATTCGCCGCGATTCGCTCATATCAGTTTCTCCGTCGGTACGGCATACGGTCAGGGTGCTCGGCAGGGCGCGCGTCTGCCCGGGTGATGGCATGCAACGGGCAACAGGAGAAACTCGTCCCAACAACCGGGGAACGCGACTTCGAGCCTTCGCGAAGGACTATACGGAGGCATCCTCCGCTTGACAATGGTGGCGACGCCACGCCATCACGAAAGCGTGGGGACGTTCCCGCCGTGCGCCCCCCACGCACCGCTGGGGAGCCCCGCCGACGGGGCAATGACCAGCGGCTTTCGGTGGAAGGCCCGGCGGTAGCTGATCCGCCAGCCCTCAGGGGTGCGGCGCAGCACATCGCGGTACTCGCCGTTGCTCACCGAGCCGTCGGGTCCCACCGCCAGGAAGCGGCTGCGCGCCCGTACCGTGCCGTCGTCGTCGACCAGCACGACCGGATCGAGCGTGTGGTGGTCGGCAGCCGCTCCGGTCCGCAGTGCCACCAGACCACGGAAGGTCTCCCGGCCATGGATGGGCTCGGGGTCGGACTCGCCCTCCCCCACGGGGTCGATGACCACGTCCTCGGTGACCACCAGATGCAACGCGTCCAGCTCCATGTTGTCCATCACATGGGTGAACAGGCCCAGCACCTGATGGATCTCGACGACATCGGCCGCGGATATCTTCGACAAGGGGATCCTCCTGGAGAAATCATGAACTGACGGGCTGACGGCGTGGCAGTGGGACGCCGTGCGTCATTTCTTTCGCATCTGCGGCCGCCGCGTGGCCAAAGGGCAGAAATGATCGGTCATTTGCCCAGAATCCCTTTCCACAACACCAGCTCGTCCGCCGTCAGCGGCTGGTCGGCGCAGAGGCGCTCGGGGTGCCCGTCCGGCGGCCGTTCCAGCCGCGGCACCGGTTCGCGCCCGGCATCGCCGGGGCAGTCGGGGGCCCCGCACCCCGGCACGGGGCACGTACCCGGACAGCCTTCCAGCGGAGGCAGGCCGAGACCCGTCCACCAGTAGCCGCCGAGGCCGATCAGCCCGCGGCCCGTCGCCGCCGTGAAGGAGTCCCACCAGGCACGCAGACGGCCGGAGTTGCTCATCGGTTCCCCCTACGCCCGCGCCCGGCCCGTGTCGAACGGGGTACTGGCCCGGGGCAGTGCCGACAGCAGCTCCTTGGTGTACGGATCCTGGGGCGCGCGGAACACCGCCTCGACGTCCCCGTGCTCCACCACCCGGCCCGCCCGGGTGACGATCACCCGGTCGCTGGTGTGGTAGATCACCCCGAGGTCATGGGAGATGAACACCAGCGAGACACCGAGATCGGCTCGCAGACCGTTGAAGAGATCGAGGATCTGCGCCTGTACCGACACGTCGAGGGCCGAGACCGGCTCGTCGCAGACGATGACTTCGGGCTTCGGTGCCAGCGCGCGGGCTATCGCGACCCGCTGGCGCTGGCCGCCGGACAACTGCCGGGGGCGCCGGCCGAGCAGCCCCGTGTCCAGGCCGACCCGGTCGAGCAGTTCGGCGGCACGGTTCCGGCTCGCCCGCGCCGACCTGCGCCCCGGGGCGCCCAGGGCCTCCCCGAGGATCCGCTCGACGGTGTGGCGGGGGTCGAACGAGCTCAGCGGATCCTGCTGGACGAGCTGGATGCGGTGGCGCAGCGCCCGGCGCTCGGACTCGGGCCGCCCCGACCACGGCCGCCCCAGCAGCCGTACGGTTCCGGCGTCCGGCTCCAACAGCCCCATGGCCAGCTGCGCGAGCGTCGACTTGCCCGACCCCGACTCCCCCAGGACGCCCAGGGACTCGCCCTCGTGCAGGACGAACGAGACGTCCCGCACCGCGGTCCGCACCGTCCGGCCTGGTCCGCGGTACCGCTTGGTGACTCCGTCGATCTCCAGGACCGGCTTCCGCTCCGTGGCCGGGGCGACGGCCCGGAGGGGCGGCACCTGGGCGTCCTCCGGCACCGGGTGCACGCGGCCGAGGTGCAGACACCGTGCGAGCCGTCCGGTTCCGGCCGGGCGCAGGGACGGCTCGGTCTCCCGGCACTCGTCGGTGACCAGCGGGCACCCCGCGGCGTAGCGGCAGCCGTCGGCCCGTACCGACCCGTCGGCCGACGTGTTGGTCCGGAGCGCCGACAGCCGTGCGCCCTTGGGGCGCCGGGCGGGCACCGAGGCCAGCAGCTGCCCGGTGTACGGATGGGCCGGTGCCCCGAGCACTTCTTCGACCGGGCCCTCCTCGACGAAGACCCCCCGGTACATGACGGCGATCCGGTCGGCCAGTTTCGCCACCACCGCGAGGTCGTGGCTGATCAGCAGCACGCCCGTACCCGCCGCCTTCTGCTCGGCGAGCAGCTCCAGGATCCTGGCCTGCACCGTCACGTCCAGTGCCGTGGTCGGCTCGTCGGCCACCAGCACGGCCGGCGCGGCGGCCATCGCGGAGGCGATCAGGGCGCGCTGCCGCAGACCGCCCGAGAGTTCGTGCGGATACTGCCGGGCGCGCAGTTCGGGCTCGGGCACACCGGCCCGTGTGAGCAGCCGGGCCACCTCCTGGCTACGGGCGGCACCCCGCAGGGCGGTATGGTTCCCCAGCGCCTCGCCGACCTCCGCGCCGACCCGCCGCAGCGGGTCGAGCGAGACCAGGGCGTCCTGGAGCACCAGCCCGATCGCGCGACCGCGCACCGCGCGCCAGTCACGCGCGGACAGGGCGGTGATGTCCCACGGCGCGGCGCCCGCCTCGGGTCGGGCCAGCTCCAGGCGGTCCGCCCGTACGTGGGAACCGGGTCCGGTCAGTCCGACCAGGGTGCGGGCCGTGACGCTCTTGCCGGATCCCGATTCGCCGACGATCGCCAGGCACTGCCCGGCGTGCAGGGTGAAGTCGATGCCGCGCACCGCGTCCGTGCGGCCGCCCCGGGCCGCGAACGACACCCGCAGCCCCTCGACGGTGAGCAGCGCGCCGGAATCCCGGCCCGTCGTCGGCCGGTCGCTCTGGCTAGACATCGGTGATTCTCCCCTCGAAGCGGTGTTGCAGTCGGCGGCCGACGACGTTGAGGGCCATCACCGAGACGGCCAGCGCCGCGCCGGGGAAGAACGCCGCGAACCAGGCGCTGTCCACGAAGTCCCGGCCCTCCGAGAGCATCACGCCCCACTCCGGCGCCGGCGGTTTGGGCCCCATGCCCAGGAAGCTGAGCGAGGAGCCGGCGACGATGGCGGTGCCGACGTTGACCAGGGACAGCACCATCAGCGGTGGCAGTGCGTTGGGCAGCAGGTGCCGCAGTCCGATGTCCCAGCCGGGGCGGCCCAGCGTCACGGCGGCGCGCACGAAGTCGGAGCGGCGCACCACCAGCGCCTGCCCGCGGGCGAGCCGGACGTAGCCCGGCAGCACCGAACAGCCGATCGCCAGCGTGGCGTTGAAGGAGCTGGGGCCCAGCACCGCCACCATCAGCAGCGCGAGCAGCAGTCCGGGGAAGGCGATGAGGACGTCGGTCACCCGCATGACGCACTCGTCGACGACCCGGCCGCCGATCGCGGCGAGGACCCCGAGCAGTGCTCCGGCCACCACCGCGAACACCGTGGCGCCGATCCCGATGGAGAGCGAGGGGCCCGCTCCGTACACCACCCGGCTGAAGACGTCGCGGCCGAGCTGGTCGGTGCCGAAGAGGTGGTCGCCGCTGATCGGCGCGAGGGCGTTCGCCGGGTCGACCGCCTCGGGGTCGTAGCCCGTGAGCAGGCCGGGTACGAACACGGCGACGACCAGGAGGACGAGAACGGCCGAGGCGAGGACGGTGCCCGGCCGGATCCGGCGGATTCGCGGCCGGGGCAGTGCGGCTGCCCGCTGTACGGCGGTCATGCCGTCACCTCCCTCACGCGCGGGTCGAGGACGCGGTAGAGGGCGTCGACGGCCAGGTTGATCAGTGCGAAGACCAGTGCGGAGACCACCACGGCTCCGGTCACCACGGGCAGGTCCCGGTTCTCGATGGCGGTGGCCAGGATCCGGCCGACGCCCTGGCGGCTGAAGACGGTCTCGATGATCACCGCGCCCGTGAGCAAGGACCCCACGGACCAGCCCGCGAGGGTCACCATCTGCACCATCGTGTGCCGAAGGGCGTGCCGGACGCGGATGCGGGTCTCGCCGGTGCCGCGGGCACGTGCGCTGAGCACGAAGGGTTCCTCCAGGGCTCGTTCCATGCCGTCGCGCATGACCTGGGCGAAGACGCCCACCATGCCGAGGGCCAGCGTGACCGCGGGCAGCACCAGCGCTCCCGGTCCCCCCTCGCCGGCGATCGGGAAGATCCGCAGCCGGAAGGAGAACAGGCTCAGCAGCAGGACGCCGACCCAGAAGCTTGGGCTGGAGGTGGCGGCCAGTTCCAGCAGCGAGGACAGCCGGCGTACGGCGGGGCGGCGGCCCGCCGTGGCGACGGCCAGCACCAGCGCCGCGACGAACGCGATGCCGAATCCCGCCAGCGCGAGTTCGACGGTGGGGCCGAGCTGGCTCGTCAGCAACTCCCATACCGAGCTCTGGTGTTGGTAGGAGGTGCCCAGGTCGCCCTGGAGCAGCCGGCCCAGGAACATCCCGTACTGGACCGCCAGGGGCTGGTCGAAGCCGAGCTCGTGGCGGACCTGGGAGACCAGTTCCGGGCTGGACATCGTCGGTCCCAGCATGGTGCGGACCGGATCGCCGGGCACGAGGTGCAGTGCGAAGAAGGCGAGCGTGGAGGCGCCGAACACGACCAGCACGGACAGTGCCAGCCGCCGCACGAGCCAGCGTGCGGGTCCGCTCATCCGCGCCGTCCTCCCTTCTACGTTCCCGCCTTTCATCGCTCCTCCAAGGTGACGTCGTAGAACCGCGGGTATGCCTGGCCGTCGGCGGTGATGCCGCGTACCCGGGCGGAGCTGCCGACGAGGTGGGCGGGCACGTACATCGGGATGACGAAGGCCCGGTCGACGAGGTAGCGCTGTGCCGCCCGGTACTCGGCGGCCCGGGAGCGCTTGTCGAGGGCGGTGATCCCGCCGTTCAGCCAGTGGTCCAGCTGCCGGTCGGCGGCGTGGAAGATGTTGCCGCCGCCCTGCATCGGCTTCTGGTCCGAGGCGAAGTTGGTACGCAGGATGTCGGCGTCGGCACGGATGTTGCTGCTGGCGAAGATGTCCAGCCGGCGTTCGAGGACCTCGCTCGTGTACGTGCCGACGTCCTTCGTCGCGTAGTCGATCTTGATGCCGGCCTCCTTGGCCTGTGCCTGGATGCCCTGGGCCAGGCTGTTGCGCTGGGCGGCCTGGAGGGAGGCGGTGGCGGGCCAGCGCAGGGTGAGCGTGCGGCCGTCCTTGGTGCGGTAGCCGTCGTCGTCCCGCCCCGTCCAGCCGGCCTCGTCCAGCAGCCGGTCCGCCCGCCCGGGGTCGTAGTCCCAGGAGTCGCGGGTCTTCGGTTCGTAACCCGGTGTCGACGGACTCAGCGGACTCCAGGCCCGCCGGTACTGGTCGAAGTAGACGGCCCGTACCAGGGCGCCGACGTCCACGGAGCTGCGCAGCGCCTGCCGCACCCGTTCGTCGGCGAGCGGTCCGCCCTCGGTGTTGAGGAAGAGCGTGTAGACCCCGCCGGGTGCTTCGAAGCGCTGGTAGCGCAGGTCCTCGTCGGTCCTGAGGGACTTGACCCGCTCCGGTGGCACCGCGTCGATCACATCGGTCTGCCCGCTGGCCAGCGCGCCGTAGCGCACGCTGTTCTCGGCGATGAAGGCGATGGTGAGGCCGTCGATCCGGGCCGGACCGGTGTGGCTGGACGAGGTCGGGCCCCACTGGTACCGCGGGAAGTTCCGAAGCGTGATCTCACGCCCCTTGGTCCAGCCCGTGAACCGGAACGGTCCTGACCCGACCGGGTTGGTGCAGAGCCGGCCCTTGTTCTCCCGGATCGAGCGCGGCGACTGGATGCCGAGGTAGGCGGTGCTCAGTGCCTGCAGGAACGCGGCGTTGGGCCGGCTGAGTGTGATCCGTACGGTGTGCTCGTCGACCGCTTCCGCACCGGCGTAGCCCTTGATCAGCCCCGCCGCGTAGTTGGACTTGGTCTCCGGGTCGACCGCGTGGTCGAGGGTGGCCTTGACCGCCGCCGCGTTCACCGGTGTGCCGTCGTGAAAGGTCACACCTGCCCGGAGGTGGAAGGTGTAGATCAGGCCGTCCCCGGAGACGGTCCACCGTTCGGCCAGCCATGGGTGGACCGTCCCGTCGGGCGTGATGTCCACCAGCGAGTCGAAGATGTTCCGGTCGACCAGCGCGGTGACGTCCATGGGGCTCACCTGTGGGTCGAGACACTCCGGTTCGGCCTCCACCGCGACCATCAGTCCCGTTCCCGCCGCCCGTCCACTGTCCGTTCCGCATCCGGTCCCCGCCGCCCCGGCGAGCAGGGCGAGCACGAGCAGGGTGCCGACCCGTCTGCCGCCGGCGGACGAGCGCCCCAAGGTCCATTTCCTCATCTGCCCGATGGTGGGCAGCGTGTCTAAAGCCGATCTAAGACGGTGTGCCGCACGGCCGGTCGGCGGTCGCGCCGCCACGGGAGCGGACGGTGGGGACGGGTCACCGGACGCGCCATGTACGGGCCGACCGGCCGGGGGCGGCTATTCGGCCACGAAGGTGCGGTGGCTCCAGAGGAAGACCGGTACCTCCTGGCCGCTCACCACACGGGACTCCGACGACGGCAGGAAGTGCTCGTAGCGGTTTCCCTTGAAGAGCTTGAAGGTCTGCTGCGGGTCGCTGACGCGGACCAGTCGCTCGGACTCCGGGGCACCTTCCAGGGGGCCTCCGCACAGCAGGACACTGACCTCTTTCACGGACATCCGAATGCTCCTTCCCGCGCGGCCTCACCGCGGCGGCTGGACCTGTGAGGACGAGCACCAGCATGCCCAGGAGAACTAAAGCGGTTCTTACCTCCACAATGTGTCTCAAAGTGCTCGCACAGGAGCAGTCGACCGGGACGGCCGTGCGCCAGGGAACCGCGGGCGCCACGCGCCCGGCACCGCACGGCGTCAGCCGCGGAATCCTCCGTAGCCACCGCGGTAGAAGAGCAGCGGTCCGTCGCCGCCGACCGGTCCGGCCTCCATCGCGTGGACCTGGGCCACGACGATGACGTGATCGCCGGCGGGATGTTCGGCCGTCACCGAGCATTCGAGGCGGGCCAGTGCGCCGGGGAGCACGGGCAGACCGCCGGGCGCGACCGACCAGTCCAGATCACGGAACTTGTCGCCCCCGCTGCGCGCGAGCTGGGCACAGGCCGCCTGCTGACGCTCCCCCAGTATGTTGACGCAGAAGCGGCCGCCGCGGCGTATGCGCGGCCAGGTCGTGCTGGTGTGGGCCACACACAGGGAGACCAGGGCCGGGGAGAGCGAGACCGAGGTGAAGGAGTTGGCCGCCAGGCCCACCGGCTCGCCGTCGAGCGGATCGTGCGCGGTCACCGCCACGATGCCGGTCGCGAAGTGCCCCATCACCCGCCGGAATTCGGCCGGGTCCACGGAGGCGTCCGCCTCGGGTACGCGCAGCGCTGAGGATTGCTGGTTCGGCATGCGGGTCCGCCCTTCGTCATCGCCGGACGCATGGCGCGCCCATCCTTGACATCGCATGCCCCCCACAATACGGAGGGTGCCTCCGTTTTTCAATGGGCCGGTGCCCGCCCGGCGGCACCGGCCCCGTGCGGACCGCTCAGCGCGGCGCCGTGGCCATCCGGGCCACCGCGCCGCGCAGGGCGTGGAAGAACTCGCCGGGCGACTCGCGGAAGAAGAAGTGCCCACCGGGGATCCTGTGCAGCCGGTAGCCAGCCGGGGCGTGCGACTCCCATGCCTCGGCGTCCGCGCCGGGCAGCAGCGGATCGTCCACACCGGAGAAGACCTCGACCGGGCAGGCGAGCAGCGGCAGCTCCGTGCGGGCGTAGCTGGTGCAGACCCGCAGGTCGTCACGGACCTGATCGGTGGCCGCCGTCAGCCAGTCCGGGTATCGCAGCATCATCTCGGACATCCCGCCGATGCCGACGAGTACCCGCGCCATCTCCTCGTCCGACATCTCCTCCGTGGAAGCGAGTACCGCGGGCAGATGCGGCGCCGGAAAGGCCCCCACCAGGAGCCGTTCGGGAAGGCTCGCGCCGCGCCGCTGACGCGCCAGCGTCAGGTTGTAGGCGACCGCACCCCCCATGCTGTGGCCGTAGAACGCGAACGGTGCGCGCAGTGCCGGACCGAGCACCCGGTCCAGCACGCCGGTCAGCTCGGCCATGTCCGTGATCCGAGGTTCCCTGGCCCTGGTCTCGCGGCCCGGGAGCTGGACCGGCAGCACCACCACGTCGGGGCCCAGTTCCTGCTGCCAGGAGGAGTAGGCCGTGGCGCCGCCGCCCGCGTGGTGGAAACAGAACAGCCGGAGCCTGCCGTCGTCCGGCGGCGGTGCGGCGAGATAGTTGTCGAAGCCGAGGCCGACCGGGGCGGTCCCCCCGCGGCCCGCCCCGGTCATGCGCCCGCTCCGGCCGTCCGGCGCCGGGCGCCGCGCAGCCTCAGCCGCAGCAGGGCGGAGAGAGCCGCCCGCTGGAGGTTGTGCACCCTGCGCATGCGCAGCACCGACAGAACCGTCCACAGCCGCGCCTCGACCGCGTAGTTGGGTGATCCGTGCACGTCGTCGTTCTCCAGGATGTCGAGGTGGCGCAGCCCGCGGCGCAGCCGTGCGGTCTCCCCCGGCGGGATGATCTCGTCCCGCCGGCTGGCCAGATAGGCCACCGGGATGTCCAGCGAGGCCAGTTCGGAGTCCGTGAGGGCCCAGTCGGTCATCCGGGCCAGGGCCTCTTCGCCCTTGGTCCCGGCGAGATGGCCGAGGGTGTCGACGGTGACCCGGGGCAGCGTCGAGTGCCACTGCGTGTCGGTGAAGAAGTCGCTGACCGGAGCGCCCGAGGTGACGATGCCGCGGATCCGGCGGTCGTCCAGGGCATGACGCAGCGCGAGATGGCCGCTGAAGCTGAGCGCGACGGCGTAGGTGTGTCCGACGTCCGCCCGGTCGGCCAGGGCGTCCAGGACGGCGCCGAGCATCCGCGGGCCGTCCTCGTCGTAGCGCAGGGTGTTCTCCCCGACGCCGGGCATCTCGGTGACGACCATGGCCATGCCGAGCCGCCGGGCCTGCACCAGGACCGGTGCCCACTGCTCCTTGATGGTGACGATGCCGCCCATGAACAGCAGCAGCGGCCGGGGGGTGGCCCGGGACAGGCCCGAGGTCCAGCAGCGCACCCGCCCGCCGTCCAGCTCCACGTCCAGCCGCTGGATGTCGGGGTGGTCCTGCCGCCACTGGTCGAAGACCCGTACGCAGTTGTCGAGCGCCGCGCCACGAGCGGCGCCGTCCACGTAGGGGAAGCGGGCCATGTTGTAGTAGCGGCAGGCTTCCAGGAGATCGCCGTCCCGCTCCAGTTCGGCGGCGTCCCGGCTCCACTCCGCGGCCCAGGAACCGGCCGCGCCGTCATGGTCGTTGTCGATCCGGCCGAGCAGCGCCCGGCAGCGTTCCGGGTCCAGGTTCTGGGCCCGGGTGTGCACGATCACGAACTCCTTGAGCTCGTCGACGTCGTTCACCGTTCGCCTCCCTTCCCGGCCACCACGGCCGACGCCGCCGGACCGGGCGGCGCGTCCTCCTGGAAGTCCTCCAGCGCCGCCCTGATCTCGCCGAGGATGTCGGCCGCCTCCGCGCCGTCGATCACCCGGTGGTCGAAGGCGAGGTTGAGCCGCATGACCGGGGCGATCGTCACGGCGTCGCGACGCACGACGGGCCGGTCGGTGACCCGGCCGAGGCCGAGTGTGAGGGTGGTGCCGCCGACCGAGTGGAACCCGTCCACCGGCCGGTGACCGAGCGAGCTGACGGCGAGCGTCCCGAATTTCCCCGCGCGCCGGGACAGGGGGCGGACGGTGCGGGTGTAGGCCAGCCGCGCCACCGGCCAGGGCAGCCGGTGCAGGGTGTGCACCCCGGCGAACTCGGGCAGCGTGGCGGGGTCGCCGTCCCGGTAGTACTCCACCTGTCGTTGGATCTCGCTCAGGGCGGTCTCCTCCAGGCGCGGCAGTACGGCGGCCAGCACCACCCGCCGGCCGCCGACGCGCTTGTCCAGCGCGATCTTTCCGCTGACCGAGGAGTAGCGCGCGATCCTCGGCAGCAGTCGGCCGTGGATGGCCGCGTTGGCCTCGGGATGCGAGGCCAGCACCCGGGACGCCGCGTACAGCACATAGCTGAGGACGGAGGTCCGGCGGCCGGCGGTGCGGTGCTCCTCGATCCTGGTCATGTCGACCTCGGTGTCCAGGAACACCGGTTTGTGGCCGCGTATCTCGTCCAGGAAGTAGAGGGTGTGGCGGCGCTGCCGGGCGACGGGTGCGGCGCTCACGCGTCCACCGCCAGCCGGTACACGGCCGAGACGCTCTCGGCCTCCAGCACGTCGGGAATGGACAGGGCGCGGCCGGTCCGCTTCTCCAGGGAAGTGATCAGCCACAGCAGGTGGAGCGAGTCCCAGCCCGGCAGCTCGTCCAGGCTCCGCGTGGCGTCCTCGGGGCCGATCGGCAGCCCCAGCTCGTCGCGCAGCAGCGCGATGAGCTCATCGATACTGTTCACCAGGCGTCCCCTTCGAAGCTCTCGGTCAAGCTGATGTGGTCCGGCACGGCCGGCGGGTCGACGAGGCGGTGCACGAAGTACTCCGTCGTGTCGTCGCCGTCCTCCTCCATGGCAGCCCCGCCCGGCTCCGCGAGCGCGGTGCGGTCGACGGGAGTGAACCCGTGGCGCGGATAGAAGTCCTTGACCACGCCGTTCTTCGCCGACTTGCGGTACGTACCGACGACGGCTCGGGCCCCGGAGCCGGCGGCCTGCCGGATCACGGCCGCCAGGCACGCCTGCTCGATGCCGCGGGAGAAGACCCGGCAGCTGAGCAGGAAGTTGTCGATGTACAGCCGCTCGCCGACGGTGCGGGTGAAGACCGCGCCGACCAGTCCGTTGTCGCCGAACCGGTCGGCGGAGTGGATGGCCAGCACCCGGGTGTCCGGGCCCTGGGCCAGCTGCCGTACCTGCGCCTGCTGCAGGCGGTGGGTGGTCAGGTTGAACTGGTTGGTGCGCAGGGTGATCTGGGAGACGCGGGGCAGCTCCCGTTCGGCCACGGCCGCGAGCCGTACCGTCACCCCCAGTTCGCGCAGGTAGTCGTCGAGGGAGGAGAAGGTGTGGAGGAAGTCCGTGCGCACCAGCTCCTCGCGGTACTTCTCGGTGCGGCCGCGGTCCGCGTCGGTGACGTCCCGGGTGTCGAACCAGCCGTCGCTCAGCAGTCGCGCGGGGTGCAGCGCCGGTTCCCCGTCCACCGCGATGACCGCGACCTCCGGCAACTCGCGGGTCACCAGGCCGCGTTCGTAGGGGCTGTCGTCGATGAACACGAAGCTGTCGACGCTCAGGTTGAGCGCCTGGGCCAGCTCCCTGATGTTCTCCGACTTGGGCCGCCAGTTGGCGACGACGCGGACGAAGTCGTCCTCGCGGAGCACCATGTCCGGATGGTCGCGCAGCACGTGGCGCACCGGCTCGGCCTCGTTCTTGCTCACCGCGGCCAGCAGTACGCCCTGGGAGGCGAGCTGCTTGAGGACGCGCTGGAAGGAGTGGAAGGCCTCGCCGCGGTAGCTGCCGGCCACCTCGATGCCGTCCGGCCCCTCCTCACCGAGGATCCCGCCCCACAGTGTCTCGTCCAGGTCGACGACCAGGACCTTCTTCGTACGGCCGAGCAGCCCGCGCGCCAGGTGGGCGGCCTCGCGGGCGTAGCGGGCCAGCAGCTCCGTGGACAGGTGGGCCTTGGCGTAGACGCTCATCCGGGGGTCGCTGACCGGCACGCCTTCGGCGATCAGCGGATCGAGGTCGAGCACCACGACGGCCTGGTTGCGCTCGGCCAGCCTCAGCAGCCGGGCGTTGGCCTCGCGCCAGACGGCACCGAGGACCGCACGTGAGCGGTGGTCGACGAGCTGGGCGGCGAAGGAGTGCGGCAGCGGCAGGGTGTTGAGCAGCAGCGTGCCGCGGCCGTCCGCCTCGAAGCGGGCGGCCAGCTGCTCGATGAGGCTCAGCTTGTCCTCGAGGGCCCCGGCCACGTCCCCCGGCGTCCAGGGCAGTGGCACCTCGTCGAAGACGGCCTTCGCGTCCAGTACACAGGCGACCAGGGCGGGCGCGGCCGCGTACAGCGCGCTGCCGGGGTCCGCGAGTTCGAAGACGTACGAGTCGAATTCACCGACGAAGGGCCGCAACAGCACCCCGTGCCGGGCCAGTTCCACGGTCAGCGCCGGGACGAGGGAGGAGAGGGTGCCATGGCCGGTGACCGCGATCGTGATCGTCGGCTGGCCGGGGTGCGCCCGCAGTACCTCGTCGGCCCCGATCCGGCTCAGAAGCTGCCCGGCGGGCAGCAGTTGGTCCTCGGGCAGTTCCTTCAGCAGCCGGGGCAGGTCGGGGTAGGCGGCGGCGAGACGGCCCGAGCGGAACAGGGACCGCAGCTCCTCGGCCGCCTCGGTGGGCCCGGTGGTCGTGGTGGACACGCTCAGACCCCTTCCAGGGCGAAGCCGGACTTGATCCACTTGCTGGACTCGACAGCGATACCGATGGCACGCTGGCCCGGCTCCAGCACACCGACGAGGCGTTCGAGCTGGAGGAACGGCAGCGCGTTGCCCGTGTTGGCGGTGTCCGCGACGCAGGTGATCTCCCGGGCCCCCGGCAGGTTCAGCTGTTTGACGATCTTCCCGGTCATCCGGCCGGAGAGCTGCGGCGGCAGCAGATAACCGACGTCGTCCGGCTTCCAGTCCAGCGCATCAAGCAGCTCCGCCATGATCTCCGCGGCCATCACGGGAACCCGCTCCTCGATCGCCTTGTAGTCCTCGGCGACCCCGGCCCCCTCGGGGGGCTTGCCCTGGGCCGGTCCGTACCATCGCAGGACCTGTCCCGGCTCCTGCCCGAGCCCGGTGAGCCTGTTGAGCACCCCGCGGATGGCGGGGCGCCCGGGGGCGGACTCGGTGGTGAGCACGGCCGCCCCGGCCCCGTCCCCGAAGAGCACCGCGTTGACGAGCTCCTCCGGCCGCAGGCTCATCAGGTCGGCGTCGAGGTCGAAGAACTGGGCACACACGTCACCGCCGAGCACCAGTGCGTTGGTGTGCCCGGCCGACTGCAGCATCCGACGGCCGACGTCCAGTGCCTGCACGGCGCCACAACAGCCGGACTGCAGCTGATAGGTCGGTACGTCGTTGATGCCGAGGCGGTCGGCGACGAGATTGACGGTGGCCGGCATCAGCTGGTCGGGGGTGGCGGTTCCCATGACCAGCACATCGATCTCACCGGGCTCCAGCCCGGCCGCGGCCAGCGCGCGGCTGCCCGCCTCCGCCGCCAGCTCCGTGAGGGAGAACGCGAGTTCACCGGAGTCCAGGTCGATCGCCAGATGCCGGGAGCGGGTGCCGATGAACGCGTCCACCCACTGCTCCCACAGCGCGTCCATGCCGAAGCGGCGGGCGAGGGCGGAGTTGTCGATGGGCGGGCCGGGAAGAGCGCTTCCGACCGAGCGTATATGGATGTCCGGGATGTCCATCGCGGTCCTTCCTCAGGTGTTCATGGGCTCCCGGCGTCATCGTGCGGAGCGTTCCTAAAGGCCGACTTACGGTGGCCTTAAAGAGCGTTTTGTCCTGGCGGAGGTGTGGAGGGACGCGGGCGCGGCCACCCGGAAGGCCGCTCCCGCCGATGTGCGCCGGGCTACGGCGCCTCCATGAGAATCTCCGTCGCGGTGCCCATGTGCAGCCGACGGGTGTGGTCGACCGTCCGCACCGGCCCGGTCAGCGTGACCCGGGCCGTGAGGCGCGGGTCGGTGCTCGACGCGCTCAGCCGCAGTTCGAGATCGCCCGGCTCGACGATCCGGTGGCCGTCGCGGCCCGTGAAGGACGCGAGGTCCGCCGGGACCGTCAAGCGCACCCTGGCCGCCCGTCCCGGCCCCAGGTCGAGGCGTGCGTACCCGATGAGGCGCTGAACGGGCTGGACCACGGAGGCGACGGGGTCGTGCAGATACACCTGGATCACTTCGGTCCCCTCCCGGGCACCGGAGTTGCGGACGGTGCAGAAGAGCGTGAACTCCCCTTCCGTCGAAGCCTGTCCGTGCTCCACGACGAGGTCGCTCCACTCGAACGCGGTGTACGTCAGTCCGTGGCCGAATCCGAAGGCCGGGGTCGGGTCGACACTGGACACATCGCTGGAGTGGCCCAGCCGCGCCGCCAGGTACGTGCAGGGCTGGGAGCCCGGGTGGCGCGGCACGCTGACGGGCAGCCGGCCGGAGGGTTCGGCGCGGCCGCTGAGCACCGAGGCGATGGCCCTCGTTCCTTCCTCGCCGGGGAAGAACGACTGCACGATCGCGGCTGCCTCGTCCGCCGCCCGCCCGAGGGCGTAGGGACGTCCGGCGAGCAGGGTGACGACGACGGGGGTGCCCGTGTCGAGGAGCGTGTCGAGCAGCTGCTGCTGGACGCCGGGGAGCGCCAGGTGCTCGGCGTCGCAGCCCTCCCCGCTCGTGCCGCGCCCGAAGAGACCGGCCCGGTCGCCGAGTGCGACGATCACGAGGTCGGCGCTCCTGGCCAGTTCGGCGGCCTCGCCGAACCCGTCGGTGTCCGGGCCGTCGATGTCCGCGCCCCGCGTGGTGACGATCTCGCTGTGGGGGAACTCGGCCGCGCACGCCTCGCGCAGGGTGGGCAGTTCGATGCCGAGCGGGGTCTCGGGGTGCCGGCCCCCGACGTGGACGGGAAAGGCGTAGCAGCCGAGGACGGCCGTCGGGGTGTCGGCGTTGGGCCCGATGAGTGCGATACGGGCGGGGGCGCCGGCGGCCGCGTCCGCCGCCAGCGGCAGGGTGCCGTCGTTGCGCAGGAGCACGACGGCCTGTTCGGCGACGCGGCGGGCGAGCGCGCGGTTCTCGTCGGTGTCGAGCCGGACGGTCCCGCGCAGCGCCTCCGAGTCTCCGTCCGCCGAGCCGTCCGCGCCTGCGGCGAGCACCGGCGGAACCGGCCTCCAGTCCGCGTCCAGCAGCCCCAACTGGGCCTTCTGGACGAGGACTCGGCGTACCGCACGATCCACCAGCGCCTCCGGTACGACGCCGTCGGTGATCGCGTCGGTCAGCGGGCCGCCGAATGTCTTGACGGTCGGCAGCTCCACGTCCACACCCGCGCCGAGCGCGGCGGCGGCCGCTTCTCCGAAGGTCCCCGCCACACCGTGCAGCGTCTTCAGGAACGCGATCCCGAAGTAGTCCGCGACAACGGTCCCGCCGAAGCCCCAGGTGTCGCGGAGGAGACCGGTGAGCAGCGGTCTGTCGGCCGCGGAGGGGATTCCGTCCGTGTCGGTGTAGGCGTGCATGACGGACCGTACGCCGCTTTCGCGTACGGCCATCTCGAACGGGGGCAGGATGATGTCGGCCCGCTCCCGCGCGCCCATGCCGACGGGGGCGAGGTTGCGGCCGGCCCGTGAGGCGGAGTACCCGGCGAAGTGCTTGAGCGTGGCGACGACCCCGGCCGACTCCAGTCCCCGCACATAGGCGGTGGCGACCGTCCCCACCAGGTACGGGTCCTCGCCGATGGTCTCCTCGACGCGGCCCCAGCGTGCGTCGCGTACGACGTCGAGGACGGGGGCGAGCCCCTGGTGCACGCCGACGGAGCGCATGTCACGGCCGATCGCGGCGGCCATCTCGCGAATCAGCTCGGGGTGGAAGGTGGCTCCCCAGGACAGCGGGACCGGGTAGGCGGTCGCGCCCCAGGTGGCGAAGCCGGCAAGGCATTCCTCGTGGGCGATCGCCGGTATGCCGAATCGGTTCGCCCCGGCGATGCGCTCCTGGGTGCGCGCCAACGAGAGGGCGCCCACGGCCGGGTCGATCGGGGCCGTTCCGAACGGGCGGGTCAGCTGGCCGAGGCCGTCCGGAAGAAGGTCGTCGAGGGCGACGGGCTCCTCCATGTCGTGCTGGAACGGAGCGACTTCGCCGCCTTCGTCGGACGCTCCGACCCAGACGCCGAAGAGCTGGGCGACCTTCTCCCGGAGGGTCATGGCGGCGATCAGGGCGTCGGCCCTGGCCCCGGGAGTGAGAGCGGCATCGTGCCAGGGCCCGGTGAGGCGGTCCGCCGGGGCGCCGGACACCGGCGCCCCGGTTCCGGTGTTCCCGGCGGGTGTCCGCGCGCCGGCTTTGTCGATGTTGGCGGTCACTTTCCTCCCACTCCCATCAGCCCTTGTACCAGGGCACGGCGTGCGAACAGATAGACGATCAGGATGGGGAGCATGGACAGGACGACGGCGGCGAGCAGGCCCGGGGTGTCGACTCCGTGTTCCGTCTGGAAGTCGTAGAGCCCCAAGGTGATCACCTTGGTCTCCGCCGACTGTGTCAGGACGAGGGGGAAGAGGAAGCCGTTCCACGCCTGGAGCGCGGAGAAGACGACGATCGTCGAGATCCCGCTCCTGGACAGCGGCAGCACCAGCTGGAAGAAGACCCGCCGGGACGAGGCGCCGTCCATCGTCATCGCCTCGTACAGATCGGGGGTGATGTCCCGCATCACGCCTGTGAGGATCAAGGCGCACACCGGCATGGCGAAGGCCGCCGTCGGCAGGATGACGCCGATCAGGTGGTCGTAGAGGCCGGCCTCGCTGATGACGAAGAACATCGGGACGATGACCGCCTGCGAAGGGATCGCCAGACCCAGGAGGAACAGCCGGAAGACCGTGGTGGTGGCGCGGCCCCGGCTCCTGACGATGGTGTACGCCAGCGGCGGGACGAGGAGGACGACGATGCCCACCACGCACACGGTGACGATGACGGTATTGAGGAAGTACTGCGCGAAGCCGCCGTTGAGGTCGTTGGCGTAGTTGTCGAGCGTGAAGTGCTCGGGGAAGGACAGCGGGCCGTTCGCCGCGTAGTCGGGGCGCGTCTGGAACGTGGCGACGAGCATCACGTACAGCGGCAGCCCCACCACGAGGAGCCAGACCAGCGAGCCGAAGCCGGCGAAGTAGTTGGGACGGCTCTTCCTCACAGTCCCTCCATGGTGCTGCGCATCCTGTCGTACCCCGAGAGCCGCACCATGATCAGCGAGATGACCGTGGAGACGAGGACCAGCAGAAGGGCCATGGTGGACGCCGCCCCGTAGTCGAAGCTCTTGAACGCCTTCTGGTACATGTAGTACGCGGTGATGGTGGTGTCGCTCCCCGGTCCGCCCTGGGTCAGGATGAGCACGGTGTCGAAGGTCGTGAGCCCGCCGACCACCATGAGGATCATCGAGGTGATGATCGAATTGCGCAGCTGCGGCAGCGTGACGTGGAAGAACTGCCGTACCGTGCCCGCGCCGTCGATCTGCGCCGCCTGGTAGAGGACCCGCGGCACCGCACGTGCCGCGCCCTGGTAGATCAGCGTGTGCAGTGGGGTGAACTGCCAGGTGCTGACGAAGACCAGGACGCCGATCGCGGTGGCCTGCTTCCCGAACAGGTTGCCGTCGCCGAACAGCCAGGTGGCCTGCGCGGGGACACCGAGGTTGGGGTCGAGGACGGCGCGCCACAGCACGGACACGGCCGCGACGGAGAGCAGCATCGGGACGAAGTAGATGGCGGACAGGACGGCGCGGTTGCGCTGGTGCCCCGCCGCCCAGACCCCGAGCAGGATGCTCAGTGGGGTCTGGACGGCGGCCCCGGCCACGGTGAGCAGGACGCTCAGCCAGAGGCTCTTGATCACGACGGGGTCGTCGAGAAGCGTCCTCCAGTTGTCGAGGCCGACGAATTCCGGGTCGCTCAGACCGTCCCAGCCGGCGAAGGAGAGTACGGCGACCATGATGAGCGGGACGATGGCGAAGAAGCCGAAGAAGACGGCGGCGGGGACTGCCCAGAGGATTCCCGGGCGGCCCGCTCCACTGCCGGACGAGCGGGCCCTCCTGGTCGTATCACCGTCTGCGGACGAAGGTGCGGTTCGGGTCATGTCACGTGTTCCGGGTCCGGATCTCAGTGGGCTCACGAGGTCGGCAGCGCCTGCATGGCCTTGATGAAGGCGTCCTCGTCCATCGAGCCGTTGAAGAACTGCTGGAGGGACTGGTACATCGCGGTGGCCGCCGACTGGGGATACGCCTGGTCCCAGGAGAGCTGGAACGCCGGGGCCGCCTTGACCATGCCGTACTGGAACTTCGCGAACGCGGGGCTGGCGGCGGCGTCCAGGGAGTCTTCGGTGTTCGTCGTGGTCGGCAGGTTGCCGATGGCGAGCTGCGCCTTGACGAACTGTTCCGAGTACATGAGCTTCAGGAACTCGGCGACGGCCTGTGGGTGCTTCGTCTTCTTCAGCACGGAGTAGAAGTTGTTGGTGTTGCCGACGAGGTTCGCCTGATCGCCCTTGCCGCCTCCGACCGAGGGGAAGGCACTGTATCCGAGGTCGCTCTTCGCGAACTCGGGGTACGCGTCCTGCTGCGTCGCATACTCCCACGATCCCATCAGCTCGAAGCCGGCCCTGCCGGTCGCCAGGAGCGTGGGGGAACCCTGGTCGGTGAACTTCACCGAATCGAAGTTGGTGCCGAAGGCTCCGGCGTCCACCAGTTCCTTGATCCTGCTCAGAGCCTTCCGGCTGTCCGGGCTCGCCCAGGCGTCGTGGTCGCCGTCCAGGGCCTTCCGGAAGAGCTCGGGGCCGGCGATGCGGTCGTACAGGTACTCGAACCACATCAGCGTCGGCCACCGGTCGCCGCCGCCCAGGGCGATCGGGGTGACGCCTTCGGCCTTCAGCGCCTTGACCGCCGCCAGCAGGTCGTCCCAGGTCTTCGGAGGTTGGACACCCACCTTCTCGAGGACCTTGCCGTTGTTGAAGAGCAGCACGGGCTGTGTGCCGCGCATGGGGATCCCGTAGGACGTGCCGTCGACCACCGCGCTGTCGAACACGGACGGCAGGAACTTCGCCTTGAGGTCGGGATCCTTGGCGATGAAGGGGTCCAGCGGGAGCAGCAGGCCGGCCCGGACGAACGGCCTGATGCTGCCGCCGCCCCAGTTGAAGAAGACGTCCGGCGCCTGCTTGCTGTTGATGATCGTCTGCAGCTTGGCCTGGTAGTCGGCGCCCGGGACCGTGTCCAGGACCGCCTTCACCTTCGACGTCTTGTTGAAGGTGGCGACGATCTCCTTCTCCACCTTGTTCCCCGCGTCCCCGTAGACCAGGACGTGGATGGTGTCGTCGCCGGCCGCACCGGAGTCTCCTCCGCAACCGGACAGGGACAGCACCAGGGACAGCACGGCACCACCGACGGCAACGGTCCGCGAGAACCGTGCGTGTTGTTTCATCGGCACACCCTTCGAAACTATTTCGGAACAGCTCTCGAAACTTCCTGGACCGGGACGCTAGGACTCCCCGTCTCAGGGGGTCAACCCTCGGTCACCGCGTTATCAAAGCGTTACGCCTGGGCGGCAGTTGTCCTGTGCCTTATGCTCCTCGCCATGCGCGATGACGAGAAAATGGGCCGCATCACCCTGGCTCAAGTGGCCGAGCGGGCCGGCGTCTCCATTTCGACAGTTTCGAAGGTCCTCAACGGACGTCAGGACGTTGCGACCCCCACGCGGGTCAAGGTGGAGCGCCTGCTGGAGGCCCACGCCTACCGGCGCACCACCCGGTCGGCCAGCGAGGCGCCCCTCATCGAGATCGTTTTCCACGAGCTGGAGAGCATCTGGGCGATGGAGCTGATCCGGGGGGTGGAGAACGTCGCCAAGGACCACGGCGCCGGCGTCGTCCTCACCGAAAGCGGAACCCGTCACTCGCCCAGCCCCGACTGGATGGAGGCAATGCTCCAGCGGCGGCCGCTCGGTGTCGTCCTCGTCTTCTCCGCCCTGCCCAGCGAGGTCAAACAGAAGCTCAGGGCTCGTTCGATCCCGTTCGTCATCATCGACCCGGCAGGCGACCCCGACCCCGACGTACCCTCGGTCGGCTCTGCCAACTGGAATGGCGGGCTGGCCGCCACCCGCCATCTCATCGAGTGCGGGCACCAGCGCATCGGGGTCATCACCGGACCCGAGGACATGCTCTGCTCCCGCGCCCGGCTCGACGGCTACCGGTCGGCGATGACCATGGCCGGACTGGAGGTGGACCCCGGACTCATCCTGTTCGGCGACTTCCACGTGGAGGGCGGGTACGACCGCGCCACCGAGATGCTGTCCCGCCCCCAGCCGCCCACCGCGATCTTCGCGGGCAGCGACCTCCAGGCACTCGGCGTACTGGAAGCCGCCCGGGTGCACGGCCTGCGCGTCCCCCACGATCTGTCGGTGGTCGGCTACGACGATGTGTCCATCGCCCGCTGGGCCAGCCCGGCCCTGACCACGGTCCACCAGCCGCTGCGCCAGATGGCGGAGGAGGCCGCGCAGATGCTGATGCGGCTACGGGCCCGGGAACCGGTGTCCACTCGGCTGGAGCTGGCCACGAGCCTGGTCGTACGCAAGAGCACGGCGCCACCGCCCGGGAACTGAGCACGGCGCGGGACCAGGGCCAGGGCCCGGGCCGGTGAAGGGCCACGACCCCCGGGCGGGTGGGGGACAGCGTTCCACGGCGCCATGCCGTCCGGAGCGACGGGCAGCCCTTCGGCCGCCTGTCCTCAGGTGGATGATCGAGGCCCTCGCACCCGTCCCGCCCTGGCCGGCCGGTCAGCCGGTGGGGAACGAGTCGGGGGTGCTGATGCGGTTCTTGATCAGCGCCCCCGACTCGGTCAGCACCCCGCTGCCGCTGTAGTCGCCCCCGTCGCAGGTGCCCGGCCTGAAGGCCGCGCTGCTCTCGTCCGCGTCGGAGTAGGTCCAGTTCGCGTAGCCGATCCTCAGCTGATCCAGCAGGTCCAGCCAGGCCGTCGTGCTCGCCCGGTCCATCGCTCCCCCACCGGTGGCACTCACCGTTCCGAACTCGGTGACGAACAAGGGAAGTTGTGAGGCTGCTCGGCTCAACGTGGCGCGGTAGGGGTCCTTGTGACTGGCGGCGTAGAAGTGGAAGGCATACATGATGTTGTCCGCTCGGACGGGGTTGTTGACGACCTCGTTCTCGTTGGAGCCGTCCGAGGTGCCCAGTGAGGACCAGCCGCGGGTGCCGACGACGATGACGGCATCCGGGTCCGCGGCCCGGATCACCGGAATGACCTGTTCGGCGTAGTCCTTGATGGCCGTCCAGCCCACTCCGTTGGGTTCGTTGGCGATCTCGTAGATCACGTTCTTCTTGTCGGCGTTGCGGGCCGCGACGGACGCGAAGAACGTCTTGGCCCGGTCGAGGTTGTTGTTCGGATCGCCGGGCGTCAGGATGTGGAAATCGACCATCGCGTACATGCCGCGCGCCTCGGCCATGTCGACGAGGCCGTTCACCCGGCCGGTGAAGCCCGCCGGGTCGGTCTCGTAGCCGCCTTCCTGGACGTACATGGCCACGCGCAGCAGGTCCGCGTTCCACTCCTCCGCCAACGCGTCCAGGGATGCGGCGTTGTAGCACTTGCCGAACCACTGGATGCCGTGGGTGCTCATGCCCCGGAGCTGGACGGGGCGGTCGTACTGGTTGCACAGGTGCACGCCGCAGACGTGGAGTCTCCCGTTGATGTCCACGGGGGTGCCGGTGCGCTTCGCGGGCGGGTCGGCGGGCGAAGAGTCCGCCACGGAGCTGGTACAGGCGACACCGTTGGCCAGGTGGCCGCCCCCGCATCCGGCGGCGGCCACCGCCTGGGGGCCGAGCAGGGCCGTCAGGCCCAGGACCATCGCGCAGATGGTCAGTAGCGTCAGCAATCGGTTCACAGCGATTCTCCTCGTGCGCGGTGGGACGGGTCGGCCGCTCATCGTCGTGATGCCGTCCCGCAGGCCCTGCCGTTCAGCCTGAAGACCTGGGGGTCGTGCACGAGACCGGTGGGCCGGCCGTTGAAGCCGAACCGCACCGTGTCGCCGGGCGCGAGAGCGGCGTTCCAGTTCAGGGCTTCGGCGGTGACCCGCGGGCCGGTCCGTCCGATGTCGGCGCCCCAGGCGTCGGTCACCTGCTGCTGGTCGGCGAAGGACCAGTCGAGCCGCCAGGGCCGGACCGTGTGGTCGCCGGTGTTCTTCAGCGCGACGTGGGTGGTGAAGCCGTTGCTCCAGCGTTGCGAGGTGTAGGTCACCTCGCACTGACTCTTCGCGGGCTCACCGTCGCCCAGATCATCCACGAAGGACGCGACCCAGGCGAGCGGAGCGTTCCAGTTGATGGTGATCTCGTTCGTGGCCCAGGACTCGATGTCGTCGATGTAACACATCGCCGGTGCGCAGCCCTTCAGCTTGGCCTGCGCGACCGGGTCCTCGATGGAGGCGTTCGGACCGCCGGCCAGGGAACCCGGTGCGGGATGCGGCAGGGCGGGGTCGAGCTGGTTGGCCCAGAACCGGTGGTGCTGATTGCGCGAGTCCCGCTCGCCGTACCCGGTGACATAGGACTGGTTCAGCGCGTTGCGGCCCAGAAGGTAGTCGAGTCCGCGCAGTACGGCGTCACGGTAGGCGGTCCTGCCGGTCAGGTCGTACGCCGAGCCCAGGACGACCATGTTGTTGGCGACTTGACTGTTCGATCCCCATACGTAGCGCCCGTCGTCGGGGGCGTACGGAAGACCGTACGCGGCCCCGTCCGAGTCGGCCGCGTATCCGTCGGCGGCTTCGGTCACCGTGCGGCGTACCGTGGCGAGTTCCTCGGCGGACAGCCCGCCCGGGACGCTCGCGAGGTCCAAGGCGCCGAGCCCGGCGACCGAACCCCAGGACATGCCGCCGCGCGGGAAGACCGCTTCGGTGTCACCGTGCAACGGGGAACGGAGGAGTTCCTGGCGGTAACCGTCCTCGCCGGTGGTGAGGAAGAGTTCCGCCGCCGCCCAGTAGAACTCGTCCCGTACGTCGTCGTCGTTGTAGGCGCCGCCGCCCGTGGCGTCCTGCGGATCGGCGAAGACGTCCGGATGGGCCTTGGCCGCTGTCCACGCGGAGCGCGCGGCCGCCCGGCACCGCGCGGCGAAGTCCGCGTCGTAGACCTGGAAGAGGCGGGCGCACTGGGCCGCGGTGGCCGCCAGGTTGAGGGTGGCCGCCGTGGTCGGCGGATGCAGTTCACGGGGCTGGGGGTCGCGGTCCGGCCTGAGCGGCAGTCCGGTCCACGCCCTGTCGTGCAGCTTGTGGTGGGCCATGCCCGCCAGCGGCTCTCCTGCGGGCACCTGCATCCGCATGAGGAAATCCAGCTCCCAGCGCGCCTCGTCGAGGATGTCGGGGATGGCGTTCCCGTGCTCGGGCAGCCGGAGTCCGCCGTCGCCGAGCGGTTCGGCGTCGGCGTTCTCCTCGTACAGGGTCCGCTCGAAGACGGACATCAACTGGGCCACCGCTATACCGCCGTTGACCACGTACTTGCCGTGGTCACCGGCGTCGTACCAGCCCCCGGCGGCGTCAAGGCGGTAGTCGCACTCGCCCGGCCGGCACGGTACGTCGTTGTCGCCCTGGTTGGGGCTCACACCGAGATGACCGGCCGGCCGCGCGTACCGTTCGCCCACGATGTCCGCGTCGATCTCGATGCCGCTCCGGTTGTGGTAGAAGTACGCGAGCGCGTCGGTGCGCAGCGAAGCGTAGAGCTCGTCGCCGATGGCGAACGGCTCGCTCTTCTTCCCCGCGACCGTGACGGTGTATCCGTCCCCCGGGGTCGTCACCGCACTGAAGTCGAAGGTGTGGACGTTCTGCCGCGAGGAGGCGTCCACGCCCGCCGGAGTGGTGATGCCCTCGGCCACGCGTGTTCCGGCGGCCGAGTCGAGTGTCCAGGGCAGCGGGTCGCTTTCGTCGGTGACGACGGTGCCGGACTTGGGGCCGTGCGTGAGGTATCCGACCTGGTTGATCCGGACCGGGGATCCGGTGTCCGGTTCGTACGGTGGCGGCGCGGTCCCGCCGCGCAGCGACACGTCGTCGACGCAGAAGGTGAATGCCTCGGCACTGCCCCCGATCTGGAAGACGAGCTGCGCCGCATCGTGGTCGGTTCCGGCCGTGAAGGTCTCGGTGACGCGTTCGGCGGTCGCCCCGACCGGTTGCGTGGTGGCGAGTTCCGTGGTCCACGGTTCGGTCTCCATCTGCACGTTGGTGCGGATGGTGACCGGCACGGTGGATGTCGCCGTGTAGCTCAGGGTGTATTCCTCGTCGGCGGCGAGGGCGAGCCGGTTCTGCCCGACGATGGCGTCCCAGGCGTTGGCCGTGCCCCCGGGTACGTCGGCACAGAGGCGTCCGTCCGAGACGGTGACGGGGCTGTTGGCCGTCGACCACCAGGGGGCGGTGCCGGCGGAGAAGTCCCCGTTGACGATGAGCTCGGGGGCCTCGTCGGGGGGCTGGGCCGCGCCGACGGGTGCTGCGAGGGTGCCGGCCAGCAGCCCTGCGGTGGCTACGGCACCTACCCACACGCTGACGCGTCTGGAGCGGTCCGATCGGCGGAACGAACGGGACGGGCGGGGAGCGAGCGACTGGTGTCTCGGCACGCCGAAGTCCTTACGGGAGGGGCCGGAGCACGCGGCGACTGGGGCACCGGCTTGCGTCCGGCGGGGTACGGACAGGAGTGGGAGCGCTCCCACCAAGTTCGAGGCCGCAGGACGCTCCGTCAAGCGATTGGACAGAATTCGCCGCCCCGCCGGAGTCGTGATGGGCGAACCCCCGGACCCGCCACGGCCGCCCGTTCCCCGAGCGGGCGAGGCCCGGCACCGTCGCACCGACGGGGACGAAGGCGGACTGGCGACCGACGGGTTGTCAGGAGCACGGCAATCCTCCTACAGTCCTGTGGTGTCAACGGGTGGGAGCGCTCCCATTGTTGGCCGGCAGCCGGTCGCCGCAGAATCCGTATTCGTCCCATCCGGTCGCCCCATCCGGTCGCCCCTCCCAGGGAGGCCCCGCATGCGAGCGTCACCGCACTCCCCCACTCCCACGCGCAGCCCGCCCATCGCTCCTGTAGGCGTCGGCCCCTCGGCCCCGCCCCATCACCCGCCTCTGTACAGGGCGCGGACCACGGTCATGCTCGCCGCACCGCGCCTCCCGGTCCGCGTCGTCGACTCCTGCGGTGCGGCAGCCGGTCCCCCTCTGCGGCCGCGGCCCGGCTCCGGCAGCTTCACCTCCGGCAGGACCGACGGCCCTGGCCCGCACCGGCCACGACGATCCCAACCACCGCACTCGCCGGGGCCGGCGCCCTCCTGCCCCAAATACCCCGAGACGCCTCGACCGACGGCGACCGCAAGAGAGAAGCACAACCGGAAATCCATCCCACACAGGCACAGGAGACCTCATGGCCCGACGCAAAAAACTGTTCGCCTCCCTGGCGACGGTGTTCGCGACCCTGCTCAGCGGAATCGGCCTGACATTAATGGGCCAGGGCAACGCGCAGGCACACGGCGTCACGATGACACCGGGATCGCGTACCTACCTCTGCATGCTCGACGCCAGGACCGACACCGGAGCTCTGGACCCGACGAACCCGGCATGCAGGGCCGCGCTCGACGAGAGCGGCGCGACGGCGCTGTACAACTGGTTCGCCGTGCTCGACTCCAACGCGGGCGGACGAGGGGCGGGTTACGTCCCGGACGGAAAGCTGTGCAGTGCGGGTGACCGGTCACCGTACAACTTCACCGCCTACAACGCCCCACGCTCCGACTGGCCCCGGACGCACCTGACGTCCGGGAAGACGATTCAGGTCAAGCACAGCAACTGGGCAGCGCACCCGGGCTCCTTCCGGGTGTACCTGTCCAAGCCCGGCTACTCGCCCAGCACCGAGTTGGGCTGGGACGACCTGGAACTGATCCAGACCGTCACCGACCCGCCGCAGGCAGGTGGGCCCGGGACGGAGGGCGGCCACTACTACTGGGACCTGAACCTGCCCTCGGGCCGCTCGGGCGACGCGGTCATGTTCATCCAGTGGGTGCGCTCGGACAGCCAGGAGAACTTCTTCTCCTGCTCGGACATCGTCTTCGACGGCGGCAACGGCGAGGTGACCGGCATCCGCGGCTCGGGCGGCATTCCGAATCCGACGCCCACTCCGACCCCTACGGACCCGCACACCGGGTGCATGGCCTCCTACAGCGTGACCAACTCCTGGAACGGCGGCTTCCAGGGCTCCGTCGAGGTCATGAACCACGGGACGACGGCGCGTGAGGGCTGGGCCGTGCAGTGGAAACCCGGTCTGGACACCAAGGTCGGCAGTGTGTGGAACGGCGCGCTGACCACAGCACCGGATGGGACGCTCACGGTCAGGAACCTCGACCACAACCGCACCATCGAACCGGAAGGCAGTGTCACCTTCGGGTTCACGGCGACATCGACCGGCAACAACTTCCCGGTCGGCTCGATCGGCTGCGTAGCCCCGTAGCCGCTGATGCGCGCAGTGCCGGTTCCCGCAGTGGGCGGGAACCGGCCTCTGTCGTGCGTGACACTCGATCGCCGAGCCGATGAACAGCGTGGACGCCTCTCGCGCATGCCTCTGCCCGCTCCGAAACTTTTTCGGCAGCCGCGCACGACTACGCCACACGCCCCGGCATGCGGTGACCGATCCGCATCGCGCTCGACGCCGGGCGGGTAGCCTGCACAGCCGCCGAGAGCTCAGCAGTCCGCGCCGGTGCCGACGTGCCGGACCGGAGAGAACAGACCTCCGGCACCCGCACCGCCGCACCACTTCCTTGCTGCGGCCACAGGCCCCTCCGGTCGGCGTGACCTCGTGGATCCGCTGTTCGAAGGCCGACGCATGGCCGGCCGACCCACTGGTCGCGCAGCGCAGCCCCGGCCGAATCCACCGCTCGCCGGTCATCCGCACCCTCGCTCCGGCCCCGACTGCATGGCATCCGCCGACGGCCGTGCCAGGGTGAACCGTTCATCTCAGTCGGGTTCGAAACTTTCGGAACGAACGAGGAAATGTTTTCTGTCGATGGTATTGACGATGCATGCCATCCCCTCAATCATTCCTGTCTGGGCGGCCGACCGTACGGACACTCCGGTCCCCCGGTCTCGGGGAGCCCATGAACCGTCCCCGCCCATGCCGTGACCGCGGTGTGCGGTGATGCGGTGCTGCCCGGGCTCCGGGCCGTCCCGTCCGCCGACCGGGCGCGAATGGGGCTCTCCTTACCCGCCGTTCAGTGATTTCTAGCTTGGAGGCACAGTCATGGGCTCCTATCCCCTTCCCAGACCTCCTGTCCGCCTGAAGATCCGCAGCCTGCTGCTGACACTGGTCGTCGGTGTCCTCGGTGTGGTCACGACCCTGGTGGCCCCGCCGGTCTCGCACGCCGCCGAGAGCACGCTGGGCGGCGCGGCGGCACAGAGCGGCCGGTACTTCGGCGCCGCCATCGCCTCGGGCAAGCTGGGTGACTCGGCGTACACGACGATCGCCGGCCGCGAGTTCAACTCGGTGACGGCCGAGAACGAGATGAAGATCGACGCCACCGAACCGCAGCAGGGCCGGTTCGACTTCACCTCCGCCGACCGCGTCTACAACTGGGCGGTGCAGAACGGCAAGCAGGTACGCGGTCACACCCTGGCCTGGCATTCCCAGCAGCCCACCTGGATGCAGAACCTCAGTGGCAGCGCACTGCGCCAGGCGATGAATGACCACATCAACGGCGTGATGGCCCACTACAAGGGCAAGATAACCCAGTGGGACGTCGTGAACGAGGCATTCGCCGACGGCAGCTCGGGGGCCCGGCGGGACTCCAACCTCCAGCGCTCCGGAAACGACTGGATCGAGGTCGCCTTCCGCACCGCGCGCGCCGCCGACCCGGCGGCCAAGCTCTGCTACAACGACTACAACGTCGAGGACTGGACCTGGGCCAAGACCCAGGCCGTGTACGCCATGGTCCGGGACTTCAAGCAGCGCGGCGTGCCGATCGACTGCGTCGGCTTCCAGTCGCACTTCAACAGCGGCAGTCCCTACAACAGCAACTTCCGGACCACCCTCCAGAACTTCGCCGCCCTCGGCGTCGATGTGGCCATCACCGAACTCGACATCCAGGGCGCCCCCGCCTCGACGTTCGCCGCCGTGACCAACGACTGCCTGGCCGTCCCGCGCTGCCTCGGCATCACCGTCTGGGGCGTGCGCGACAGCGACTCCTGGCGATCGGAGCAGACACCGCTGCTGTTCAACAACGACGGCAGCAAGAAGTCCGCCTACACCTCCGTCCTCAACGCGCTCAACGGCGGCTCGTCCACACCGCCGTCCGGTTCCGGAGAGATCAGGGGTGTCGGTTCGGGCCGGTGCCTGGACGTGCCGAACTCCGGCACCGCCGATGGCACGCGGTTGCAGCTGTGGAGCTGCAACGGCAACACCAATCAACAGTGGGTTTCCACCGCCGCAGGGGAGCTCCAGGTCTACGGCAACAAGTGCCTGGATGCCGCCGGTACCGGCAACGGAGCCAAAGTCCAGATCTACAGCTGCTGGGGCGGCGACAACCAGAAATGGCGCCTCGACTCCAACGGCTCCATCATCGGCGTCCAGTCCGGCCTCTGCCTCGACGCCGTCGGCAACGGCACCGCCGATGGAACCCTGATCCAGCTCTACTCCTGCTCGAACAGCAGCAACCAACGCTGGACCCGCACCTGACGGGACCTGCAACCGACGAAAGGGCGAAACCGTGAGAGCCGGCAGTGCGGCTTCTCCCGCCCCTCCGGGAAGGCACCCTTGATGGCCCCGGGCCGCCGCCGCTACCGCGGCGGCGGCCCGGGCGATCGGCTGTCCTGCCCGCTCCGGATCCGGCGCCCGCCGGGGCCACGACGGGTGGACTCCGTACGACGCCCGTCATAGGTGCCGGTTCCCTCCCGCCGGGGCAGTAGACGGAGAGCTCTTCCGGCTCGAACGAAGCCAGTGCTCGGACCTCTCATCACCGCGAAGGACATAACGGGGCGGGGACGGCTGCCGCGCCCGCGTCGCTGCTCATGGACGGTCCAGCCTGCCGGAGGATTTCGACGTGCTGTCAACCCTGACGATCGTCAGGGGCCCACTTGACTTTCGGGTCGGGTGGAAACAGCGCTTCGGCTTCTACCGTCCGGGCCATGACATACACGCACAGGAATTCAAGGAGGACCGGCGCGACAGGCGGCGCTGCCGGGTCCAGGCCCGTCCTTGCCGCGGCCGTCCTCTGCGCGGGGGCCGGGGCGGTGGCGTGGCTGGCGCCGGAGCGGGGTGGTGGGGCGGGGCCGACGCAGGTATCGGCCGGGTGGTCGGCCGACGGCTACCGGCGGGTGGCGGAGGCCGTCGGCGATGCCCCGCAGGCGTTGGCCGCGCTGCTGAAGCCGGCCACCGAGGCCGGGTTGCTGGTGCTCGGGCTGCTGCTGGCGTTGTGCTGGTGGACGGCTCGGGCCCGACGGGCCGCCGGGGAAGTCGCGGGGGTGGCGCTGGTCGGGTTCGGCACAGTGCTGGCCTACGGGGCGAGCGAGTTGCTGAAGGTACTCCTCGACGAGGAGCGGCCATGCCGGGCACTGGTCGAGTTGCCGAGCACGGCGGTCGCCGGGTGTCCGCCGTCGGGTGACTGGTCGTTCCCCAGCAACCACGCCACTCTGGCGGTCGCGCTGGCGACCGGGCTGGTGCTGCTGCGCCCGCGCTGGGCCCTGTTGGTCGTACCCGTCGGCGGGGCCACAGCCGTGCTGCGGGTGGCGGCCGGGGTGCACTACCCCCACGACGTCCTCGCCGGCGCCGCGCTCGGCGCCACGGTCACGGCGGCTGCGGTCCTTGCTCTGCGGCCGGCGGCCACCACCGCCGTGTCGGCCCTGACCGGTGTACCGGGCCTCGGACGGCTGCTGTCGGCGCCACCGGCCCCGGGCGCGGAGGCTTCAGTCCCGCAGGCCGCCCACGCAGGTCTCGCCGAGGGCCAGCCCGGCCTCGTGGGCGAGGACGGCCGCGGCCGCCCGGTTGGCCACGCCCAGTCGCGCCAGGATGGAGCTCACATGGGCCTTCACCGTACCTTCCACCACTCCCAGTCGACGGGCGATCTGACCGTTGGACAGCCCGGCGGCGACCAGCGTCAGCACGTCCCGTTCGCGGGTGGTCAGGGCGGCCACCCGGCCCCGGGCGCCGGCACGCCGGTCGGCGGGGCCTCCGGCCCCGGTGGCGGCCAGGTGGGCGACCACCCGGGCGGCCACCTTGGGTGAGAGGTAGGCCGCCCCTCCGGCCACCGCGTGCACTCCGGCGAGCAGCTCCTCGGGCTCGCCGGACTTGATCAGGAATCCGTTCGCGCCACCGCTGAGCGCGCGCAGGATGTAGTCGTCCTCACCGAAGGTGGTCAGCATGAGTACTCCGCCGGCCAGCCCGCTGCGGCGGATCTCGGCGGCGGCCGTGATGCCGTCCGTCCCGGGCATCCGGATGTCCAGGACGGCGACGTCCGGCCGGTGGCGCCGGACCAGTTCGACGGCCTCCCGGCCGTCCCCGGTCTCGGCGACGATCTCGATACCCGGGTCGGTGGTGAGCACGGCGCGCAGTCCCGCTCGGATCATGGGTTCGTCATCGGCGAGCAGCACCCGGATCGGTGCGGTGGTCATCGGCGGCTCCTGTCGGTCGCTCGGTGTGGAGGTGGTGAGGGAAGGGAGGTGGTGAGGGGAGGGGGGAGGGGCGGCGGGCGTCAGGAGCGGAGCACCTCCCGTGAGACCAGCCGGGAGTCCTGGAAGCAGAGCCGGTAGGCATCGCCCGCCCGGTCCACGAACAGTTCGGCGGTGATGGCGTAGTACGTGCAGTAGACCCCTTCCCCGGACGGCGGCGCGGGCGTCGACGCCCCGCTCGACGGGTGGTACGGCAGCCGGTGGCCCGGCAGCAGCCGCTCGACCGAAGCCTGGTCCTGCCCCACCTGGAGGGTGGCGTAGACCTCCGGGTCCAGCACCGACAGGCTGACCACATAGACCGTCCACACGCGCAGCGCCACGGTCAGCAGCGCGGCCGTCGCCATCGGGACGAGCACCACGCCGGCCAGCGTCCGGCCGACCCTGCGCCGGGCCCGTCGCAGTTCGCGCACCGGCGACGGCGGGGCGGCGGGCGGGACGGGCCCGGTGGCCCGGCGCGGCAGCGCGGCCACGACCTCGAACCCGCCGTCCGGGCGGACGCCGTGGGCGAAGGTGCCGCCCGCGAGCCGGACGCGCTCGGTCAGCCCGACAAGACCGCGCCCACCACCGGCTCGAACTGGAGAGGGCGGGGCGGAGGCAGGGGTGGGAGTCGCGCCACGCGGGGTTGGCGCGGGCGCCGCCGACGCCGGTGCGGGGGCGGCGGGCGTGGGCGCGGGGCCGTTGGCCACCCGGATGCGGGCGCCGTCGGCCGAGTACGCCACCTCCACGACGACGGCCGATCGCGGCGCGTGCTTGGCCGCGTTGGTCAGCGCCTCCTGCACCACCCGGTACGCGGCGTGCTCCGTGGCGCGCGAGAACCCGTCCGGGGCGCCGGTGATCTCCGAGCGGACGTCAAGACCGGCGGCGGCCGCGTCCGCCACCAGATGCGGGATGTCCGAGTCGGCCGGTCCCCGGACCGCAGGCGCGCCGACGTCGCTCTCGTCCCCGTCGCGCAGGATGCCGATCACCTCGCCGAGCCGCTCCACGGCGGCGGCCGCACCCGCCCGGATCTCCTGGACGGCGTCCCGATGGGGCGGGGCGAGACCGGGGGCAAGCTTGAGCGCCCCGGCGCGCAGGGCGATCAGACTGAGGTCGTGTCCAAGAGCGTCGTGCATGTCCTGGGCGATCCTGGCCCGTTCCCGCAGCCGGGCCTGCTCGGCGACCAACTGCTGCTCGCGTTCCAGTCGCTCGGCGCGCTCCCACCCGGCGCGCACCAGCTCCTGTGACTGCCGCCAGAACCGGCCCAGCAGCCACGGCCCCATCCCGGTGCTCACGGCAAGCACGACGAACCGCAGGCCCAGCACGAGCCAGGAGGGCACCAAGCCGACCACCAGCACCCCGGCCGCCACCAGGACGGCGAAGACCACCGCCGCCGGCCGCACCCGCTCCGTCCGCAGCCCGGCCAGAAAGGAGAAACCGATCGCCGGCAGCGCCCACCAGAGGCTCGTGACACCGAGCCCCACACACACCGACGCCACCACGGGCAGCGCCGCCCCACTCATCCTCATGCCCACGACCCTACGAGGACCGCCGCCTCAGCGGATCTGTCGAAAGTCATGTCCGAAACCGCCCGGGGCCCGGAAACGCGTCCGGGGCGGTCGTCGTCCGGCTGATGTGGAGCTTCCGTAGCGGTCGTCCCAGGTCATTGACCATGGCCGGCGCCATGCAGGACAGCACTGACACCCGGGACACGGCTTTGAGGAACAGCGGTACAGCGGTACAGCGGTACAGCGACTGGTGGGCTCGCATGTTGATGTGTCGTGTATTCGCTGGGCATCCATGACTTCGGTCACGGCGAGTAGCTGGTTCAGGGTGGTTTTCCGCGAGCCAGGCTGGGACGATGCGGGCATGGCGAGCGATCTGGCGGAGCCGTCGGCTTCGGAGTTGGCTGAGGGCATGCGCGCTGCGCTCAGGCATGCTCGGTGGGACCCGGACGGTGATCCGGCGGTCGCCGTTGATGTGCTGGGCGCCTTGGTCGAAGGCGTATGTGGTCCGATCGATTCAGTGGCGGCCGGGCAGATCGTTTTCGACTCGGAGGCGATGGGAACGGCGTACCTGTTCTGTGCTTCGATGAACAAGGCCCTTGACCGGAATCACCCGGCCCAGCCGCCTGCTCACCGGGGCTTGTCGATTACGGAGCATCTCGCCTTCGTGCAGCCCCTGCTGCCAGGATTTCATCGGCGGCAGCAGGAGGTACTACAGCTTCTGGACCGGGAGTTTCCGCCAGACGACTGATCTCGCGAGTGTGTGGAGCGGCGAACCGAACTCAGGCGCGATCACCGTGTGTGGTCGCCGGGAGCGTATCGACTCCAGGTTCCTCCAGCTTCGGTGACCAGGCGGGTGGCTGTTTTGTCGTGGTAACCCAGCGCCTTGGCGATGACGGGAGCCGGGGCTTGAAGGACGAGCTGCCGGATGGCGGAGGTCCTGCCGCGCTGCGGCGGGACGCCGATCTCACGCAAGTGCACTTGAAGGCTGACCGGGTTCATCGGCTGGCCGGGCTGGCGTCCGGGGAAGAGCCACTGTGCGCTCCTGCTGCTGGCATAGGGCAGATGCTGGCAGGACTGGACGTATGCCCGCATGAGGTCAGCGACGGGCTCTGGAAGTGGGGAAGGCGGGTCTCCCAGCCGGACGGTGACCATGGTCCCGTCGTCGATGACGTCGTTGGCAGTGAGGCGGACGATGCGGGTGACGGGTTGCGCGTAGAGGAGAACGAGTGCGGCAGCGATCCGGGCCCGTAGGGGCAGGGAGTCGTCATTGAGGACCCGCCGGAGAACGGCGAGTCGGTGGTGCTGGTGCAGCGGCGCTGGGTCCTGGTTGACGACCTGGGGTGGCAGGGCGAGGCGGGGCATCCGATTCGTCTTCATGCACCAGCGCAGGAACGTCTGGGCCGGGCGCCGGGTGGCCAGCTTCTCCGTGTGCCAGGCGTCGAGGTCAGCCTGCTGGCAGTGTTCGATGGTGCGGCCTCGGTCGGCAAGCTGAGCGAGGAAGGCACCGGCCTGAGTGATCTCCTGTTTTGTCTGGTTGGTCTGGGAGCGTCCCAGCGGTCGCTTCTCCGCCTTGCTCCGCAGGCCTCGCATCTGGTGCCATGTGGCAAAGTGCTGAAGAAGCCGCCGGTGTTCGAGGTTCTCGATGGTGGCGAGCCGCTCGGCCAGCCAGCGCTGATAGAGCAGAAGCTGCCGGTCTACGAGTGGCAGGACACCGCTGTCCATCAGCAGGTCACGCAGGTGGACGACGGTTCGCCAGGGTGTTTCCTGGTGCAGCCCGTCGTGGGTGAGCGGGATGCTGCCGGAGGCCAGGCCCCGGAGGAGACGGACGACATTGGGGTTGCGGAGCCAGATCAGGCGGCTCTTGGGCCGGTCCATCTCCAGCAGGGAGGTGACCAGTGGTTGCAGCGAGGCGGCAACGTGGCCTGTGCCGTCGTCGAGGAGTCGGCCGAGGGTATCGGCGAGAGTGCAGCGTTCGCAGAGGCGTCCGCCGAGGAGCAACCCTTCGAAGCCGCAGCGGTCGCAGAAGAAGTTGCGGAGGATGCACGCGCAGTCGCGGCAGATCGGCGTGCCGGTCGCGTCCCGGCCTGGCAGGAGCCGGTCGGCTAGGCAGCCGGGACAGCAGCCGCGGACACGCATGGCCCGGTCGTAACAGGTCCGGCAGATCGGGCCGTCTGACCACTCGGCGGACTTCGCCGCCCGCCGGCCGCAGCGTGCGCAGTTACGGACGTGCCACCGCTCGTACTCCTCCGGCGTCACGGCTCACCCTTCCGGCGTCAGCCGGACCCGCGTAGGCCGGCGGGCCGCCAGGTTGATCGGCGCCTCTTCGCCGGCTGTTCGGCGGGCCGGGAGGTTCTGGGCCGAGGTTGTGATCAGGTCGGTGGGCGTGCAGTCGAGGATGTCGCAGAGGGTGGCCAGCACCGGCAGGGACAGTCGTTCCGGGGTGCCGGAAACCAGGCGGTGGACTTGAGAGGAGGACAGTGTGATGCCGCGTTCGGTCAGGTGCGGCATGAGCTCGGCGACGGTGAACATGCCGCGGGCGGCCATCAGCTCGCGCAGGCGCCATCGGTAGCTGATCTGGCGTGGCATCAGGAGGTCCTTCCGGGCCGCAGAGCGGCGTCGACGGTGGCGTCCAGGACGCGTCGCAGGGAGCGGGTGCGGAAGTCGGAGGAGACGCAGGTGTAGATCGCGGTGGTGGAGGCGTGGTCGTGGCCGACCTGCTGTTGGACGAACAGCGGGTCGTGGCCGTCCTCGATCAGGTGGGTGATGTAGGACCTGCGTAGCGAGTGGAACTCCAGGGCGGGGTCCAGGCCGACGGCGTCCCGGTAGGCGGCGAAGCGGGAGTCCAGCCGCTGGAGCCCGATTCGCGGGCCTCGCTCGGAGGGCCAGAGGGCCCGGCTGGTCGAGTGCCGCATCCCGGGCCGGACCTCGCTGATCCATTCCTCGATCGTGCAGGGAGTCCAGTGCCAGACGGTCAGCACGCTGCGGCGTTTGGGCGGCGAGCCCTTCTTGGCCTTGCCGTAACGGACCAGCAGGGTTCCGTACTCGTCGAACTCCCGGCCTTCTGGGTTGCGGCCGAAGTCGGTGAGGTCGAGCATCCGGGTCTCGTTGCGGCGCAGGCCGTAGGCGTACGCGACCTTGAACAGGGTGGCGTCCCGGAAGGCCGGCAGCCAGCCCTTGCGGCCCTTGCCGCGGACGCGCAGGACCTCCTCGTCGGCGTGGTCGAAGAACGCTTCCAGCTCGGGCCTGGTGAACGCTCGGCGTTCCGGCTCGCCCTCGGCCTCGTCGGCGTGTGTCGCGGCGTTCCAGTCGTAGACCACCTGGACGGGGTGGGTCCCGAAGTGCCGTAGGCATTCGTCGCTCCAGCCGTAGGCGGGGTTGGTCAGGAAGTCGCAGAACTGGCGTACGGAACCCTGGTAGTTGCGCAGGGTGGAGCGGACGCAGCCATGCACGGTCCGCAGATCGGCCGACCATTCGTCGACATGCTGCGGCGTCCACTGCCACGGCATAGCGTCGGCATGTCGGGTGAGGGCCCGGACCGTGCGTTCCTGATCGTTGACGTATCCCGGCGAGAGATTCCGGGCGAGCTGCTGGTTGCGCCAGCCCTTGATCATCGCCTCGAAGACTTGCTCGTCCGGCCGCAGCAGCGGCAGACCGTCGATCAGGTGCAGCCGAGCAGAACCTGGAACGAGACCGTCCCGACTCATCTGCCATCACTCTCCGTCTATCGCATCTGACGCGAGAATTTCGCATCAGATGCGACTCGGGGGCGTCTTCGCAGTTCAATCGCTCGATGGAGTGAGGTTCGCGGACACTCGGCGCCGCAACCGCTACCGTGCTTTCGAGGCCAACGTCCCTGGTGGGGTGGTTTCCGCGCGGTCCTGGACCCGCCTCCAGGACGGGTGTCGCGTATTCGCATCCGATGCAATTGGCGTCAGTAGGTACAGCGGTACAGCGGTACAGCGGTCAACGCTAAGCCGGTGATCTTGGGATCGGGGCAGGTCGTGGGCGGGACTACCGCAGCTCGGCGTTCGGGTGGGGCTGGGCCTGGAGCCGTTCGCGGAGGTCGATCTCCTCGAGGGTGAGCGGGTCCTCGGGCCGGCGGATGCGTACGGGCGTGGGCCGCAGCGGCAGGGCGTCGTCGGCCGCGGCTTCCTCGGCTTCCGCGAGCGCCCGGTAGAGCGAGGCGATCGACGGAGACTTGCCCGCGTTCTTCCCGGTCTTGATGGTCAGCTTCTTCGCGATCTCGGGGACGGGGACGCCCTTGTCCTTGAGCGCGACGGCGAAGGTGAGCATGTCGTCGTCGATGACCTTCGGGCGTCCGCCGTGGTTGCCCTTGGACGCGGCGATGACTTGGCCTTCGAGGGTCGTCTCCCGGATGTAGTTACGCTCGATCTGCCCGGCCACGGCCAGGACAGCGAAGAACGTGGCTCCCATGCCGTTGGGGTCGTAGATCCCGGTGAGCGGGCCGGTGAGGAGTTCGAGCTGGATGCCGCCGGCCTGGAGCTCGGCGGACAGCGTCATCAGCTCGGCCGCGTTGCGCGCGAGGCGCTTGAGCTCGTGGACGGTGAGGATGACGGACGTCTCGGGGGCGGCCTCCTGAACTGGTGGGCTAGGGCGAGCGCCTTCTCCAGCTCGGGCCGGATCTTCACCCGGGTGCCGATCTGCTCCTGGAAGACCTTGTGGCATTGGGCGCGGTGGAGGGCTTCGAGCTGGCTCGCCAGCTCCTGCCGGGCGGTCGACGTCCTGGCGTACCCGATGCGGACCGGGCGCTCGGTGCGGGGTGCGGGCACGACGGCGAGCTCCGGGCCCCGCTTCCTCGCGCGGCCGGGGTGGCGGTCGGCGGGGACGAGGACTTCGAGTTCCTCGCGGAGCGCGGGGACGAGGACGAAGCGGGGGGTGTGGTACTTCGCGGCGGTCTTCCCGCCGCGGGGGCGGCAGGCGGAGCCGGCGGGAGCGTCACAGTTCGGGCAGTCGTGCCGTTCTACCGCCACTGCGGCCCGATCGGGCGTGAGATCCATCCGGAAAGTCTCTCAGAAGTGCCTCGCACAACGTGCGGGTTTCGAGAGGACTTTTGCGAACGGCGACCTGCAGAAAGGTGATCGCTGCGGGGCTCTCGCAGAACTCTCACAGATGAACATTTGTGAGAGTGGCCCCAAGTTCGCACGGTGGATGGCACCGCTTTTGATGCCCCTTCGCACGCTTCGTTGTCGCTGCGCTCACTCGTCCTCCGCGTCTGCACTGGCTTCCCAAGCGGCAGTGACACACCCCTCCTCCCAGTGCCACCAACCCTTCGCCTCGCCATGTTCGAGCAGCTTGCGGATCCGCTGAATGTCCGCTTCCGGCGGGACGTCGAGCGCGACCATCCGGAACTGCTGGATGCCCTCGCCGGTGGTGCCGAGCCGGTGGAAGGTCTCCAGTACGGTCTGCCGGGCTGCCTCAGAGCCACCGTCCTTCAGCACGATCAACCGGATGGTGCAGTTCTCGGAGGGGTGAACGGTCTCCCCGGCCCAGCGCAAGCCGTCGTCGTCAACGTCCACGCGGACGACATCGCCGCTCGCGATGCCGCGGACGAACCATGGGGTGTTGTCGAGACGCACCGTTCCGTCGCCGAGCTCCACTGCCCAGAGGCTCTCGACGCTTGCGGGCGGCCAGCCGTCCTCGTCAATCTCCATCCGGAAGTGGACCTTCACATGGGCGTCGCTGATGTTCGTCACCGCGCCATCATCCACGCGGCCCGGAGGGGACTGATCTGCGGGGCTGAAGGCAGCGCGCCTCTGCGCTCCGACGCCCTGCCGGTCTCGGTCTTCTGGACCGGCAGGGCGGTTCGTTGTCGGTCAGTCCCGGCGGGCACCCTGGACGATCGGGTCGATGACGGCTGCGGCCCGCTCCGAGTCTTCCTTCAGCCACCTGCCGAGGTGGTCCTGTACGGCTTGTCCGACACAGTCGCGCACTTCGGAGTTGCCCAGCACGCCGCGCGTGGCGCCCTCGAACTCGGGACGGTCCAGTTTCACCGACACGACCGCCGTCAGGCCCTCGTGGATCCGATCGGCGCCAATGTCGGGGTCGATGGGTGTCAGCAGCACGTGCTCCCGCGCGTACGCGGTGACCGCAGCCGCCATCCCGTCGCGGAATCCCACCACGTGCGTACCGCCGACGGTGGGCCAGCTGTTGGCGAAGCTCTGCACCCGCTCGTCAGGGCAGCTGCACCAGCGGAAGGCCACATCCATCACCCCTGCCATTCGAGGGTCCTCGCGCTCGAAGGCGATGGTGTCCATGAGGGCGGACGCCGCTGTGTGGCCGTCGAGGTAGTTGACGAAGTCCCGCGTTCCGCCCGGGAAGTGGAGCCGCACCGAACGGGGCTCATCTGGGCTGCGCAGGTCGGTCAGCGATATGTCCAGGCCCTGGTTCAGGAAGGCCAGTTCTCTGAACCGCTCCTCCAGTCCATCGAACGAGAACTCCGTGGCTCCGAAGATGTCGGCGTCGGGCCAGAAGGTGATGGTGGTTCCGCTTCCGGTCGCCGTCCCCACCTTGGTGAGCGGGGTGGCGGCCACGCCGCGCGCGTACTCCTGGACCCATCGGACTCCCTCGCGGCGCACCTCGGCCGTCATCCGGCGCGACAGGGCATTGACGACGCAGGGCCCCACTCCACAGAAGCCGATCGTCACGTCGTAGCGGCCTCCGGTACCCGCTCCGGCCTGCATTTGGGTGAGCAGGGCTTCGAGCCCGGGACCGTCGGCGCCCTCCGTCTCGTCGGTGGGAACGCCCGGCCCATCGTCGGCGACACACACGCCCCCGTCGGGTGTCAGGGTGATGTCGACGGAGGAGGCACGGCCGACCAGAACCTCGTTCACCGCCCGGTCCCCGGCCTCGAACACCATCTGACGCAGGCCGCGTTCACTCGTCGAGCCGACGTACATCCCGGGCCGCTTCCGGACAGCTTCCCACCCCTGCAACACCTGGATATGGCTGGCGTCGTACCTGGTGTCTTCCTCGCTCACGATGTCCCCTCCGATGATGTCGAGCAGAACCTCCCAGGCTAGATAGATCTCAGGAAAACACCAGGTCAGAGCCGTTTCTCAGATGCCGCAGGCGGACGCGTGAGCGACTGTCTGGATGCAGTCGACCAGAGGTCGTGAACCGGCGCCGGAGTGCCGCCGCGGTCCCATCGAGGGCGTGGACGGCACCCTTACCAGCGACTCCCGAGGCCCCAGTTTCGACTCCGGAAGGATTCCCCTGGCCGGCCCTCACCCCGGGCAACAATGCTGCTTCCGGGGAGCCGCCAAGGTCTCGTCTACTCCTCGTCGTCCTCGTCAAGCCCGGCGACATCCGGGTCGCGCAGCGGCCGCAGGCCGCCACCGGCCGGGGGCGAGGCGGTGAAGCTGTAGCGGCCGCGCACGTTGAGGTTGCGGTGCTTGAGCGGGGAGAGCCGGGCGATGTCCTCGTCCCGGATCTCGTGGCCCTCGGCGCGTAGCTTGGCAACGGCGGCGTCAATGTACCGCGTCGTCCAGAGCACGATGGCGTTGAGGACCATGCCGAGCGCGCCGAGCTGGTCTTATCCGAACTAGAGCGTGTCTCCTTGATCTGCTCGTTGGTTGGTCGGGTGTGTCTGTCCGGTGGGTGATCACTGATGCGATGTGGGGCCGGATCGAGCCGTTGATGCCGGCAGATCCGGTCCGTGGTCGGCGATGGGCCGACCATCGTCGAACCCTTGAGGCCATCGCGTGGAAGTACCGCACCGGCTCGCCCTGGCGGGACCTGCCCGACGAGCTCGGCTCATTCCAGACCGCTCACAAACGGCTGATCAGGTGGGCCGTGGACGGCACCTGGGAACGCATCCTCGCCGCGCTCCTGGCAGCGGCCGATGGTGCTGACGACATCGGTTGGACCGTGTCGGTGGACTCCACCGTCTGCCGGGCTCACCAGCATGCTGCCGGAGCCAGGAAAAAGGGGCTCCGGATCAGGCTGAGCCCGATGACCACGCGCTCGGACGTTCCCGCGGCGGCCTGAGCACGAAGGTCCACCTCGCCAGCGACAGCCACGCACGACCCTTGACCCTCCGCGTCACCGCAGGCCAAGCGGGCGACGCCCCGGCCTTCGAGACCGTCATGGCCAACATCCGTGTTCCGCGAAGCGGACCCGGAAGGCCAAGGACCCGCCCGGACGTCGTCCTGGCCGACCGCGCGTATTCATCCCGCGCGATCCGTGAGCATCTCCGGCGGCGAGGGATCCGTGCCATGATCCCGCAGCCCGCCGACCAGGTCGGACACCGACTGCGGCGAGGTCGCGCCGGTGGTCGCCCGCCCGGCTTCGACGCCGAGGCATACAAACAGCGCAATGCCGTCGAACGATGCATCAATCGCCTCAAGCAGTGGCGGGGTCTGGCCATGCGAACCGACAAGCTCGCCATCGCCTACCAGGCCGCACTGCACCTCGCTGCGATTCTCATGTGGACACGGCCTTGACCGAGGGTCAGAGCTTAGGACAGCGGCCGACCGCCAAGGCCGGTCCGTCTGACGCCGCGGGGTGAGAACGTCATCGGTCCTATCCAGCCCTGGCGGACGAGGGCGATCTGAGAGGGTAGCGGTGACACTGGGTCGAGTGCCCTCCCGCGCGCCCAGTTCTTGAACAGCCCCTCGGTCGTCTCGACGGCGGACACCACCATGGTCACCTTCAGGTCCCCGTCGCTCCAGGTGTTCCACAGTGCCCAGCCCTCCGGCCTGGGTTCGACGCCGATCCGTGCACACACCTCCTCGTATGCTTCCTCCGCGCCAGCCGGCATGGCCCCGGGCTTCAACACCGAGGCTCCGGCGAGGCGGACCAGGGGCCGGTCCTCCTCCAGGCAGCCATCGCCTTCGAAGTGGTAGTGGCGCAGAGCCCGAGCAAGCACGTTCACGCTGCGCTGGAGTGGTGTCGCCTCTTCCGGGTCTGTCTGCAACGAGAGCCATCCTTCGTTGGATGCCTCCACACTGACGCGGTTGGCGAGGCGCTCGATCTCCCGGAGATAGTCCAGGTCACTGAGCTCGGGTGAGGTCATGGCCCGAAGTTTCGCACCATGCCGCCGACGCTGACACAGGTTATCGATCCAGCCCGCAGTACCGTGCGCACCGCACTTCCAAGAGACAGGTCCTAGCGCAGTGTGGCGGTGGGCTCGTCTTGGCACCGTCGTCGTCACGGAAAGTACCTCTCGAAAAGTAAGGTGGATCGGCGCTTTTGGGCGTGTCGCGGGCGTCAGGACGCTCCCAGACCAGCCAGACGAAACAGGAGATCACTCAGGCCGGCGCCTTCCTGCCAGCAGGCCGACCTCGACGCCTGGCACACCGAGAAGCTGGCCACCCGGCGCCCGGCCCAGACGTTCCTGCGCTGGTGCATGAAGACGAACCGGATGTCTCGCCTCACTCTGCCACCCCAGCCCATCAGCCAGGACCAAGCGCCACTGCACCAGCACCGACGACTCGCCATTCTCCGGCGGGCCCTCAACGACGACTCCCTGCCCCTGCGAGCCCGGGTCGCCGCCGCGCTGGTTCTCCTCTACGCGCAACCCGTCACCCGCATCGTCCGCCTCACGGTCGACGACGTCCTCGACGACGGGGCTACCGTCGCCGTGCGGCTGGGAGAACCGCCGTCCCCGCTGCCGGAGCCCGTCGCCGACCTCATGCGGGCCTACATCCAATCCCGCCAGCATCTGCCCTACACCAGCAGCAGAAGCTCACAGTGGCTCTTCCCCGGCCGCCAGCCCGGACAGCCGATGAACCCCGGTCAGCCTCCACGTCCACCTGCGAGAGTTCGGCGTCCCGCCGCAGCGCGGCAGGACCTCCGCGATCCACCAGCTCGTCCTCCAGGCTCCGGCCCTCGTCATCGCGAAGGCCCTCGGTTACCACGACAAGACAGCCACTCGCCTGGTCACCGAAGCCGGAGGAACCTGGAGCCGATACGCCCCTGGCAACCACGAACGGCGCAGATGACTGACAATGCCGGGATGACCCGGCCCAGAATCCGTGTCGCCGCATACGTCATCCGGAACCGCGCCGTCCCCGAGGTTCTGGTCTCCGACCACATCGGTATGCCCGAGGCCGGCACCCAAGTTCCAGCGGGGGGCGTCAAATCAGGCGAAGAACTGGAAGAGGGCGTCCTTCGAGAGGTCGCCGAGGCAACCGGTCTGCTGACAGCCGCGGTCGTCCGACAGATTGCCGTGGAGAGCAAGCCCCATCCCGACACCGGTCAGCCACGACGAACCACATTCTTCTTTCTGCAAGCATCAGCAGAAACCTGCGATGCGTGGAAACACCACGTCAAGGGCGACGGAGAGGACACTGGCCTCACCTTCGCCTGCCGGTTCCTCCCCCTCCCTCTGGAGCAACCACTGGCGGACGGCCAAGACGCATGGCTGGGCCATATTGACTCGCGCTGGACCACCGTCACCGTCGACAGTCAGTAGTCAAAGGTCGGCCCCAGCCGCTGAATACGCGACACCTCAACATGCGGGCTTACCAGTCCCGAGGCCGGATATGCCCCCGGTGACCACCAGAGGTGAGCCGTCCGTCGTGTCCGGCTGACCACTCTCGTCACTCGGGCGGCGAAAAGCCCAGCTGACGCAGGCGTGGCAGGCAGGCTTCGAGACACTGCTCCACTGAGGCTGCATCGGTTCGTACGAGGATGTCGTCACGCAAAGGGGCGCCGCTGGCCACGAATGTCCAGGGCTTGCGTCGCTCTGCCATCCGCTCGGCGTCAGCCTTGAACAGCACTGTGATGCCTTGCTCAGCCAGTGCTTCCATGATCGCCACAACGTCCACCGATGATCTCCCCTTCGAACACGTCACCGGTCAACCTACTTGTCCAGGGCTAGACCACGAACACCGATCTCACCACACAGAGTGACCAGCCAAAGCTCTGCCCGGTGGAATACGCAACACCTCAACATGCGCGCCTACCAGTCCCAAGGCCGGGACAGGGCCGAACCCGACACCGTCGGACAGCGGCGGGGGCAGCCTCTCCCTCACCGGTCCTGTGGAGGTCGGGGGCTGGGCCGGACCACGGGTTGCCTGGCCCGTGGGGAAGCCGTCCACCTCCAGTCCGGCTCACGGACGCCTCTGAGGACCTCCAGCAGCAGGCCGAGGGAGCAGGGCCCTGCACCGTCCGGGCACGGCTTCCTCCTCGTCCGGGCTCGCGACGCTTTCACGGAGCCCGTATGCCCGGCGTGCCCCGACGGACGGTGGAGGGCGGCCGGCCGACAGCACGTCGCTCGTTGGAACGGGCCGCCGGGGCGGATGGCTCAACCGTTGTGTCCTGTCACGGGCCAAGGGGTACGCGTCGGGCGATGCCGTCCCCAGCGCGTGCCGACCACCCCGCGCACGGCGCTACCCGTCCCCAGGATTGGAATACCAGTGAGCGAGAAGAAGAACCCGGTGTCGGCCGCCGCGGAGAAGATCGCCGATAAGGTCCGGGACACCGTCGGCCCGCACAACGAAATCCCCGGCGCCCCCGGACCGGAGCCCGCCCAGGTCGACGAGCCGACGAAACCGCGCGGGCCGCTGCCGCCCAAGCACGACCAGAGCGGCCCCGACACGTTCAGCCCGACCGGGCAGCCGACCGGTACCCCGCAGGACAAGGTCGCCCAGGGCGGCGCCTATCTCACCACGGCGCAGGGCGCCCGGCTGTACGACACCGACCACTCGCTGAAGGCCGGGCCCCGGGGCCCGGTGCTGCTCCAGGACCATCACCTGCGGGAGAAGATCACCCACTTCGACCACGAACGCATCCCGGAGCGGGTGGTGCACGCCCGCGGTGCCGCGGCGCACGGCGTCTTCCGGGCGTACGGCGCGGCCGCGGGCATCACGAAGGCCGCGTTCCTCGCCGAGGGGGCCGAGACGCCGGTCTTCGTGCGTTTCTCCACTGTGCTCGGCTCGCGCGGCTCCGCCGACACGGTGCGCGACACCCGTGGCTTCGCGACGAAGTTCTACACGGACGAGGGCGTCTTCGACCTGGTCGGCAACAACATCCCGGTGTTCTTCATCCAGGACGCCATCAAGTTCCCCGACATCATCCACGCGGGCAAACCGCACCCGGACCGGGAGATCCCGCAGGCGCAGAGCGCCCACGACACGTTCTGGGACTTCGTCACCCTGCATACCGAGGCGACCCACCACACCCTGTGGAACATGTCGGACCGGGGCATCCCGCGTTCGTACCGGATGATGGAGGGCTTCGGCGTCCACACGTTCAGGCTGGTCAACGCCGAGGGCGCGACCACGCTGGTGAAGTTCCACTGGAAGCCGAAGCTGGGCGTGCACTCGCAGGTGTGGGAGGAGGCCCAGATCACCGGGGGCGTGGACCCGGACTTCCACCGCCGGGACCTGGCCGACGCGATCGAGGCGGGCGCCTTCCCCCAGTGGGAGCTTGGTGTGCAGACGTTCCCCGACACCGAGGACCAGATGTTCGAGGGCATCGACCTGCTGGACCCGACGAAGATCGTGCCGGAGGAACTGGCGCTGGTCCGGCCGATCGGGCTGATGACGCTGAACGCCAACCCGTCGAACTACTTCGCCGAGACGGAACAGGTCGCCTTCCACGTGGGACACCTGGTGCCGGGCATCGACGTCACCAACGACCCGTTGATGCAGGGCCGCCTCTTCTCGTACATCGACACGCAGATCACCCGGCTGGGCGGCCCCAACTTCGCGCAGCTGCCGATCAACCGCACCCACGCGCCCGTCAACGACATGCTGCGCGACGGCATGCACCAGACGGCCGTGCACCGAGGTGTGGCACCGTACCGGCCCAACTCCCTGGACGGCGGCTGTCCGTTCACCGCCGGCGCGGACACCGGTGCCTACATCGAGGTGCCCGCCGAGGTGGCGGAGAGCCGCAAGGTACGGGACGCGGCCGAGTCGTTCGACGACCACTTCAGCCAGCCCCGGCTGTTCTGGCTCAGCATGACGCCCACGGAGCGCGAGCACATCGCCGCCGCGTACACCTTCGAGCTCGGCAAATGCTGGGAGGACGCGGTCAAGGAGCGGGGGCTCAAGGCGCTCGCCAACATCGACCCCGAACTGTGCGCGCGCGTCGCCGAGGGACTGGGTCTGCCGGCGCCGGAGGCGACCGTGCCCCTGGCCTCGCCCCGGCCGAGCCCGGCGCTGTCCCAGCTGGGCCGGACGTGGCCGGTCGACGGGCGGGTCGTCGGCATCGTCACCGACGGCGAGACCGGCCTGGACGCCGTACGGGAAGCGCGTGGCGCGGTTCTCTCCGCCGGGATGGTCCCTCTGGTCATCGCGCCTTCGGGCGGCAAGCTGGGCTCCGGGAGCGCCCCGGTCACCGTGCAGCGCACCTTCGCCACGGCCCGGTCGATCGAGTTCGACGCGATCGTGCTGGCGGGGGCGCCCGCTCCGGCCCCGGACGCGTACGGGGCGCGCGACGCCAAGACCGACGACGCGGCCACGGCCACCGGTGTGGACCCGCGGGTCCTGCTGCTGGTCACCGAGGCATTCCGGCACGGCAAGGCCATCGGGGCCTGCGGCGACGGGGCGACGGTGCTGGAGAAGGCGGGTCTGGCCACGGACGCGCCCGGCGTCGTGGCGGGCGCGTCCGCGGCGACGGTGCTTGACGGCCTCACCGGACTTCTCGCAGGTCACCGCGCCTGGGACCGCTTCACGCCCGCTCTCTGACACCTCTCCGGGCCGACGCGCGGCCCTCTTCAGGCCGTCCCGCCCACCGGGCGGGACGGCTCCCCCTGTTGCGCCCCGCGCCGTCCGTACGCGACCGGCTCCCGGCGCGCATTCGAGTTCCCACCGCGCGTACGCCACAGCCCGGGGTGAGACTGCTCATGTGGGGGGACGCGAGCTGGGTAGTGAGAGGTGTGCAGATGATGGCGCGGGCCACCGGCGACGACCTGTTGGGCGCCTTCCTGGCCGACCCCCACAACGCGGCCCTCGACATGACCACAGCCGTGGAGCGCTGCTCCCACGCCCTCGGTCTCCAGCAGTCCGTGGTCTACCTCGCCGATCTCCAGCAGCGACTGCTGGTTCCCCTCACGGAGCACGGGCCGACCCCGGACATCGACGCCTCACTGGCCGGCTGGGCCTACCGTACCCAGTCGTTGCGGGTCGAGGAATCGGAGGAGAACGGCCTGACCGTATGGCTGCCCCTGCTGGACGCCGCCGAGCGGCTCGGGGTGGTGGCGGTGCACTCTCCGGTGCTGGACGCCGTGCTGCTGCGCCGTGCCCGGGCCCTCGCCGCTCTGCTGGCGATGATGATCACTTCGAAGCGGCACTACAAGGACTCGTTCGTACGCAAGGCCCGAACCGACACGATGCAGTTGCCCGCCGAACTGCTCCGGGCCTTCCTCCCACCGCGCACGATCGGCACGGCGGACGTGGTCTCGACCGCTGTTCTCGAGCCCGCCTACGAAATCGCCGGTGACGGATTCGATCACGCTCTGACGGGCACGACTCTGCACGCGTCGATTCTCGATTCCATGGGGCACGACCTGACGTCCGGCCTTGCCACCTCGGTCACACTGGCCGCCTGCCGCAACGCTCGGCGCATCGGTGCCAATCTTCCTCAGCTTGTCGAGGATGTCGACGCGGCGCTGTCGCGGTGGCTGCCCGAACAGTTCTGCACCGGCGTTCTGGCCCAGTTGGACCTGGCGTCGGGTCTGCTGCGCTGGATCAACTGCGGTCACCCGGCGCCTCTCCTCATCCGGGGCCAGGCGCTCGTTCCCCATGCGATGGAGAAGGACGCGGACCCGCCGATGGGGTTCCCGTCGACCCTTGTGCCCGGCCGACGTCACGTTCACGAGATCACCCTGGAGCCGGGAGACCGTGTGCTGATGTACACGGACGGCGCGACGGAGTCCCGCATGCGCAACGGCACGGAGTTCGGACTCGAACGTTTCGTCGACTACGTCGTACGCGCCGCCGCAAGCGGAGAACTGGCTCCGGAAACGCTGCGCCGGCTCATCCATTCCCTCCTGGATTCGGAGAGCACCGGCCTGCGGGACGACGCAACCATCCTGATGTTCGAGTGGAAGCCTCCGCAGCCGTGAGCTCGCCCTCCCCCGCTGCGTGATGGCGAAGCGGGGACTCCTCCCCCTGCGCCCGGGGTGGCGGCGGACCGCCGGTTCGGCGAACTTCCGGCGCCGTACTCCATGTCCCATCATGGTCGCATCAACTGGTACCTTGTTATGCATGGAACCTGGCTCCGCAAGTAACAAGGCACTGGAGAAGGTCGAGGTCCAGCTCCGCAAAGGGGTTCTGGAGTACTGCGTCCTGGCCCTTCTGTGGAACGGCCCCAAGTACGGGGTCGAGTTGCTCAACGAGTTGCAGGACACCGGCAGCCTGGCCACCGGCCAGGGCACGGTCTACCCGCTGCTGTCACGGCTGCGACGCGACGAACTCGTCGCCACGACCTGGCAGGAGTCCGCGTCCGGCCCTCCGCGGCGGTACTACCAACTGACCGAGACCGGACGCGCGGCACTCACCGCGTTCGCCGGGATCTGGCCAGGATTCCGCGACACCGTCGACCATCTCCTCACGCCGGCCACCACGCATCGGCACACCCCCGGAAAGGCGCAGCCTTGAAGACCAACGACACCCTGGTCCAGGAGTACCTCGCGGCCGTCGAACGCGAGAGCACGGCGCTGCCCCAGGCGGCCCGCCAGGAGCTCATCGCAGACCTCAGCGAGCACATAGAGGTCGCACGCGCGGAACGGCCCGGCGAGGTCCGGACGATCCTCCGCGAGGTGGGCGACCCCCGCATGATCGCGAGCACCGCCCTCCACGAGCTCGGACACCCCGGCGAGCCGCAGCCCCCGACCTCCCGCCGTCGCCGCTCCCCGGCCTGGCTGCCCCTCGTGCTGCTGACGATCAGCGCTGTGCTGCCCTACGCGGGAGACCTCGTCCTGCTGAACTGGATCGGCCTCGTCATGAAGGTCACCGCCGTGGTGATGGTGTGCCGCTCCCGCCACTGGACGGCGGCCCGGAAGTGGATCGGGCTCACCCTGACCACACTCCTTCCCGCGATCATCAGCACCACCTGGTACCTGGCCTTCGTCGCTCCCGGGAACGCCTCCGTGATCGACACCTGGCGCTGGCCGCTGGTCGCGGTCAGCCTCGTCCTCACTCTGGGCGGTGCGGGATGGCTGTGGCGCACCAGGCGCCCGTGATCCCGCAGGTTCCGGATTCTGGTCCCGGCGCCACGAGTGCAGAACACCGCCCTCTCCGCCACAAGCCCGGCCCACGTGGCTCCGCACCCGGCGCGGGGCCGGGTGCGGAGCCGCGGAGCGGGTTGTCAGCTGATGCGGTTGTAGATCGCCGTGCCGGGGCAGGCGGTGACGCCGGAACGGGTGGCGCAGCCGTTGTACTGGCTCGCGCCGCTCCACCAGGTCCAGCCGCCGATGGTGCGGCCGTTCAGCCAGGTGTACTGGCCGACGTAGTTCGCGTCGTACGTCCGCAGACTCCAGTGCACGTGGGCTCCGGTCGCGGAACCGCCTGCGCAGGTGTCGGTGCCGATGTTGCCGAGCAGGGCGCTGCGGGCGATCGACGTCCCGTTGTAGTAGGTGGCGTTCCACATGTGGTAGTAGTCCGTCGAGAAGCCGCCCGGGTGAATCACCCTGGTCCAGCCGCCGCCGGCACCGCACATCGAGGTCGCCGTGCCCTCGCGGGAGGAGCGGACCCGGCCACTGGCGTTGCCGCCGGAGAAGTCGAGGCTGCTCCAGTAGCCGGTCGAGCCGTCGCTGGAGTGCGGGCCGCCGGTCAGGGTCATGTAGTAGTCGGGCATCCAGGGCAGCAGCAGCCCGTTGGTGTTGGCCATGGCCCCCACCGACGACGTCTGCGTCTGCGGCGCCGCCTTGCGCTGCGCGTAGGCCGTCATGGTCTGCCGCTCCGCCGTGCCGACCAGCGGGGACTTCGCCACGTGGTCGGCGAATTCGCGGTCCCCTTCGAGGCCCGCGACCCAGCGCCCGCCCGTGCGGTGGGCGATGTAGAGCCAGCCCTCCGGCTCGCCGTGTCGTGTGCGCGGCGCCTCGACGTAGGCGACGCCTCGTGCCCAGTCGCGCGAGGCGGTCCGGACGTCGACGACCACCTTGCGGTCCTCGGCGGCGAGTTCAGCGACGGCGGCCTTGGGGGTGAGGCCCTTGGCGTCGTGGGACCGGGAGAGGACATCGGCGGAGACGGCGTCTATCAGTGCTTCGCGCTCGGCTCCGAGGCGGTCGGCGATCGTGGCCGGCATCTTCACGGTGACACCGGGGGGTGACGACGGGACGGCGGCCACCGAGGCCGCCGTCTCAGCCGAGTGGCGGTTGCCCGCCACCGCCGAGGGCGCGGCGGCGAGCAGCCCGGTGGCGGCGAAGGCGGCGAGGACGGTTCTCACCAACGGTTTGGAAAGCATGGGAGGTATCCCTTCTGCATAAGAGGACTTGCCGGGCCGACCGGTAGCGGGAGTGTGGAGGAACGCGCGGCACGCCGGACGAGTTGGTGACGCCGAAGGACCGACGGGTACTTCTTCCTTCCCGAAGGGGACCGGCCGGCCCTGGGGGCCTGGAGGGGTCAGAGGCCGCAGGTGGGGGCCGACCAGTACCGGCCGGTGCCGCCCGCGACGTGGACGTGGTCGTCGTGGCCCGGGTAGCCCGGTCCCAGGATCTGGGTGAAGCCGTGCTCGCGGGCCTCGAAGGCCAGGGCGCAGAAGCCCTGGGACCCGGCGCTCATGTCGGCTGCGAGGCCGTACATGTGGAGGCTGTCGGGGTCTCCGCCGACGGCGTCGTTGCAGGCGTGGTCGCGGAAGCCGTCGTTGATGCCGATGGGCCGGTCGCCCATCGCATGCCGCAGGGCCTGCAGCTTCCACATGGTGACCAGGACGTTGGTCCGGACCGTGGCGGCGTCGACCTGGCCGCCGGACCAGTCGGTGCCGCACTGGTTGAGTTCCGACCAGTCGAAGTTGGCCGGGGAGCAGTCACCCTTCTGGAGGTCGTAGATCGTGCCGAAGGTGATCGGACCGGCGATGCCGTCGGCCTCCAGCCCGTACGCCGCTTGGAAGCGCTGCACCGCGGACCTGGTGGCGGAGCCGAACTCACCGTCGATGGCGAGTTCGCCGCCGAACCCGGGGTATCCGGCAACCCTGATCTGTAGCTGCCGTACGTCCTCGCCGGACGTTCCCTCGCTCAGGGACCGGCCCCAGGTGAAGCAGCCGGCGGCGGATCCGAGGCCGGTGGCTGCCGAGGAGGGCGCGGGGGACGGTGCGGTGGCCGCGGACGCGGGTACGGCGAAGAGCAGGCTGACGCCGGTCAGGGCGGACGCGAGCAACAGGGAGGGACGCGATGTCATGTGGGGGCCTCTGTTCGGAGGAAGACATGGACGGATGGGACGGTCAGGGGGCGCGGCCTCGCGAATCGGACCATCCGCTATCAAGGTCCGGTCGGGAAGGGACATGGCGGGAGGCCGGCTGCACCGGGTGTGACGGAGGGGTCGCCGGGACTTCAGAGGTGCGATGCGCGCTCGATCAACTCGCGGGCGGTGCCTTCCACCGCGTCGTACCGGTCCGGGTAGGCCGAGACCTGCACGGCCTGCGCCACCTGCCCCGCGGACAGGTCCGGGTTGTCCGCCGCCACCCGGATGGCGCGGGTGAAGAACGAGTTCGACGCGTACGACACGTCCATGATCTGGTCCGGCGTGCCCCAGCCCTGCGACGGACGTTGCTGGAACACTCCGAGCGAGTCCCGGTCACCGCAGTCCAGGTTGTTCATGTGGGACTCGACCACGCCCGCCTCGAACCCGGCGAGCATCACCCGGTCGCTGACGCCGAGTCCGACGCCGGTGCGGTGGACGACCTTGAGCACCTCGGGATCGGGGTCGTCGGGAACCGTGCAGCCCCCGCCGCCACCGCCGCCGCCCTGGCCGACGAGGCTCTGCCAGGTCTCGGGGCCGATGACACCGTCCACGGACAGGCCCTTGTCTCTCTGGAACGAGGTGACCGCGGAGGCGGTGGCCGGACCGAACTGACCGTCCACGGCCAGTCCGTAGCCGTACTTGTTCAAAGCGGTCTGCGCCGCCGCGACCGCCTCGCCCCTGCTGCCCTCCCGGACCGTGACGATCAGCCCCGGCCAGGTCTCGGCCCCGATGACACCGTCCGCGGCGTATCCCTTGGACTCCTGGAAGGCGACCACCGTGTTCTCGGTCGCCGGGCCGAAATCACCGTCGGCCGCGAGGCCGTAACCGTGACCACGCAACAGGTACTGGGCGGTGGCGACGTTCGCACCGGTCGTGCCCTTGCCGAGGACGGGCCAGGCCGGAGCGGCGGTGGCCGAGGGCACGACTCCGAGTGAGACCACCAGAGCCGCGCACACCGCGGCGATCGCGACCCACGCGCGTCCGACTCTTGTTTCCGATATCAACCCGACTCCTACGTCGAGGAATAGTGCGGGCCGAAAAGTAGCAACGGCCGGGCCCGGTCGGCATCGGGTGTTCGACCGACGTACGGAACACGACATGTCCGCCGTGTCGCTCCTTCCCGGCGGCGGTCGGGTTTCACCCGGCGCCGGCACTTCCGCCCCCGCCCCTGAGCGGTCGGCGGGCACGCACGCCCGACCCCGGGGAGCGGTCGTACGGCTTCGGTATAGTCCGGCGTCGTCGGGGCTCCTCCTCGACGGACGAGGTGGCCGGACCAAGAGGAGGACGGTGAACCGATGTCCGTCTTGTCACCCCTCGATGTCGCACCGGCTGTTCGAGGGCTCTGTCCACTCGCCCGCGCGGACGGCGGCACGAACGCCCCCGCCCCCGGACCGGCCCGGTGAACGGCATGCCGCCGCTCCCGCCGCACGGCAGCGTCGAGGCTCGATTTCTGGCGTCCGCCCGCCGGCTGGTCCCTCCCGTGCGCGGGATCGCCTTGGTCGTCATCAGCGTCTTCGGCCTGCTCGCCGTACCCGACGAGTCCCTGCCGCTGGGGTTCGCCCTGTTCGGGTTGGTACTCATGGGGGCGGGGGTGGACTGCTGGGCGGGGTTCACGGGGCGCGGCGCGGTGCTGTCCCTGGGGTTCGCGGTGCTGAGGGTGGCGGCGGTCTGCGGCACCCAGGAGTGGACCGGGGGGCCGCTGAACCTGTGGGCGCTGAACATGCTGACCACAACGGCGATCACACTCCAGTTGGAGTGGGCTCCGGCGGTCGCCGTACCCGTCACCTCCGGGCTGCTCGCGGTCGACCTGGTCGCGGTCGACCTGGCCTCGGCGGAAACCGGTGCCCTGGGCACGCTGCTGCCGCGCCTGGTGTTCGAGTGCCTGCTGGCGCGCCTGGGATTCGTACTGCTCCGCCGATCGGCCGGGCGAGTCGACGCTCTGCGGGAACGCCGATCGGCGCTGGCACGTGCGGAGGCGGCCTCGCTGGCCCGGCACCGGGAGGAACGCGAGTACCTCGCGCTGCTGCACGACACGGCGGCGTCGACCTTCCTCATGGTGACGGTGCAGGCGAAGGAGATGGACCCGGCGCGGGTCGCCGAGTACGCCCGGCACGACCTCGCGGTGCTCACCGGTACCGCGGGAGGGGCGACCGCACAGGACAGCACCGTGGACCTGACGGCCGCGTTGTACACCGTCGTCGACCGCGGCCGACTGGCCGTCGACGTCCGCGCGGAGGGGACCCCGCTGGTTCCGGCCTCGGTGGCGCTCGCCTTCGTGCGTGCGGTGCGCGAGGCACTGGTGAACGTCGAGCGGCATGCCGAGGTCGGCACCGCCGTGCTGAGCGTGCGCGAGGAAGGCGGCCGGGTCGTCGTCGCGGTGGCCGACCGCGGGGTGGGGTTCGACCCGGACGGGGTGCCACGCTCCCGGCGCGGGGTCCGGAGCTCGGTGGTCGAGCGCATGGTCGCCGTCGGCGGCAGCGCCACGATCACCTCGCGTCCCGGTGCGGGAACCACCGTGGGATTGGCGTGGTCCGGTGTGTGAGCGACGCGCGGCGGGTGACCACGTCTACGCGACGACGCGGATCATCCTGGTCTGCGCCACCGGCATTCTCCAGTTCGGCCTGTCCCTGCACCCCCTGCTCACACAGGAGTACCGGCACCGGTGGCTCGCCATGGCCGCTTTCATCGCCCTGGCCTGCGTCACCGCCGTCTGCTGCGGGTGGGTGCTGCGGCGGAAGCCGTTGCCCGTCGCCGGCGGCACGGCGGTGGTACTCGCGGCGTCGTTCGGGGCCTTTTCCGCGCTCGCCCCGGACCAGCGGTTCCAGGCGTCCGACTGGTCGTTCGGCCTGGTGGGTTGGCATCTGCTGTTGCTGTTGCTGGACCGGGTCCGGGTGCTGATCACGGTTCTGGCCGCGCATCTGGTGACCAGCATGGGCCTGTTCCTCTCGGCAGGCGTTCCGGACCGCGCCACGCTGGGCGCGGCCGGTGCCGCCGCGTTCGGCGCGGTCAACGTCCAGCTGGCGGTCGTCGTGATCACGCAGGTGCTGCGCCGGCAGACCCACGAGGCGATGGCGGTGGCCGAGCAGAAGGACCGGCTGGAGATCCGGGTACTGACGGCGCAGCGGTGGGAGCAGGGCCAACGGATTGCTTTCGCCGACCAGTTGGGTTCGACGCTGTCGCTTCTCGCGGGTCTGGCCGACGGCGAACTGGACCCGCGCGACAGTGACACCCAACGGCGTTGCGCGCTTGCCGCGACGCAGTTGCGGAGGCTGTTCGCCGAGAACGACGACGTTCCCGACCCGTTGGTGCACGAGGTCGGCGCGTGCGTCGACGCGGCGGAGCGACGGGGTGTGGACGTGTCGTTCGCGATCAGCGGCGCCGCCGTTCCGGTGCCCTCGCAGGTGCGCCACGAGCTGACCGGGCCGGTGGTCACGGCATTGTCGGCGGCACGGATTCGTGCCAGGGTGAGCATGCTGCGTACCGATGCCGAGGTACGCATCGCGGTGGTGGCCGACGCCGGCGCCGAGCTGGTCGTCGAATCCACCGGCCGGGTCGGGGTCGAGTGCGATGTCTACGGTGAGTACGTGCGGCTGGAGGCAAGATGGCGCAAGCAACGGAGCTGAGCGCCGTCATCGTCGACGACCACCCCGCAGTGCGTGCCGGGGTCGCCCAATGGCTGGTCACCGGCACCCCACCGATCCAGGTCGCGGCGTCGGGTGACGATGTCCGGGTCGCGTGGACCGGTGAGGGCGCCGCCGCCGACGTGGTGATCCTGGACCTGCATCTGGGCGGGCCGACACCGGCCATGAGCGAGCTGCGCAGGCTGGCCGAGGCGGGGCGAAGGGTCGTCGTCTACTCGATGCGCGCGGACGACGAGATCGCCCTGCAGTGCCTGGAGTTGGGGGCCTTGAGCTACCTGACGAAGGCCGAGGGTGCCGAACATCTCCTCGAAGCCTCCGTCGCCGCGGCATCGGGCCGCGCGTACACCCCGCCGTCGCTGGCGGGAGCGCTGGCGGGTGACCGCTCCGCCAACCGGCCGACGCTCTCGGCACGCGAGACCGAGGTGCTGGTCGAGTGGTTCCAGTCCGAGTCCAAGGACTTCGTGGGCCAACGCCTCGGGATCTCGCCGCGCACGGTCAACACCCACCTCGAACACATCCGGGTCAAGTACGCGATGATCGGCAGGGAGGCGCCCACCAAGGCCGCGCTCCTCGCGCGGGCGATCCAGGACGGACTGGTCCAGGTCGACGACCTGTGACCCGAGCCCTCCCCTCGCTCCGGAGCGACCGGGCCGTAGCCCGGGCCCCGGCTGCAGCTCCGGCCCCCGGCCACCGCCTCAGATCAGCCCGGCCCGCATGGCGCGTGCGCCGGCCTGGAATCTGCTGCGGGCGTCCAGTGCGGCCATCGCCGCCGCCACGTCGTTGCGCACGGTACGGACGCTGCAGCCCAGCCGACGGGCGATGGCGTCGTCAGTCAGGCCGTCGGCCAGGAGACGGAGCACCATTTGCATACGGGGCTGCGCGGCGCCCGTACCGGGCGTCCGTCTGAGTCGTCTCACCTCCGCGCCGCGCCCCCAGAGCCGCTCCGCGAGGGAGCACAGGGACTCCAGCTCCGCACCGGAGCGCACCATACGGGGTGTCCGGGAATCGTCGATCACCACGGCCGCCGCACCGTCCATGATCATGGCGCAGACCGGCACCACGTCGGCCATGCGGGGCGGGACGTCCTGCTGGGCCAGCCACTGCGCGTGATCCATGGCGCCGTCGACGTCGAAGACCGAGGATGCCCAGACGGCCCGCAGGCGTATGCCTCGCCGCAGCCCCAGGTCCACGCTGGGGCGGGAGAAGGCGAATCCGCCGTCGACGTAGCCGGGGACCAGGAAGGTCACGTCCTCCTCGGCCTTGGCGACCATCCGTTCGACCACGCTGGAAGCATCCGTCCGATGGCCGCCGCGGCCGCGGGCAACGCCTTCGTCCCGCTCGGCTGCCAGTTCGTGGAGGGCGATGAACCGGTCGACCTCCACCGGGTTGAGCCCCAGATTCCGCCCCTCGCACATCGCTCGCGCCAGCAGGGCCGGCAAGGCGACGCACGGCTCGACCGCGCGGAAGGAGGTGGGGTCGTCCGCCGAGACGCCGACGAGGCCGTCGCCGCTCAGTGCCTGCAGCGCCTGTGCGACCTCGCCCACTGGACACTTCACGGCCCGGGCCAGTTCCTGCGTCCGCCAATGGGTCCGCTGGAGCAGCTTCCGGTAGAGAAGCTCCGCACGTGCTTCGAGACCGGTTACGGAAAGCGCCACTTCAACCTCTCGAAAAATGTCTTCGCAAGGGCTCGTCATGCCGCTCACGGATGGGGGGCAGAAAGGGCCCGGACGGTTTGGAGTACTCGGACCGCCGTCCGACGAATCGATGACACGGGACGGGCGGGCCCGGCCGCCCCGCTCGCGCGGTGGCCGGGAGGAGGGCGCTACCGGTCCCGGGGAATGCCGAACTCAGTGCGCGGCTGGAACCGCGGGGCGATGCCTCAGTAGCGTCCCGGCCAGCACACACGCCCGTCGGCACGACACGTCACTTCGTCCCATGATGTACCTCTATATCGCGCAAGGGCTGAATTCCGAGACATCACACACGGTCACGGAGTCGGATTAGATTAACCAGCCATATCCAGCCGGGCGCGCCGCCAGGACACGGCCATGTCAACCTTGTGACCCTCTCGTCACAACGGCGACCGACTCATCACAACGACGTGGAAAAGCCTCGCCGACCGGAGCATGCGGAACTCCGTCGGCGAGGCATCCGAACTGCGGTGAAGGCTTCTTGTCGAGGTGTCAGGCGCGCCCGCCCCGGCGTCCGAGCCGCTGAGCACGGGCCGCCGTGTGGTCCCGGCGGCGTGCGCGGGGCGGTGCGGTCCCCGCGGGGGCGGGTGCCGACGCCTGCCGCAGATGGCGGGCGAGCGCCCCCGTGCTGGCGTGCTTGAACAGCGACACGAGTGTGATGTCCCGTCCCAGCCGTTCGCGCAGTGCCACCTGCACCTGCACCATCAGGCGTGATGTACCGCCGAGGTCGAAGAAGTTGTCGTCCGGCGCGATGTCTTCCACGTCCAGCACGGTCCGCCAGATGCCCCGGACGATCTCCTCCACTTCCCCTCCCGACGCCTGCTGTCCGGGCTCCACGTCCGGTGCCGGCTCCGGGAGTGCCCGCGTGTCGATCTTGCCGTTGGGTGTCAGGGGCATGCTGCTGATCTCCATCACCTCGGAGGGGGTCATGTATTCGGGCAGACGGGCCGCGAGGTCCGCGCGCAGTCGACCCGGCTCGGGCGTCCGGCCGCCGGCCGTCACCACGTACGTGGTCAGCCGGATGTCACCCTCCGCGTGCTGCCTCGCGACCGTCACCGCGTCGTTCACGCCGGGAAGCCGTCGGCAGACGGCGTCGATCTCGGCCGGGTCCACCCGGAATCCCCGGATCTTCACCTGGTCGTCGGTACGGCCGAGGATCTCGACGGTGCCGTCGGGCAGGTAGCGGCCCCGGTCGCCGGTGGCGTATCTGCGTACCCCCGGCGTGCGGTCGTGGTGGAATCCCCCACTGCCGGAGGAGTACGCGCCCGAGGAGTCCAGATAGCCCTCGGCGAGGTACGGCGTGCGGATCACGATCTCTCCGACCTCGCCGACCCCGGCCAACTGCCCGGAGCCGTTGAGAACGAGGATCTGTACGTCCGCGATGCCCCTGCCCACGGGTACCGGGCGGGCCGCGTCCGCGCCGTGGTCCGCGGCCCCCGGATCGGCGACGTGGAACGCCATCGCCTGCGGGGTCTCGGTCGCCCCGTAGAAGTTGACGTGCCGGGCCGACGGCGCGACCGCCGCGAGCGCGGCCACATCGCCCTGCCGCAGGACGTCACCGCCGTAGCAGATCAGGCGTACGTCCGGCAGCCGCGTCCCGGTCTCCCCCGCGGCGATCGCCAGCAGCCGGGCGAGAGGCGGGGTGAGGTGGAGGACCGTGATCCGGCGCTCCGCCAGCCAGTGCAGGAGCGACAGCGGGTTCCCGATGAGCTCGGTGCCGGGTACGTGGAGTTCGCCTCCCGCCCACAGCGGGGCGAAGACGTCACGCAGCAGGGGGTCGTGGCCGAGTCCGGCCAGCAGCGCGAAGCGGCTGTCCGGGCCGAGGCCGAAGGCCGGGACGTACCAGTCGAGGAAGTGGGCCAGGGGGGCCGGTCCGCCGAGGACCCCGCGCGGCAGCGGCCCGGTCGATCCCGAGGTGAACATGATGTAGGCGGGGCGCTCCGGGCCGGGGGCCGACGGCGCGGGTGTCCGCGACGGCTCGGGCGTCGCCGCGTCGGGGGCGCCGAGCAGCCGCCCGGCATCGGCCACCCGTACCCCGGAATCCGTGATCGCCTCCGGCGGCGCACCGGCTTCCTGGAAGCGGATCAGCAGGGCCGGTGCCGCGGCCGCCAACTGGGCCCGCAGCCGGGCGGGCGGGTGGGCCGGGTCGAGCAGCACGAATGCCGCGCCGCGTTCAAGGATGCCGACCAGCAGCGGCACCAGAGCCGCCGTCCGGGCCGCGTGGAGCGCGACGACGTCTCCGGCGCGCACCCCGAGTGCGGCCAGTTCGCGGGTGGCCCGGGAGGCGAGCGCGGCCAGGCGCCCGCCCGCGAGTGCCGGCCCGGTCCCGGACGCGTCGTACACGGCCGCCGTCGCCATCCCCCTGCGCACCCCGGCGGTGAGCGCGGGCGGCGAAGCACCCTCCAGCGCCGCCCCGGTGTCCGGCAGGATCGCGCGATGCGCGTCGGTCACCAGGGAGATCCCGCCGATCCGCACGCCGGGATCGGCGGTCACGGCCGCGATGACATGGGCGAGCTGGTCCAGGATCACCCGGGCCCGGGCGTCACCGAACAGCCCCCGGTCGTAGGAGAGATCCAGCCGGATCCGGTCCTCGTGGTCGGTCACGTACAGGCCGAGGTCGAAGAGTGCCGCGTGCGCGGGCAGTTCGATCATCCCGGTGTCCAGGCCCGGCATGCGCGGGGGCCGGTCCGGGCCGCCCAGCAGGTTGAACCAGGTCTGGAAGAGCGGGTTGCGGCCCACGGATCCGGCGGCCGACACACCCGCGACCACGTCCTCGAAGGGGATGTCCTGGTGGGTGTGGGCCTCGAGCACCTCGTCGCGCACCCGGCCGAGCACCTCGGTGAACGTCGGTGTGCCGGTGAGGTCCGTGCGCAGGGCGACCGTGTTGACGAAGAAGCCGATGAGGTCCTGCACCTCTTCGCGGTCGCGTCCCGCCATCGGGGTGCCGACCGTGATGTCGTGTTCACCGGTCAGCCGCGACAGAAGGACGGTGAAGCAGCCGAGCAGGGTGACGAAGAGGGTCACCGCGTGCTGCTGCCCACAGGACCGTACGGCGCGGGTGAGCGCCGGATCGAGCCACCGTGTGACCCGCCCGGCCGCGCCGCGTCCGCCCGCGTCCCGCCCCGGCCGGTCCGCGAGGCCGTCCAGCGCGGGCGGCAGCGTACCGAAGCGGCGCTTCCAGTGGTCCAGTTGGGGAGCGAGCCCGCCGGAACGGTGCCGATGGTCCTGCCAGGCCGCGATGTCTCCGTACGACAGCTCGAAGGCGGGCGGACCGGCTGTCGCGCCGCGCAGCGCCGCAGCGTACTCCTGGCCGAGGCCGGTCAGGAACAGCTCGGCCGACCAGCCGTCGAACACGATGTGATGGACCGTCACCAGCACCTGGTACCGCTGCCGGCCGAGTCGCAGCAGGTGCGCCCGGACGAGTGGTCCGGCCGTCAGGTCGAACGGTTCGCCTACCCGGTCCGCCAGCACGTCGAGTGCCCGGTGCTCGGCATCACGGTCGCCGCGCAGGTCGGTGACGGTGATGCCGAGCTCGAAGCCGGGCAGGACCTCCTGCATCGCCTCGCCGTCGACCACGACCAGTCGGGTCCGCAGGGGTGCGTGCCGGGCCACGATCCGGTTGAGCGCCGTGGTGAGCGCCGACCGGTCGAGCGGTCCCTCGACACGGAAGGCGATGGGGATGTTGTACGTGGCGTCGGGGCCGGTGATCAGGTTCAGCAGCCAGAGCCGGCGCTGGGCCGGGGACAGCGGGTACCGCCCGTCGGGGGCGGAGTGCCGCGTGGGCGGTTGGCGCTCGGGCAGCAACTGGCTTGTTTGCGCGGCGAGTTCGCGCACGGTGGGGTGGGTCAGTACGGCGCTGGGCCGGATGTCGACGTGGAACTCCGCGCGGATTCGTGCGCAGACGCGTGCCGACTGGAGGGAGTCGCCGCCGAGCATGAAGAAATCGTCCAGGGCGCCCACGCGGGGAAGCCGCAGGGTCTCCTGCCAGATCCCGGCGATCCGGATCTCTGTGCTCCCCTTGGGTTCCTCGTAGGTCTCCTCGTCGCCCCGCGCGGGGGCGGGCAGGCGGTGCCGGTCGACCTTGCCGTTGGTGTTGAGGGGCAGTGATTCCAGGACCGTGACGGTGGCGGGCACCATGGTCGCGGGCAGGGCGCGCGTCGCGTGCTCGTGCACCTGGGCGGGGGTCACCGGCGCGGGGCCGGCCGGGGTGACGTAGGCGTGGAGGCGTACGCGTCCGGCCTCGTGGGCGGTCACCGCGACGGCCTGGCCGACACCGGGGTGTGCGCGCAGGACGGTCTCGACCTCGGCCGGCTGGACGCGCACACCGTTGATCTTGACCTCGTCGTCGATGCGGCCCAGGTGCTGGACGGCCCGGTCGGGCAGCAGACGGGCCCTGTCCCCCGTGCGGTAGACGCGCCGGCCGCCGGGAGCGGGCAGGAAGCGCAGGGCGGTCAGGGCGGGCTTGCCCCGGTAGCCGCGGGCGAGTCCGGCGCCGGTGACGTACAGCTCGCCCTCCGCCCCGTCCTCGATCTCGCGCAGCTCACGGTCGCGGACCGCGACCCGGGTGCCGGGGAAGGCGTGTCCGATGGGCAGCGTGGCCGTCTCCGGCGGTGCACCGGGGAAGGTTTCGTAACAGGTGCTGTCCACGCTCGACTCGGTGACGCCGTAGGAGCAGAAGACCCGCGTCCCCGGCCCGACGAGGGCACGCAGCCGCCGGTAGTCGCGGGGCGGCCAGCCCTCCCCGCCCACCGTGATCAGCCGCATGCCGTCCAGCCGTCCGCCGGTGGCCTCCAGATGGTCCATCAGCAGCCGCAGGAGCGCGGGGGTGATGTCCATCATGTGCACGTCGTGCCGGGTGATGAGCCGGTGCAGGTTCTCCGGCCGCAGCAGGTCCTCCTTGCCGCACAGGACCAGCGTGCCGCCGGAGAGCAGCGCCCGGACGAAGTCACCGGTCGACACGTCGAACGAGAAGCCCGCTACCTGGAGGTGGCTGCGGACGCCGTCCCGGAGCCCGTAGACCTCCTCCCAGCCCAGGTAGGAGGTGACGAGCCCACGGTGGGCGACCTCGACGCCCTTGGGCCGTCCGGTCGATCCCGAGGTGTAGATGGTGTACGCGAGGTTGTCGGGCCGTACGGCCGCCACCGGGACCGGACCGGCCGCGGCCTCGGCGGGGCCGTCGACCAGGACCACCCGGGCTCGGTGCTCCGGAAGCCCGGCCGACAGCCGTGCCGAGGTCACGATCACCGCCGGATCGCAGTCCTCGATGATGTGCGCGAGGCGTTGCCGGGGCTGCGCGGGATCGAGGGGTACGTACGCCCCGCCGGTCTTCCACGCGGCCAGGACCGCCGTCACCGCCTCCGGCGTCCGCTCCAGATGGACGCCGACGACGGACTCGGGGCCGGCACCGGTCGCGCGCAGCACGGCCGCGAGGCGGTTCGCGGCCGTGTCCAGCTCGCCGTAACCGATGGTCCGGTCCTGATGGATGAGAGCGGGCGCCCCGGGGTTCTCCCGGACCCGTGCCTCGAATCGGCGGTGGATCAGGAAGCTGGCGGAATCCTCGTCTGACGTAAACATGCCGGCCTTCGCGCTCGCGGAGTGGTTCAGAGGGGGGGGACGACGAGGCGGGTGTCAGTTCCCCGTCGTGTCGAGGACGACCTTGCCCGTGGTGGAGCGGTCGGCCAGCAGACCGAACGCCCGTGCCGCGTCCTCCAGGGCGTACGTCCCCCCGACGACGGGCTTCAGCTGACCGTTCTTGACCATGCCGAACAGCCCGTTGAGGGTGTCGGTCAGGGAGCGGCGGTTGGTGCGCATCAGGTCACCGGCCCAGAAGCCGACCACCGAGCGGGACGCGCCGATCAGCGACTCCAGCCGTACGGGGGTCGACGGCTGGTCCGAGGCCGATCCGAACACCACCATGCGGCCGTGGGTGCCCAGGGCGGCGAGTCCCTGGTCCAGGGTGTGGCCGCCCGCCATCTCCAGGACGACGTCCAGCGGACGACCGCGGTTGGCCTCCAGAAGGGCCGCGGTCATGTCGTCCGAGTTCGAGTCGACGACGGCGTCGGTACCGATGGACAGGGCGAGTTCACGCTTGTCGGGGGTCGACGCCGTACCGATCACCCGGGAGGCGCCCCATGCCTTGGCCAGCTGCACCGCGAGCGAGCCGACCCCGCCGGCCGCGGCGTGGACCACGATCGACTGGCCGCGGACGGCGCGGGCGCAGGTGCGCAGCAGGTGCCAGGCGGTGAAGCCCTGGAGGCCGAGGGCGAGTGCCTCCTCGCCGGTGACGAAGTCCGGTACGGGGATGAGGGATTCGGCCGGCACGACGGCGCGCTGGGCGTGTCCGCCGGAGGCGATGATGCCGAGCACCCGACGGCCCGCGGGGTCCTTGCCGAAGACCTCGGTGCCCGGGGTGAACGGCAGCTCGTTCGTCTTGAGGTACGTCCCCGCGATCTGGTGCAGTTCGGCGAAGTTGAGTCCGGAGCGCTCCACGTCGACGAGCACCAGGCCCTCGGCGGCCTGCGGTTCGGGAACGTCCGTGACGTCGATGGTCTCTGGACCGCCGAACTCCTTGATGACGATGGCCCGCATCGCTGCTCCTTGCTCGAAAGTGTCTGTGCTTGAAGGGGGGTGTGTGCCGGGACGTGGTGCGGCGCGGCGGTCAGGCGTCCGGCCCGGTGGCCAGTGCGCGGATGATTCCGGCGACCTCCGCGGCATGCTCGCGGATGAAGAAGTGCCCGCCGTCGAAGGGCTTCGGGTCGACCGGCCGGTCGCTGTACGAGGGCCAGCCGGCGACCCGGTACGCGCTGACGGACTGGTCGTCCTTGCCGTACAGCACGGTGAGGGGGGCGGGCAGCGGGGCCGGGCGGGGCCGGACCCACGTCTCGATGATCTCGAAGTCCGCCCGGATCACCGGCAGGACGAGGGCGAGCAGGTCCGGGTTGTCCAGGACCTCGCGGGGTGTTCCGTCGTACCGGTGGAGCCGGGCCGTGAGCCGTTCGTCGTCGAGTACGTGGATCAGGTCCTTCAGGTCCCTGCGGTCGGGTGAGCCCGCGCCCGAGACGAGGATGTGGGCGGGGGGCGCGAAGCCCTGGCGGGCCAGTTCGAGGCTGAGGGCCACCGCGACCGAGGCTCCCATGCTGTGGCCCCAGAAGACGACGCGCCGGTCCATGTGCGGGCCGACTTCCGCGACGAGGTCGCGGACCAGATGGGTCATCCGGCGGTAGGGGCGTTCCTGGAAGCGGCGTTCCCGGCCCGGCAGGTGGACGGGGAGGACGGCGCAGTCGGCGTCCAGCAGGTCGCGCCACTCGGCGTAGGCCGCGGCGCCGCCGCCCGCGTACGGGAAGGCGATGACCAGCGGGCGTCGGTCGGACGGATCCGGTATCCGGCGCAGGAGCGTCCCCTGCCGGGCGGGCGGCGCCGCGGGTTCAGAGGAAGCGGGTCTTGAGTTCACGGCGGTATCCCATGATGGCCAGGGTGGCGAAGGCCGCGGTGTAGGCGACCAGGATCAGGAGCGAGGAGAGTCCGAAGCCGGGCTCGATGCCGACGATGCCCCAGCCGATGCGGGCGAAGTGCCAGGTCGGCAGGGCCGGCGCGAGGTTCTCGGCCAGGGTCGGCAGCTGGTTGATCGGGACGAACATCCCGCTGGCGAAGGAGAGCAGCAGATAGATGATGGTGGACACGGGGCCGGCGGCCTTGGGCGACAGGTTGTAGCCGATGGCCAGCCCCATGGCGACGAAGACGATGTTGCCGAGGGTCAGTCCGCCCATCAGTTCCAGCCACTGGAGGGCACTGAGCCGGACGCCCGCCACGAGCGTGGAGAAGATGCCGAGGACAGCGAGTGTGAACAGGGTGAAGACGGCGGCCGGGATGATCCGCGAGCACAGGTAGGCGCTCGGTGACATGGGGGTGGCCCGGATGAGCAGGTCCCACTTGAAGCCGCGTTCGGCCGCGATGCCCACGCCGAAGCCGAACAGGCCGACGCCGATGGCGCCGTAGGCGCTGAAGCCCGCGACGGTGTACGCCATCGCCTCCTGGTCGCCGTGCCTGGCCTGGGAGAGACCGAAGAACGCGAAGAAGAGCGTGGGCAGCAGGCAGGTGGTCAGGATGAATGCCACGTCCCGCTTGAGTTTGAGGAACTCGGCCTTCGTCTGGGCGCGCACGATCCGCGTCCAGGAGGCGGCGTCCAGCCGCTCGGCGGCCCTGTCCCGCTGCGCGGCGGCCCGGCGGTGGGGAGCGGCCGCCGGAGCGGGGGCGGGCAGGCCGGCGGTAGAGGTGCTCAGGACCTCTTCGACGGCCTCTTCCAGGCTGACGCCGCGTACCTCGATGTCGTCCAGGTCCTGTTCGGTGTCGAGCAGGACCCGCAGGACGTCCGCGGTGCGGGCCGTGGTGAGCGTCAGCAGGCCGTCGACGTACTCGATGTCCTCGCCCCCGCTGTTCCGTACGGCCTCCACATCGGGGTGGCCGGAGGGGCGCAGCGAGAGGCGGCGGCGGTTGAAGTGGGACTTCATCTCCGCGGACGAGCCCTCGAAGACCGTGCGGCCGGAGGCGAACAGGACGATGCGGTCCGCGAGGGCATCGGCCTCTTCGAGGTAGTGCGTCGTGAGGAGGACGGCGGTGCCCTCGGACGCGACGCGCTGCACGGTGGACCACAGCTGGCGGCGCGAGACGCTGTCGAGCCCCACACTGGGCTCGTCGAGGAAGAGGACGCGGGGCCTTCCGCACAGCGCGAGCCCGAGGTAGACGCGTTGCTGCTGGCCGCCGGAGAGCTCGCCGAAGAAGCGCTCGGCCAGGTCCGTGAGCCCGGCGAGGTCCAGGACTTCCCGGGTCTCCATGGGGGCGGGGTAGTAGGCGCGGAACAGGTCGACCAGTTCGCGTACTTTGAGGCTGCCCGGCAGGCCGGAGTTCTGGAGGACGACACCGCACTGGGCCCGTACCCGTGAGGAGGTCGGCGAGCCGCCCATCAGTTCCACGACACCGGAGTCGGGCTGCCGCAGACCGAGCAGGCAGTGCAGGCTGGTCGTCTTGCCCGCGCCGTTCGGCCCGAGTACGGCCACGACCTCGCCCGGGAACACCTCCATGCGGCCTTCGACGACGGCCTGGACGTCACCGAACGACTTCGTCAGTCCGGCCATGCGGACGGCGGCCTCGCGGGGGGCGTGGGCTGTCGAGCCGCCCGCTGTCTCAAGGGTCTCAGTCATGGTTCTTCCTGTCTGTGCACACGATCCTGAATTCGACGGGATACCGCTGTCCGTCGTCGTCCCTGAGCCACATTCCGTCCGGGCCCGGGAGCATCTCGGAGAAGGCCAGGCCGCCGTCGGGCACCCGCTCCCGTCCACGACGGATCTTCGACCAGAGCATGTCGGCCATCAAGGGGTTGGCCAGGTCGACGTAGACCGGTTTCACCTCGCCGGCGACCCGGACGAAGACGTTCTGCGGGAGTCCGAGCCGTTCGCGCAGCGTCTGGAAGAAGGTGTGCACGGGCTCCTCCTTCGTGTCCGGACCGGGCAGGTCCGTGAACGGGACCCGCCAGGTCTCCCGGCACACCACGACGTCGTCGATGGTGATCCTCGGCTGGTGGTCCCGCGGTTCCAGGAAGCCGAACGACTGCACCGCGGCGCTGCTGAGGTAGTCCCCCAGGACCTGGACGAGATCCTCCTGGAAGGTCCCGTCCGTGGACACCACCCGGAAGCCCTCGCCCGCCGGGACGACCCGCAGCGAGGTGATGGGGATCAGCTCGGCGGAACGGGGGTGGTACGACGGTTCGCCGCCGATGCCGATGTACCGGCACATCGGTGAGAGGTGGGCGCCCGGCGGGGCGGTGCGGGAATTCACGTGCCCGGTGGAGAAGGGGTAGAGCGGGGAGACGGCCCCGGCGATCTCACGGTCGATCCAGCGGCGAATTTCCGGGGCGTTGGGCGCGGTGTCCAGGAAGAGCAGGGCGTTGACGGTGTTGACGCACGAGTGCAGTTCGCCGAGGACCACCCGGAAGCGCCCGGCCCGGATGTCCTCGGCACTGGCCGCGTCGATCATCAGGTCGGGGCTGTGCCAGCCGGCCTCGGTCCAGGCGGGTCCGTCGGCGGGGAACATCTCGTGCACCGCGTCCCGGATCCCGGCGACGGTACGGGTCGTGGGCGAGCCGTCCGCATGCGGTCCGAGGATCTTCGTCCAGCGGGCCCGGAGTTCGGCGCGGGCCGCGTCGACGGGGCGGACGGCGTCGTCCCAGAAGGTGGGGGCCATGGCCGCGAGGAGGCGGGCGAGGGGGTAGCCGTCGTCGGCCGGCCGTCCCTCGTCGTCGGCCATGATCCGCCGGGCCGAGCGGACGTACTCCTGGGCTACCACGTGGGAGAACCAGCGGGAGCTGGTCAGTACCAGGTCGAGGACGGGCCCCGCCCTGTCGAGGATCTCGGGCCCCAGCTCCACGTCGAGGTCGGCGACGCAGTCCTCGTAGGCGATGCGCTTGCCGGCGTAGAACTGCCCGGCGCCGTGCTCGGCCCGTTCGCCGGTGACGCGTACGAAGACCTCCTCGGCGGTGGTCAGGGCCTGGGCCAGTTGCGCGGGCTGCCCGGTGTGGTTCTTCAGGGCGGCCACGGCCCGTACGACCTCGTCGAGGTCGCGGAGCGCGGCCGTTCGGCGTGCGACGTCGCTCACCCGCATGAGCTGGCCGCGCAGTTGGCGTTCCGGGCGGCGTGCCTGGTGGATGGCGAAGTCGGTGCTGAGCACGCCCATGGCCCGCAGCCGCCGCACTTCGTCGCGTACCTCGTCGGCGTCCAGGTCCGGGCAGCCGAGCGGGATCTCGTAGGCGGCGCGGGTCCCGTCGCAGGCTTCCAGTACGGTGCGGCGCAGCGGTGTCACGGAGAGCCGGGAGCCGTCCTGGAGGGGGAACACGTCGCTCGCGAGGTCCAGGCTCGGGGCGAGGTGCGGCACCACCCAGGGGTCCAGGCCGTGCCGCAGGCGCAGCGCGCGGGCCAGGGCGCGGACCGCCCACAGCTCCAGGTACACGTCGCGGGACCGGGGGGCCCGGCCCGCGGGTGTGACCCGGGTCGGTCCCGTGCCCCACGTGCCCCACACCGACGGCCCGAAGAAGCCGATGGTGTCGTTCTTGGCGCAGTAGCGGGACACGTAGGCGGCCAGCGAACGGCGCAGGTAGCGCCGTCGCCGCCCGGACAGGTGCGCGCCCTTGCGGACCTGCTCGCCGAGCAGGGGATTCTGCCAGGCGAGCGCGGACTGGAAGCGGTCGTCGTCGGCCGCCGTGGCCAACTGCCCCAGCGCGGCCTCCTTGGCCGCCTCGAAGGAGTGCGTGCCGGACACGCCTGAGGTGTCGAGCCAGTCGAAGGGCATGCCCGTGGTGCGGACGACGAGGGAGGGCCACACACCCCAGTCGCCACTGCCGCCCAGCGGGAGGAGATGGGTCTCGTTTCCCGGACCGTTCACCGGACGGCTGCCGTGTCCGTGTCGTCCATGGCCCTGCGCAGGCTGAGCGGGCGCATGTCCGTCCAGACGCGTTCGATCTCGGCGAGGCAGGCGTCGATCTTCCCGGTGAAACCGGTCGGGCGCCATCCGTCGGGTATCTCCCGGCCCGCGGGCCAGATCGAGTGCTGTTCCTCGTGGTTCGCGACCACGTGGTAGGTGATGGTCAGGTCGTCTTCGTCGAAGAGGGGCATGGCACCTTCTCAGAGTTGTGCGAGCGCGGTGAGCTCTTGCTGGATGCAGGCGGAGAACCGGGCGATCCGGTGGCGGGTGAAGTGCCGGTGGCTGTAGCAGACGGAACCTTCGAGGACGCCGTCGACGATTTCCAGGACGACCTCGATGAGTGCCTCCGGCTGTGCCTCGGCGTCCTGCATGGGTGCGGGCGGCGGGTCCAGGAGGCGTACGGACGGCTGCTGGGTCAGCAGATGGTGCGGCGAGCGCTCTCCGTAGTAGTTCAGGTGGATCTGGGGTTGGCTCAGGTGCCGCAGCACCTGCGCGCCGGGGGTCCCGTCAGCGAGGTAGCGCAGCAGGCCGAAGGAGTTACGCAGCAGCGGGCGGCCGGGCAGCAGTCCGCCGACCCGCCGCAGGGCCTCGTGCGGTGTCTCCTCCGGTACGGCGTCGACGCGGACCGGGAACATCCCGGTGTACCAGCCGACGGCACCGCTGGGGTCGGGTTCGGGGCCCGCCACCGCGCCGTACCCGTCCCGGCCCTGGGTGAGGATGCCGAGCAGCAGGGGCCGGCCGTCGGCCCAGCGGTGGTAGGCCCGTGCCAGCGCGGTGGACAGCACGGCCTCCATCAGGGGGCGGCCCTCGTCGTCGCGCAGTTCCCGCAGCCGGGCGGTGGCGGCCGGGGCCAGGGAGAGCGGCAGCTTCCACTGGTCACCGCGGGTCGGGGGGCCCGGGTCGCGGTCCACGGGAACGGGCCGGAACCCGTCCAGCACCCGCGCCCAGTGCCCGGCCAGCTCCTGCACCTCGGGGCGGTGTGCGGCGGCGACCGAGGCGCGCGCCCAGGCGGCGAAGCCCGGCACCGGGGCGTCGTCCGACTCCTCGCCCAGCACGGCGTTTCCGTACGCGTGGTGGAAGTCCTCCATCAGCTGCTGCCACGAGTAGCCGTCGACGACGAGGTGGTGGACGGCGAACAGGAGCCTGCTGCGGCCGGGGCGCAGCCGGACCAGCGTCACCGACCACGGCGGTTCGTGTTCCAGTGCGGTCACCGCCCGGACGGTGCGTTCCAGCTCCGCGAGCCGTTCGTCGCGTTCGGCCGCGGACCGCTCCCGCAGATCGAGGACCTGGAAGGTGACGAGGTCGGGCCGTTCGGCGAGGTACTGCCGCCAGCCCTCCGCCGTGTGCTGCCAGCGCATGCGGAGCGCGCTGTGGCGCCGCGCGACCCACTCCAGGGCGGTGCGGACCGCCTCCGGGGCCAGATCCGTGTCCAGCTCCAGGTACTGGCACAGCTGCTCCAGCGCCGGATCGTCGCCGGTCCGCTCGAGGAACACCCGGGCCCTCGGCAGGATCGGCACCGGACCCGGCCCGTCGTCGAACGCGGTCGCGGGGGCAGGCCCCGCCGTCGCGGCCACGGCGGCGAGGTCGGCGAGCACGGGGTGGCGGAACAGGTCGGCCGGGCTGAGCGTGATGCCCTGGCCGGCCGCCTTGGCGACCAGCCGGAGGGCCCGCAGCGAGTCACCGCCCAGATCGAAGAAGTCGGCGGTCCGGCCCACCGCTTCGACGCCGAGCACGTCCTGCCAGACGCGTGCGAGCCGGGTCTCCATCGGTGTCCGCGGCGCGACGTGCCCGGCGCGGTCGGTGCCCCGGCCCGGGTCGTCGGCGACCTCCACGGTACGCAGCGCCTTGCGGTCCACCTTTCCGTTGGCGTTGAACGGCAGTCGGGCGACGCGGACGACCGCGGGGACCACCGGGGCGGGAAGGGTCCGGGCCGCGTGGCGGCGTACCTCCGCCGCGTCGAAGGCGTCCTCGGCACCGGGCCGGGCGGTGGTGTAGGCGATGAGCCGCTCGTCGCGCAGGACGACGCCGACCTGCTGGACGGCCGGATGGGAGCGTACGACGGACTCGACGTCCGCCACCTCGACGCGTACGCCGCGCACCTTGACCTGGTCGTCGTCACGGCCCCGGAATTCCAGCACGCCGTCGGTGCGCCACCGGGCCCGGTCGCCGGTGCGGTACATGCGGGTGCCATCGCCCGCGAACGGGTCGGGGACGAAGCGCGCCGCAGTCGTGCCCGGCTGGTCCACGTATCCCTGGGCCAGGCCGCCGCCACCGATGTGGAGGTCGCCCACGACGCCCGCCGGCACCGGGGACAGCGCCTCGTCGAGCACGTACATCCGCTCCCCCGGCAGGGGGCGGCCGATCGGCACCACGCCCCGGTCCAGGTGGGCGTCCGTCACCTCCAGCGCCGAGGACCAAATGGTGGTCTCGGTGGGGCCGTACCAGTTCTCCAGGCGCACCCCGCGTTGGAGCAGGGTCTCGGCGACGGGCGCGGGCAGCGCCTCGCCGCCGCACCAGCCGCGCAGCCCCGCCAGGTCGCCCGGGGTGTCGGCGAGCGCGCCCCAGACGGTCGGGGTGGCCTGCAACAGACCGGTACCGGCGGTGCGCAGGGCCGTCATCAGGGCGTCCGGGTCGAGCACGCCACCGGTGTCGTGCAGTACGAGGCGGGCCCCTACCGTCAGCGGGAGCAGCAGCTCCACGATCGAGATGTCGAATCCGGCGGTGGTGACGGCCAGCACGCTGTCCGCGCTGCTCCACTCCCCGGTCACGGCGTCGGCGAACACCGCCAGCGCCCGATGGGAGACGGCCACCCCCTTGGGGCGTCCGGTGGAGCCGGAGGTGAACATCTCGTACGCGACGGCCTCGGGAAGCACGGCCGCGTCGGCCGCGCCCGGCCGCCCCCCGGACGGTGCGTCCGCCCGGACCACGGCGGCACCGTGCGGTGCCCGGTCCCGGGTCCGCGCGTCCACCACGACGGCGCGCGGCCGGGCCGCTTCACCGATGAGTCCGGTGCGGGCGGCGGGCTGCGCGGGGTCCAGCGGCACGTACACACCGCCGCACCGCCATACGGCGACGACCGCGGCGATCAGTTCCATGCACCGGGGCAGGCAGACGGCGACCGGGTCGCCCGGCTCGACTCCCGCGGCGCGCAGGCCGTCCGCCATCCGGGCCGCGGCCGCGGCGAGTCCGGCGTACGTGTGCGTGCCCCGGGCGTCCGTGACGGCGGGAGCCGTGGGCCGCTCCGCCGCTCTGGTCCGGATACGGTCCGGAACGGGGAGCGGGGAGGGGGTGCCGGGCCGGCCCCGGCCCCACTCGTTCAGGACCGTGCGCCGCGCGTCCGGTCCGAGGACATGGCGGGAGGACAGCGGCTCCTCGGGCTCGGTGGCCAGCCATTTCAGCGCCGACCGGTACAGCTCCACCAGCTGGTCCGTCTCCCACGGTGCGAAGTGGCGAGGGGAGGCGGCCATGAGGAGCGCCAGGTGGCCGTGTGCCTCGTCGGTCCCGTGGTCGAAGGAGACGTACAGCGGATAGTTGGTCGGGGCGATCTCCTGGAACTCCCCGGAGAGCCGGACCGCCGACGAGCCCGGTGCGTCCTTGTGGAGTTCCCCGAGGGCGTGGAAGCGGGTGTAGTTGAAGACCGCGTTGATCAGCGGGCCGTGTGCGCTGCGGCGCTCCAGTGCCGCCCCGGGGTAGGTGCGGTGGCGCAGCAGCGCGGTCTCGGCGCGGAAGCACTCCTTGGCCAGGGTGGTGCCGGTGAGGCCCGCCGTCCGCAGCCGCACGGGAAGGGTGTTGAGGTACATGCCCCGGGTGTCCTCGGCTCCGGCCGTTTCCGGGCGGCCGTTGACGACCAGGCCGGTGAGCACGTCGTCCCGGCCGGTCCACAGGGCGAGTACGGCGACGTGCGCGGCGAGCAGGACGTCCTTGACGGGGGCTCCCAGCCGGCCGGCGAGCCGTTCGAGGCCCCGCTGGACGTCGAGCGGCAACGGGACGACGCGCCGTTCGGCGGCGGCGGACCGCTCGCCGCGCCGGACGGGCAGCTCCAGCGGCTCGGCCCCGGCCAGGGCCTCCTGCCAGAACGCACGTGCCGCCGGGTCGTCGAGGGCCTTGCGTTCGTCGGCCACGAAGTCGCGGAACAGTGTCGCGGGGGCCTCGGCGGCGGGCGGCTCGCCGCCGGCGAGCAGGGTTCCGTACGTGCCGAGGATCTCGGAGACCGTCGAGGTGAAGCTCCAGCCGTCGAGGATGGCGTGGCATTCGGTGACGCAGAACCAGAACAGGTCCCTGTCGGCCCGGTGCACGGTGATGCGGAAGAGCGGAGCGTTCCCGAGGTCCAGGGTCCGCCCCCGCTCCTCGCGCATCCACGCGTCCACGCGGGTGGCGGCGTCGTCGGGGGCCGGTGGCGCCCCGTTCCGGTCCCGCAGGTCGACCACGGTCACCGGTGGTTCGACCGAGCGGTGGACGAGTTGGAGGGGCTCGCTGTAGGAGGACAGGTCGAAGGACGTACGCAGGACGGCGTGGCGTGCCATCACCCGACGCACGGCGGCACGGAGCAGGCCCTCGTCCAGTGCGGCGCGCACCGCCACTCCGGTCACGTTCAGATAGGCGGCGTCGTCGAGCTGGTGGAAGACCATGCCCTGCTGGAGCAGGGTCAGCGGGTAGGCGTCCTCGCAGCTCTCGGGGAGCAGCGGCCGGTCGGCGGGGGCGGTCAGCTCGAAGGGGCGGGTGCCGGTGTGTTTCCGGGCGGCCGGCTCCGCTGCGAGGACGGCGAGTTCGGCCACGGTCTGGGCGGCGAAGACATCCGCGACGGAGATCCCCAGCCCCTTCTCCTGGGCGAGTGCGGCGACCTGTACGGCGCGGATCGAGTCGCCGCCGAGCTCGAAGAAGTTGTCGTCCGCCCCCACCCGCTCGCTGTGGAGCACCTCGGCCCAGATCGCGGCGACGGTCTCCTCGGACGCTCCGCGGGGGGCCCGGTACGCGGACCGGACGGCTTCGGCCAGGTGTACCTTCCGGGCGTTCTCCCGCAGTGCGCGGCGGTCCAGTTTGCCGTTGACCGTGCGGGGCAGGTCCGTGGCCAGGGTGAGGACGGGAACCATGTGCGCGGGAAGCCGGGCCGCCAGATGGGCCCGCAGTTCCGCGGCGTCCAGGCCGTCGTGCGCGGGGACGACGAAGGCGATCAGCCGGCCCTCGTCCGCGACCACACCGGTCGCGGCGACGGCGGGGTGGGCGGTCACGGCCGCTTCGACCTCGCCGGGCTCGACGCGGAAGCCGCGCACCTTCACCTGGGCGTCCGCGCGGCCCAGGTACTCCAGTTCGCCGTCGGCGAGCAGCCGGACGCGGTCGCCCGTGCGGTACATCGGGGTGCCGTCGGCCGCGAAGGGGTCCGGTACGAACCGGGTGCCGGTCAGCGCCTCCCGTCCCGCGTAGCCCTGGGCGACGCCGGCGCCGCCGACGTACAGCTCACCGGGGATTCCGGGCGGCAGCGTGCGTCCCCAGGGGTCGAGCACGTAGGCGGCCAGGTGCGGCAGCGGGACGCCGATCGGGCTGCCGGTCGTGGGCCGGTCCGCGTCCGCCCGGGTGATCTCCCGCAGGGTCACATGGACGGTCGTCTCGGTGATCCCGTACATGTTGACCAGCCGTGGCAGGTCGGCGACCGGCAGCCGGAACCACGGCCGCAGCGCGGTCGGCCTGAGCGCCTCGCCGCCGAAGACGACGGTGCGCAGCGCGGCGGGGAAGGGGGCGTGCGTGCCCGCCCAGAGGTGGACCAGCGAGTCGAAGGCGGTCGGGGTCTGGTTGAGCACGCTCACGCGCTCGTCGATGAGGAGCTTCAGGAACCGGTCGGGGGCGCGGGCGGTGTCCCGGTCGACGACCACGACGGTGCCGCCGGAGGTCAGCGGGCCCCATATCTCCCAGACCGAGAAGTCGAAGGCGATCGAGTGGAACAGCGTCCACCGGTCGGCCTCCCCGTACCCCAGTGCGGTGCGGCCCTCGGTCAGCAGGGAGGCGAGATTCCCGTGGGTCACGGTGACGCCCTTGGGGGCGCCGGTGGAGCCGGAGGTGTAGATGCGGTAGAGGGGGGTGCCCGGGGTCACGGGGTGGGGTGCGAAGTCCCGGGCGGTCGAGTCGTCCTCCGTCCCGTCCGGCGGGATGACGTCGAGGTGGCCTGCTCCGGCCCAGTCCGCGAGGGAGGGATCGCCCACGAGGACGGTGCAGCCCGCGTCCTGGAGCAGCGAGCGGAGCCGCAGCCTCGGGTGCTCCTCGTCCAGCGGCAGCGCGGTGAGCCCGGCCTTGGCCACGGCCAGCATCGCCACGACGAGGTCGGTGCCGCGCCGGGTCAGGACCGCGACCGGGACGCGCGGGTCGGTCGCCCGGCGGCCGATGCGCTGGGCCAGTGCCTCGGCCCGCCGGTTCAGGTCGCCGTAGTCGGTGCGGGTGGAGCCGTGCACGACGGCCTCGCGCTCCGGGTAGGCGGCGGCCTGCTCCTCGAACCAGCCGACGACGCCGCGAGGGCCGGGACGCGGCGGCGTGCGGCGGGTGCCGACGGGGAGCGGCGCCGGGGCGCCGAATCCGAGCGTGGACAGGGCGGCGTCGGGGGCCGCGACGGCTCCGGTGAGCAGTGCCTCGTAGCAGGCCAGCCAGGCACGGGCCGTGGTGGCCCGGACGAGGTCGCTGTCGTACTCCAGGTACAGGCGCGTGCCGTCGACGGCGTCCTCGACGGTGAGTGTGAGGTCGAACTTCGAGATGCCCAGGTCGACTTCGAGGCGCTCGGCGAGGAGCCCACCGGGCAGTTCCCCGGCGCCGGTCTCCGTACGACGGTGGCTGAACACGGCCTGGACGAGCGGCGGCCGGCTGCGCTCCCGTTCGACGTCCAACGCCTCCACCAGCCGCTCGAAGGGCAGGTCGCGGTGGGACACCGCTTCACTCGTCGAGCGGTGTTCGCGGGCGACGAGCTCGCGGACGCGCGGGTCGTCCGCGAGCGGTGTGCGCAGGCACACCATGTTCACGAAGTTCCCGACGTGGGGGGCGTCCTCGGCCCGCCGGGTGGTGACGGGGCAGCCGATCAGCAGGTCCCGCTCACCGGTGAGGACCTGGAGCAGGTAGCGGTAGAGCGCCAGATGCACGGACGAGGAGGTGACGCGCAGTTCGCGGGCGAACCCGGCGATGCCCGAGGTCAGCTCCGCGTCGAGCAGGCGCTCGATGCGGCGTCCGTTGTTGCCCCGTACCGCGGGGCGCGGGTGGTCCGAGGGCAGCTCGACGACGGTGGGGGCGTCCGCCACCCGCGCGCGCCACCAGTCCAGTTCCCGCTGCTCGACCACCGCCGGTCCGGTCACCCGGCGCGGGACCACGGGCCCCGCCGGGGCGCCCATGTACTGCCCGAACATCTGCGCGATGATCAGGTCGAGGCTGTCGCCGTCGCCCACGATGTGGTGGACGCAGAGACCGACCAGATGCTCGTTCTCCCCGGCGCGGGCCACGACCAGCCGTGCGAGCGGGCCGCCCGCGAGGTCGAACGGGCGGCGGGCCTGTCCGGCCAGCCACTGATGAGCCTCCCCGGGGGAGGCGAAGTCCTCACCGAGGACCGTCTCCGGGGACAGGTCGAGCGGGCTCAGCACCCGGGCCCGGGGATGGCCGCGCTCGTCCTCGAAGACCGTGCGCAGGGCCTCGTACCGGGAGACCACCGCGGTGAAGGCGTCGCACAGCCGCCGGACGTCCAGAGGTCCGGAGAGACGCACACCGGCCGCGATGTTGTACGCCGCGCTGTCCGGGTCCAGACGGTGCAGGAACCACAATCGGGTCTCGGCCGGGGTCAGCCGGGAGGCGATCGCGGCGCCGCCGTCCGGAGCTTCGCCGGAACCCGGGACGGCTGCACCGGCACGCGTGGCGGATTCCTGGTCGAGTCCATGAGCCTGCATCTCGGCGTCGAGCCGGCGCAGGAACTCGGGATCGTCGAAGACGTCGGTCATGGGTTCGCCTTTGCGGACAGGAGCAGTTGTTCGGCCACCTTCGCCACGCGCTCGGCGTTCGGGTTGGCCGCGCGGATCTTCGCGGACTGCTGTGCGATGGTCTGGGCGTCGAAGACGTCCGTCACGGACAGTTCGGTGCGCAGCACACGACGGATGCGGTCGACGATGCGCAGGGCGCTGATGGAGTCCCCGCCCAGGTCGAAGAAGTTGCTCTCGCGTCCCGGGGCGGCGACGGAGAGCGTCCCGGACCAGATCTCCGCGAGGACCTGCTCGACCGCGCCGACGGGCGGTGCTTCCGCCTCGGGTTCGGCCGACCGGGGGTCCGGCAGGGCCTTGCGGTCGGTCTTCCCGCTGGGGGTGAGCGGCAGGGCGTCGATGAATCCGACCGCGGGAACCATGTGGGCGGGCAGCCGTTCGGCGACGTATCCGCGCACATCCTCCCGCGTGGGTTTCCCCTCGCCCGGGACCACGTGGGCGATCAGCCGCCCGTCGCGGACGGCCACGGCGGCTTCCCGTACCTGCGGATGGCCGGTGAGCACGGCCTCGATCTCGCCGGGCTCGACTCGGAAGCCCCGCACCTTGACCTGGTCGTCGACGCGGCCGAGGAATTCCAGGGCCCCGTCCGGGAGCCCGCGCATCCGGTCGCCGGTGCGGTACATCCGCGCACCGGCCGGACCGAAGGGGTCGGGCACGAAACGCAGGGCGGTGGCCGCGGGGTCCTGGTCGTACCCCTGCGCGACGGTCCGGCCGGCGAGGTACAGCTCCCCCTCGGCGCCCGTCCGCGCGGGCCGCAGCCACTGGTCGAGCACATGGGGGACGACTCCGGGCACGGCGCGTCCGACCGGGACGCGCCGACGCGTGGTCTCCCGCGCCGTCGTCGGCGGGGACGGGAGGTCGTCGACGGGCTGGTCCGTGGCCCAGATCACCGTCTCCGTCGGCCCGTAGAGATTGTGCAGCCGCACTCCCCGGCGGTGGGCGCGCTCGGCGAGGGCGGGGCTGAGCGGTTCGCCACCGCAGCCGCCGGTCATTCCGGCCAGGTCCGCGTCGGTGGCGAGCAACTGCTCCCAGAGGCTGGGCACCGAGTACATGCGGGTGGCCCTCACCCGGTCGATGTGCGCGGCGAGTCCCGCGGGGTCGAAGACCGGGCCGCTGTCGTGGAGCACCACGCGGGCACCCAGCGACAGGGCGACCAGGAGCTCCAGTACGGACACGTCGAACCCGACGGTGGTCACCGCGATCAGCGTCTCGTCCGGCCCCCACGTGGGAGCGATGGCCTCGCGGAACGCCGCGAGCTCCCCGTGTCCCACCACCACGGCCTTGGGGACACCGGTCGATCCCGAGGTAAAGACGAGGTACGCGGCGTCGCCCGGTACCACCCGGAAGTCCGGGACGGAGACCGGCGGCACCCCGGTGGCATCCCGCGCGTCCCGGGCTTCCAGGGGCAGCACACGGACGTACGGGGGGAGTTCTCCGGCCGCCGACGCGTCGTCGGCGTGCACGACGACGACCGGTGCGCCGGACCGTTCGACGATGTGGCGGACGCGCCCGCGGGGGGTCCGCCGGTCGACGGGGACGTACACGGCGCCGCAGCGCATGATCGCCAGCAGGGCGACGACCGTCTCCGCGGTCCTGGGCAGGAAGGTGCACACCCGGTCACCACGCCCGACCCCCATCGCCGTCAACTCGGCCGCCGCTTCGGCGACTTCGCGTTCGAGCTGGGCGTGGGTCAGCTCCCGGCGGCCGTCCGCCACCGCGGGCCGGTCGCCGGGCAGGTCCGCGATCAGCCCCGGCAGGGAACGGAAGTCCCCGGCCGGGGGGTTGTCCGTGAACGCGGGTGGCTCGGCGTCCCCGGTGCCGAGGTCGTGCAGGGGGCGCCACGGGTCCTCGTCGAGCACGCGCAGCAGTGCGCCGACCGACCGGGCGAGGAAGCGGGCGTCGCCGTCCCCGACCAGGGTGGTGCTGTAGCGCACCTGGGCCCTGATCCGCTCCCCCTCCTCGTACACCTCCAGCGCGAGCGGGAACTGGGTGGTCCGGGAGTCCGGCTCCTCGGCGCGGAACACGGTGTCGCCGACGCTCACCTCGCCCCGGCTGCCCTCCCAGGCGACCAGGGTCTGGAACAGCGGCATGGCGGCGGTGTCCCGCTCCGGCGCGACCTCCCGGGCCAGTTGCTCGAACGGCAGGGAGCTGTCCTCGTACGCCTCGGCCAGCAGCCGCTGGGTGTGCCCGACATGGTCGGCGAGGGAACCCGTGGCCGGGAAGTGGGCCTTCACCGCGACGGTGTTGAGCAGCGGGCCCACCACCTCGTGCTGGTCCTCGCGGGTGCGCAGGGAGACCGGCAGCCCCACCGCGAAGCCGTCCTGCCCCGTCCACCGGTACACCGCGAGCTGCCACAGCGCGACCATGACGGCGTTCGGGGTGGCAGCGGTCCGGGCGGCGGCGCGGGTGAGCGCGTCGCTCTCGAAGGCCACCTCGGTGACCGCGCCCCTGTGGTCGAAGCCGTCCCTCGGGCTCAGCGCCTCCAGCGGGCGCACGCCTTCCAGCGCCGCCGCCCGGCGCCGCAGCATGTCGGCCGCCGACGCGGCGAGTCCGGCCTCCTGCCGTCCGGCCACATCGCTGTACTGCACGGCCATGGGCATCGGCTCCGTGCCGTGCGGGGCGTCCCGCGCGGTGTGTGCCGCGCAGCGGCGTACGAGCCCGCGCACGATCGTCCCGACGGACTCGCCGTCGCACGCGATGTGGTGCACGCACAGCAGCAACAGGTGGCGGGCGCCGTCGGACAGCAGCGCCGCACGCACCGGTCCTTCGGCCAGGTCGATCGGGAGCGCCGCCAGTTCGGCCGCCTGCTCACGGCACTGTGCCCAGGAGTCGCACCGGCGCGGCTCCAGGTCGGCCCGTATCCGGTCCCCGCTCACCGGCAGGACACGGCCCTGTGGCCCCTGCGCCGTCATACGGACGGACAGCCGCAGCGACTCGTGCGCGCCCAGGACGTCCTGGACCGCGCCGGCCAGGGCGTCGACATCCAGCGGCCCGTCGATCCGCAGGCCGATGGGGATGGTGTACGCCTGTGGCTCGGCGGAGTAGCGGGACAGGAAGAGGAACCGCCGCTGGGTGGCGGAGAGCGCGACAAGGGCGTCCGCCTCGGGGCGCCTCGGTTCCGGGAGCGCGTCCGCGGCGGTGTTCCCGGTCCCGGGATCGCTCGCCGGGATCCGGCGGATACGGGCGGCGAGTTCGCGCAGTACGGGGTGGTGGAAGACGGTCGCCAGGGACACCCGGCGGCCGAAGCGTTCGGTGCAGACCGCGGCGACCCGGGTGGCCAGCAGGGAGCTGCCGCCGAGCGCGAAGAAGTCGTCCTCCGCCCGGATGTCCGCCCTGCCGAGCAGTTCGCCCCAGATCCGGAGCAGCTCACCGGTGATCCCGTCGGCCGGGTCCGCGGGCAGCGCGGTCCCGGACGGCGACTCCCGATCCGCGGTGGCCCTCAGCGCCGCCCGGTCGACCTTGCCGCCCGAGGTGAGCGGGAGGGCGGAGGTGATCCTGATCCATCGCGGGACGGCGGCGGACGGCAGGTGGGCGGCGGCGAGGGTGCGCAGTTCGGCCTCGTCCACGGCGGTCCCGGCCTCGCACCGGGCCCAGGCGACCAGATGGGGCTGCGGCCGCGTGCGCAGCAGCACCACCGCCTCGTTGACCCGCGGGTGCCCGCGCAGTACGGATTCGACCTCGCCGAGCTCCGTACGGATGCCGGACAGCTTCACCTGGCCGTCCCGGCGGCCCCGGAACTCCAGGCGGCCGTCGTGCCGCAGGCGCACGACGTCGCCGGTGCGGTACATCCGCCGCCCGCCCCCCGCCCGGGGGTCGGGCAGAAAGCGCAGGGCCGTGGTTCGGGGGTCGTCCGGATAGCCCTCGGCGACGAGTCCGCCGAGGAAGAGCTCGCCGACGGCGCCCTCCTCCGCCGGACGGGCCTCCCGGTCCAGCACCTGGGCGTGGCGCCCCGGCATCGCCGTGCCCAGCGGCACGCACGCCCAGCGCGCGTCCTGCGGATCCAGCCCGCCGTGCACGGCGGTGATGACGGTCTCCGTCGGGCCGTAGACGTTGTTGAGCCGCGGGGTCGCGGAGACATGGCCGAACCAGGTGTCCAGCGCACCCTGGTCCAGTGCCTCTCCCCCGACGAGCAGTTCGCGCAGCGGCCCCTCGGCCAACGGCTCCAGGACCGCGCTCCCCCGGGCGCACAGCTCGTGCCAGTACGGGGTGGGGAGGTTGGCCACGGTAATCCGGCGGGCGGCCACCGCGGCCGCGAAGTCCGCCGGGTCCCACAGGTCGTCGCCCCGCAGCACCATGGTCGCCCCCGTGGTCAGGGCCACCACGGCCTGCTCGATCCATACGTCGAAGCCGTGCCCCGAGAACTGGAGGTACCGGTCGTCCTCGGTGATGCCGTACGCGAACGCCGCCGACGCGGCGTGCGCCAGCAGCGCGGCGCGCCGGACGAGCACGCCCCTGGGGCGCCCGGTGGACCCGGAGGTGTACAGGCAGTACCCGCCTGCCCGGTCGCACGACTCGGCCATGGGAACGGGCCGTCGGGGCCGCCCGCCGGCGCTCTCCCCCGTGATCACCAGCTCCGCCGGGGCACCGTGGTGTTCCGCTTCCGTGATCTGGACGCCCGGGCGGGCGGCGGCGAGGATCTGCTCGCTCCTGCCCCGCGGGGTGTCCGGGGGAACGGGTACGTAGACGGCCGCGGCGTCCAGGACGGCCAGCAGCGCCACCACGGAGTTCACCGAGCGCGCGGTGCGCACCGCGACCGGCTGTCCGGGCCGGACCCCGGCCGCGAGCAGGCGGTCGCGCAACGAGGCGACGCGGTCGCGGAGTTCGCCGTACGAGAGCGTCCCGCCGTCCGTCTCGACGGCGGTCCGTCCGGGGGTGCGGCCCAGCAGCTCCACCATCGTGGCCCGCTCCCGCGTGACCGTCGGAGCCCCGGTCGACGGCCGGGCCGCCGCCGCCCGTGAGCCGAGCGCGCCCACCGTCCGCTGCGGTCGCGCGCAGGCGGCGCGCAGCAGTTCGGTGTAGCGCCGGCCCAGGGCGGCCATGCTCTCCTCGCTGTAGCACTCCTTCTGGAAGATCAGCCGCGGGCGCATGACGCGCCCGTCGTCGGAGATCTCCAGGGCCACACCGTTCTCCGCCGCCGTCCGGGGCAGACCCGCCTCCAGCGTGGAGAACGCCGGGTCGACGGCGTACTTGTTGAAGATCACGCCGATCCGGGCGCCCCGCCCGTAGACCTCGGCCATCACCTCGTTGAAGGGAGCGTCCTGGTGTCGCAGCGCCTCGGTGATCCGCGAGCGGACCTGCTCGAACAGGGCCGACACCGGCTCCTCGGGGGACACGGTGACACGGAGCACCATGGTGTTGATGAACAGGCCCACCACCCCGAGCGAACCCTCGGAGTCGCGCCCGGAGACGGGCATGCCGAGCACCAGATCGGACCGGCCGCTCCAGCGGGCGACGAGCACCGCCCACACGGCGAGCATCACCATCTGGTCCATCAGCCCGGACCGGCGGGCGGTCTCCCGTACCTGGTCGGACAGTTCGACGGGGAGCGCGATGGGGTGGATACCGGCCGCGAAGTCCGGCTCGGCGGGCGGGACCAGGTCGGGCGGCAACGCCACCGGATCCGGTGCGCCGGACAGGGCGGCGACGGCTTCCTCGACCTGATGCCGGCGGTGTGCCTTGCGCGCCGCGCTTGCCTCCCATACCGCGAGGTCGGGATAGTCGAGCCCCGAGCCGGAGCCGGCCCCGCGCGTCAGCGCGAACATCAGGATGACCTGGAGGGACACCGCGTCCACCGTCAGGTGGTGGACGGCGACCAGCACGCGGGGCATGGCGTCGGGGAAGGTCACGAGACCCAGCCGGAAGAGGGGTTCCCCGGTCAGGTCGAACCGGTGTCCCAGCCATTCCCGCTCCAGCTCGGCCAGGCGCCGCGCGGTCGCGGGGTCGGCCTCGGGGCCCAGCTCGACGTGCTCGACGCGGAAGTCGCTCGCCGGGCGGAACCGGATGACGGGTCCGTCGTCGGTGACGACCACCCGTGACCGCAGCGCCGCATGCCGGGAGACCAGGCTCTCCAGCAGCAGTCGGGCCTCGGAGACCGTGATGCGCCGCTCCGGGCGGGCGGTGAACCCCAGCGTGAACAGCGGTGCTTCACCGGCCAGTTGGTCCGCCAGCCAGATGCGCTCCTGGGCCGGGGTCAGTGGCACCTCCTCGGGGAGGCCGCCCGAGGCGACCGGCCCCTGCGGGCGGGCGAGAGCGGTGTTCCCGCCCGCCAGCAGTTGGGCGAGCAGCGCCTGCTTCGCCGGGGAGAGGGAGCCGGGCCCCGTGGTCATGCCTTCTCCCCGCGCTCCAGCATGGCCCGGGCCTCCTCGTCGCTCATCTTCCCCAGGGCCTCGACCAGCCGGGACTCGACGAAGCCCGCCAGGGCCCGCACGGTCACGTACTCGAAGAGGTCGGCGACGGACAGCCGGACCGTCAGCCTGTCGGCGATGCGCGCGATGAGCTGCACCGCGACGAGCGAGGAGCCGCCGATCGCGAAGAACTCGTCGTCGATGCCGACCTCCGCCACGCCCAGGGCCTCGCCCCACAGCCGGCTGAGAACCTGCTCGACCTCGGTCTCCGGCGCGATGTACGGGGTGTCGAGGGTGCGGGCGGCCTGGCCGTCGGCGAAGGAGGTCCCGGCCTTGCTCAGCTCGGCCGTGCCGAAGGAGCGGGACCGGGCCAGGCGGCTGAACAGCCCCTCGGGGCAGACGACGACCTGTGCGCCGGGACGCTGGGCCAGGATGCGGCGGAAGATCTCCTGGCCCTCGACGGTGCGCAGCCGGTCGCTGGGCCGCTGCGAGGGCTCCGACCGGTCCGGTGCCTGGGCGCCGCCGGTGGGCTGCGTGGCGTCGAGGCGTACGGAACGCATCGTGTAGCCCTCGATGACCACGCAGGGCCGACCCGTCTCGTCGGTGACGGTGACGTCGACGTCCAGGAAGTCGGAGCGCTGCGGGTCGCTGTGGATCCGCTGGACGGCCCAGCAGTGCGTCGGCATGGGACGCAGGACGGTGACGGAACGGTAGGTGAACGGGAGGTAGTTGTGGTCGTCGAGACCGCCCGTGCCGAAGGACGTGGCCCGGTCCAGCAGGGACGGATTGATGACGAGGCCCTCGGTGTCGGCGTGCAGCTCCTGCGGCAGCGTCAGTTCCGCCAGCCCCTGGCCGCCCTCGCCGTGGTGGTAGGAGGTGACGACGTCCCAGCGGGGCCCGTACGTCATGACACCCACCTCCGACTCGTCGAGACCGGTGAGGTCCACCTCCCGCAGCGAGGCGCGCAGTGCGTCGAGGTCGACCGCGGCAGGTGCGGCGCCGGTGTGGACGCCCGCCCTGCCCCGGCAGTGCACGCGGCGGCCACCGCCGCCGTCGACGCTGTGGGCCGTCACCTCGAAGCCCCAGCCGTCGTCCCCGTCGGGGGTGAGCTGGATCCGGATGGTGGTGGCTTCGGGGACCGCGAGCGGGTCGATGAAGATGACCTCGGACAGGGTGATGTTCTCGGCGTCCGTGGTGTCCCGCACCGCCTCGCGGACCATCTCCAGCAGGCTGGTGCCGGGCATGACCCCGACGCCGTCGAGCTGGTGGTCGGTCAGCACCCAGTGGGAGCCGGGCCGGAATTCGCTCTCGTACTCGCGCAGGGTCACGTCGTCGTCGTACCGGCGGTGCGTGAGCGGGTGGCCGAGCGGGATGCTGCGGGCGCGCACCAGCTCCTTGATCCCCTGGGACAGGTTGCCGTCGGCCACCATGCCGACCTCGCTCCAGCCGGCCCAGTTGATGGACACGACATACGGGCCGGAGCCGTCGCGGTACGCGGCGAAGGCGTCCATGAAGGCGTTGGCCGCGGTGTAGTCGGAGTGGCCGTAGTCGCCGCAGATGGAGATGACCGAGGAGAACAGCGCGATGAAGTCGGGCTCGTCGCCGAGCAGACGGTCGAGCAGGACCGTGCCGGCCGTCTTGGGGCTGAGCACCGGCTCGGCGGCCTCCGGAGAGTGGATCTCCATCAGCGCGCCACCGGCCAGGCCGGCGGCGTGGATCACCCCGTTGACCGGGCCGAAGCGCTCCCGTGCGGCGCGCACGACCGCGGCCATGGCGGCCTCGTCCGCCGCGTCGGCCGTCCCCACCAGCACCTGGGCGCCGAGGGACTCCAGGTCCCGCACGCCGAGGATGCGCCGCCGGGTCTCCGCACCGGTCTCCGGGTCGGCCAGGACCGCGTCCCACTCCTCGGGCGCGGGCAGGGCGCTGCGTCCGACGAGGACGAGGCGGGCCCGGTGCCGGGCCGCGAGATCCCGGGCGATCTCGAGGCCGAGGCCGCCCAGGCCACCGGTGACGAGGTAGACGCCCTCGTCGCGCAGCAGGGTGGTCTCGGCCGGCTCGTTGTCGATCGGGCGGTGGTCGCGCACCCAGCGGCGCGCGCCGCGTGCCACCACGTGCTCGTCGGTGGACTGCCCGAGTTCACGCACGATGTTCCGGATCAGCCGGACGGGCTCGTCGGTGGACTGCACATCGAGGTGCCGGGCGTGCACCCCGGTCACCTCGGTCGAGATCGCCATGACCGGGCCGCGTGCGGTGGCCGCGTAGGGCACGGTGTTCTCGGATCCGGTGACGGCGTGGGCCCGGTCGGTCACCACCAGCAGGTCGAGCTTCTCGGGGGCGACGCGGATCAGGCCCTGGGCGAGGTGGAGCAGCCGGTCGTAGGTCCGCTGGGCGAGCGCGGGCGTCGCCTCTTCTGCGCCCGTGAACGCGCCTGCCGCGTACAGCACCCGGTCCGGCGCCTGCCCCGCGCCCCAGGCGGCTTCCAGCAGCTCGCGCACGCTCATCACGTCGTCGGGGTCGACGACGTAGCCGTCGCCGTCGCCGTCGTCGGAGAAGCCGAAGCCGCTGACGGCGGGGGTGACGAACGCACCGGTCGCCCGGCAGGCGTCGATCAGCTCATGGCCGCGCGTGTCGTCGTCGGTGATGACCAGCCAGGTCTCACCGAGGGCGCTGCCCGCCCGGTGCCGCTGGTGCGGCGACTCGATCCACACCGGCACGTACAGCGGGGCCTGGAGCGGCGGCTTCAGACCCTCCTGCCGTGCCAGGACGCTCTGGGGCGACTCGGTGCCGGGGTCGGGGTCGACCCAGCAGCGGCGACGCTCGTACGGGTAGGTGGGCAGCGGCACCTTGCGGTACGGGCGGCCGGTGACGCGGTCCCAGTCGAGGGGCACCCCGCAGGCCCACAGCCGGGCGGCGGCGGCCAAGACGAAGGCGCCGTCGTCGATCTTCTTGCCGGGGGAACGCAGCGTCTGGGCGGCGGTGACCTGGCCGCCGTCGACCATGGCGTGCTGACGGGCGAAGGACGACAGGGCCTGCCCCGCCCCCACTTCGAGCAGCGCGAGCCCGCCCCGCTCGGCCAGCGTGTCCAGCCCGGCGGCGAACCGGACCTCGCCGCGCAGGTGCCGGACCCAGTAGTCGGGGTCGGTGGCCTCCTGCTCGGTGATCCAGTCACCGGTGACGTTCGAGATGTACGGGAGGGCGGGCGCCGACAGCGGGACCGAGGCGACGAGCTCCCGGAACTGCTCCAGGACCGGGTCCATCATCCGGCTGTGGAACGCGTGCGACGTGCGCAGCACGGTCGCCTGGAGCCCCATCTCCGCCAGGATCTCGCGCAGTCGGTCCACGCCCTCCCGGGTGCCCGAGACCACGCTGGCCGACGGCGAGTTCGACGCGGCGAGCTGGACCTCGCCGGCCAGCTCCGGGTCGTCGAGCAGCGGGCGTACCGCCTCCGCGTCGAGCGGCAGGGCGAGCATCGCGCCCCGCGGCAGCTCCTGCATCAGCGCACCGCGACCGGCCACGAGCCGCAGGGCGTCCTCCAGTTCGAGGACACCGGCGAGGGTGGCGGCCACGTACTCGCCGACGCTGTGGCCGATCATGGCCGCCGGGCTGATCCCCCAGGACTGCCACAGCTGGGCCAGGGCCCAGTCGACGGCGAAGGTCACGGGCTGGGTGATCCGGGTCTCGGCGAGCTGCGCCGCGGCGTCGCCTTCACCGGCACCGTCGGCTTCGACGTGCAGCAGCCCGCGCACATCGACGTCCAGCACCTTGTCGAGCACCTCGGCGCAACGGTCCAGCGCTTCCCGGTAGACGGGCTGGGTGCGGTACAGCCCCAGGGCCATGCCCGGGTACTGGGCTCCCTGGCCCGGGAAGAGGAAGGCGACCTCCTGCGGCTTGCCGCCCCGGCCGTCGACGGTGAGAGCGGGGTTCCCCTGACGGCGCAAGGCCGCGACGGCCTCTTCGGGGGTGGCCGCGACGACGGCGCGCCGGTGGTCGTGCCGGCCGCGCCCGTTCTGCAGCGTGCCCGCGATGTCCGCCAGGTTGCCGCCCTCGGTCTCCAGATGTGCGGCCAGGTCCGCGACGACCTGCTCCAGCGCGTCCGCGCTGCGCGCCGACAACGGAAGTACGTGGTGGGCCCGGTCGTCCTCGGGCTCTGCCAGGCGCTCCGGCTCCGGGGCGCGCTCCAGGATGGCGTGGGCGTTGGTGCCGCCGATACCGAAGGAGCTGATCGCGGCACGCAGCGGGGTGCCGTCCTGCTCCCAGCGCGTGGTCTCGCGCTGGAGACGGAAGGGGGTCTTGTCGAGTTCGAGGGCCGGGTTGATCTCGGTGCAGTTGATGCTGGCCGGGAGGATCCCCTCGCGCAGGGCGTAGGCCGCCTTGATCAGGCTGGCGACGCCGGCCGCCGGACCGAGGTGTCCGACGTTGCCCTTCAGCGAGGCGAGGGCGCAGAAGCCGCGCTCGGAGGTGTGCTGGGCGTACGCGTCGGTGATCGCGCTGAGCTCGATGGGGTCCCCGACGACGGTGCCGGTGCCGTGGGCCTCCAGGTATCCGATCGTCCGCGGGTCGACCTCGGCGTCGCTGAGTGCGTCGAGGATGAGTTCGGTCTGGCCGTGGACACCGGGGGCGGTGAAACCGGCCCGGTCGTCGCCGTCGTTGTTCACGGCGGAGCCGCGGATGACGGCGTGGATGGTGTCTCCGTCCTTGAGTGCGTCCTCCAGGAGCTTGAGCACCACGACGCCGCCGCCGTTGGAGAAGATCGTGCCGCTGGCGTTCGCGTCGAACGGCCGCACGTGCCCGTCGGCGGAGTAGATGCTGCCTTCGGCGTGCGTGTAGCCGGAGCCGAGCGGAAGGTCGATCTGCGCGCCCCCGGCCAGAGCCACCTCGCACTCGCCGCTGCGCAGGCTCTGCGCGGCCAGGTGAACGGCGGCGAGCGAGGTGGAGCACGCCGTGTAAATGGAGATGCTCGGCCCCAGGAACCCGAACTTGTACGAGACGAGCGGGGCGACGTAGTCCGGGTAGTTGCCGACGGTGACGCTCATGGCGCCGGTGGCCCGCATGACCGCCGCGTTCTCGTACACGTAGTCCTCGCGGTACGGACTGTTCGCGGTGCCGCCGAAGACCCCGACCCGCCGCGTCATGCGGCGGTGGTCGTAACCGGCGTGCTCGAGGGCGGTGTTGGCGAGTTCCAGGAACAGGCGGTGCTGCGGGTCCTTGATCTCGGCCTCGCGCTGGGTGAGGCCGAAGAACCCCGGGTCGAAGCCGTCGAGTTCCGACGCCGAGTAGGAGGCCGACACGTACGTGTCCGAGGTGTACTCGGCCTCGGACACCCCCGCCTCGCGCAGCTCCTCGGGAGTACGCCACTCGACGGACTCCACACCGTCGCAGAGGTTCCGCCAGAACTCGTCCGCGGTATCGGCGCCCGGGAATCGTGCGGCCATTCCGACAACAGCTATGTGATCGCTGCGCAGCGACATACCCCACCCAGTCTCGAAACGTGGCAGGTGCCTGGCACCCCGCCCTCGGTACGTCCAGTCCGGCGCTCCGGACGACGGGCATCAGTGAATACCAGCCAACCGGTGAAGATCTTCCCTCGTGCCGGAACCTGCATCGTCGCGCGTGTTTGCAACCGCATCGCGCGGTCCGACCCGCAACAACTCCGTGCGATGGTGCGGGACATGGGGCCGACCGGAAGCAAGGCCGTACCGCGACCCGTGTCAAACGACGAGGGCGAGATCCTCGGCAGGATCGCGCGGGGCCCGGGGGCGCCGTGGGGATCGCTCCGGGACGGCTGGGAGCGCATGCCGGCCGCTGTCGTCGAGGGAGTGGCCGTCGAAGCGATCCGGTTCGAGCAGAGGCCCAGCCGGACGTCCACCATGCGTGCGTCGGCACGGTTCTGATGGCACGTCATCCCAGGAAGCGGCTGTGCTCCGACGTGGTGGGCACGCCGACCATGTGCTGATGCGGGAACGCGGTCGTCACCGGCCGACCACCGTCCCGCCGCCAACGCCGTGGCGCTCCGCGACCACCGCCGGGCCGGGTTCCAGTCGGTGGGCATCAAGCGAGGGACCGGCGCCCTCACCGGACAGGCGTCGGGCAGAACGGCCCGCCCATGGACCCGCTCGCCGAGGAGCCGGCTGATCGGGACCACCGCCGTCGGACCCGGGAACGGGGCTTCTCGCGGTTTCGCACCCGAAACGGCCAGGCAGGCTTGGAGGCCCCAGGAGCAGCGGATCGGGCGGGAAGATCTGGCCAATGTTTCGGCGGGAGGTGTCACAGCGGGCAACCACTCGAAGCCCTGGGCACTCCGGCTGGGAGGAAGCATGCCCAAGTGGTCGAGCTCCTGTGCCCGGTGGTGGCGTGGCACCCGGCCGAAGGGCGAGTTGACCTTCAAGTGGGATGAACGTCGACAATCGGGGCCATGGACGGCACCACGGAACTACTGAGCATCAGCGTCTTCGCGCGGCGGGTCGGTCTCGCTCCGAGCGCCCTGCGTTTCTACGACGACTGCCGCGTTCTGCGGCCGGCGTGGGTCGACAGGGCGACGGGATACCGCTTCTACAGCCCTGCGCAGGAGGCCCGGGCCGTCCTCCTGCGCGGTCTGCGAGAAGCGGGACTGCCGCTGGCTGAGGTCACCGTGGTGCTCGACGGGCCCGAGCACGAGGGCAGAGAGGTGCTGGAGCGGCACTTGGAGAGGATGCGGGAGCGGACACGGACGGCCGAGGACGCCATCGCCGTGGTCCTGCGTTCCCTCTCGACCGCGGACAGCATGACGGAAGCGCGAATCGGTGGTGCGGAGCTGGCCAGTGCGGTACGCCAGGTGGTACCGGCTGCGGCTTCCGACGTGGAACTCCCCGCGCTGGGCCGCGTCCTCATCGAGATCGGTGACGGCGAGGTCCGTCTGGTGGCCACCGATCGCTATCGCCTGTCGATGCGCGTCCTGAGGCCGACCGCACTCGACGGAGGTCCCTGCCGCCTTCTGGTGCACGCGGCCGACCTGATCGAGTTCGGGCAATGGGCGGCACGCGTCCACGAGGTCACCATCCAGGTCGGACCGGACGGCGCCCGAGCACGCGGTACGTCGGAGTCCCGTGTCCTGGTGACGACCGATGACCTGTTCCCCGCCTACCGCGAGATGCTCTCGGCCCTGGCCCCGACCGAATACCGCGTGATCGTGGATCGCCCGGCCCTCCGTGACGCGGTCGACAGCCACGGAGAGGCTGCACGCATCGCTCTGAGCTTCGCCGACGATGAGCTGGTCGTCTCCCTTGCCGATCACTCCGACGCCGTCACCCTGCCCGCGGTCTGCCATGAGCACCTGCCCCGGCGGATCGGGTTCGATCCCGCCGTCCTGGCTCCCGCCCTGGAGGCCAGTGTCGGTCCCGACGTGCTGCTGGAGATCTCCGCCGTGGACCAGCCTGTCGTGCTGCGCTCCGCAGACCAGGGCAGCTTCACCACGCTGGTCATGCCCGTCGCTCTCGACGCCCCCATCTGATCCTTTCCCACCACCACACCCCCCATCACCTCAGGAGAACCGTGACCGCCCCGGAGAACACCGTCATCCAGCTGTGCGCGCAGGGGATGCAGGCCGAGACCGAAGGACGAGACGTCCGAGCACGGGAGCTGTTCCTACAAGCGTGGGAAGCGGCCGAGGACGACTACGACGCCTGCATCGCCGCGCACTACCTCGCCCGGCACCAGCCGACCCCGCAGGAGACCCTGCGCTGGAACCAGGAGTGCCTGACCCGGGCCGACCGGGTCGGCGACGCGCGTGTCCGCGGCTTCTACACCTCGCTTCACGCCAACATGGCCCGGGCCCACCGGGACCTGGGCCAGATCGAGCAGGCCCGCGAACACTTCGAGTCCGCCGCCGAACACATCGACGACGTCCCGGCCGGCCCCCACAACCAATGGCTGCGCTACCGCATCGCCGCAGGACTGCGCGCCACTGCCCGGCCCGCGCCACAGCAGCACGACGACCCGGTCGGCCTGCTCCTCACCACGCTCTGCGCCCGCACCGACCTCGAAGCCCTGAGCCTGCTGCTGCCCCCGTACATGGGCAGCCTCGGAACACCCGGGGATGAGGAACGCATCACCACCGCCCTCCGCATGCTCCACGCCGAGCGCCGCCTTCCCGACGAGGAGCAGACCGCCCTCGGCCACGCCATCGAAGTCCGGTCCGCCGCGTGACGCGCCCCGCCCCTCGGTGACCCGCAAGATGCGAACGTCGACCGACGGGCTTTCAGCGGCCTTGATGGCCCGCCGACCTGGCGGTCGGCCCGGGAAGAGGCGCCTGATCCGGGCTTCTGGTCCGTCAGGCGCCTTCCTCCTCCCGGGCGGTCGCTACGGCAGGACTTCCTCCGTCACCTCGATGTGGCCCTGGTCCGGGTCGATGACGCCGCCGAGGCGCTGGAAGGCGCCGTCGGTGAGGTCGAGGCACTTGGGTTCTTGCGGAGTCTGGGCGAAGGTGCCCCGGTCGTTGACGCGGACGACGAGGGAGGCTCCGTTCGCGGTGTTGGTGACCTTCACCAGTGTGTTGAAGGGGAGTTGCGGGTCGCGGGTGAGCGAGGTCGCCGCGGTGTCGGCGTTGTTGTCGAAGATCTCGCCGCTGGCGGTGTAGGAGCCGGGCGGGATGGGGCCGTAGTGCGTCGCCCAGCAGGTGCCGGCGAGCGGGACGGCGGGCGCGGCGGAGCCGGCCGGTGCGGCGGCGACCACCCCGGCGAGGACCGTGGCGCCGACGGCCAGACGGGCGAGAGGGAGAGGACGGAGCATGGCTGCTGCCTTTCCGTTGCGGGGATGCGGGACGGGGATACGGCTCACCCCGCCGCGCGGTAGGCGGCGCCCACCTGGGTGGCGGTCGTACCGTCGTACAGTCCGGTGCCGTCGCCGCGGCTGGTGGAGAGCGTGAACCAGGCGTACCGCTCGACGAACGGCAGGCTCTGGAGCATGGCCGTCGACTGCTGCACGAAGGCCGCCTGCTGCTCCTGCGACGGGTACCTCGGTGTGCCGGACGAGAAGTCGATGAGGGCGTATTCGGTCAGCCAGAGCGGCTTGTGGTGGCGGTCGTAGGTGGCCTGGAGGTAGCCGCGCAGCTGGTCGGTGGCGTTGGTGGCGTCGAAGTCGGCGCCGTACCAGTGGACGGGCAGGAAGTCGACCTTGAGGTTTCGGTCGGCGGCGCCCCGGAGGAACTGGCCGAGCCAGCCGTCCGCGCTGTCCGCGCCGGTGGCCACGGCGGGCGCGCCGAGCCGCAGGCCCGTCGACTGCAGCCGGGGCCACAGGTCGAGCGCCTGCTGCACGCTCATGACCGCCTGCCCCGGATGGTCGGGCTCGTTGAAGCCGAGGAGGGTCGTGCCCTGCTGCCTGGCCTGGTCCAGCTCGGCGTCGGTCGCCGAGTCCGGGCCCCAGATCATCGGGACGAACTCGACGCCGTCGGGAGCGGTGATCCCGGATCTGCCCGAGGACCAGGTGTAGAACCAGCCGGCCCCGGAGTCGGCGAGGTCCTGGGCGACGCCGTCGAAGTTCCAGGCGCTCACGCCCTTCTTCCTCGCGTCGGCGGTGGCCGGGGCCGCGATCCGGTCCGTGGCCGTCCCCGGGGTGCCGGACGGGGCCGCGACCGCCGTGGCGCGGCCGGCGGCCGAGAGGGCGAGCGGGGCCGTCAGCGCGGCGGTGAGGATGCTTCTTCTGCGCATGGTGGTTCCCGTCCGTTCAGGCGCCGCGGTGGAATTCGACGGTGAAGCCGCCGCATCGGCTGCACTGCTGCATGACCTGGTTGCCCGGCTCCTGGTCCTGCTTCGACCAGCCGTACGCCTTGGGGCAGTTGGTGGCGATCATGTCGCTGTAGGGGGTCTTGGCATCACGGTTCGGGCTGGTGCACAGCTTCGGTGTGCCGTCGCTCCACCGTGTCAGGTCGTCGGCGGGGCACTTCGGCAGCAGGTCCTCGGCGCAGCCCACCTCGCCGCAGCCGCCACCGGAGCCGGAGACCTCGGTGGGGGTGATCGTGACCGGTACGGAGAAGGCGTTGACGTAGCTCACGTCGTACCAGGGCGCCATGTCGTCGCCGGGGTCGAAGTTGAACTCGGCGAGGCTCACCGGCTGCTCACCGGTGTCCGGCGCGCAGTGGTCGGCGAAGGCGCCGCAGTCGCCCAGCTCGCAGTGGAAGGTGCTGCCGGACTCGCCGCCGCACCCCATGCGGGCGAAGAACGTGCCGCGCCAGTGGCCGGGGGCCTCGTCCTCCGGGACGGTCACCGTCGCCGACTGTCCGGGCTCCAGGACCGGCAACGATCCGAAGTTCCTGGATCCGTCGGCGTTGACGGTGGAGCCGACCCAGATCTTCTTGCCGGTGCTGTTGACGAACGTCACCGTGTGGGCGCCCGCGGTGGCCGCGGCCGGCTCGGCGCCGTCGAGCGCGGTGGCCGTGGCCGTTCTCGCCTCGGGCCGGGCGCCCGGGTGCGGGGGGACCAGCACCAGGAGAGCGGCGGCCACGGCGATCGTGGCCGCCAGGGTACTCAGAACCTTGCGCAATGCTCCTCCGTCGAATGTGCGGTGGGGGGTGAAGAGTCGAGGCGGGCCGGACGGGCGGGTCTGCCGCGCCGCCCCGGGAGCGCGTCGGGCACAGGTCTCCTCGCGTCCACGGGCCCATGGCCAAGCCGGTGCGGTCACGGGGCCGGCACTCGGTCACGCCCTGGCACAGCTCGCCCGGAACAGATCCTGCGCACTCGTCGTTCCTCGGAAACGACCGCACCGGGGGCGGACATGAGTTCGATCACTCGGGGCGTCTCCGGGTGGGGGAAGTCCGGGCACGGATCGGCCGCCGAGCCGTGCGGGATGCCGCACAGTCCGGTGCGCCCCGGCCCGACCTGCGGGAACAGCGACCGGGCCGGCCGGGAAAGGTGACGAAAAGTTCATGTCCGAAGCCTTGTTACGCCATGTTCTACGCGCGTATCTTCAGCTTCTGGATCTGCGCGAGACGCCGTCCGGCGTCCCCCCGTCACCACCTTGACGATCCCTCACCGATCCCGGCGCCCGCCGCGGCGACCGGGCTGTGTCCTGCCATGAAGGAGTGCCGCAACGGTGCCCAGTCCCCTCCCCAACCGTCGCTCCCGCCGCAGACTGCTGCGCGCCGCCCTGCCCGCCGCGGTCACCGCGTCGCTGGTGCTCGTCCCGCTGCCCGGCGCGGTCGCCGCCCCGTCCACGGGCGTGGTCATCGCCGAGGTGTACGGCGGTGGCGGCAACTCGGGTGCGACGCTGAAAAACGACTTCATCGAACTCGCCAACCCGTCAGGGGCCGCCTTCGGCTTGGTCGGCTACAGCGTGCAGTACCTGCCGGGCACGCCCAGCGCCGGCAGCAAGTGGGGGGTCACCCCGCTGAGCGGCTCGGTCGCCCCGGGCGCCCGCTACCTGGTCGCCGAGGCGGCGGGCACGGGCGGCACCGTGAACCTGCCGACCGCCGACGCCTCGGGCAGCCTGGCGCTGTCCGGCACCGCGGGGACCGTCGCGCTCGTCAGCGGCACCGACGCGCTGACCTGCAAGACCGCTGCGGACTGCGCCGCCGATCCGCGCATCGTCGACCTGGTCGGCTTCGGCAACGCCGTGGTCCACGAGGGCTCCGGCGCCGCCGCGGGCGCCTCCAACAGCGCCTCGGTGGCCCGCGCCGCCTCTCTCGCCGACACCGACGACAACGCCGCCGACTTCCAGGCCGGCGCGCCCACCCCGGTCAACGGCAAGGGCGAGACGACCCCCGGCGGCGACGGCGGCACCGGCCCGACCGAGCCCGGCACCGTGCGCATCCATGACATCCAGGGCGCCACCCGCGTCTCGCCGATGGCCGGCCAGACCGTCGTGGGCGTGCCCGGCATCGTCACCGGCGTCCGTACGTACGGCACCAAGGGCTTCTGGTTCCAGGACCCGAACCCGGACGCCGACCCGGCCACCAGCGAGGGCGTCTTCGTCTACACCGGCGGCTCCGGACCGGCCGTCAAGGTCGGCGACTCGGTGCTGGTCACGGCCAAGGTGACCGAGTACTACCCGAACAGCTCGGGCGGCTCGCAGTCCCTCACCGAGCTCTCCGGCCCCAAGACCACCGTGGTCTCCTCGGGCAACACGGTACCCGCCCCGGTCGTCCTGGACGGCTCGGTCATCCCGGCGGTGTACGCCCCGGACATGGCGGGCGGCTCGATCGAGTCCCTGGCGCTGCGGCCCGACGCCTACGCGCTCGACCTGTACGAGTCGCTGGAGGGCATGAACGTCGAGGTCCGCGACGTGCCGGTGACGCAGGCCAGCAACGCGTACCAGGAGCTGTGGGTGAACGCCCGCGAGCAGGACCCCCGGTCGGCGCGCGGCGGTTCCGTGTACCTCGGCTACGACCGGCAGAACTCCGGCCGGCTGCTGGTCCAGTCGCTCGGCGCCGCCGCCGACTTCCCGGTCGCCGATGTCGGCGACCGGCTCACCGGGGCCACCGGGGGCCCGCTGGACTACACCAAGTTCGGCGGATACGCGGTGCAGGCGGACCGGCTCGGCGCCGTCGAGTCGGGCGGGCTGCAGCGGGAGGTGACCCAGCGCGCCCTCCCGAGCGAGCTGACCATCGGCACGTACAACGTCGAGAACCTCGACCCGGGCGACCCGGACGAGAAGTTCGCCGAGCTGGCGAAGGGCGTCGTCACCAACCTGCGCTCGCCCGACATCCTGGCCCTGGAAGAGGTCCAGGACGACAACGGTCCGGTCAACGACGGCACGGTCGCGGCCGGTGCCACCGTCGCCAAGTTCATCGAGGCGATCAAGGCGGCCGGCGGCCCCGCGTACGACTGGCGCTCCGTCGACCCGGTGGACGGCAAGGACGGCGGCGAGCCCGGCGGCAACATCCGCCAGGTCTTCCTGTTCAACCCGCACCGCGTCTCCTTCACCGACATCCCCGGCGGCGACGCCACCACCGCCGTGGGCGTGACCGGCACCGGCAAGCGCGCCTCGCTGACCGCCTCCCCGGGCCGGATCGACCCGGGCAACGAGGCGTGGAACAGCAGCCGCAAGCCGCTGGTCGGCCAGTTCATGTTCCACAACAAGCCGGTCTTCGTGATCGCCAACCACTTCAACAGCAAGGGCGGCGACCAGGGCCTGGACAGCCGGTTCCAGGCCCCGGCCCGCAGCTCCGAGGTGCAGCGCGCCCGGCAGGCCGAGGTCGAGCACGCCTTCGTCGCCAAGCTCCTGGCCGCCGACCCCGGCGCCCGGGTGGTCTCCCTCGGCGACTTCAACGACTACCAGTTCTCTCCGGCCCTCCAGACCCTCACCAAGGACGGCGTCCTGCGCGACCTGGTGAACGAGCTGCCCGCCTCCGAGCGCTACTCGTACGTCTACCAGGGCAACTCGCAGGTGCTCGACCACATCCTGGTCAGCCCCGCGTTCAAGAAGCAGCAGACCCGCTACGACGTCGTCCACATCAACAGCGAGTTCGCCGTCCAGGCCTCCGACCACGACCCGCAGGTGGTCCGCGTCAAGCCCTGACCCGGTCCGGTCGCCTCACCGAGCCCCCGTCCGGTCCCGACCGGACGGGGGCTCGGCCCGCTCCCGGACCCCTGCGGGTCGGTTCAGCCGACCGGGCGGCACAGGAGGGCGTCGGGGACTCCGCCGTGGTTCCACTTCCAGGTGTGGGCGACGCCGGCCAGGTACTCGGTGTCGGCGCACTGACCCTTGTAGTGGCCCGGCGCCCAGTCGCTGCCGGTCGATCCGCCGGTGGCGGGCCGGTTGTCGCCGCTGTCGAACCAGACCGCGCGGCCGTCGGCGGGCAGGGATGCCGCGGCCGGGGCGCACAGGAGGGCCGCCATGGCGTTCCTGTTCACGCTGTAGCCGACCGCGAAGGCGTGGGCGGGGCACTGGAGCTTGCTGTAGCCGCTCGCCCAGTCGCCGCCGGTGACGTACCGTTCGTCGGTGACGACGGTCCAGGAACCGGCGCCCTTCACCGGCTGGCCAGCGTCGGTGCACAGTCCCCTGCTGTCGCCGCGGCCGAGGCCGACGAGGCGCTGGGTGTCGGGGCAGTTGCCCTTGCGGTTGCCGACGGACCAGTCGGGTCCGGCGAGCTTGGTGGCGGAGACGTTGTAGTCGGCGTAGTCCAGGTTCAGCATGTTCCAGCGGGATGCGGAGGCGATCGGACCGGTCCGGCCGGGGGCGTTGACCAGCTTGTCCCAGGCGGTTGCGCGCCAGTCGCCGGAGTCCATGACACCGAGCCGGGTTCCGTCCGCGCTGTAGCTGACCATGGCCCAGTTGTCCTGGGGGGTGCCGTTCGCGTCGGTCCAGCCGACCAGGGGCCAGATGGCGAAGTCGGTGTCGTTCTTCACCAGGATGTCGGTGAAATTGGCGAACCAGGCGCGTTCCCTGGCATCGAGGTCGCCCCGGCCGGCAGCACCGTACTCGCTGATCCACACGGGAGCGGTGAAGTGCTGGCCGGACCGGGTGACGAACAGGGCCTGGTCGTCGACGACCTGGGCGAGCTGTGCGGGGGTGAGTTCCTCGTAACGTGGGTCGTGGGTCTCGCCCGTTCCGGTGGCGCCGGTGTGGTTCGGGCCGGTGTAGCCGTAGAAGTGGGCCGCGTAGACGAGCTTGTCGGAGCGGATCAGGGTGTTGGACAGGGTGGCGACCGGGGTGAGGGTGGGGCGGCCGTGCGGGGTGATGTCGGTCGGGATGCCCTGCCAGTTGATGCCCTCCATCACGATGAGCAGGTCCGGGTCGGCCTGGAGGATCCTGTTGCCCGCTTCCTCCAGGGCCTTGTTGAGGTCGTGGTCGTCGCCCCAGCCCCAGTTCGCGTCGTTCCAGGTGTCGCGGCGGACCTCGTTGCGCAGATCGGCTCCGACGACCCGCTTGTCGTCGCGGTAGCGCTTGGCGAGGAAGACCCAGTCGTCGATCCACTGCTGGGTGGTCTGACCGCTGTTCCAGCGCTCGTTGCCGTCCAGCCCGCAGCAGAAGCGGTAGCTGGTGGTGTGGTTGTTGAGGATGACGGCGAAGCCGTCCGCGGTCAGGGCCGCGACGACGGCGTCGAGGACCTGCAGCGGGGTCTTCCCCTTGAGTTGTGGGTTGGCGGTGACGGCCGAGTCCGGGACGGTGCTCGTGTCGTGGATGAGCGCGTTGGCGAACGGGAGCCGGATGCTGTTCAGGCCCAGGGCGTGGAAATCGGCCAGGATCCGGGAGATCGGCTTCCGGTCGAGGCCGAGCGGGATGTTGTGCGACATCTGCCGCGCCTGGTGGTTCGCCGGGTCGTCGACGCTTCCGCCGCCCTCCCACGTTCCTTGGGCACCGGCCCAGTTGCCGGACTTGAGTTTGAAGCGGTCCCCGTCGGCGTCGACGACGTACCGGTCCCGGGTGGAGAGCGGGCCGGTCCACGAGGCGGCGAGCTGGGCACCCGTGAGGACCGAGGGCGGTGGCGCTGTCGCGGGACCCGTCGCGGCGGCGGTGGGGGCGAGGGTGCCGAGGAGGAGCGCGGACGTCGTGGCGAGAGCCGCGGTCAGGCGGCGGAGCGGAGTGGTGCGAGGTGTCACGGGGAGGCTCCTGTACGGGTGGGGGAACGGTGCCTGCCTGGTGCGGAGCGGTCACGTGCGGTGGTCCGGCCCTGGGGGCCGCTGGTGGCGATGGATTCGACGATGTGCCGTCGCGCGGCAAGGAGCAAGACGGCCGGGGTGTGACGGTGGCGACGGTGCCGGCGAGGAGTACCGGTCCGCCCCTCGTCGGCCACCGCCCCGTCGTGCGGTCGACGGCCGGAGCGCCGAGTTCCGGCTTCGCGCCCCGTATGGGGGACGGTCCCCCCATATTCTCGGGCCCCGGTCGGTGGGGGTGGGAGGAGCCCCCGGGGTCCGGCGGTGTCACGGGACGGTACGCACGGCCGTGTCGGCGTACGGGGAGCGGCGCGGCGGCCACCTGTGAACAGGCAGGCGGTGCGCTTCAGCTCCCGGGAGCGGCCCATCGGGGCCCGGGAGCCGCCCGTGGAGGTGGCTCGCCCGCCCCGGGGGCCGGTGGCCCGAAGGAACTTGGGGGATCACCCCGCATCCGCCGCCGCCACGGCACCCGTTCTACTGGTGTCCGGCCGGCGGCTCCCCCGGTGACGCCCCGGGAGAACACCCCGCCGGTCCGAACTCGACTCGTGTCCCACAGCCAACAGGTGCCGTACGACAAGACATACAGGAGCGCACGACATGCGGACCTCTCTGGGTATCGACTCCGTCGCACGGAGTGTGTACATCTCGATGGTCGACCGGCCCGGCGCGGAGGTGGCGGAGCTGGCCTCGCGACTGGAGGAGACCGAGGAAACGGTCCGGGGCGGACTGGAGCGGCTGTCCGCGCAGCTGCTCATCGTCCCGGGGGACTCCGCCAGCGGCTGGCGGCCGGTCGATCCGGAGGTCGGGCTGGCGGCGATACTCACCTGGCAGCAGGACGAACTGGCCCGCCACCGGCTTCAGGTGGAGGGCAGCCGGCTGGAGGTGACCCGGCTGCTGTCGGAGCGGGGGCAGGACGGCCGGGAGAGCGTTCCGGACGTGAAGTGGCTGGCCGGGGCGGACGCCGTGTGGCAGCACGTCACCTCGCTCGCCGACGCGTGCGCGCAGGAGTGGCTGACCGTCGGACCGGTCGAGCGGCCGGACGCGGCGGCCTTCGAGGCCGGTCACTCGCTCCACGAGATCCTCCGGCGGCGCGGCACACCCGCCCGCACGATCGTGCTGGAGAGCGTCCGCAACGACCCGGAGGCGACGGAGCGGCTGCGCCGGAGCGAGGAGTGCGGCGGCGCCGTCCGCACCCTGCCGTCGCTGCCCGTGTGGATGATCGTCTCCGACCGCAGGCACGCCGTCGTGCCGGTCACCAGCGGACACGGCGTGGTCGGCGCGATGGCCTGCGGCGTCGAGTCGGTCACGGAGGCCTTCGCGACCCTGTTCGCCCGGCTGTGGAAGGAGGCCCTGCCGCTCGCCGAGGCCCGCCCCCGCACCAGCGGCAATCTCTCCCTCCAGGAACAGCATGTGCTCCTGCTGTGGGCGCAGGGGCTGACGGACGCGGCGGCGGCGCGGCGGATGGACGTCTCGGTGCGCACGGTGCGCCGCCTCTCGGAGAAGCTGACCGACCGGTTCGGTGCCCGGAGCCGGTTCCAGCTCGGCGCCCTCGCACTCGCCAGCGGCGGCATCCGCGCCGAGGACATGGCCTGACCGGTCCGGTCCGGCGCACCGGGCCGGGAAGGGGCCGGATCCCGTCGCCGGGGTCCGGCCTCTTCCGTCGCGGCACCGGGCAGGATCACCCGGCGGGGGCGAACTGCGCGGTGATCGCCGCCATCATCAGGTCGGCGATGCCCTGGGCGAGCTGCGCCGGGGTGGGGAGTTCGAACACGGCGCGTACCGGGACGTCCACCCGGAGCGCCTTCCGGAGCCGGGAGGCCACCTGCGTGGCGAGCAGCGAGTGCCCGCCGAGCTGGAAGAAGTTGTCGTGCACGCCGACGCGTTCGATGCCCAGCAGCTCCTGCCAGACGGTGGTGACCGCCCGCTCGACGGCGTTGCGCGGTGCCGTGTACTCCTCTCCCAGGTCCGGCCGTTGGTGGTCGGGGATCGGCAGGGCCTTCCGGTCCACCTTGCCGTTGGGGGTCAGCGGGAGGCGCTCCAGTGTGACGAACGCCGCCGGGATCATGTGGTCGGGCAGGAACCGTCCCAGATGGGCGTGGAGGTCGGCGGTGGTCGGCGCGTCCGTGCCGGTGGGCACGAGGTAGGCGACGAGCCGTTTGTCGTCGGGGGTGTCCTCGCGGACGATCACCGTGACCTCGCCGATGCCGGGGTGGGTCAGCAGGGTGGACTCGATCTCGCCGAGTTCGATGCGGTGGCCGCGGATCTTCACCTGGTTGTCGATCCGCCCGAGGAATTCGAGCTCCCCGTCCGCCCGCCACCGCACCAGGTCGCCGGTGCGGTAGACCCGGGTGCTCACCCCTTCGGCCTCGTACGGGACGAACTTCTCCTCGGTCAGCTCCGGCCTGCCCCGGTAGCCCCGGGCCACCGGGACGCCGCCGATGAGGAGTTCGCCGGGGACGCCGACGGGCAGCGGCCGGCCGTGCTGGTCCACGACGAACGCCCGGGTGTTGGCGACGGGCCGGCCGATCGGCGGGACCACGTCGCCGGGTTCGACCTCCGTCGAGGTGACGATGACGGTGGTCTCGGTGGGCCCGTAGTTGTTGATCACGCGGAACGGCAGCCGTGCCCGCGGCGGCATCCGCAGCCGGTCGCCGCCGGTCAGCACGTAGTCGAGGGCGCAGTCCGCCTCCCACGGCAGCGCCGCCAGGGCCTCCAGCATCGGTGTGGACAGGAACGTGGTGTGGACGCGCTGTTCGCACAGCCAGTCCCGCAGCAGGTGGGGGCTGAGTCGGACGGTCTCGGTGGTGACGCAGCAGGTCGCGCCGCCGATCAGGCCGAGCCACAGTTCCCACGCCGCCGGGTCGAAGCCGATCCCGGCCATGAGCGCGATCCGCTGCCCGGGTTCCAGCCCGTACTCGCCGACCGTCCAGTGCACCAGGTTGATCAGGCTGCGGTGCTCCACCTCGACGCCCTTGGGGCGGCCGGTGGAGCCGCTGGTGTAGATCAGGTAGGCGAGGTCGTGCGAGGCGGCGACGGGCCGGGGATCGGTGTCCGGCTCGTCGGGCAAAGTCGTGGTGTCCAGGTCGAGCAGCAGCATCGGTACGTCGGCGGGCAGCCGGCCGGTGTGCGCGGAGCCGGTGAGGACGACGGGGGTCGCGGTGTCCCGCACCATGTACGCCAGCCGCTCCGCCGGGTACTCCGGGTCCATCGGGACGTACGGCGCGCCCGCCTTGAGGACGCCCAGCACGGCCGTCACCAGATCGGGGCCGCGCTCCAGGCACACCGCGACCGGCATGTCCGGCCGCACTCCGTACCGGGTCCGAAGATGGTGGGCGATCCGGTTGGCGCGCGCGTTGAGCTGTCCGTACGTCAGGGTGCCCTGCGGTCCCTCCACGGCGACCGTGTCCGGCTGCCGCGCCGCGCGCTCCTCGAACAGGCCGTGGAGGGTGGCGGTGTCCGGGAAGGGCGCCTCGGTGCGGTTCCACTCGACCACCGTGCGCCGTCCCTCCTCGGCGGTGAGCAGGGAGAGCCGGGAGAGCCGTGCCCCGGGCTCGCGGGCCACCGTCTCCAGCAGGGTGCCCAGGTGGCCGGCCATCCGGGCGACCGTGTCCCGTTCGAAGAGATCCGTCCGGTACTCCAGGGTGCCGCGCAGCCCGCCGTCCGCGCTCTCGGAGATCATCAGGGTGAGGTCGAACTTGGCGTCCGGCAGGGTGACCGCGAGCGGCTCGACGTCCAGTCCCGGGAGGCTCCAGCCGTCCTCGTCCGGGGTGTTCTGGAACACGAACATCGTCTGGAAGAGGGGGTTGCGGGAGGGGTCGCGGTCGGGGGCGAGTTCCTCGACGAGGCGTTCGAAGGGCAGGTCCTGGTGATCGTACGCGCCGAGCGCGGTCTCCTTCACCCGGTCCAGCAACTCCGTGAACGCCGGATCCCCGGAAAGGTCCGTCCGCAGGACGAGCGTGTTGACGAAGAAACCGATCAGCTCCTCCGTCTCCGCCCGGTTCCGACCGGCCACGGGACTGCCCACCGCGATGTCGTCCTGGCGGGCGTACTTGACCAGCAGCACCTGGAAGGCGGCGAGCAGGACCATGTACAGGCTCGCGGTGCCGCTCCTGGCGGCCTCCCGCAGCCCGGCGGCCACGGCCGCGCCCACCTCGAACGTCACGGTGTCGCCGCCTCCGGGGCGCCCCGCCGGACGGCGGTGGTCGGTGGGCAGTTCGAGGGGTTCCACCCCGGCGAGCCGCTCCCGCCAGTACGCCAGTTGTCCCTCCAGCACGTCAGTGGTGTACTTCTGCCGCTGCCAGACGGAGAAGTCGGCGTACTGCACCGGGAGCCGGGTGTCCTCGGGCGCGGTGCCGGCCGTCGCCGCCCGGTAGCCTTCCCGCAGTTCGCGCGCCATGACCGGCTCCGACCATCCGTCACAGGCGATGTGATGCACCGTCAGCAGCAGGTGTGCCTCCTCGTCGGCCAGCCGTACCAGATGGGCGCGGAGCAGCGGTCCGGCCGCCAGGTCGAACGGTCGGGCGGTCTCCGCGCGGGCGAACTCGCTCGCCTCCTGGTGCCGTTCGCCGAGGTCGGTGATGTGCCGCAGGTCGTGGACGGTCGCGCGCACCGGCGTCGGGGGGTCGACGATCTGTGCCGGTTCGCCGTCGTCGTCGGCGACGTACCTCGTCCGCAGGATCTCGTGGCGTGCCACCAGGCGGGTCAGCGCCGTGTCGAGGGCGCCGGTGTCGAGGGCACCGCTGACGCGCAGCGCGAAGGGCACGGCGTACTCGGCGCGTCCGGGTTCCAGCTGGTCGAGGAACCACAGCCGTCGCTGGGCGAAGCTCAGCGGCAGCGGCCCGCCGGTGCGGTCGGCCGGCCCGATGCGGTCCGTGCCGGCCGCCCCGTCGGCGGCGAGCTCCTCCACGGTGGCGGCGAGCCCGGCGACGGTGGGGGTCGCGAACAGTTCCCGCACCGGCACCTCCACGCCCAGGGCGTCCCGCAGCCGTGACGTGACCTGGGTGGCGAGCAGGGAGTGACCGCCGAGCGCGAAGAAGTCGTCGTCCACCCCGGTGACCTCGGTGCCCAGCACCTGGGACCAGGCGGCGGCGACCGCCCGTTCGACCGGGGTGCGGGGGGCCGGGCCGCGCGCCCCGGACGCGCGGGGCTCGGACGCGGGCAGCTTCCGCCGGTCCACCTTGCCGTTCGGGGTCAGCGGCAGTCGCTCCAGCGGCACGAAGGCGGACGGCACCATGAAGTCGGGCAGTTCCCTGCGGAGCCGTCCGCGCAGGGTCTCGCCGTGCACCGTGGCGCCCTCCGACGGGACGACGTACGCGACGAGCCGCCTGTCGCCGGGGGTGTCCTCGCGGACGACGACGGTGGCCGCGGCGACGTCGGGGCCGGTCAGCAGCGCGGCCTCGATCTCGCCGGGCTCGATGCGGTGCCCGCGCAGCTTCACCTGGTCGTCCAGGCGCCCCAGGAACTCGAGCTGCCCGTCGGCCAGCCAGCGCACCCGGTCCCCGGTGCGGTAGACGCGGCGCGGTGTGCCGTCGACGTCGACGGTCACGAACCGCTCCGCCGTCCGGTCCCGCTGCCCCCGGTACCCGCGCGCCAGCCCGCCGCCGCCGACGAGGAGTTCGCCCGGAACCCCGGTCGACACCGGCCGGCCGTGCCGGTCCACCACGTACACGAAGGTGCCGGGCACCGGGCGGCCGATCGGCGGGACGGCGGTGCCGCTGACGACCTCGGCCGAGGTCGTCACCACCGTCGACTCGGTCGGTCCGTAGTTGTTGACGACGCGGAAGGGCAGACGCAGCCCGGCCGGGAGGCGCAGCGCGTCACCACCGGTCAGCACGTGTTCCAGGGAGGTCGGCTCCGACCAGTCGAGGGAGGCCAGCGCCTCCAGTACCGGTGTGGAGACGAAGGTGCCCGTGATCCGCCGCTCGTTCAGCCAGCGCTGGAGCAGCGCCGGGGTCAGCCGCACCGTCTCGTCGGGTACGCAGACGGTGGCGCCGGTCGCCAGGGCGGGCCACAGCTCCCAGGCCGACGCGTCGAACCCGACTCCGGCCAGCAGCGCGACCCGTCGTCCGGGAGCGGCGCCGAAGGTGTCGGCCGTCCAGCGGACCAGGCCGGCCAGGCTGTGGTGCTCGATCTCGACGCCCTTGGGGCGGCCGGTGGAACCGCTGGTGTAGATGACGTACGCCAGGTCGGCGGGGGACGCCGAGGGTTCCGGGTCATGGGCCGGCAGGTCGGCGAGGGAGGGCCAGTCCCGGTCGGTGAGGAACCGGCCGGGGCCGTCGGGCAGCCGGGCGGACCGGGCGCCGTCGGTGACCACGAGCCCGGCCCGCGCGTCCGTGATCATGTGGGCGAGCCGGTCGGCGGGGTGCTCGGGGTCCAGCGGGAGGTAGGCGGCGCCGGACTTGAGCACGGCCAGCAGTGCGGTGATCTGTTCGGGGCCGCGCTCCAGGCACACGGCGACCACGGCCCCGGGACCGGCCCCGCGCAGACGCAGGTGGCGGGCGAGCCGGTTGGCCCGGGTGTTCAGCTCCCGGTAGGTCGTTCCTCCGCCGGCCGCGAGCACCGCGGTCGTGTCCGGCCGCAGGGCGGCGCACTCCTCGACGAGCCGGTGCACGGTCTCCCCGGCCACGGTCCCGTCCGCCGCCGCCGACGCCGTCCCGCTCCATTCGGTCAGTACCCGGCGCCGCTCGGCCCCGGTCAGCACCTCCAGCTCGGACAGGCGGCGCTCCGGTCCGGCGACCGCCGAACGCAGCAGCGTGGCGAAGTGTCCGGCCAGCCGCTCGGCCGTGTCCGGGGCAAACAGGTCGAGGGCGAAGACCAGGTCTCCGCCGAGCGAGCCGTCGGGCCGCTCGGTGAGGATCAGGGACAGGTCGAACTTGGCCTCCTCCTCGCGGACGGGGAACGGCTCCACCACCGTTCCGGGCAGCCGCCAGGCGTGGCCGTCCGGGGTGTTCTGGAGGGCGAACATCGTCTGGAAGAGGGGGGTGCGGGAGAGGTCGCGGTCGGGAGCGAGTTCTTCCACGAGGCGTTCGAAGGGCAGGCCCTGGTGGTCGTACGCGCCGAGCGCGGTCTCCTTCACCCGGTCCAGCAGCTCCGTGAACGCCGGATCCCCGGAAAGGTCCGTCCGCAGGACGAGCGTGTTGACGAAGAAACCGATCAGCTCCTCCGTCTCCGCCCGGTTCCGACCCGCGACAGGACTGCCCACCGCGATGTCGTCCTGGCCGCTGTACTTGGCCATCAGCAGCTGGAACACCGCCAGCAGCGACATGAACAGGCTCGCGCCCTGCCCGGCCGCCAGCCGCCGGGCCGCTGCGACGACGTCGGCGGGGACCGAGAAGGACACCGTGCCGCCCCGGCCCGACCGCTGGGCCGGACGGCGGTGGTCGGTCGGGAGTTCCAGCGGACGTGCTTCGGCGAGCCGCTCCCGCCAGTACGCCGACTGCCCCGCCAGCGCCGGTCCGTCCAGCACCTCGCGCTGCCAGCTCGCGAAGTCCGCGTACTGGAGGCCGAGGGGGGCCGGGGCGCCCGGCCGGCCGGCCACCGCCGCTCCGTACAGTTCGCCCAGCTCGCGGGCGAGGATCCCCTCCGACCAGCCGTCGGAGACGATGTGGTGGACCGTGAGCAGCAGCAGCCACTCCTTGTCGGCCACCTGGACCGCCGTCGCCCGGAGCAGCGGCCCGGCGGCCAGGTCGAACGGCTCTCCGGCCGCCTCGCGCAGCATCTCGCGCGCGGCGTCGGTGCCGAGGTGCCGGGCGTCGTGGACGTCCACCGCCACCTCGCGCACGGCGTCGACGACCTGGAACGGGCGTCCCGTGGCATCCGCGACGAACCGGGTCCGCAGGATCTCGTGCGCGGTGGTCAGGGCCGTCAGTGCGGCACCGAACGCGTCCGGCGCGAACTCCCCCCGCACCCGCAGCCCCACCGGGATCGTGTACTCGGCCCGGCCCGGCGCCAACTGGTCGAGGAACCAGAGGCGTTGCTGGGCGAAGGAGAGCGGCAGGACACTCGTCCGGTCCGCGCTCGGGATCGCGGCGCGGGTGTCCGGCTCCAGTGCGTCCACGGCCGTCGCCAGCAGCGCCGGGGTCGGCGCGTCGAAGAGCGTCCGGTAGGGGACGTCCACTCCGAGGTCGCGGCGCAGCCGGGAGGCGACCCGGGCGGCCAGCAGGGAGTGGCCGCCCAGCTCGAAGAAGTCGTCGTCCGCGCCGACCTCGTCGATGCCCAGCAGCTCGGCCCAGACGGCGGCGACCGCCCGTTGCGTGGGGGTGCGCGGTGCGGCGAACGCGGCGGAGAGATCCGGGCGGTGGCTCTCGGGTGCGGGCAGTGCCCGCCGGTCCACCTTGCCGTTCGGGGTGAGCGGCAGCCGCTCCAGCACGACGTACCGGGCGGGCAGCATGTGCTCGGGCAGCTCGCGGGCGAGGGCGGCGCGCAGCCCGGCCACGGCCAGGGGCGTGCCGCCGGCCGGCACGAGGTAGGCCACCAGCCGTTTGTCGCCCGGGGTGTCCTCGCGGACCACGACCGTGGCCGCCGCGAGGGCCGGCCGGGAGAGCAGGGCGTTCTCGATCTCGCCGAGCTCCACCCGGTGCCCGCGCAGCTTGACCTGGTCGTCCATGCGGCCGAGGTAGACCAGGCGCCCGTCCGGCAGCCACTTCACCAGGTCGCCGGTGCGGTAGAGGCGGGCCCGGGGGTCGTCGGAGAAGGGGTGCGGCACGAAGCGCCGCGCCGTCAGGTCGGGTCGGCCCAGATAGCCGAGGGCCACGTTGACCCCGCCGATCAGCAGCTCGCCGGGGACTCCGACCGGCTGGATCTCGCCGTGCGTCCCGACCACGTACACCTCGGTGTTGTCGATCGCCCGGCCCATCGGCACATGGTCCGCCGCCGGGTCCACCGATGTCGTCCGGGCGACCACGTTGCCGACGGTCGCCTCGGTCGGGCCGTACTCGTTGACGATCGCGGTGTCCCCGGTGCCGAGGGCCAGTACCCGGTGCGCCAGCGCCGGAGTCAGGTCCTCGCCGCCCGCGACGACCGTGGCGATGCCGTGCCGGGCGCCGTCCTGCTCCAGCCGGGCGGTCAGCAGCTCCAGGTGCGAGGGCGTCGCCTTCAGGAAGCTGACCGGGACACCGGTCGCGACGATGTCCATGGCCGCGTCGAACACACTCTGCCCCGGCCCCGGCTCCGGTACGACCAGGCACAGCCCCTGCACCAGCGGCAGGAACAGCGCGGTCACGGTCAGGTCGAAGGCCGCCGACGAGCACAGCAGGGAACCGATGCGGGCACCGGGTGCCGGGGGGTAGTTACGGTCGCACCAGTGCAGGTAGTTGACGACACCCCGGTGCGCGACACGCACGCCCTTGGGGCGGCCCGTCGAACCCGAGGTGTAGATGACGTACGCCAGGTCGTCCGGGCCCGCGGCGGCGAGCGGGGCGGTGCCGGGGCCCGACGGCCACTCCCGGTCGGCCCGCAACAGCGCGGTGTCCGGGGCGAAGAGGTCCGCGTGCGCGGAGTCCGTCACCACCACCGGTGCGGCGCTGTCCTCGACCATGTACCGCAGCCGCTCGGCCGGGTAGGCCGGGTCCAGCGGTACGTAGGCGGCGCCGGACTTGAGCACGCCGAGCAGTGCGCACACCAGGTCGGGGCCGTGGTCCAGGCAGACCGCGACCAGTGTGCCGGGGCCGATGCCCCGCTCCGCCAGGTGGTGTGCGAGCCCCTGGGCGCGCTCGTCCAGTTCCCGGCAGGTCAGCCGCTGTCCGCCGTGCTCCAGGGCGACCGCGTCGGGCCGGCGCACGGCCCGGTCCGCCACCAGTTGGTGGACGGTCGCGGTGTCGGGGAACGCGGACCGCTGCCCGTTCCACTCGGTCAGGATGCGGTGCCGTTCCGGCTCCGTCAGCATGTCCAGCGCGCTGAGCGGCTTGCCGGGCGCCTCGGCGGCGGAACCCGCGAGCGTCGTGAGGTGGCCCGCCATCCGCTCCGCCGTGGCGCGTGCGAAGAGATCGGTCCGGTAGCCGAGGACGCCTCTTGGTCGCCCGTCGTCCGCGACGAGGTCCAGCGTGATCTGCGCGTGGGGCGGGAACGCGGTGGGCCCCCGGTCGGCGGTGCGCCACGCGAACCACGCCACCGCGGTGCCGGTCGTCCCGGAGGGCACCGGGCCGCGGGCGGCGGCGTCCGCCATGCCCCGCGCGACATGGGCCACGGCCTCGGTGAACGCCGGGTCGCCGGACGCGCCGCACACCACGGCCGCCACATCCGCGTCCGATTCCCGCGTGCCGTCCAGCGCCGCGCCCGTGTCCCGTGTGCCGTCCGCCACCACGGCCACCGGGACGTCGCCCCGGCCCGCGTGCCGCGCCAGCAGGGTGTGGAACACCGTCAGCAGGACCGCGGACAGCTCCACTCCCCGGTCCCGGGCCAGCGCGGCCAGCGCGTCGGCGGTGCGGGCGGGCACGTCGAACGGGACCCGGTCCATGGGACCCGGTCCGTCCTCCGACGGCCTGTGGTCCAGCGGCAGTTCCAGCGGCTCGATGCCCGCCAGTGCGTGCCGCCACTCCCCCAGCTGGTGATCAGCCACCGTTCTCTCCCCATCGTCAGGACGTCGTCAGCGGTACAAGCGGTTCACGGGCGGCACGTCGTACGGCGTGCGTCGAGGGCAGGGGCGGAGTCCTCCCGGCGGTCCGGGGAACGTGCGGCCGGCGGAACCGCGGCCGCCGGCGCCGAACGTCCGCGACGAGCAGGCTAGGAGGCCCGGACGCGCGCCCCCAGTGGACAGAAGTGACGCCTCCGGGGGTGGTCACAACTGCCCAGTGCCGTTCCCGATCACCGCTGGCCACGATGGACGGCGTCGCGTCAGCGCACCGCCCGGACGCCCCAGGAGGGCGATGTCACGGGTGTCCGGCCCGATCTCAGCGGTCGCGGCCCATCACGGTTTCGAGAGGAAGATCCGGTCGTGTACCCGCATCGCCAGCCCCCGGACGGTCCGCGCCACGCGGTCCTGACCACCATCGCCTCGGACTCGCACACCTGGAACCTGCTCTTCCTCCAGCTCCTGCTGGAGGAACAGGGCTGGGAGGTCACCAATCTCGGCGCGTGCGTCCCGGTCGATGTGCTGATCGAGGAGGTATCGGCCCGTACGCCCGGCCTCGTCGTCGTCAGTACGGTCAACGGGCACGGTGCCGAGGAGGCCCCGGGGCTGGCCCGCGCGGTGCGCGCCGTACCGGCACTGGCCGGGGTGCCGCTGGTCGTCGGCGGCAAGCTGGACACCTCGGGCACGCTCGCCCCGGAGGTCCATGCCGCGCTCACCGACGCCGGCTTCGACGCCGTCCTGACCGGCCCGAACGCGGTCCCCGGGCTGCTCGCCCTGCTCGACGCCCTGCCCCAGCACCGGCCCGGAAAGCCGCACGCCGATGTCGTCGGCTGAACCCGCCCCCGCCGGTGGCGCCTTCCACCGTTTCATGGCCGACCCCGCCCGTACCGGTGGCCTCGTCGTGCAGCCCCGCATGGGCTTCGCCGACCCCGCCAGGATGCGTGCCGGTCTGATCGCCACCCGGGGCGCCGACGCCACCACGGTCGGCACCCTCACCCTGGACAGCTTCACCCGCGTCGGCGACTACGCGGCCGCCGCCCGCGCCGTCGCCCAGGGCCACCACCTCAACGGCTATCCGCTGGTCAGCATGGCCGTCGAGACCACCACCGGTCTTCTCGACGGCGTCCACGGCCCCGGTTTCCCCGTCCAGGTACGGCACGGCTCCGCGCAACCCGGCCGGATCGTCGAATCGCTCGTCGCGGCCGGACTCGACGCCACCGAGGGCGGCCCCGTCTCCTACTGCCTGCCCTACGGCCGCACCCCGCTGGCCACGTCGATCCGGGCCTGGGCCGATGCGTGCCGCAGCCTCGCCGCACTGCGCGAGGCCGGCACCGAACCCCATCTGGAGACCTTCGGCGGCTGCATGCTGGGCCAGCTCTGCCCGCCGTCCCTGCTCGTCGCCCTCTCCGTGCTGGAGGCCGTGTTCTTCCGCCGGCACGGTCTGCGCAGCGTCTCCCTCAGCTACGCCCAGCAGACCGACCGCGAACAGGACGAGGAGGCCCTCCACGCCCTGCGCGCCCTCGCCGCCGACCATCTCCCGGACGTCTCCTGGCACGTGGTCGTCTACACGTACATGGGCGTCTACCCGGAGACCTGGGACGGTGCGCTGCGGCTGGTGGCGGACGCCGCCCGGCTCGCCGTGCGCACCGGCGCGACCCGGCTCATCGTCAAGACACCGGCGGAGTCGGCCCGTATCCCCACCGTCGAGGAGAACGTCGTCGCGCTGGAGACCGCCGCCGCGGCCGCCCGGACCACGCGTCCGGCCGCTCCGCCCCCGTCCACCGGCATCGAGGCGGAGGCCCGCTCCCTCGTCGAGGCCGTCCTGCACCTGCACGACGACATCGGGCAGGCCCTGGTGCGCGCCTTCGCCCACGGCTATCTCGACGTCCCGTTCTGCCTGCACCCCGACAACGCGGGGCGCACCCGCAGCTTCATCTCCGACCACGGTCGGCTGGAGTGGTCCCGCACCGGGTCGCTCCCGCTCGGCCGCCCCACCGCCGCACGGCCGTCCGGGCGGCTGACCTCGTCCGGACTGCTCCAGGCGCTCAACCATGTCAGGAACCGCTACGACGTCCCCGCCGCCGCCCGCCTCGACAGGGCGAGCTGATCCGAGCGGCCCCCGCCCCGGCGCCCCTCCGCCACCGATGGCGGGTGCCCCGGCCCGGCAACGACAGGAACAGGACACGACAGACATGACACTCCAGATGGATCACCCGTCAACCTCCGGGGCCGCGCTGCCCACGCCGTTGGAGCACCTGCGCGACCCGCGCACCCGGGCGGCCCTGCGCGTCCAGCAGGCGCTCGTGGCCGGTGCCCGTTCCTTCCTGCGCTCCGACGGGGCCGTGGAGATGGCCCACCCGGTCATCGGCCCCGTCACCGACCCCGGCTCGCGCGGCGCCAAGCAGGTGGACGTCGACTACTACGGCCACCGCTACAAGCTGATGACCAGCGCCATCCTGTACAAGCAGGCGTCGCTGCTGGCCTTCGACCGCATCTTCCTCGTCGCGCCCAACGTCCGCCTCGAACCCGTCGAGACCAGCGGCACCCACCGCCACCTCACCGAGTTCCGGCAGATCGACGTCGAGTACGCGGGCGCCGGCCGGGACGACGCCATGGGCGTCGCCGAACAGCTGGTGCGCCACGCCGTGACCGCCGTCGTCGACGAGTGCGGCGATGACCTCGCCGTCCTCGGCCGCGACCCGGAGACCCTGCGCCGCCACGTGGCCCGGCCGTTCGCCCGGGTCCCGCACGGTGAGGTCGTCGACGCCCTGCGCCGCGACGGGTACCCGCAGGCCGCGGGTACCGAGATCGAGTGGGAGGCCGAGGAGCGGATCTCCCGCCGGGCCGACGCCCCGTTCTTCGTCGTCGGCTACCCCAAGGGCTCCCGCGGCTTCTACGACAAGGAGAGCCCGGACGAGCCCGGCACCCTGCTCAACTTCGACCTCATCGCCCCCGAGGGCTGCGGCGAACTGTGCAGCGGCAGCGAACGCGAGTACGAGTACGCGGCCCTGGTCACCCGGATGCGTGAAACCGGTGAGAACCCCGCCAAGTACGCCTGGTATCTGGACGTCGCCCGGCACGGCATCCCCAGCAGTGCCGGCTTCGGCATCGGTCTGGAGCGCCTGACCCGCTGGGTCACCGGCCTGGACTCCGTCTGGCGGACCACGGCCTTCCCGAAGATCGCGGGGGTCGTGTCGCCGTGACCCAGCTGGCTGCCCCCGGCCTGCCCGAGGAATCCATCCGGGCCCGGGCCCGTGACGGCGCCGCCGCCGTCTTCCCCCCTGCGGACCGCTACGGCACGGCGGTCTTCGGCGCCGACCCCGAATCCGGCGGCGACGAGATCGACCGGCTGCGCCTGGCCCCGCCCGTCTTCATGCCGGGCCGCCTGGCCAAGCTCATCGATCTCGGCCGCGAACCCCTCTACTCCGACGTCGTCCTCGACACCGCGCTCGGTGGATTCACCGCCCCGCTGCCGGTCTACGTGTCGGCGCTCGGCTCCACCCGCGTCACCGGCACCGGGCTCGCCCTGAGCCGCCAGGCCGGACGACTCGGCATCCCCATGGTCATCGGCGAGAACGTCGCCCCCATGAACGGCTTCCGCTCCAGCGGCGACGACCACCGCAAGGGCCTGCTGGAACGTGTCCAGGCGTACTGCGAGGAACTTCCCGACGGCGTGGGCGGCATCTGCGTCCAGCAGAGCACCGAGGACGCCGACTCCGAGGTCTGGAACCAGGTCTACAGCGAACCCGCCGTCACCGGCCTCCTGACCACCGGCCGCCTCGGCTTCGAGCTCAAGACCGGCCAGGGCGCCAAGCCCGGCCTCGGCGGCCTCACCATGATCAGCGAGGCGGTCGCGGCCGACCTCGCCGGACAGTACGCCGTCGAGCGACTGGGCCCCGGCGCCTCCTCGGTCCTGCGCTGCGCGAGCCCGGGCACCTTCACCGACGAGATCTTCCGCCGGCAGATCCAGCTCATGCGCAACAACTACCCGCGCGCCCGTTGCTGGGTGAAGCTCTTCCCCGGCCGCGACGTCGGCCGGGCCGCCGCCATCGCCTGGGACGCCGGTGCCGACGCCGTCACCGTCGACGGTGCCGAGGGCGGAACCGGCTGGGCCCCGACCGGCTTTCTCGGCCACGTCGGGCTGCCGCTCGCCGAGTGCCTGCGCCGCGTCGACCCCGCCGGCCGTACCCTCCTCGCCAGCGGACGGGTCTGGGACGGCCTCCGCGCCGTGAAGCTGCTCGCCCTCGGCGCCCGTGCCGTCGGCCTCGGCCGCGCCGCGCTGATCGCCGCCGACGAGGACCCGGAGCACGGCCTCGAACGCCTGCTGGACGCCATGGCCCTGGAACTGCGGATGGCCGTCAGCGCACTGGGCCGTTACGCGGCGGAGGAGACCGGCCCCGAAGACCTCTGGGAGCCCCGGCCATGATCTACGAGCACACCTACGAGCTGGTCACCGACGACCTCTTCGTCCAACTGCCCCGGATGGTGCCCGGCTCGGACCTCTTCCTGAAGATCGAGGGCCTCAACCCGGCCGGCTCGGTCAAGCTGAAGACCGCGCTGAGTCTCGTCGAGGACGCCGAGCACCGCGGCGTCCTCACACCGGGTGCCCGCGTCATCGAGTCCTCGTCAGGAAACCTCGGCATCGCCCTCAGCTCGATCTGCGCCACCAAGGGCTACCACTTCACCTGCGTCGTCGACCCGAACACCAACGCCACGAGCATCGACCACATGCGCGCCCTGGGCGCCGAGGTGGTCGTCGTCGACACCGTCGACGCCAACGGCGGCTTCCTCCAGTCCCGCATCGCCCACATCCGACGCCGCGTCGAGGCGGACCCGGCCGTGGTCTGGCTCAACCAGTACGCCAACCCGGCCAATCCGCGGGCCCATTACGAACAGACCGCGCGCACCCTGCTCAAGACGGTCCAGCATCTCGACTACCTGTTCATCGGGGTCGGATCCACCGGCACGTTCGTCGGCTGCGCGCAATATCTGCGCGAGTTCTCGCCGCACACCCGGATCGTCGCCGTCGACGCCCTCGGCTCCGTCCTCTTCGGCGCCCAGCCCGGCCCCCGGCACATCCCCGGCCTGGGCGCCAGCCGCGTCCCCGAACTCTTCGAACCCGAGCTCGCCGACGACATGGTGCTGATCGCCGAGAAGGACGCCGTACGTGAGTGCCGACTGCTCGCGCGCACCCACGGCCTGCTCACCGGCGGCTCGACCGGATCGGTCCTCGCCGCCATACGCCGCCGCGCCGACACCATCCCGGCCGGATCCCGCGTCGCCGCGATCTCCCCGGACCTCGGCGAGCGCTACCTCGGCACGGTCTACAACAACGACTGGGTCGAGCGGAACTTCGGCGCCCTCACCTGAACCCGCACGCACGCACGCACGCACGCACGCACGCACGCGAAAGGCAACCACCGATGTCAGCCTTCCACGTCATCGACGGCTCCGTCGCCCAGGACGTCATCGGCTCCGCGCCGTCGGACATCCTGGACATCGTGCGGGAGACATACCTCCAGCACAGCCACGGGGCCACCGTGAACCCCAACAGCTACTTCCTGCGCTTCCCGCACGATCCCGGCGCCCGGATCATCGCCCTCCCCGCCCACCTCGGCGGCGACGCACCGGTCTCCGGCCTCAAGTGGATCGCCAGCTACCCGCAGAACGTGGACCAGAACCTGCCGCGCGCCTCCGCCGTCCTGCTGCTGAACGACGCCGCGACCGGCTACCCGTTCGCCTGCCTGGAGGCGTCCGGCATCAGCGCCGCCCGCACCGCGGCGTCCGCCGCGCTCGCCGTGGAGACCCTCGCCGACGGGGACGGCCCGAAGACCGTTCTCTTCGTCGGCGCCGGCGTCATCGCCCGGACCGTCTCCGACTTCCTCGCGGCGCGCACCACCGAGGTCCGCGAGTGCCTGGTCCACGACCACGTCGACGCGTACGCCGAGACCTTCGCCGCGTACACCGCCGACACCCACGGCTGGCAGGCCCGCGCCGTGGACCGGATCGACGAGGCCCTGGCCGCAGCCGACCTGATCGTCCTCGCCACCACCGCACCGGAACCCTGGCTGACGGACCGGCATACCCTCCGGCCCGGCCAGCTCGTCCTGAACCTGTCGCTGCGCGACATCCACCCCACCGTCATGATCAAGTGCCATAACGTCCTGGACGACCTGGACCACTGCCTCACCGCGCGGACCTCGCCCCATCTGACGGAGCTGGAGTACGGCACGCGCGACTTCATCGACGGCACCCTGGCCGACGTGCTCCGCGGCGATGTGACCCTGGCCCACGACCGCCCCACCGTCTTCTCCCCGTTCGGCCTCGGCGTCCTCGACCTGGCCGTCGGCCACCACATCTACCGGACCGCCCTGCGCACCGGGCGGGCCACCGAGATACCGGGCTTCTTCCCGGAGCTGAAGCGCTGGTGAACCGGGCGGCCCCGGCCGCGATGCCCGAAGCCCCGGCCCACGGCCCCGCCACACACGGCGGGACCAGGGGGCCGGGGCTTCGGCTTGTGCGCCGAACGGGTACGGGGCTGCCGGCCGGGCCCGTACCGGGCAGTGAGCCGAGCTGGACACCGTCCCCGACGACTTCACCGAGGCCCTCCGGCAGGGCGACACCCAGGGGCAGGCTCCTGCCGGGATCCGTTCAAGGTTCCTCCGGGACCCGTTCAAGCTTTGTCCGGGGGCCGGGAGCGAAGCCCTTCGGCCCGGATCGCCGGGGCGTGCAGCGGGGCATGCGTCGAGACAGGGGCGGGACATGCGGCAAGGCCGGCGAGGAAGCCTCGCAGGATGTCCTGCCGTGACTGGCACGACACCCTGTCAGCTCCTCGCCGGCCCTGTACCGCGGCGGCGGTCCGTACTCAGATCCGCTGCAGATCCCGCTCCCTGGTGGCGGGTCCGGCCGACACGGCAAGGCCGAACTCGGCTACTACGGCGTTCAGTTGATCGGCGCCCCTCACCATCTCCATGTGCCGGCCCGGCATCGCCCGCTGGGCCAGTCCTGAGGGGTAGAGCCCGTGCCAGTGGGCGAGGTAGCGGGCCTCCGGCACCTCGTCGCCGCTGCCGTCGCGCACCGTGTCGCTGACGAACAGCGTCGCCCTGGCCGCCGAGCGACCGGGCCGGTAGGCGGCGAGCGAGCGCACCTCGGCCTCCAGTACCGCGTAGGGGAGCCATTCATCGAGCGTGACGAGGTTCTCGTCGAGGTTCATCTCCGGAGCGAGCCTCCGCAACTCCTGCTCCGTTGCGGCGCGTTCGGTACCCCGCTCGTCCTGGCCGCGCCGCCACAGCTCGTCCACCCGGCGGTACACCTCGGCGTGGCGCTGGAAGCGCGCCCGCTGGTCGTCGCCGGTGACCGCCGGTTCCAGCAGATAGAGACCGGCCACCTCCTCCGGCGCCTGCTCCCCCATCGCATGGGCGATCACCGCGCCGGTCGACCATCCGAGGAGGGTGCACGGCCCCGTGGGCTGCACCCGGCGGATCTCCCGCCAGTACCGCTCCGCGATCGACTCGATGCCGACGAGAGGCGCCTCGCCCGCGTTCAGCCCCGGAGCCTGGACGCCGTACACGGTGAACCGGCCCGTAAGGCATCGCGCGAGGGCCCGGTACGGATGGGTGCTGCCGCCGCCCGGGTGCACGCAGAAGAGAACGGGCAGCTCCGGGTCCACCGCGGACGAAAGGAGCACCACCAGCCCGGCCGACGCCGCCTGCGGGACATCCAGTGCGCCCGCCAGCTGGGCCACCGTCGGGTGCCGCACGAACTGCTGAAGGGCGACGTCGAGACCGGCTTCCCGCAGCCGAGAGACCGCCCGGACAGCGCTGATCGACTGTCCGCCGAGTTCGAAGAAGTTGTCGTGGATGCCGATGGTGTCGATGCCCAGGACGTCGGTCCAGACAGCGGTGATGGTCTCCTCGGTCGAGTTGCGGGGTGCGGTGTAGGTGGTGTCGAGGTCGGGGCGGTCGTGGTCGGGGACGGGAAGGGCCTTGGTGTCGACCTTCCCGTTGGGCGTCAGAGGCAACTCGTCCAGGAGCACATACGTGCTGGGAACCATGTACTCGGGCAACTGCTCCTGGAGATGGGCACGGAGCTCACGCACACCGGGACCGCGCCCGGGAACGGGAACCACGTAGGCGACCAGGCGCTTGTCCCCCGGCGTGTCCTCGCGGGTGATGACCGCGGCGGTGTGGATGTCGGGGTGGGCGGTGAGAGCGGCCTCGATCTCACCGAGCTCGATCCGGTACCCCCGCAACTTGACCTGGTTGTCGATCCGCCCGACGAACTCCAACGTCCCGTCCGCCCGCCACTTCACCAGATCCCCCGTCCGATACGTCCGCGGATCCGGCCACGGCGGCGTCAACGGATTCGGGATGAACCGCTCCTCGGTCAGCTCCGGCCGATTGTGATAATGCCGGGCCAGACAAATACCCCCGAGCAACGCATGCCCCGGAACACCCACAGGCGCCGGCTGATTGTGATGATCCAGAACATACGCGGTGGTGTTCGTGATCGGCCGGCCCAACGTCGTCGTGCCACCATGCGGATCCGGCGCCGTCGTCAGACTCATCACGTTCGCCACCGAACCCTCGGTCGCACCGTACTCATTGCTCACCGTCGTCCGCGTACTGCTCGCCCCCAACAACCGGGCCACCAACCCCGGCGAAAGACTCTCACCCCCCGCAACGATCGTCCCGATGCAATGCCGCGCACCACGACCCTCCAAATGCGCCGCCAACACCTCCAAATGCGACGGCGTCGCCTTCAAGAACCCGATCGGCACATTCGAACACACCAGATCGATCGCCGCATCGAACGCCGTTTCGCCCGCCCCGGGCACCGGAATCACCAACCGCCGACCCTGGATCAACGGAAGGAACAACGCCGTGATCGTCAGATCGAACGCCACCGACGAATACAACACCGACCCCACACCACCCACACCCGGCGCCGGATAATTCTCATCACACCAGTGCAGATAATTCACCACACCCCGATGCTCCAGAGCCACCCCCTTCGGCCGCCCCGTCGAACCCGACGTATAAATCACATACGCCAGATCATCCACCGAACCCACCACCCCCAGATCCACCACCGAACCCTCCGGCCACCCCACATCCACCAGAAGACGCGGAAAACCCTCCGGAACACGGTCGTCCAACACCGTGCTGGTGATCACCAGCGAAGCATCCGAATCCTCGACCATGTACGCGATCCGATCCACCGGATACTCCGGATCCAACGGCACAAAAGCAGCCCCCGCCTTCAAAACCCCCAGCAACACCGCCACCAGCTCCGGCGAACGATCCAGACACACCGCGACCAACGAACCCGCCCCCACACCCGCACCACGCAAATGATGAGCAAGCCGATTCGCCCGCGCATTCACCTCACCGAACGACCACTCACACCCCCCGAACGAAACAGCAACCGCATCCGGATCAACCGCCACACGCTCCTCAACAAGCCCATGAACACTCGCCCCATCCGGATACGGACCCACCACACCATTCCACTCCACCAACACCTCCCGCCGCTCATCCACCGTCAGCATCTGGAGGTCGCCGATGCGTGCGCCGGGCGCGTCCACTACTGAGGTCAGCAGGGTTTCGAGGTGGCCGGCCATCCGCTCGATCGTCTTCGCGTCGAATCTGCTCCGGTCATAGACGAAGCGGAACTCCAGTGCCCGGCCGGCCGATACCACGAGGGTCAGCGGGTATCCGGTGCGCTCCACGCAGTTGATCAGACGCCGGGTCAGCCTCTCGGGGAAGTCCGAGGGCTTCTGCACCACCGGGTAGTTCTCGAAGACGAGGATGGATCGGAAAAGTGGCTCGCCGCGGGGGATCCTGCTGTGCTTCTGCACGTCGACGAGGTGGCAGTACTCCCACTGCCGCATCTCCAGTTGCTCGTCCTGGAGGTCCCTCAGCCACTCGGAGACGACCAGGTCGCCGGTGAGGCGGCCGCGCACCGGCAGCGTGTTGATGAACAGCCCCATCATCGAATCGACATCGGGCAGATCGATCGACCGGCCCGAGATGGTGGAGCCGAACAGCACCTCGTCCTGGCGGCTGTACCGCGAGAGCAGGATCGACCACAGACCCTGTACCAGGGTGTTCATCGTGACGCGCTGGGACTTGGCGTACTCCCGGGCCCGTGTGAAGAGCTCCGTGGAGGCGCACACCTCGAACTCGCCGACTCCCGTGTCCCCGGTGTCCCGGTCGACGTGCAGGGCGGTGGGTTCGGTGACGCCCGCGAGGTAGTCGGTCCAAAACGCCGCGGAGCCGTCGTCCTGCCGGGCGTTGAGCCACTCGATGTAGCGGCGGTAGGGAGCGGTCGCCGGCAGTTCGGCGGGAACACCGTCGAGCAGGGCGCGGTAGAGGGCGAACAGCTCCTTCTGGAGGATCTGCACGCTCCAGCCGTCGAGGAGGATGTGGTGGAACGACCAGACAACGATCCGGCGCTCTTCCTCCATCCGCAGCACGGTGACCCGGACCAGTGGGGCCCGCGAGAGGTCGAACCCCCGGTCCCAGTCCTCCGCCAGGAAGGCGCTCAGCCGTTCCTCCTGATCGGGCAGGCCGCGCAGGTCCCTCGTCTCGAAGGGGAGCGGAGCGCTGCGCTGCACCACTTGCACCGGCTCCGAGACCCCCTCCCACACGAACGCGCTGCGCAGGATCGAGTGCCGGTCGACGAGCTGCTGCCAGGCGCCCCCGAACAGCTTCTCGTCGAGCGGCCCCGAGAACTCCTCGGCCATCTGCACCATGTACGGGCGCGTGTCGGAAGTGTCCTCCAGCGAGTGGTACAGCATGCCGAACTGCAGGGGCGAGAGTCCGTAGACGTCTTCCACGTTGTGCGCGCTCATATCGAGAACCTCTTCAGGATCGCGGCCATGTCGGTCTCACCGACATCGGTGAGGGGAACGCCGGGGGTCTCCCGGCGGGCGTCGGCGGCTCCGTCCACGCTTCCGGCGATCAGCTCGCGCAGGTGGCCGACGACACCGTTGGCCAGGCGTTCCACGGTGTGCCGCTCGTGCAGCGCGGTCGAGTAGCTGATGTACAGCCCGAACGTGTCGCCTTCGACGGCCGCGGTCACGTCCAGTACGTTCCAGCGCATACCGTCCGGGCCGATCGAGTGGCCCTTCGACTCGTCGGGGCCGGCGTACCGGCCGATGCCCGGCAGCTCCCTGGTGAACTGCCCCAGGTAGTTGAAGTTCACTTCCGGAGTGGGCTGCCGGCGCAGTACGTCGGCCACGTCCGGGGCGCCGAGATGGCGCAGGATGCCGTAGCCGATGCCCTTGTTGGGGATCCGCGCCACCTGCTCGCGTACCGAGTCGAGCGAGGCCACCGGTCCCGTGGTTCCGGGGGCAAGGTGCAGTGCGACGGGGAAGACGGACGTGAACCATCCGACCGTTCGTGACAGGTCCACGTCCGGGAAGAGGTCCTCACGGCCGTGTCCCTCCAGGCCGATCAGGATCTCGTCGTCCCCCGTCCAGTCCCGCAGGGCGTGGGCCAGTGCGGTGAGCAACGCGTCGTTGATCCGGGTGCTGAAAGCCCGGGGCACGTCTCTCAGCAGGGCACGGGTCTCCTCGGGGCTGAGCGCCGCCGAGACGCTGGCGGCCGACCTCACGTCGTTGCGGCCGTCCCGGTCGCGCGGCACCCGACCGGCCGGTTTGGGCTCGGCCCAGTAGGCGTACTCGGAGCGCGCCTCGGCCGATTCCGCGAAGGCGCTCAACCGCTGGGCCCACGACCGGAACGACGTCGTCTTCGCCGGCAGCAGGGGCGCGAGGCCGGCAGCCCGCCGCTCGTAGCAGCTGCCCAGGTCCTCCAGGAGGACCCGCCAGGACACACCGTCGACCGCCAGGTGGTGTACGACGGTGAGCAACCGCTGTCCGCGCGTCGGCCCCAGTTCCAGCAGGGCGGCCCGCAGCAACGGCCCCTTGGCCAGGCCGAGGCTCTGCTGCGTCTCCTCCGCGATGTCCTGCGCCACCGACGCCAAGGACTCGTCCGGGACCCCGGACAGGTCGTGCACGTCGAGGATGTCGGTGTCCACGGTCTCGTCCAGGTACTGACGCCAGCCGTCGGGCCCGTTCACACAGCGCAGGCGCAGTGCGTCGTGGTGCTCCGTCAGGTCTGCCAACGCGAGCCGCAGCACGTCGGGGGCGAGTCCGTCGGTGACGAGCAGCTCGGCCTGGTTGAAGTGGTCGAACGTCGACAGGTCCTTCTCGAAGAACCAGTGCTGGATCGGTGTCAGCGGGACCTCGCCCGCCACTCGGCCCTGTTCCGCGTCGACCGAGGTGGCCGCGGCGGCGTGGACGGCGATCTCGGCAATCGTCTGGCTCTTGAAGATCTGCCGCGGCGTGAGGTGCACGCCGAACTTCTTGGCCCGGGCGATCATCTGGATGCTGACGATCGAATCCCCGCCGAGTTCGAAGAAGTTGTCGTGGATGCCGATGGTGTCGATGCCGAGGATCTCGGACCAGATCGCGGCAAGGGTGCGCTCGGTGTCCGTCCGGGGTGCGGTGTAGGTGGTGGCGAGGTCGGGGCGGTGGTGGTCGGGGGCGGGAAGGGCCTTGGTGTCGACCTTCCCGTTGGGCGTCAGAGGCAACTCGTCGAGGAGTACGTACATGCTGGGAACCATGTACTCGGGGAGCTGCTGCTGGAGGTGGGTGCGCAGTTGTTGTGTGGTGGGTGCGTTGCCGGGCGTCGCGACGATGTAGGCGACCAGCTGTTTACTGCCGGGTGTGTCCTCGCGGGTGATGACGGCCGTGGTGTGGATGCCGGGGTGCGCGGTGAGAGCGGCCTCGATCTCACCGAGCTCGATCCGGTACCCCCGCAACTTGACCTGGTTGTCGATCCGCCCGACGAACTCCAACGTCCCGTCCGCCCGCCACTTCACCAGATCCCCCGTCCGATACGTCCGCGGATCCGGCCACGGCGGCGTCAACGGATTCGGGATGAACCGCTCCTCGGTCAGCTCCGGCCGATTGTGATAATGCCGGGCCAGACAAATACCCCCGAGCAACGCATGCCCCGGAACACCCACAGGCGCCGGCTGATTGTGATGATCCAGGACGTACGCGGTGGTGTTCGTGATCGGCCGGCCCAGCGTGGTCGTGCCACCATGCGGATCCGGCGCCGTCGTCAGACTCATCACGTTCGCCACCGAACCCTCGGTCGCACCGTACTCATTGCTCACCGTCGTCCGCGTACTGCTCGCCCCCAACAACCGGGCCACCAACCCCGGCGAAAGACTCTCACCCCCCGCAACGATCGTCCCGATGCAATGCCGCGCACCACGACTCTCCAAATGCGCCGCCAACACCTCCAAATGCGACGGCGTCGCCTTCAAGAACCCGATCGGCACATTCGAACACACCAGATCGATCGCCGCATCGAACGCCGTTTCGCCCGCACCAGGCACCGGAATCACCAACCGCCGACCCTGGATCAACGGAAGGAACAACGCCGTGATCGTCAGATCGAACGCCACCGACGAATACAACACCGACCCCACACCACCCACACCCGGCGCCGGATAATTCTCATCACACCAGTGCAGATAATTCACCACACCCCGATGCTCCAGAGCCACCCCCTTCGGCCGCCCCGTCGAACCCGACGTATAAATCACATACGCCAGATCATCCACCGAACCCACCACCCCCAGATCCACCACCGAACCCTCCGGCCACCCCACATCCACCAGAAGAGACTCGACCCCACCAGGCAACCGGCCCACCAGATCCGAACTCGTCACGACCAATGACGCCCCCGAATCCTCGACCATGTACGCAATCCGGTCCACCGGATACTCCGGATCCAACGGAACAAAAGCAGCCCCCGCCTTCAAAACCCCCAGCAACACCGCCACCAGCTCCGGCGAACGATCCAGACACACCGCGACCAACGAACCCGCCCCCACACCCACACCACGCAAATGATGAGCAAGCCGATTCGCCCGCGCATTCACCTCACCGAACGACCACTCACACCCCCCGAACGAAACAGCAACCGCATCCGGATCAACCGCCACACGCTCCTCAACAAGCCGATGAACACTCGCCCCATCCGGATACGGACCCACCACACCATTCCACTCCACCAACACCTCCCGCCGCTCACCCACCGTCAACATGTTCAACTCCGACAAACGCGCCCCCGGAGCAACCGCCACCGACCCCACCAACGTCACCAAATGCCCCGCCAACCGCTCCACCGACACCCGATCGAACAAATCCGTCCGATACTCCAGGACGGCGCGCAGCCCGTCCGCCGACTCGACCGCCGTGAGCGTCAGGTCGAACTTGGCGACTCCGCGCTCGATCTCGACCGGTTCGGTCCGTGTGCCCGCCAGCTCCCATTCCTGGCCGTCCGCGCTTCCGGGCGCCTGAAGGACGAACATCGTCTGGAACAGGGGGTTGCGGGACAGATCCCGGTCCGGGGCGAGTTCCTCCACGAGGCGTTCGAAGGGCAGGTCCTGGTGGTCGTACGCACCGAGCGCGGTCTCCTTCACCCGGCCCAGCAACTCGACAAAGGTCGGATCGCCGGCGAGATCCGTCCGCAGCACCAGCGTGTTCACGAAGAAACCGATCAGCTCCTCCGTCTCCGCCCGGTTCCGACCGGCGACCGGGGTGCCCACCGCGATGTCGTCCTGCCGGCAGTAACGGGCCAGCACGATCTGGAAGACCGCCAGCAACGCCATGAACAGGCTCGCACCCTGCGCACGCGCCGTCTTCCGCAGCGCCTCCACCACCTCCGGCGGCACCGAGAAGGTGACCACGTCACCGCTGCCGCTCGGCTCCGTCGGACGCTGGTGGTCGGTGGGGAGTTCGAGCGGTGCCACATGGGCGAGGCGGCCGCGCCAGTACGCCAGCTGCCGCTCCAGGAAGTCCCCGCTGAGCTGCTCCCGCTGCCAGGCGGCGAAGTCCGCGTACTGAAGAGGCAGTTCGGGAAGCGAAGCCTCACGCCCCGCCACGGCGGCCGCGTACAGCTCACGCAGCTCACGGGCCAGGATCCCGGAGGACCACCCGTCCGACACGATGTGATGGGCCGTCAGAAGAAGGAAGTGGTCGTTCTCCGCGAGCCTCACCACGTCGGCCCGCAGCAGCCGTCCGGTCTCCAGGTCGAACGGGCGCGTCGCCTCCCGGCGCAGCACCTCGCCCGCGCGGGTCTCCGCGTCCGGCTCGGCCCGCAGGTCGTGGACGGTGACCTCCACCGGCCAGGGGGCACCGATCGCCTGTCGCGGGGCGCCGTCGGCGTCCGCCGGGAAGGCCGTGCGCAGCACCTCGTGCCGGGCCACCAGGCCCGAGAGTGCCGTGCCGAGCGCGGGTACGTCGAGTGCGCCGCGTACCCGGAGCACCGTCGGCACCAGGTACTCCGCGCTGTCCGGCGTCAGCCGGTCCAGGAACCACAGTCGCTGCTGCGCGAACGACAGCGGCAGCGGTCCGTCCTCCCGGTCGGCCCGTACGATACGGGCCGCTTCCGCGCTCCGCTTCATACGGGACAGCAGCCGTGCCTCGACCGAGCTCTCGCCCATGATGTTCCGTCCTCTTCGTCGTGTCGCGTGGGGAGTGGGGCCGCTGTTCAGGAATGCTGTTCCTGCGCGTCGAACAGTTCGATGAGCTGTTGTTTGATGCCGGTGACGGTCGGCGACTGGAAGAGACGTCGCAGTCCGATGCGGACTCCGGTCGCCGACTCGATCTGGTTGACGAGTTGGAGGGCGAGCAGGGAGTGTCCGCCGGCGTCGAAGAATCTCTCGTGGACGCCTACGCGTTCCACGCCGAGCACGGCGGCCATGATCCCGGCGATCTCCGCCTCGATCTCGTCGCGTGGCGCGGTGTAGCCGGCCGTGCTTTCGCCGGTGTTCCCGGGAGCGGGCAGTGCGGCGTGGTCGACCTTGCCGTTCCGGTTGAGCGGCAGTTCCGGCAGGATCGCGATCCCGGACGGCACCATGGCGCGGGGCAGGCGTTCGGCGGCCCACTCGCGCAGCACTCCGGCGTCCGCCGTGGCGTCGGGCGCGGGCACGCAGTAGGCGACCAGACGTTTGTCGCCCGGGGTGTCCTCCCGGACCACCACCGCGCAGGCTCCGACCGTGCCGTGGGTGAGGAGCGTCGCCTCGATCTCGCCGAGTTCGACCCGGACGCCGCGGAGTTTCACCTGCCGGTCCATCCGTCCCAGCAGGTCCAGTTCGCCGTCCGCGGTGAACCGGCCGAGATCGCCGGTACGGTACATCCGGCCGCCCCGGAACGGGTCGGCGACGAAGCGTCCGGCGGTGAGGTCGGGCCGCTGGTGGTAGCCGCGGCAGACGCTGTCGCCGCCGAGGTACACCTCGCCCAGGATGCCCGCGGGCACGGGCCGGAGGTCCGGGTCCAGGACGTACACGGTCTGGTTGACCATGGGGCGGCCCGCGAGGACCGGTGCGGCGGGGTCGGTGCGCGAGGCCCGCCAGTACGTGGTGTCGACCGAGACCTCGGTGGCGCCGTACAGGTTGATCAGGTCGCCGGGGAAGCGTTCGGTGAACCGGCTCACCAGCGTGGGCTGGAGCGGCTCGCCGCTGGCGAAGGCGTACCGCAGGTGGGTGCAGTCCTCGGGCCGTACCCCGGAGACGAACAGGTCCAGCAGGCTCGGCACGAAGTGCAGGCCGACCACGCGGTGGGCGCGCATCAGGCGGGACACCTCGGCCATGTCGAGCCGGTCGGATCCCGGCACCAGCACGACCGTGCCGCCCTGCCACAGGGGCCAGAAGATCTCGTACGCCGACACGTCGAAGGAGAGCGGTGTGGCCTGGAGGAAGCCCTCGCCCGGTGCGATCGGGAACGGGTGCTGCATGCCGGCCAGGTAGTTGACCACGCCGCGGTGTTCGGCGCGGACGCCCTTGGGGCGGCCCGTGGAGCCGCTGGTGTAGATCAAGTAGCAGAGGTCGCCGGGGGTCGCGAGGGGTTCCGGCGCGTCCGTGGGCAGGGTGTCCGGCAGATCGGCCGGGCGGTCAGCGATCAGCAGGTCCGGGCCGTCCGGCAGCAGTTCGGTATGGGCGGTGTCGGTGACGATCAGCGGCGTGCCGGAGTCCGCCACCAGGTACGCCAACCGTTCCGCCGGGTGCTCCGGGTCGAGTGGTACGTACGCGGCCCCGGCCTTCAGGATGCCGAGCAGGGTCCACACCATGGCGGGAGACCGTTCCAGGCAGACGCCCACGGGTACGTCCGGACCGATGCCGGGCACGGCGCGCAGGCGGTGGGCCAGTTGGTTGGCCCTCTCGTCGAGCCGGCGGTACGTCAGGGTCTCGGTGCCGCAGACGACCGCGACCGCGTCCGGGGCCTGGGCCGCGCGCTGCTCGAACAGCTGGTGCAGTGTTGTCGCCGGTACGGGTACGGCGGTGTCGTTCCACTCGGCGAGGACGCGGTGCCGCTCCGCCGCGTCCATCATCTCCACCTCGGACAGCACACTGTGCGGGCGGTTCGTGGCCGCGGCCAGCAGGTGGGTGAAGTGGCCGACGAGGCGGCGCGCGGTGTCGTCGGTGAAGAGGTCGTCCGCGTAGACGAGAGCACCGTCCAATGTGCCGTCCGCGGCCTCGGCGAGGTACATCGCCAGGTCGAACTTGGCGTCCCGGGCGGGGAGCTCGACGGGCTCCGCCGTGAGGCCCGGGAGGTTCCAGGCGTCCGCGCCCGGCGTGTTCTGGAGCGCGAACAGGGTCTGGAAGAGGGGGTTGCGGGAGAGGTCGCGGTCGGGGGCGAGTTCCTCCACGAGGCGTTCGAAGGGCAGGTCCTGGTGGTCGTACGCACCGAGCGCGGTCTCCTTCACCCGGCCCAGCAACTCGACGAAGGTCGGGTCCCCGGCGAGATCCGTCCGCAGCACTAGCGTGTTCACGAAGAAACCGATCAGCTCCTCCGTCTCCGCCCGGTTCCGACCGGCGACCGGGCTGCCCACCGCGATGTCCCGCTGCCCGCTGTAGCGGGACAGCAGGAGCTGGAAGACGGCCAGCAGGGTCATGAAGAGGCTCGCGCCGCTCTCCGCGGACACCGCTCGGGCGCGGGCGGCGACCTCGGCGGGGACGGAGAACCGGACCATCTCGCCGCGTCCGCCGCGTTCCGCCGGCCGGGGGTGGTCGGTCGGCAGTTCCAGCGGCTCCAGTTCTTCCAGCTGGTTCCGCCAGTAGGAGAGTTGCCGCTCCAGCGGCGCGCCGTCGAGCCAGGCGCGCTGCCACACGGCGTAGTCGGCGTACTGCACGGGCAGCGGGTCCGGGCCGGGTGCGCCGGAGCCGTGCGGGAGGGCTTCCGCGTACCGGGCGGACAGCTCGCGTACCAGCACCCCCACCGACCAGCCGTCGAAGGCGATGTGGTGCACGGTGACCGCCAGAACGTGCTCCTCGTCGGCCAGCCGCACCAGCAGTGCGCGCAGCATGGGCCCGGTGCCGAGGTCGATCGGTCGCAGTCCGTCCTCACCCAGTGCCTTCGCGAGGGCGTCCTCGCGGGTGGCCGCGTCGCCCGTCCGGCGCAGGTCCCGGACCAGCATCCGCACCGGCCGCGGCGGGTCGATGAGCTGTGCCGGGGAGCCCGTCGCATCCGTGACGAACCGGGTGCGCAGGACCTCGTGGCGTGCCACCACCGCGGTGAACGCGGCGTTCAGGGCGTCGATGTCGAGCGGTCCGTGGACCCGGAGGGCGAAGGGAAGCAGATACTCGGCGCGGCCCGGCTCCAACTGGTCGAGGAACCAGAGGCGTTGCTGGGCGAAGCTGAGGGGCGGCGGGCCGTCGTGGCGCGGTGCCGCCGGAATGCGGTCGGTTCCCGTGCCGTCGAGTCCGGTCACGGCGGCGGCCAGCAGTGCCGGGGTCGGTGCGCCGAACAGGGTACGCACCGGCACATCGGCGCCCAGTCGTCGGCGCAGCCGCGACGCGACCTGGGTGGCCAGCAGCGAATGCCCGCCCAGGGCGAAGAAGTCGTCGTGCACGCCGATCCGGTCGACACCCAGCACCTCGGACCACACCTCGGTCACCGTGCGCTCGATGTCCGTGCGCGGCTCGGTGTACGCGGCGTCCAGCCCGGACCGGTCGGAGGCGGGCGCGGGGAGGGCCCGGCGGTCGGTCTTGCCGTTCGGGGTGAGCGGGATGCGCTCCAGCGGCACGAACGCCGTGGGCACCATGTAGTCCGGCAGGTCGCGCTGGAGGTGGGCGCGGAGCGCGCTCGCGTCGAGGGGGCCCACGGGCACCACGTACGCAACGAGCCTCTGCACGCCGGGGACGTCCTCCCGCAGGACGACGGTGGCGCCGTTGACCGTTGGGTGGGTGAGCAGCGCCGCTTCGATCTCGCCCGGTTCGACGCGGTAGCCGCGCAGCTTGACCTGGTTGTCGGAGCGGCCGACGAACTCCAGCCGCCCGTCCGGCATCCACCGGGCGAGGTCGCCGGTGCGGTAGACACGTCGCGGTGTGCCGTCCACGTCCACGACGGTGAACTTCTCGGCGGTCAGCTCGGGCCGGTTCAGGTAGCCGCGGGCCAGCCCGGGGCAGCCGATCCACATCTCGCCCGGGACGCCCACCGGAACCGGCCGGCCGTGGGGGTCGACGACGAACACCTTCGCGTTGGCGACCGGCCGGCCGATCGGGACCCGGTCGACGGGGCCGTCGATCCTGGCGGTCGTCGCCTCCTGAGCGGCCTCCGAGGGGCCGTAGCCGTTGACCAGGGGCACCGCGCAGTGCCGGAACCACTGCCGGACCTGCTCCCGCTGGAGCGCCTCGCCGCCGAGCCGGACCAGCCGCAGTTCCGGGCCCAGCGCCTCCGGTCCGTCCAGGTCGGCGGCGAGCGCCCCGAAAGCGGACGGGGTGAGCCAGGCCACCGTGACCCGGTGCTCGCGCAGCGCCGCCGCCAGCCGGCCCGGGTCCCAGGTGTCGTCACGCAGGACGAGGCCCGCCCCGGAGACGAGCGGGGCGAACATCTGGCCCACCGACGAGTCGAACGCGATCGAGGCGAACTGGAGGACCCGGTCCTCGGGGGTGAACCCCAGCTCGCGGCAGGTCTCCCGCATCCGCGCGCGCAGTGCGCCGTGGGTGATCTGCACGCCCTTGGGGCGGCCGGTGGAACCGCTGGTGTAGATCACGTAGGCCACGTCGTCCGGACCGGCCTGGACCACCGGACCCGCGGAGGTCTCCGGGCCGGCCGGAGTGGTGTCCGGCCGGTCCCCGTCCAGCAGCAGCGTCGGGACGCCGGAGGGCAGGCGGCCGGTGTGCGTGGTCTGGGTGACGATCAGCGGGGCGCCGCTGTCCTCGACCATGTAGGCGAGCCGGTCCGTGGGGTAGTCCGGGTCCAGCGGCAGGTAGGCCGCCCCGGCCCGGTGGATGCCGAGCAGCGCGCACACCATGTCCGTGCCCCGGTCCAGGCAGACCGCGACGAGGGTGCCCGGTCCGGCGCCGCGCTCGCGCAGCCGGTCGGCTATCCACCCGGCCCGCTCGTCGAGCCGGTGGTAGGTCAGCCGGTCGGTTCCGCAGATCACGGCTGTCGCGTCGGGCCGCCGGGCGGCCTGCTCCTCGATCAGCCGGGGCACGGTCACCGTGTCCGGGGCGTCGGTGTCGGCGCCGTTCCACTCGCCGAGGATCGTCCGGCGTTCGGCGGCGGTCAGCATCGTGAGCTCGGAAAGCCGGGCGTCCGGGGTGGCGCAGGCGGATTCCAGCAGCGTCCCGAAGTGCCCGGCGAGGCGCTCCATCGTGGCTTCGTCGAACAGGTCGGTGGCGTACACGATGGTGCCGTCCAGGGCGCCGTCGGCGGCCTCGGAGGTGTAGAAGGTGAAGTCGAACTTGGAGTCCTGGGCCGATACGTCGAGCTGCCGTACGGTCAGGCCCGGCAGGTCCCAGGACCGGCTGTCGGGGGTGTTCTGGAGGACGAACATCGTCTGGAAGAGCGGATTGCGCGACAGGTCCCGTCGTGGAGCCAGCTCCTCCACCAGGCGCTCGAAGGGCAGGTCCTGGTGGTCGTAGGCGCCGAGCGCGGTCTCCTTGACCCGGTCCAGCAGCTCGGCGAAGGTCGGGTCGCCGGACAGGTCGGTGCGCATGACCAGCGTGTTCACGAAGAAGCCGATCATGTTCTCGATCTCGGCGCGGTTGCGGCCCGCGATCGGGGTGCCCACCGCGATGTCCTCCTGGCCGCTGTAGCGCGACAGCACCGTCTGGAAGACCGCCAGCAGGGTCATGAACAGGCTCGCACCGGTCTCCTTGGAGACCCTGCGGGCGCCGTCGGCGGTCCGTGCCGGTACGCGGAAGGTGAGCATGGCGCCGTTGCCGCTGCGCCGCGCGGGGCGGCGGCGGTCGGTGGGCAGTTCCAGCGGCTCGGTGCCGGTCAGCCGGGCGCGCCAGTAGTCCAGCTGTTCCGCCAGCACCTCGCCGGTGAACCACTCGCGCTGCCAGACCGCGAAGTCGGCGTACTGGAGGGGAGGTTCGGGCAGGTCGGCGTCGGTGCCCGTGGTACGCGCGCCGTAGAGGGCGGACAGTTCCCGGGACAGCACCCCCACCGACCAGCCGTCGAAAGCGATGTGATGCACCGTCAGAGCAAGCAGGTGCTCCTCGTCGGCCAGCCGGATCAGCAGCGCACGCACCATCGGTCCGGTGCCGAGATCCATCGGCCGGAAGCCCTCGGTCTCCACGAGTGCGGCGGCCGCCGCCTCCTGCGCGTCCGGTCCGGCGACGGACCGCAGGTCGTGCACGGCGAGCGGCAGCGGCCGGGGCGGGTCGACGACCTGGCCGGGATCGCCGTCGTCGTCGCCGACGAAGCGGGTACGCAGCACCTCGTGCCGGCTCACCAGCTCGGAGAGGGAGGCGCGGAGCGCCGGGACGTCCAGCGGGCCGCTGATGCGCAGTCCCATGGGGATCAGGTACTCGGCCCGGCCGGGATCCAGCTGGTCCAGGAACCAGAGCCGGCGCTGCGCGAACGACAGCGGCAACGGCTGCCCGGACCGGGACGCACGGGGGATGGCCGGGACGTCGTCCGGCGCCCCGGGTGCCACGAGGGCCTCCATGGCGTCGGTCGCGCTCTCGGCGTCGAAGTCGGCCGACTCGAACAGCCTGCGGGCCCGCAGCAGCGCCTCCTGGGCGAGGAACGACGCCACCGACCGCACCGTCAGCGGCTCCGGCAATTCTTCCGCGCCGAATTCCGAACCGAATTCCTCCGCGATCCGGTGGGCCATTTCCGCCGCCTGCGCACGGGTACCGCCGAGCCGGAAGAATTCGTCGTCCGCCCCGGTCGCCTCCGCCCCGGTCGCCCCGGCGCCGAGCACCGCGTTCCACACTGCCGCGACGCGGGCTTCCGCAGGAGAGAGACCGCCCTTTTCGGCCCTCTGGCCAAGGGCCGCGGCCGCCATCGGCTTCGTCGTCATGTGTCCACCAGTTCCTCGTCGTCGACCGTCTGCGAAAACCCTTGGAAACTCAGCCGAATCCGATGCTCGCAGAGCGCTCTGGAGGAATGAACTGGTCACTTGTGCCCGCCGGGCGTGGCCGCTTCTGCCCTGGCCGCCGGGTACGGGAACGGGGCCGTACGGACGGTCCACCGCCCGTACGGCCCCGCTCCGACCCGGTCGCCTACGCGACTTCCCCGACCGCCTCCTTGGCGGGGGCCGGGGTCTCTCCGGGCGCGCTCGCGTCACCGTGCTCGCCCCCGGTCCGGGCGGGGGCCGTTGCGGGCGTCGTCCGCTTGCGCATGCCCGCCCACTCCCGGTTCATGGCCGGGACGCCGATGGCGACGAGGTAGAGTCCGCCGACGATCCACAACGCGCCGGAGGTGCCCACCGCCGTCACCAGCCCGGCACCCAGCAGTCCGCCGAAGGGGATGCCCGCCCAGGTGACGGCCTGGGCCAGCGTCTTGACCCGGCCCAGCAACGGAGTGGGGATCAGCTCGTACGTCACGGCCCCCACGATCGGGTTGACGAAGCCGGAGCCGAGGCCGCCCACGGCGAGCACCGCAAGGACCAGCCACAGGGGGGCGCCCGTGGCCATGGCGACGAAGCGCGGGACGCCGCCCAGTGTCAGGCCGATCAGGAAGACGGCCCGCCGGGGCAGCCGCTCGGCCACCCCCGCGGCGACGAGTGCGGCGACGATCGATGTGGCGGCGAAGACACTCACCACCAGGCCGATGGCGCCCGCTCCGTTGCCCGTCTCCTTCGCCCAGACCGGCAGCAGCACGGACATGAACGCCTGGTCGAGCAGGTTGGTCACGGCGAGCATGCACACGATGGACCGCAGCAGCTTGGCGTCGCGCAGGAACACGGCACCCTGACGCAGCCGGGAGAAGTAGCCCTCGACCTCGTCGACCGGCGTCTCGTGCGGCTCGGGCACCGGATCGCTGAGCGTGGTGGAGACGATGAGCGCCGACACACCGAACAGGCAGGCGGTGATCCACAGGGCGTAGAGGCTGCCGAAGGAGGCGACGACCACACCGGCGATGGCCGGTCCGATGGTCGTCGCGGTCCGTTCGACCGCCGTCGACAGTCCGGTGCCCCGTTCCAGCGGCACCCGGGCCGCGCGGGTGGCGGCGGGCACGAAGAGTCCCTTGGCCCCGTTGGCCGGGCCGTCCGCCGCCCCGACCACCGCCAGCAGCCCCAGCAGCAGGCCGAAGGACAGGTTTCCCGACATGTAGAGCAGTGGGGCGGCGGCCGTCGCCACGGTGGAGGCCAGGTCACCGGCGATGCTGATGCGTTTGGGGCCGACCCGGTCGATGATCGGCCCCGCCAGCGCCTGGGCGACCACGTAGGGGACTATCTGGCAGAAGGCGACCAGGCCGGTCTTGCCGACACTGCCGGTCGTCGTCAGGACGAACCAGGGCAGCGCGATCGAGAGCACACGGTTGGCCGACAGGGACGCCGCGTTGGCCGACAGCATGCCGACCAGTCCGCGCCAGACCCGGGGCCCGCCGTCCGGGGCGTCGGAGGTCTCCGGGGCGTCGACGGCGTCCGGGGCCGGTGGAGCGGGTGAGGCCGGTTCGGGGGTGTCACTGTCCGCCGCCCGCTGGGCGGCCGCGTGCCGAGAGGTCATCTTTCTCACTCCGAGTCGGTGGGGTGGGAGACGTGCCGGTCTGCGCTGGTGGGGAACAACTGGAACTGGAAGGCGACCCGCTCCGCACCGTCGGGGATCGGCGAACCGGCGGGCTGCGGCGGGGAGTTGCGTCGCCGGAGCAGTCGGTGGATCTCGGCCGACAGCTCCTCGGCCTCGGCCGGGGTCAGGGTGAGCACGTAGTCGCCGAAGTCCTGGGCGTCGCGCCATTCGGGCGACAGCGCGGGGGTCGCGTCGATGGCGGCCGTCATCGCGTCGGACCAGACCCGGCCCAGCGCCTGCAGATACGCGGCACCGAGGCCGTCCTCGCCCTCCAGCGCCGGATCGTCCGGGAGCACGGTGTTGACGTGCGCCGCCTGCCACCAGCGTTCCCGGCGGCCACCCCGGGACGGCGCCTCGACGATGAAGCCGTACTCGGCGAGCTGGCGCAGGTGGTAGCTGGTGGCCCCGGTGTTCGCGTTCAACCGCCGGGCGAGTGTGGTGGCCGTGGCCGGCCCGTCCGTCCGCAGGACCGTCAGCATCCGCACCCGGAGCGGGTGGGTGACCCCCCTCAAGTTCCGTGCGGTCAGCTTGACTTGAGTCGACTGCTCGGGAAGTTCCATGAGCTTCACGGTAGATGACAAAGGTTCCTGTGCACAGGAATCTGTGCACAGGAACCTCTGCAATCGGCGGGATGGCTGAAATGCAACCGCCCGCAGGCTGCTCCCCACGTCGACTCACGGCCCGGCGCGGCACCGCCGGCCGGTCCCGCTCCAGGACGGCCGCGGCCGGGGCGCCGAAGTCACCGGCAGCCGCCGCGCAGCCCCGACTCCACGTCCTCCAGCGCCGCGACGAGCTGGGGGCCCACATGGCTCCGTACCCAGGTCAGGTCGGCCTCCCCGGCCTGCCGGGGCTCCACCTCGACCAGCATGATCAGAAAGAGATAGGCCCGGTAGAGCGCCAGCCGCAGACGCACCGGCCCGTCGAACACCACTGCCCCGCCCGCATCCGCGTAACCGGCCAGGAATGCCGTGTCGTCCTCCATGTCGGCGAAGAGTGCCAACGAGACGAAATCGGCCACCGGATCGCCCCAGAACATTCGCTCACCGTCGATGAGGCCGCTGACACGACGGTCACCGGGCTCCCCGGCGAGAAGCAGGTTGCCCTGCCAGAGGTCGAAATGGACCAAGGCGGGCCGTGTGACGTCGTCCAGTACGCCGGAGGCGGCGGCGACCACGGCCCCGATCTCCGCGAGGGGGCGCGGCAGCCATGCCGCGTACCGCTCCGCGTCGTCCAGTACTGCCGCGGTCATCGCGGTGAACGCCTCCCGCCAGGTGGGCGCCAACGGCCCCCACGGCTCGGCGGGGTATCCGAATCCCGGCCCGGTGACCGCGTGCAGCCGGGCCGCGACGCGCCCCAACTCCTGACGCAGCCGCCGCCGTTCGGGCTCCTCCAGGGAATCCTTCACCTCGTTCCAGGGAGTCCCCGGACATGCGGTCATGATCAGGTACGGGACGTTCCCCGCACCGTCTCCGGTCCCCCTGTGGACGACCCGGGGCACGACACCGACGCCCAAGGCCGTCCCGGCGCACGCGTAGAAGGCGGCCTCACCGGTCAGCAGCGCGCGTTCGTAGGCCAGGCCCTCGGCCGCACGCGGCGGTATCTTCAGCACCCAGTCGCGCCCCTGGTCCAGCTCGATGCGAACGACCGTGTTGTATGTACCACCGGAGAGCGGTGTGTACCGGGCCGACGCGCTCCCCCGCACCCCGGCCCTCCTCAGGACGGCCTCGGCCGCCGCAACGGTTTCCTCGTACGACATGCTCACTTCTCACTCCTCCCCCACGGGCCGGATCCGGTGCCGTGCCCCCCGCCCGGAACCGGCACACGAGTGCGACGCGCGGGGCACGGACATCCTGCCCGGCGTCCCCGTACGGCCCTCACCAGCACACGGACGGCGCCGGGCCATGGCACACGTGACCACACCGCCGATTTCCGGAACACACGTCACCCCCGCCCAAGAACAACTTCGCCATTCCCCCACGATCTTTCCCAAAGCCCCTCTAAGATCGCGGCCGAGGCGGTTCTCCGCATCTCTATGTACTCCCTCACGAGCAGGGCATCAGGCCCTTCTGAACGCTGAGAGCGGGAGATGACAGCTACGAATGATCAAGTGAACGGGGCCGCGCCCGAGCCGCGTCGGCGACGGCGGGGCGCGCCCGGCCGTCGGACCGTCGGCAGCCTGGCCGCGCTCGCCCTGGGGATCGGCGGCGGTTCGCTGGCCGTCGCGCCCGCGGCCCACTCGCAGACCGAGGACGGTTCGGTGACGGTCCGGGTGATCCGGGCCGTCGACAACACCGGAGTGTGGACACCCGCGCTGGAACCGGGTCTCGCGGGCGTCAAGGTGACGCTCACCGACGACTCCGGGACGGGCGTCGAAGGGGTCACGGCCGCCGACGGCACCGTGACACTGACTCCGACCGCCAGCGGCTCCACCAACGGCAAGTACCGTGTGCAGGTGGTGAATCCGAAGCCGGGTGTCCTGTTCCCGGCCTTCGCCTCACGCCAGGGGCTCGACGGCGCACCCAACCAGTTGAGCAGCAACGAGGAGTTCGTCGACCTCTCCGACCAGAAGAACGTGGCCTACACCACGGGGTTGTGGAACCCGGCCGACTACTGCCAGAAGAACGCACCTCTGGTGACGACCTGCCAGCCGACCACCCGCGAGGGCGGGTCGCAGCGCACCCTCGTCTCCTTCCCGTACGGCGCTCGCGGCCAGGACGGTGTCGACGTCAACGTCACGGACGTCGCCACCAACTCCGAGACCGGCACACTGTTCGGCATCGCGTGGAACAAGGCCGACAAGCGGGTGTTCTCCGCGGCCGTGGCCAAACGCACCACGGACTACGGTCCGGGCGGCGCCGGAGGCATCTACGTGACCGACCGGGCGCAGAAGAAGACCACTTTGTTCACCGTCGTCCCGGACGCCGGAACGACGGCCCACGGCCAGGGCACCGACGACGCCTTCCTCGCGACGCCCGGCAAGGAGAGCCTGGGCGGTATCAAGATCACGGACGACGGCAAGGACCTGTTCGTCGTCAACCTCAACGACCGCAAGCTCTACCGCTACGACGCCACCGCGGACACCGCCTCGGCGCCCGAGTCCGCCAAGGCGATTCCGGACCCGGGCTGCCCGGCGGCGGTGGACTGGCGCCCGTTCGGCCTCGGTCTGCACGACGGGGTCGGCTACGTCGGCGGGGTGTGCTCCGGCGAGTCCACCGGGAAACCCGCGGACCTGCGTGCGGTGGTCCTTCCCTTCGACCTCGACACCGGTGCGTTCCACGAGCCGGTGCTGGACCAGCCGCTGGACTATCCCCGCGAGTCCACGGTCGGCGGGCCCCCGTGCGACGGTCCCGGCTGGTTCCCCTGGACCAACACCTTCCCGACCTCCCAGAACGGTCAGACCTGCCGGAACTATCTGGCCCAGCCCGAACCGGAGTTGGGCGAGATCGACTTCGAGACCGACGGGTCCATGCTGCTGGCCTTCCGCGACCGCTTCGGCGACCGCGCCCCGGCCGGTCCCACGCCCGGCTCGGTCGGCAACGTCCTGTCCGGCGGCGACCTGAACAAGGCGTGCCCGGTGGACGGGCGCTATGTGATGGACACCAACAACGGCTGCGGGCTCTCCCCCCGGGGCACCCGGTTCTTCGACACCAGCCGCATGGGTTCCCACCACAACGCCTCCTTCGCGGGCATGGCGTTCTCCCGGGTCGAGGACACCATCGCGACCGGCGGATTCGACCCCAACAGCACCGCCTTCGGCTACGGCACCACCTTCGTCAAGCGCGACGGCACGCAGGACCCGCAGTCCGGCCTGCGCCTCAACCCGCCCGGGACCGCCGCCCCGTTCGGCAAGGGCGCCTCGATGGGCGACCTGGAGGTGCTCTGCGACCAGGCCCCGCTCCAGATCGGCAACCGGGTCTGGTACGACCCCGAACGCAAGGGCATCCAGAGCCCGGGACAGCGCCCGGTCGTCGGCGCGACCGTCCATCTGTACGACGGGGCGGGCAAACTCGTGGGAACGGCCGAGACCACGGCACGGGGCGAGTACTACTTCGACGACTCCAACGTCACCGGCGGCCTCCTGCCCAGGACGAAATACACCATCCGCCTCGACGAACCGGCCGACTACGCCAAGGGAGGCCCGCTCCACCAGTGGGTGCCGACGGAAGCGGATGTCGGCGACAACCACTTCGTCGACTCCAAGGGCGTCGTTCCGCGCGACGGCCGCTTCCCGGAGAGGGAGTTGACCACCGGCGGCCCCGGGGAGAACGACCACACCTACGACTTCGGCTTCCGGCAGCAGGAGGGCGAGCTGCGCCTGATCAAGCACGATCAGGACGGCAAGGCACTGGCCCGTGCGAAGTTCCAGCTGTGGAAGGAGACGAACGACTCCGACGAGCTCCAGACCGAGGGGACCGATCCGGACACGAAGGTCGGCGAACCGTGCATGACCGGGACCGACGGTCTCTGCCAGGGTACGGGTGCGCCCGGCACCTACTACTGGCAGGAGGTGAGCCCGCCCAAGGGCTATGCCGCCCCGGACGTCTCCGTGTTCGGGCCGCTCGTGCTGACCGCCGAGAACCTCGACGACGGGGTCTCGGTGACAGCCGTCAACAAGCGGCTCCCGGGCACCGAACCGACGCCCACGGCACCCGCGACACCGGGCACACCGGGTTCCCCCGGCGCACCAGGGGCTCCGGGCACACCGGGTCACACCTCCGGCTCCGGCCTCGCGGCCACCGGTACGAGCCCGCTGGTCCCCCTGGCCCTGGCGGGCTGTGCCGCGCTCACCGTCCTCGGTGCGGCTCTGGTCGTCCTGATGCGCAGGCGAAGGGCGCAGCACCGCTAGAGGGAGCCTGAGAGCCAAACACGCCCCGACCCCGTGTCGGGGCGACCGGCGCCGGTGACCGGCCGGTCCGGTTCGGGCGGGTTCGCGGACCAGCGGTCCGCGGGCCCGCCCTTCCGTGCGAACGACCGATGGGAGAAGGCAACCACATGGCTCGGAAGAGGAAGGCCGACGACCGGACACCGCGTCGGGCCCTCTGGCGGAGAACACTGATCGCGATCACGGTGTGCGGCGCGGTGGTCGGTGGCCTGGTCCTCTACCGGGTCCGGTCCGACGACACCGCCACCGCCGCCGAGCGGCCGGTGACGATGGAGGAGGCGTCCAGGCTGGCCCTGTCGCGGCTGAATCTTTACGAGGCGAGCCCGGTGGCGGTGACCCTGACCGCTGCCGAGGGCGGCGGGGTCGTGGTCCGGGTCGAGGGCGTCGTGGACTACCGGAAGCACCGGGCCGTGGGAAGCTACCGGATCACCGGGGCCTCCGGCACCTCCGGCCCCACCACCGGCCGGCTCGACCGCGGGCTGGTCGTCTGGGACGGCGGCGGCCTCGGTCTGGCGCCGACGTCCGAGGACGACGGCAGCCCGCCCTGGCGGCGGGCCGAGCACATCCCGCGCTCGGGCTGGTCCCCCCGCTCGTACACGGCCGACCCCCTGGATGCCGGGCTCCGGCTGCTGATCGAGCTGGGTGCCGACCGCCCGGACAACCCGCTGCTGCTCGCCCAGTCCGGTGCCCGGCTGCTGGGCCGCGACCGGATCGACGGCCGCGGTTACGACCGGTTCGCCGGGCCGCGCGCCCAGGGCTCCACGCCCGGCGCGGAGCCCGGCGGCGGACGGTCGCCGCTGACGTACTGGGTCGACGGTGACGGCGGGCTGCGCCGGGTGACGATGCGGATGCCCGGTCTGGGTACCCCGACGACGGTGGAGTTCTCCGGGCGCGAGAGCCGGGCGAAACTGCCCGAGGCGCCGTGGAGCGCCGGCTGACGGTATCGGGGCCCACGGCTCCGCCGCCGTGTCGTCCCGTGGTCAGTGGGTGCGCGGTACGGCGTCCACGTTCTTCGGGAGGGGGTAGTCGGCCATGTCGACGGCGCCCGGCAGCCCGGTCGCCGGGCGCCCCGGGACCGTCGGATCCGGCATGGACGGCTGGGCCGGTGGGGCCGGGACGCGGCTGAACGGCATCCCCGGCGGTGCCTGCACCGACGCGGTGCGGCCCGCGGGCAGCGCGCCCCGGCCCCGGGTGCCGCAGCCCGCGCGGTTCTCCAGGGAGGCCGGGCTCTGGGTGCCGGGGCGGTTGCCCGCGAAGCAGTTGCCGGGGTCCGTGGAGGCCAGCACGAGGTCGACGCCGTTGCCGGTGGCACGGTTGTCCTCGACGCGGTTGCCGCTCGCCGGATGCCCCGGCGGGTCGGTGACGATCACTCCGGCCGCGTGGTTGCCGCTTACCAGGTTGCGCCGGACGCGGTTGTCGGTCCCGCCTCCGATGCCGATCCCGATGCCGAAGCCCCCGTCCGCCTGCTCGGGTGTGTCGGCCGCGTTGTTGTCGACGACGGCGTTCCCGGCGATCACCGCACCGTGCTGCGGGGCGAGGGCTTCCAGGTCGTTGGAGTTGACCGTGACCCCGACCCGGTTGCGGACGACGCGGTTGCCCACCACCGACAGGTTGTCCGAGGCGTTGGTCAGTTCGATGCCGACCGCGTTGCGCTCCACCGTGTTGCCGCGGACCAGGGTGTTGCAGGGCTTGCACTGGCCCACGTAGACGCCCGAGTCGGCGTGCCCGGAGGCGTAGGAGTCCTCGATCACACCGTCGCGCGCGTCGAAGGCGTAAATGCCGTACAGGCCGTTGTTGTACGCCGTGACCCGGCTCGCCCGAAAGCCCCGGACCGGGGGGAAGCGGGTGGTGTCCAACGGATCGTAGGCGGAACCGCCGGCACCCCGCCGCTGCAACCGCTCGTCGGTGACTCCGGTGAACAGGACGCCGTTGGCGAGGTATCCGTGCACGGTGAGGTTCTCCACCACCGATCCGGCGCCGGTCACAGTGACGCCGTTGGCCCGGCGCAGACCGCCGTCGAGGACGACCTTGTTGCGGTCCGTTCCACGGAGCACCAGGCGGTCCTTGGTGATGCGCACGCTCTCCCGGTACACACCGGGTCCGACCAGCACCGTCTCGCCCGCGCGGGCGACGTCCACCGCCTGCTGCACCGTGCGGAAGTCCTGCGGAACCCGCAGCACGCTCCCCGCCGGATGTCGCGCGTCCTCGGACTTCGGCCCCGCGCCGGAACATCCGGTGGCCGCCAGCACCGCCGAGACGGCCAGTGCCGACAGCCTCAGCATCGCCCGGAACGCCGCTTTCCGTAATGCCGCACGGTTCAACAGGCTTGCTGTGAACAGGGTTTGCATGGCAGATGTTTTATCGTCTCCAATAGGGCCATGCCCACGGAACAGGGAAATGCGCAGGATCCGCCCCACCCCCCGGCAACCGGTTTGGGACGGCGGCGGGCCCTGTTCGCGGCCGGGGCGGTGCTCGCCGCCGGGGCCGGAGCGGCGGCCGATGGACTGGTGAGGGACGACCGGGCGGCCGACGGTGCCTCCGGCGCCCCGGCGGCGAGCGCCGCGATTCCCTTCCACGGCGTCCGGCAGGCCGGGGTCACGGCTCCCCAGCAGCCGACGACGCAGTTGCTCGCCCTCGACCTTCCCAGGACCTCGGCCGCCGCCGGGCGGAAGGCGCTCCGCGGTGTCCTCGGCGAACTGACCGGGGTGCTGGCCACCGCGGCCTCCGACGCCCCGAAGGACCTGCGGCTCCAGGGCGGTGGCACGACCCGGCTCACCTCCCTGGTCGGCATCGGCCCCGCGCTCGCCGACCGGCTCGGGCTCGACGTCCCGTCCGTGCTGGGTGAGTTGCCGCCTTTTCCCGGCGACCGCCTCGACCCGCGCCGCAGCGGCGGCGACCTGCTGGTCCAGCTCTGCGCGGCCGACCGCTGGACGCTCACCGTGGTCGCCGAACTCGTCGTCGGGGCCGCGCGCACGGCCGGGGCCGTGCTCCGCTGGAGCCAGTCCGGCTTCCTGCCGCCCACGGCCCCGGGCACCACCCCGCGCAATCTCTTCGGTTCCAAGGACGGCACCGCCAACCCCGATCGCGCGGCGGCCGAGCAGTGGGTCTGGGGTCCTCCCGGAGCACACGGGAACGGAACCGTCCTCGTCTACCGCAGGATCCACATGGACGTCACCGGCTTCGCGGCCCTCCCCGAGAGCCACCGCGACCGGGCGGTCGGCCGCCGCACCCGCGACGGCGTCGCCCTCGGCGGCACCGTCGAGCACGACGAGCCGGACATCTACGCCAAGCACCCCGACGGTTCCTACGTCCTTCCCGCCACCGCCCATGTGCGCCTGGCCAGCCCCCGTTTCGACGGCGGTGCCCGGATGCTCCGTCGCAGCTACAGCTACGACGACGGGCCGGACGACCGGGGTCTGCTCTTCTGCGCCTTCATGCGCGACCCCGGCCGGTTCACCCGCGTCCAGAACCGCCTGGCCGACCGTGACGCCCTCAATCCGTTCCTCCAGCACCGGGCCTCGGCCGTGGCCTACGTCCTGCCGGGCGCGGCACCCTCCGGATCCCTCGGGGACCAGCTCTGGACGTGAGGCCCGCTAAACCTGCTACGGCGGTCCCCCGAGGCGGCGGCCCGCACCCCGGACCGGTGTGCGGGCCGCCCCGGTCAGTCCGTTCCGTCGGTGGTGGCGGGCCCGTCGTCGCCCGGGGCCATGGGCCAACGGTGGTTGGTCTCGTCGTGCCAGAGCGGCCGGTGGTCGACGCGCAGGCCGAGGATCTCCGGTCGTGCGTAGTGGCCGCGCGAGTCGACCCAGACCTTGACGGCGTTCAGGTCGTCGAGGTCGATCTCCGCCGTGACGAACCGCTCCTCGGGGCCGGTGTGCGGGCCCGCGAGGTACTGGGTGAAGGGGTGGATCACCGCCGACCAGCCGCCGCCCTCGGCGATGTGCTTCTGCGGGCCGAGGTTGGCCGCCATCCAGTCCAGGCACGTCCGGTCGACCGGATTGCCCGCGGAGATCACGAACGCCTGGGCGGTGAGGGCGTGGGTCTTCATCATCGCGTCGATCTGTACGTCGGCGACCTCCTCGAACCCGGCCATGGTGGACAGTCCGGGCCAGGCCGCCGCGTGGATCTCCTGCCCCTGGGCGACCAGGGCCTGCCGGGCCAGGTTCATGGTGTGCTCCCAGCAGGCCAGACCGCCGATCCGGCCGAGCGCGCTGTCGAACACCCGGAGCGTGGCGCCGCCGCCCTGGGCCCACACCATCCGTTCCGCATAGGTGGGCTGGAGCTTGCGGTGCACTCCGAGCAGGGTCCCGTCGGGGTCGATGAAAACCTGGCTGTTGAAGCAGGTCCGAGTGGATTCGAGGCGTTCGCTGACGCCGAGGACCACCCCGGTACCCGCCCGTCGGCAGGCCGACCGGACCCGGGCGATCTCGGGGCCCGGCACCTCGACGGACGCCCCCGCGTAGGCGGCGTCGGCGCCCTGCTGGTCCAGCGGGGCGTACGCCTCGATCCAGTATGGGTAGCCCGGTACGAAGGTCTCCGGGAACACCAGCAGGTCGATGCCCTCCCGGCCGGCCCGCTCGATGAGGGCGACGGCCTTGTCGACCGTCGCCCCGGTGTCCATGAACACCGGGGCGGCGTGGACCGCGGCGACCGTTCGTTTCCTGGTGGCGGGAGCGGGCATGGGACCTCCTCGGGAGCGGCACGGCCGGCACGGGCCGGTGGCGCGCAGTGTGCCACGGTTCACCGCCGTGCGCGGGCGGCTCCGCCCCGGTCCCGCTCACCCGCCGTTCCGTGGACGCGGCGGGGCGGCCCGTCATTTACGGGCGACGAAACCCCACTGGTCAACCGGCTCGGAGATGTCGTCGCCCGGCTCCGGGCGCCACAGCGAGATGGAACCGAACCCCGGCTCCACCAGCTCCATCCCGTCGGCGCTCGCGAGGATCTCCTCGGGCCGGCGCACCAGGTAGGGCGGGGTGTCCCCCGCCGCGTACGCCTCCTGGGCCGCCACCGTCTGCGGGGTGGCGACGGTGTCGCACAGCACCAGGTGGCTGCCCTCGGGCACACCGGCCAGGTACCGGCGCATGAGGTCGATGCCGGCCTGCGGTTCGACGTGGCCGAGGGTGGACAGCACCATGACGGCCACCGGCCGGGTCATGTCCAGGGTCTGGGCGGCTTCCTGGAGCACCCGCTCGGCCTCAAGCATGTCGGCGTGCACGTAGTCCGTCACGCCCTCCGGCGCGCTCGTCAGCAGGGCGCGCGCGTGGGCCAGGACCAGCGGGTCGTTGTCGACGTAGACGATGCGCGCCGTCGGCCGGACGCTCTGGGCGACCTCGTGGGTGCTGTTCTGCACGGGGAGGCCGGTTCCGATGTCGAGGAACTGGGTGATTCCCGCCTCACCGGCCAAGTACCGCACGGCACGGGCCTGGAAGGCACGCGACGCCCGGGCGAGATCCCGGGTCTGGGGATAGCTGGCGATGACCTGGTCCCCCAGCTCCTGGTCGACGGGGTAGTGGTCCTTGCCGCCGATCCAGTAGTTCCACACGCGGGCGGAGTGCGGTATGCCGCTGCGGATCTCGGCTTCGAGCTCGGAGCTGGTGTTCATGTACCTTCTCGCTTCGTGTCGTGCGCGTCGCGGTCCAACCCGATGAGGGTGTCGTAGCCGTCGCGACCGGCGTGCGGTTCGTCCTCCGTACGGCCGAATCGTATGCCGTGCCACGTGCTGGCGATGCCAACTGATCCTACGACCCCATGAGTTCGTTTCGGCCGGCCGGTCGCCGCTTCCACGGCCGGGCCCACTGCGGCCACCTCCGTGGCTCCCGCCGCCGCCACGGCCACCACCTCGGACTCGGGTACCCGGGCGCAGAGGCAGAGCAGCGGGTCCCGCGCGCTCACCGCGCTCCTCCCTCCACGCCGAGCCACTCGTGGACCGTGCCCGTGCCCCGCGTGCGGTCGCGCACGAGCCCGACGTCGCCGTCGCCGTCGCCTCGAAGGCGTTGAGCGGCCTGGGTCTGTCCGCGGCGGTGGCTCCTGCTGGAGCTTCTCGCCGAGCGCGCTGTGCGGCCGGAAGTGCGCGGTGATCACCTGGTACCCGAGCTCGGGCGACCGCAGTACTCATCCTGGGCGGCCTCGCACTGGCCACCGGAGGAACGCTCCTGGCCAACCGGATCGGGCCGAACCCCCGTCGGCGCACCTGATCGGCCGGCTCCCGCACTGCGCCGGGTTCCACCCGGTGTCCCACGGCAGGACGGGTTCGGGCACGGGCCGTTCCGATCTCGCTCGGGCCTCGTTAAAGGAGCAGAACCCCGCCGACCCATGTGCTCGTCCGCCGGCCTGGTCCTTGACTCTCATGGCCATGCCGGACAACCGTCAAGAGGAACCAGAATTGACCTCGGCCGCCACGACCGAACCGCAGACCTCCACGCCGGCGCACTATGCCGAAACAGTCGCCAAGGCCACTGCCTGGGCATGCCTCTACTTCACCGACGAGGACGACCGGCCGCTCCAGGTCCACTCCGTCTACTCTCCCGCCTACCCGTGGCAGTTGGTGGGCGGCACGATGGACCACGGCGAGCATCCCTGGCAGACGGCCGTGCGGGAGTGCGAGGAGGAGACCGGGATCAGGCCGGCCGGGCAGCCCCGGCTCCTGGCCACGGTGTACAGCCCGCCGGGCGGGGGCTGGCCCTACAGCACGCTCGGCTGCGTCTTCGACGGCGGCCGGCTCACCGCCGCGCAGATCCGCGGCATCACGCTCGACCCGGCGGAGCACGACGAGTTCCGTGTCCTCTCCCTGTCCGAGTGGCAGGAGTTGATGCCGCCCGGCGACTTCGACCGCCTCACCGCGGTGGCGGAGGCGCGCCGCTCCGGCGTGACGGCGTACGTCGAGTCCTGGGGATGGGGAACCGGCTGAGCATCGCCCGTACCACGGCCGCTCGGGCGACCGGGAACTCCTCGTGCGCGCGGATTCGTACGTCCGCGTCCGGAGACACCCGAGGGCCGCCCGGTCTTCCGGGCGGCCCTGCAATGCGGTCAACTCACGGGAAGCGGCTTGGCGTTCACGCGGCCTTGGCCAGGGAGGACCGACTCCGGCCCGACAGGTGCCAGGCGGTCGTGGCGTCCGCCCCCGGGGCTCCGCCGCCGTCTTGGCGCGGCCACAGGACGAGCGCGGCGACCGTTCCCGTCACGGCGAGCACCGCGAGGGTGGACCAGGCGGGGGTGAGACCGGCGTTGGTGCCGAGCACTCCCGCGACGGGGTAGGTGATCAGCCAGGCGAGGTGGGACAGGGAGAACTGGGCGGCGAACGCCTCGGGGATCGCGTTCCGTTCGACGGAGGCCCGCAGGACCTTGCCGGTCGGTGTGATGATCAGGGCCATGCCGACGCCGATCACGGCCCAGATGACCGCCGTGCCGGTCCAGGTGGTGAGGCCGGTCGCGGTGATCGTCACCGCGGCGGCGGTGCCGCCGACCAGGACGCCGGCCCCGGTCGTCATGACGGTGCGGGCGCTGATCCGGTCGAGCAGGCGGGGCAGGACGAGCGCGGCCAGCAGGGTGCCGGTACCGGAGGCGGCGAGCATCCAGGCGACGTCCTGCTGGGTGCCGCCGAGCCGGTCGCGGACGTGGTTGACGGTGCTGACGACGACGATCGATCCGGCCGACGCGACCACGAGGTTGAGCGCCATGACGCCGCGCAGGCGTGGTGTGGCGAGGAAGGTCCGTATGCCGCCCACGGCCTTGTCCCATGCCGTGGTGCGGGCGCTGGGGCGGGCGTCGGGGATGCGGGTCGACAGGACCAGCACGGCGGAGGCGGCGAAGCCGATGGAGGTGCCGAGGAACAGCCGGTCGAAGGTCAGGAAGGTGAGGGCGACGGCCGCCAGTACGGGGCTGAGCAGGCTCTCCATGGTGGAGGCGACCTGGGACGCGGACAGGGCCCGGGTGTAGGCGGCCTCGTCGGGGACGATGTCGGGGATGACGGCCTGGAACGTCGGGGTGAAGGCCGCGGAGGCGGCCTGGAGCAGGCCGATCAGTACGTAGATGTGCCAGACCTCGGTGACCAGGGGCAGCGCCAGGACCACCGCGCCTCGGATCACGTCGAGGAGGACGAGAAGCGTCCGTCTGGGAAGCCGGTCGATGGAGGCGGCGGCCAGCGGGGCGATGATCACGTACATGACCATCTTGATGGTCAGGGCGGTGCCGAGGACCATTCCGGCGCGCGGGCCGGCGAGGTCGTAGGCGAGCAGTCCGAGGGCCACGGTGGTCAGCCCGGTACCGAACAGGGCGATGACCTGGGCGCCGAACAGGTGGCGGTAGTCGCGGACGGAGAACAGTCGCATGGCGGGTTCCTTCCGTGTCCATGCGGCGGGGCACGGCCCCGGGGCGGGGTCCATGCCCCGCGGTTACAGGCGGGGTCACTGCGCACCGGTGTCGCTCCTCGGTGCGGGACGGGCGGGACGGCCGGCGGCACGGGCCGCCGGGTGGGGCAGGGGGCGGGGCGGACAGGGCATGTCGTCTCCTTCGCCGCGGAGTGTGCGGGTGGGGTCAGTGGTGCGCGTGGGCGCCGTGTCCGGACGGCGCCCCGTGCGCCGGGACTTGGCGGGGCTCCGCCCCGGTCGTGCGCACGGTGAACTCGGCGGTCCGTACGACGCCGTCGTGCTGGAAGTCCAGGTACAGGCGGTAGGTGCCGGCCGTGGGCGCGACCGCCATGAACGTGATCCCGGGCCCCGGCGCGGTGATGCCGTCACCGGGCGCGCCGTCCGGGTGGACGTGGAGGTAGCCCAGGTCGCCGACGCGCAGCGCCACCAGGTGCCCGTACGCGGCCAGGTAGGGCTGGAGGTCGGTCACGGGGCTGCCGTTCCGGCCGATGGTGAGGGTCAGTTCGCTCGGCTCGCCGGGCCGGAGCGTCCCGTCGAGGGTGACGGTGTAGTCGTCGATCCGCGCGGTCCCGGTGGCGGCGGGCAGTGGTTCCGGGGCGTACGGTCCGGCGACCGAGGCGTCGATGCCCAGCGTCATGGTGGCGTCGTGGCCCGCCGGGTGGATGTCGGCGAAGAACCGCCAGTCGCCCGCTTCCAGGTTCAGTTCGGTGCTCCAGTTGCCCTGGTCGTCCCTGACCGGGTGCACGTGCTGGAATCCGGACGTGTCGCGCCGGACGGCGATGAAGTGGAGTTCCTTCTCGTGCTCGGGGACGAACCGGGTCACCGGGTGTCCGTCGGGCCCGATGATCCGGAAGCCGACCGGCCGCGTCCCGGCGGTGAAGAGCGTGGTGTCGAGTTCGAGGGTGTAGCCGTGCTCGGAGACCGAGAGTCCGCCGGGGCCGCCGGCGGCGTGGCCGGCATGGCTGCCGTGACCGCCGTGGTGGGCGTGGCTGTCGTGGTCGGCGTGGCTGCTGTGGCTGTGGGCGGCGTGGCTGTTCATGGCGTCTCCAGGGTGGGTCGGGCCTTTCGGCATCTCCTGTTTCCGCACGCAGCCTAACCCCTATACCCCAGGGGGGTATAGGGGTTAGGCGATGGAATTTCTCGCGAGGCCCTGCCCGGGCGTCCGCGCCGGAAGGTTAGGAAGCGCTCCGCAGCCCCGCGATCATCGTGCGGATGTCCGTACGGGGCCCTCGGTTGTACGGGAGCTTGGAGAGCAGGACGCCCATGGCGCAGGAGTTGCTGACCGCCGCGTAGACCAGGCCCGCGCCGACCGCCGTTCCGACGAGGTGGACACCGGGCACGAAGATGCCGGCGATGCCGGTGGCGAGGACGATCGACCCGGCGACGAGGCGGACCTGGCGTTCCATGTCCCAGCGCTCCGGGCCCCGCTCCACGGGGGCGCCCGCCATCTCCCAGGCGTTCATCCCGCCGCCCAGGACCCGCAGGCCGGGCAGGCCGGCTTCGGCGAGCATCTGCTCGGCCCGGGTGGCGCGGGCCCCCGAGCGGCAGACCAGCACGGTGTCCTCGTCGAGGTGGGCGCGGAGCTCCGCGCGGTGCTCGCGCAGGGCGGGCAGCGGCACGTTGTACGCGCCGGGGATGTGGGCGGCACGGAACTCGGCGGGGGTGCGCACGTCGAGCAGGCGCGGTGTGCGGCCTTCCTCGGTGAGCCCGCGCAGCACGGCGGGGGAGATGGACGGGACGGTGCGCTCGGCACTCATGCATGACTCCGGAGAAGGTGTGCCCGTGGGGGCGTGTACGGGTGGGCGGGGGGGGGCTGCGGTCAGGCCTCGGCGGATTCCGCGAGGGCCCAGGCGGCGTAGCCGCCGAGGATGTCGGAGACGTCCTGGGCGCCCCGGTGACGCAGGAGGCTGGCCGCGATGGACGAGCGGTGGCCGCCGGCGCAGTGCACGACGAGCGGGCGGTCCGTGGGGAGTTCGTCCGCACGCGCGGGGAGCTCGCTCAGCGGGATGTGCAGGGCCTCGGGGATGAAGCCGGCCGTCTGGCGCTCGCCGCAGGTACGGACGTCCACGACGACGGGCGGGTTGTCGCCCGCGAGCGCCGCCTTGAGCTGTGCGGCGGTGACGCGGCTGGCGGGTGCGACCTCGTCCGGCAGGGCCGTGAGGACGTCCTCGGGGTTGCGGAGGTAGCCGGCCACCCGGTCGAAGCCGATGCGGGCGAGGCGGGTGACGACTTCCTCCTCGCGGTTCTGCGGGGCCATGACGAGCAGTTCGTCGGCCGGGTCGAGGACGGTCCCCGCCTGTTCGGCGAACCGCCCGTCGGCGGGCAGGTTGACCGCGCCCCGGAGGTGCCCGGCGGCGAACTCCTGCGGGTCGCGGGTGTCGACGACGACCGCTCCCCCGGCGCGCAGCGCGGTGAACGCGTCGAGGGCCAGCGGGCGGGCCGCGGCCGTCGCGTCGTAGCGGGTGCGTTCCTTGCGGTTGAGGTCGGCGTCGTAGGCGAAGTAGCCGGGCGCGGCCGACTGCCCGGCGGTGACGAGTGCGACGAACTCCTCGCGGCTCATCGGGGCGCAGGCGTAGTTGGTGGCGCGCTGCTCGCCGATGGTCGACTGCTTCTCCGTCGAGAGGTTCTTGCCGCAGGCGGATCCGGCGCCGTGCGCGGGGAAGACGCGGACCTCGTCGGGCAGCGCCATCAGCTTGTTCTGGACGCTGTCGTACAGCATCCCGCCCAGCTCTTCGGCCGTCACGCCCACGGAGGCCAGCAGGTCGGGGCGGCCGACATCGCCGATGAACAGCGCGTCGCCGGTCAGGACGCCGTACGGGACGGTGTCGTCGGACCGCTCGTACACGAGGACGCTGACCGACTCGGGGGTGTGCCCGGGGGTCTCCATGATCTCCAGGACGACGTCGCCGAGGGAGATCCGCTCGCCCTCGGCGAGCTTGCGGATGGGGTACTCGGTCTCGGCGCGCCGCCCGTAGCCGATCCAGGCGCCGGTGGCGTCCGCCATCTCCAGGTGCCCGGCGACGAAGTCAGCGTGGAAGTGGGTGTTGATGACGCCGACGACGGTGAAGCCGTGCGCCCGGGCGTCGGCCAGGTACTCGGAGACGTCCCGGCGCGGGTCGACGACCACCGCCTGGCCGGTCTTCTCGTCGGCGATCATGTACGACGCCTGGGAGAGGCAGTCGAGGTAGTACTGGGTGAAGAACACGGCGGATCCTTCCTGAGAAACGCTCACCCTCGTCGGGTGCGAAAGACTGTGGGTACGAAAGGCCGGGTCACGGGGCGTACGAGCGGCGGGCCCGGGGAGCGGCGGCGGTCAGGCGGTCGTTCCGCTCGCCAGCGGCCGGCCGGTGCGGGCCCAGCCCTTGGTGCCACCCGCGACGGAGAGCGCGTCCACGCCCCGGGCCGCGAGCCGGTCCGCCGCCCGCAGGCTGCGGTTGCCGGTCGCGCAGATCACGTACACCGTCCGGTCGGCGGGCAGCACGTCGAGGACGGAGTCCAGCGCGGACAGCGGTGCGCTGTGGACGCCCGGCACATGTCCGGCCACGTATTCGTCGGGCTCGCGGACATCGATGACGAACGCACCGGCGGCCATGTCCGCGGCGAAGCTCTCCAGGTCTACTTCACGCATCGAGGCATCCCTCACTCTCGGGTACCCCCAGGGGTATTTACTGGTTCGACAGTAGGGCGCCCCCACACGAGAAGTCAAATACCCCCGTGGGTATCTTCCCGGGCGTGGCGACATCGACTGCGCGCATCGGGGAAAAATACCGGCGGGGGTATATTGAACTGGGCGTACGCGGCCTGCGCGGTGCGGAGCCCTCCCGCTCACCACCGTCACCCGACGTGACCCACGCACCGTTGCCCGCAGCTCGGGCGAGTGCCTCCGCCGGACCGGCTCCCCTCTCCCAAGGACATCCGCCCGTGAACGACACCACCACCCGCCCCGCCCGCCCGGCCGACGGCGCCACCGGCCCCGTACGGCTGGGGCTGCGCGAGAACGCGGCCCAGTTCACCCTGCTGGTCGTCGTGAACGTGGCCGTGGGCGGCCTGGTGGGCCTGGAGCGCACCACCGTCCCGCTGATCGGCTCGGAGACGTTCGGTCTGACCAGCGATACGGCCGTCTTCTCCTTCATCGTCGCCTTCGGCCTCACCAAGGCGTTCACCAACCTCGCCGCGGGGGCCCTCACCGCCCGCTTCCGCCGCAAGCAGCTCCTCGTGGCAGGCTGGCTGATCGGGGTCCCCGTCCCCTTCGCCCTCGCGTACGCGCCCTCGTGGGGGTGGATCGTCGGGGCCAACGTCCTGCTCGGGCTCAACCAGGGCCTGACCTGGTCGATGACGGTCAACATGAAGATCGACCTCGTCGGCCCGGCCCGGCGCGGGCTCGCCACGGGTCTGAACGAGGCCGCCGGATACACCGCCGTCGGCGTCACCGCCATGCTCACCGGATACCTCGCCACCGGCTACGGCCTGCGCCCCGTCCCCGAGCTGATCGGCGTCGTCTTCGTGGTCGCGGGCCTCGCCCTGACCCTGGTGGTCCGCGACACCGCCGCGCACGCCGCCCTCGAACTGGCCCGTCACCCCGGGCCCCCGCCCACCGGCGAAGACACCGGCCCGAAGGCGGCGTTCCTGCGTACCTCCTGGCGCGACCGCTCCCTGCGCGGTGCCAGCCAGGCCGGGCTGGTCAACAACCTCAACGACGGTCTGACCTGGGGCGTCTTCCCTCTGCTCTTCACCGACCACGGACTCGGCCTCGCCGCCGTCGGCCTCGTCAAGGGCCTCTATCCGATCCTGTGGGGCCTCGGGCAGATCCCCACCGGCCACCTCGCCGACCGCATCGGCCGCAAGCCCCTGATCGTGGCCGGCATGCTCGTCCAGGCCGGCGGATTCGTCCTCGCCCTGGCCCTGATCGAGCAACCACTGCTCGCCGGAATCCTCTCGGCCGTCGTCCTCGGGCTCGGCACCGCGATGGTCTACCCGGCCCTCATCGCGTCCGTCTCCGACCACGCCCACCCGGCATGGCGCGCCAACGCCCTCGGTACCTACCGGTTCTGGCGGGACATCGGCTACGCCGCCGGGGCCCTCGTGGCCGGCGTCCTCGCGGACCGGGTCGGTCTCGAGGCCACCGTCGTCGCGGCGGCCGTTCTCACCGCCGTGTCCGGGCTCCTCGCCGCCCGCTGGATCGCCGAGCACCGGCCGGCCGCCCGGTGAGGAGCCGGGCGGCCGGATCGGCGGAGGGTCACCGCGAGGCGCGGCGTTCCAGGTGGATCGCGGTGAACACGGCGACCTTGGCCCGCAGGGCCCAGGGGTCGAAGGGCTTGCTGATGTAGTCGACGGCGCCGGCCGCATAGCCCCGGGCGGAGTGCTCGGAGTCCGCGCCCATCGCGGTGAGGAAGATGATGGGAACGTCCCGGTCGCGGGGGCGGCGCTTGATGTGCGCGCAGGTCTCGTAGCCGTCCATCTCCGGCATCTGGACGTCCATGATGATGACGGCGAAGTCGTCGTGGTCGAGGAGCGCCTTGAGCGCTTCGCGCCCGGAGGAGACGGTGACCAGCTCCTGGTCGAGGGAGGCCAGCACCGCGGTCATCGCGAGGAGGTTGCCCGGCTGGTCGTCGACGACGAGGATCTTGGGCAGGTTCCGGGCCGCGGAGACGGGCAGCGGGGCGGTCGGCTCCTCGACGGCGTCCAGCTGCCGTTCGAGCAGGTCGCAGCGGCTCTCGGCCGCGATCCGCAGCGCCTGGGCCTCGCGGAGTTCCGCCGCCAGCCGCCGCACGTCGAGCCGGAGCGCGTCGCGCTCCCGCAGGAGGCCGGACACGTCGGGATGGGCCGCCGCCAGCTCGTCGGCCCGCCGCCGTTCCGCGATCCGGTCGGCCTCCAGCTGGCCGAGGCGCACCTCCAGGTCCGCGATGCGGTGCGTACGGTCCAGCAGCGCGTCGCCCAGTACGTCGCCACGGACGCTGGACCTCCGCGAGATCCGGTCGGCGTCGGCGAGCTGCTGTTCCAGGATCTCCACAGCGTGCTTGGGCGAGGCCCCGGCGTGGACCGCCTCCCCGTACAGCCCGCGGACGAACTCGATGGCCTCGGTGGTCATCGCGAGGCCCCGGTGTTCGGCGAGGTCGGTGAAGAGGTCCATGATCACCTGCCACGGGGGTAAGCGGGTGCCGTTCAGATAGCGCGAGAACGTTCCCGGGTCGCGCTGGTGCCGGGCCGCGTACCGGCGCACCGATACGTCCAGGCCCTCGAACAGCTTCCGCAGGGCCTCGGCGAGGGCGCGGGAGGCATCGGTGAGCTCGCTGCCCAGCGGCCGGAGCTCACCCACGCCCTTCCCCCCGTCCGGTGCCGGCGCCGGAGCGGTCGCGCCGCCCGGCCCGGCCGCCATCGGCATCGGCGTCGATGAGCCGGTCGAAGAAGGGAACGGCCAGTCCTGCGGCGCCGAGGCCCGCGAGCAGGCTGCGCGGGGCGCCTTCCCCCGCGAGCGCGGCCAGCCCGCCGGCCGCCGCGCCGACGAGCAGAGCCAGCAGGAACACCAGGGTCGTTCTCAGGGAGAGCAGCGGCCGGTCCATCCAGGCCTCCATGTGTCCGCCCCATCACACGGATGGGGATCCTGTCACCTGTCACCCGTCCGGTGGAACGCGGAAGGGGAACCACAGCATGGAGGAGACGGGACCCGTTGCGCTCCGCAACGGGGAGGCGGACGCAACACCGGTCCCGCCGCCACACCCCCGCCATCGGCCCGTCGGCCGGTGTTCCGGCCGGTGGCGGGGGGTGGGACCGGTGCGGGCGACGGGACCGTTGCACCGCAACACCACGGGAGGTCCGCAACGCGTGTTCGACCCGGTTCGCGTGGAAGGTACGGGGCCGTCCCGGCCGGGGAGACAGCCCGGGCCCCCGTTCAGGGGCGCAGGATCAGCCGGATCGGGTCGCCGGTCTTGTTCTCCAGCCGCTCCACCGCCTCGGCGGCCTCCGCCAGCGGGAACTCGCCGCTGATCGACCCGGAGAAGTCCAGCCGGCCGCCCTGGAGCAGGGTCAGCAGCTCGGGCAGCGCCACCGGCATGTCGGAACCGTAGTGGCCGAGGATCCGCTGCTGGAGATAGCTGAAGCGGGTGCCGTCGGCGACGGTCAGCGGCTGGTCGGTCAGGCCCACGAGAACCAGGCGGCCCTTGGGCGCGAGCACCGACAGTGCCTGCTCACGGACGGCCGGCACCCCCGCGAAGTCGAAGGCCGCGGCAAGTCCGGCACCGCCGGTGACCTCGGCGACGCGGTCGCGCAGCGCCGGGTCGCCCGGGTCGAGCGCCAGGTCCGCCCCCTGGGCGAGGGCGCGCTCGCGGGCGGTCGGGTTGGGGTCGATCGCGACGACGGGGCACGCGCCGACGGCGCGCAGCAGCTGGATCGCGTGGACGCCGAGGCCGCCCGCGCCCCAGACGCCCACGGCCTCGGCGGGCTTCACTGCGCCCGTGACGGTGATCGCGCCCCAGGGCGTGGAGACCGCGTCCGGAATGATCGCGCCCTGGTCGAAGGGGATGGCGTCGGGCAGCTCCGTGAGGGCGTCCTCGGCGGAGAGCGCGTACTCGGCCCAGCCGCCGTCGTAGTCCACACCACGGGTGTAGGTGACCCCGTCGCGGACCTCGCCCGCGTACAGCACGACGCGCTGACCCGCGGTCCAGCGGGTGACGCCCGGACCGGTCTCCGCGATGGTGCCGGACACCTCGTGGCCGAGGGTGACCGTGTCGCCGCGCAGGAGCAGCGGGGTGAGGGTGCCGTCGATGAGGTGGACGTCCGACAGACAGACGCCCGCGGCCTCCACCTTCACCAGGACCTCGCCGGGACCGGGGGCGGGCTTCGCCACCTCCTCGATCCGCAGCGTACGGCTCGGCACGTGCAGCCGGGCGGCGAGCATCTGCTCCATGACATGACCTCCTTGGCATGACGGCGACCTCGGGCTCGAAGCCCCATAACGCAAGTCACCTTGCAATGAAACGTACGTCCGCACTCCAGGTAAAGCAAGTGGAGCTGCGTTAAAGTGGAGCATGACCCCGCCCGACCAGAAGAACGCCCCACCGCTGCGCCGCCGCGGGGCCCGCATGCGCTCCGCGGTCCTCTCCGCCACCGTGGACGTCCTGGCGGAGCACGGACTCGCCGGGACCACCGTCGGCGCCGTCGCCCGCGCGGCCGGCGTCCACGAGACCTCCGTCTACCGGCGGTGGGGAACCCGCGAGAAGCTGATTCTGGAAGCGCTGGCCGAGCAACTCGACACGGCGATGCCGATCCCGGACACCGGGCGGGTCCACGACGACCTGGCCCGCTACTTCGGCGCATTGGCGCGACTGCTCGCGACGCCCCAGGGTGAGGCGCTGCTGCGACTGAGCACCGAGCGCGACGACACCCTGCCGGACCACCGCCTCCCCTACTGGACCGAGCGCCTGGAGCGCGGCGCCGTGATGGTCCGCCGGGGCATCGAGCGCGGCGAGCTCGCACCGGACACGGACCCCGGTCTCGTCATCGAGGCGATCAGCGGCGCCCTGTTCACCCGCACCCTCGTCAGCGGGGCCCCGCTCGACGAGAGCCTGGCCGAGCGGCTCGTCGCCCTCACGCTCACCGGCGCACTCCCGCGCACCCCCGCCTGACGCCGGACCGCGCTCGCCCCCCTCCCGCGAAGCCTGCCGCAACTCGGTACCCCCCTGGGGTACTTGACACGTGCACCGCTCACGTCTTACCTTCATCACACGATACCCCCACGGGGTATAAGCGATCTGGGAGGAGACACCCTCATGTGCACCACTTCCGCCGCATCGCAGAACGCGCCCGCCGTCGTCCGCGCGGGCGCCGGTGACGGGACGCTGCCCGACTGGCACCTGCGGGGGGAGTGGTTCGACGTATGCAGCTGCTCCCTGCCCTGCCCCTGCACCTTCGCCCAGGCCCCGACCCACGGGGACTGCCTCTTCACCCTCGTCTGGCAGGTCCACGAAGGGCACTTCGGAGACGTCCGTCTGGACGGTCTGGGTGTGGTGGCGCTGGGCGAGTTCGCCGGGAACATGTGGGTCGGCGACCCGGACGCCACGATGAAGGTGATGCTCTACATCGACGCCAAGGGCGACCAGGCGCAGCGCGACGCGCTGGAGCGGATATTCGCCGGCCATGTCGGCGGCTGGCCGGGCCAGTTCGGCTCGCTCATCAGCGAGCTGCGCGAAGTACGGTACGCCCCGGTCCAGTTCGACGCGGCGGAGGACCTCTCGTACTGGCGGGCCCGGGTCGGCGACTCGGTCTCCGTCGGCGCGACCGCCCTCACCGGCCCCACGGCCGACCCCACCCGCCGTGTCCAGCTGGTCAACGCCCCGGGCGCCGAGGTCGGCCCCGGCCAGATCGCCACCTGGGGCGTCGTCGAGAACGACCACGCGGAGGGGTTCGACTTCTCCCACGAGTACCACGGGGGCTCCAGCAAGCACTTCCCGTTCGACTGGCGCCCCTGACCCCGGGGCGGCACGTGACGGTCCGGCGCCCGAGGGAGGGCCGGGCCGTCACGTGTCCGGGAACGGCTCGGTGGCCTCCCGTTCACCGGCGCTGACCAGTCCGGTCTCGTAGGCGACGATGACGGCTTGGACGCGGTCGCGGAGCCCGAGCTTGGCCAGAATACGGGCGACATGCGTCTTGACCGTCGCCTCGGCGAGGTGGAGGCGGGCAGCCAGCTCGGCATTGCTCAGTCCCCGGGCCAGCAGGCCGAGAACCTCCAGTTCGCGCGGGGTGAGCGCGGCGAGGTCCCGGTGGAGGGCGGCGGCGTCGGCGCCCTGCCGGGTGAACCGCTGCACGAGACGGCGCGTGATGGCGGGCGCGAGGAGCGCGTCGCCGGTGCGGACCGTGCGGACGGCCGAGACCAGTTGCTCGGGCGTGACGTCCTTGAGGAGGAAGCCGCTGGCCCCGGCGGACAGAGCCGCGTAGACGTACCGGTCGAGGTCGAACGTGGTGAGGATGATGACGCGGGGCCGACCGGGCGGGGGCTCTCCCGCCCGGTCGGCGTCGTCCGCCCGTGGGGCGGCGAGGATGCGGCGGGTCGCCTCCAGGCCGTCCGTCTCCGGCATCCGGATGTCCATCAGGACCACGTCGGGACGGGTGCGCCGGACCGCTTCGACCGCTTCGGTCCCGTTGGTCGCCTCGGCGACGACGTCGATGCCGCCGGCCCCGAGAATCATCCGGAAGCCGGTGCGGACCAGAGTCTGGTCGTCGACCACAAGCACCCGCGTCTGCTGCTCGGTCACAGTGTCTCCAGGGGGATCAGGGCTTCCACACGGTAGCCGCCGGTCAGCCGACGGCCGCTGCTCAGGCTTCCGCCGTAGACGGCGAGGCGCTCGCGAAGGCCGATCAGGCCCCGGCCGCCCCCGGTGGCCGAGCCCGGTCCCGGGCGCCCGCCGGTGTCGATGACCTCCACCCGGAGCCGTTCCGGTCCCCGCTCGACGGTGACCGAGGCCGTGGCACCGGACGCGTGCTTCACCGTGTTGGTCAGCGCCTCCTGGACCACCCGGTAGGCGGCCAGTTCGACCCCGGGCGGGATCGCCCGGGGTGTGCCGGTCACGGTCAGCTCGACCGGGAGCCCGGCGTGCCGTACGCCTCCGACGAGCGTCTCCAGCTGGTCCAGGCCGGGCTGCGGAGCCAGTTCCGTCCCTGCTCCGGCCAAGTCGGCCCCGCCATCGCTTGGTTCACCCTCGCCGGTCATGGTGAGGAGGCCCATGACGTGCCGCAGTTCGGTCATGGCGGCCCGCCCGCCGGCCTCGACGGCCAGCAACGCCTCGCCGGCCTGCTCGGGGGAGGTACGCATGATCATGCGGGCCGCACCCGCCTGGATGACCATCACGCTGACGTTGTGCGTGACGACGTCGTGCAGTTCACGGGCTATCCTCCCGCGTTCGTGCTCCACCGCCCGGCGCAGCGCCTCGGCCTGTTCGCGTTCCATGGTGGCGAGCCGGGTCCGGCCCTCGTCGGTCCGGTGTTTCCAGGTGCGCAGCCCGAGGGCGGCTCCCGCCATCGGGACCAGGATGAGCAGGACCAGGTACTCGTTGGGGACGATCGGGGTCACCGAGTCCCCCGAGATCCCGACGAGGAGGACCGACACCGGAAGGACCGCCAGGGTCGCCGTCCGGTAGGGGCTGTGGACGGCGGCGCTGTAGACGGCGATCACGAAAGCGTAGAGCGTCAGGCGCAGCACGCTCTGCGGCGTGGCCAGCACCGCGGCCGTCACCACGCACAGCACGGCGAGCGGGAAGCGCCGTCGCAGGGCCACGGCGCCGGAGGCGACGAACGCGAGCGCCACCATGAGCGCCAGGCCGCCGGGACCGGACGGGCGCGGCACGACGTACTCGACGCCGGGTGCGATCTCGCGCACCACGGTGACGTTCGCGTTGTCGATGCCGTAGTGGACCGTGGCGATGCCGAGCACCAGCGCCACGAGGACGTCGAGCTGCTGTCCCCGGCGGCCGGGGCGGGGCGGTGGTCCGGTCGGGCGTCCGGCGTCACGGACCGCTCCGCGGGCCAGGGCCCACAACGCCTCCAACGTCGCACGCGTGTTCGTCACCGGCTCATTGTCTCCGTCCGGGCCCCGGCCGGAGTCCGCCCCGGCGGCTGTTCCCGGCTCCCCGGCTGCATCGGACGACTACATCGTGAGGATGACGACTCGGCGGCTGGTCCCGGCGCGGTACGGCAAAGGGTCCGGGCGGGCGACGCGCGCCGGACGGGCCCGCTCCTAGCGTCCGGAGGGTCCGACCGCACCCCTCGAAGGAGCCCGTCCATGACCACGCCCGTGATCGAACTGCGCGAGGTGAGCCGCCGGTACGACGACGGCCCGCCCGCCCTGCACGACGTGTCGCTGACCGTACGGGCCGGCGAGGCCGTCGCCGTGCTCGGCCCGTCCGGCAGCGGCAAGTCCACGCTGCTCAACCTGATCGCGGGGCTGGACCGGCCGGACGCGGGGGCCGTCACCGTGGACGGGGTGCGGGTGGACCTGCTGGGCGAGGCCGGGGCGGCCCTCCACCGGCGGTCGAGGATCGGCATGGTCTTCCAGTTCTTCCACCTGCTCGACGATCTGACCGTCACCGACAACGTCGTCCTGCCCGCCCGGCTCGCCGGGATGTCCCGTGCCGAGGCGGGCCGCCGGGCGGCGGAACTCCTGGAGAGCCTCGGGGTCGACCGGCACGCCCGCGCCCACCCCGGCCGACTCTCCGGCGGGGAACGGCAACGCGTCGCCGTCGCACGGGCCTTGATGAACCGTCCGCCGGTGCTCCTGGCCGACGAGCCGACCGGGGCCCTGGACACGGCCGCCGGGCAGGACGTCAGCGCGCTGCTCACCGAGATCAACGCCGAGGGCCAGACCCTGGTCGTCGTCACCCACGACCTGGCTCTGGCGCGCTCCTGCACGGACCGTACGGTCAGGATCGCCGACGGCCGGATCGTCGAGGACGTCCGCTCGCGCGACATCGCCGAGGAGCCCGTCCGATGAGCGCCCTCGGCACGGTGGTGCGCTCGGGCGTGGGACGACGCCGGGTGCAGATGCTGGTGATCGGGCTCACCACCATGATGGCCGTGGCCGCCTCCGTCCTCGGCGGATCGCTGCTGGTGGTCTCCGGCGCACCCTTCGACGACGCCTTCGCCGGACAGCACGGTGCGCATCTGTCGGTCCAGTTCGACGCGGGCCGGGTCGGCGCCGAGCAGTTGGCGGCGTCCGGGCGGGCCGACGGGGTCGGCCGCGCGGCCGGGCCGTTCCGTACGGCGACGGTCACGCCACGGGCGGACGGGGCGGGCCCCGGTTGGCCGATGACCGTGGCCGGCCGGGGCGGGACCGGCCGGGGCGTGGACGAGTTGGCGCTGCTCGACGGGCGGTGGGCCGCGCGCCCCGGCGAGATCGTGCTCTCCGCCGACTCGTCGGTGATCCCCGTCCTGGGCGGGAGGATCTCCTTCGCCCGCCCGGCGGGAGCGCCCACTCTGACGGTGGTCGGGGTGGCCCGCTCGGTCACGGGGACCGCCGACGCCTGGGTCGTACCGTCCCAGGTGCCCGGGCTGACCACGTCCGGCAACGGCGGCATCCAGATGCTGTACCGGTTCACGGCCGCGGAGACCGAGGCGCAGATCGCCGCGGGAAGGAAGTCGGTGACGGCGTCCTTGCCGCCGGGTGCGGCCATCGGCGACCGGTCCTGGCTCACCGTCAGGAACAGCGCCGAACGCGCCACCGCTCTCTATGTGCCGTTCCTCATGGCCTTCGGCGTCCTGGGGCTGGTGATGTCGGTGCTGGTCGTGGGGAATGTCGTCGCCTCCGCCGTGGGCACCGGAAGGCGCCGGATCGGCATCCTCAAGGCCATCGGCCTCACTCCGGCCCAGGTCGTCCGGGCCCATGTCGGCCAGGCGCTGATCCCGGCCTCGGTCGGCACGGGGCTCGGTCTGCTCCTCGGCCATCTGTTCGCGGTGCCGGTGCTGGCCGAGGCAGGGGAGGTCTACGGCACTTCGTCCCTGGTCCTCGTGCCCCGGGTCGACGTGGCCGTGGTCGCCGGGGTGCTCGGGCTGGTGGCGGGGACCGCGTGGGCGAGCGCAGGGCGAGCCGGGCGCCTGCGCACGGTCGACGCGCTCGCCGTAGGACGCACGTCCTCGGCCGGGGGTGGGCGCCGGGCGGCCCGGGTGGCCGCGCGGCTGCCGTTCCCGCAATCGATCGCCCTCGGGCTGACCAGGCCCTTCGCCCGGCCCGGCCGGGTACTGGCCATGGGCACGGCGGTCCTGTTCGGCACCCTGGCCGTCACGTTCACCGTGGGAATGGGCGCCACGCTGGGCCAGGTGATGACGGCGAAGGCCCACGATGCCGCCGATGTCACCGTGCCCGCTCCCCCGCCGGACTTCGGCCCCCGGGAACCCGACGCCGGGAAGCGGCCGCGGGCCGATCCCGCCGCGGTCGCCGCGGCCGTCGAGGCCACTGCCGGGACCGGGAGGCACTACAGCGCGACGACGGTACCGGTGACCGTGTCCGGACTGACCGGCACCGTCCATGTCGTCGCCTTCACCGGCGACGCCTCCTGGGGCGGCTACACCATGGTCGAGGGCCGCTGGATCGACGGCCCGGGCGAAGCCGCCGTACCGACCGGGTTCCTCGCCGCCACCGGGGCCCGGATCGGCTCCACCGTCACCCTGAACGGCCTGGCCGAGCCGGTCACGGTCCGGATCGTCGGGGAGGCCCTGGACCCCCGCAACGACGGCATGCAGGTCTTCACCGACATCTCGTCCCTCTCCGCGGCGCGTCCCGACCCGGCACCGACGAGCCATCACATCGCGCTCGCGCCGGGCACGGATGCCGCGGAGTACGTCGACGCGCTCAACGCGCAGCTGGCGCCGCTGGGGGTCAAGGCCCAGGTCGGCGGGCCCGGCGCGGGCAGCGACATGGTCGTCACGCTCAACGCCCTGTCCGCGCTCCTCACGGTGATGCTGGTCGCCGTCGCCGCGCTCGGCGTGCTCAACGGCGTACTGCTCGACACCCACGAACGGGTCCGGGAGATCGGGATCCACAAGGCACTCGGCATGACCCCCCTCCAGACCCTCACGATGGTCGTGACCTCGGTCGTGGTGACCGGTCTGGTCGCCGGCGCGCTGGGGGTGCCGCTCGGCATGACCCTGCACCACCGGGTCATGCCCGCGATGGGCGACGGTGCCGGGCTCCGGCTCCCCGGCTCCGTCCTCGACGTCTACCACGCCGCGGAGGTCGTCCCGCTCGTGCTCGGCGGTCTGCTCATCGCCGTCCTCGGAGCGCTCCTGCCCGGCACCTGGGCCGCCCGGGCCCGGACCGCCACGGCCCTGCGCGCCGAGTAGGCCGGACTGCGCCCGGAGCGGGCGGGCGTCCGATACGCAGGTCTCCCGGAGCGGTCCGTCAAGGGCCGGGCGCACGCACCGGCCCTGACGGGTACGAGCGGGCAGGCGGCTCGGGGAACGGTCCGGGAGGACGGCGCGCCCCGGGCCGCCGACCGGCGTCGCGCCCGCTCCCCCGCCCGGATCAGGTGGCGGACCGGCTCGCCAGGTACTCCGTCAGGCCCTCGCCGGTGAGGGGGTAGTAGTCGGAGAGGCGGCCGCCCTCGTCCAGGCGGCGGCGGGCGAACTCCTCCCGGTCCTGGTGGAGGAGGGAGTCCTCGGCGAGCGGGATCGCGTTCGCCTGCGGGACGACCACGGCTCCGTCCTCGTCGGCGACGATCAGGTCGCCGGGCGTCACGAGCGAACCGCCCACCCCGACCGGCACGTTGAACGCGGACGGGAACAGGTCGGTCTGCGAGGCGTAGTGCGGGGTGACCCCGGTGCACCAGACGGGTACGCCGAGGGCGCGGATCCGGGCGGCGTCCCGGACCCGGCCGTCCACCACGATCCCGGCGCCGCCGCGCAGCTTGAAGTAGCGGACCAGCATGTCGCCGAGGCAGCCGGTGAAGTGGCTGCCGTGGGCGGAGACGACCAGCACGTCGCCGGGCTGGACGGATTCGAGGACGGCCCACAGCGCGGTCTTGCGCTCGATGTCCTCCTGCTCGGCGCCGTTGAAGACGTCCTCGCGCTGCGGCAGGAACTGGAGGGTCACCGCTCCGCCGGTGATCCTGACGTCCGGCTCGCGGTGCAGCGGCACCGGGCCGTCGATGAACGTCCGGGTGATCCCCATCTGGTGCAGCTTCGCGCAGGCCGTCGCGGCGCTCACGTTCTTGAGCGCGTCCACCATCCGCGCCGTGGGCCGTACGTAGTCCGAGGTGTGGACCGGTGCTCGCATCGACTCGTAACTACGGTTCTGTTCCTCGCCGTTGCTTCGGGTCTCCCCCGTCGACGGCGTTTCCTGGTCCCGAATCGGGTGCATGCACGTGCCCTTCCGCGTGCTCACCGCACGCAATGCCAGTGACATCATCGCCTATCGATGGTAGATAACAGCCAATCGATTAGTGATGTCAATGTGTCTGGAGTCCTCCGTGACCGGTGCTTCTCCCCACTCCCCCGACGCCACCGGCTGGTTCGAGGCGGCGCGCTTCGGGATGTTCGTCCACTTCGGGCTGTACAGCCTCGCCGCCCGGCACGAATGGGTACGCAGCCGGGAGGCCATGTCCCAGCAGGAGTACGACCGTTATCTGTCCCGCTTCGACCCGGACCTCTTCGACGCCCGGCAACTGGCCCGTACCGCACGCGAGTCCGGCATGCGGTACGCCGTACTGACCACCAAGCACCACGACGGATTCTGCCTCTTCGACTCGGCCCTGACGGACTACACCTCGGTCCGGGCGAACGGCCGTGACCTGGTGCGCGAGTTCGTCGAGGCCATGCGCGCCGAGGGACTGCGGGTCGGCCTGTACTACTCGCTGCTCGACTGGCACCACCCCGACTTCCCGGTGGACGAGCACCATCCGCTGCGCGGCACCGAGGCGTGCGACGAGCCCCGCGACATGGCGCGCTACCGGGCGTACATGGAGGGGCAGATACGTGAACTCCTCACCGGGTACGGCGAGATCGACCTGCTCTTCTTCGACTTCAGCTACCCGGAGAAGGGCCCCGGGGAGTGGGGGGCCGAAAGGCTGATGGCGCTGGCGAAGGAGCTGCGGCCGGGCATCCTCGTCAACGACCGGCTCGGCATCCCCGGTGACTACGTGACGCCCGAGCAGTACCAGCCGGACCGGCCGCTGGAGCGGGGCGGCGAGCGGGTGCGGTGGGAGGCCTGCCACACGCTCAACGGCTCGTGGGGGTACGACCGGGACAACCACGACTACAAGGACCCCGCGCTGCTGGTCCGGATGCTGGTGGAGTCCGTCGCCTGCGGCGGCAATCTGCTGCTGAACGTCGGCCCCACCGGCCGCGGCGCCCTGGACGCCCGGGCCCGCGCCACGCTCGGGGCGATCGGCGAGTGGACCGCGCTGCACGGGCGCGCCGTGCACGGCGCGGGGCCGAGCCCGCACCGGCCGCCCGCGAACGCGCTGTACACCCGGTCCGGCAACCGGCTGTACCTGCACCTGCTGGCCTGGCCGCTCAAGCACCTCCATCTGCCCGGGCTGGCCGGGCGGGTGCGGTACGCGCAGCTCCTGCACGACGGCTCGGAGATCCGCTTCCAGGAACTGGACGGCGCGCGGCACGAGCACAACAACCTCGCCCCGCCGGACCAGCCGGCCGGCACCCTGACGCTGACCCTGCCGATCGCCCGGCCCGACGTGCTGCTCCCGGTGATCGAGCTGGAGCTGGACGGGGAGGAATGAGCGCCGGGACGGGGCCACTGGGCACCTGCCTCGCGGCGGTCCTCGCGGCCGAGGACGATGCCGGGCTGATACGGCTGCTCGGCGCTCCGGCCGCCCGGACGGGGGTTTTGGACATCACCCGCCGCGAGGTCTGGGACGCGGTCCCGGAAGAGATACGGGACCGGATGCTGGCCGACGCGGAGGCGGAGCTCGGGCGGCCGGAGCCGCGGTTGACCGCCGGGGCGTGGGCCCGCGCCTTCCGCGACGGGAACCGCGGCGCGTACGAGGACGCCGCGTGGGCACTCCAGGAGCGGGTGTCGCTGCTGGTCCTGGCGGCGGTACTGGCCGACGAGGACGCCGGGGCGGCCGACGGTCCGGGGGCCTGCCCGTTCCTGGACGCGGCGATCGACGGGCTGGTGTCCTTCACCGAGGCCAGTACGTGGTGCTGGGCGCCGCACGACCGTTTCACGGCGGACCGCGGGGAACTGGTGCCCGACCCGGACGACCCCTGTCTCGACCTGGGCGCGGCCGAGGTCGCCTCCCTCCTCGCCTGGGCGGACCACGTCCTGGGGCCGCGGCTGGACCACCGGATGCCGGGGCTCCGGCGCCGGTTGCGCCGGGAGGTGGAGCACCGGGTGCTGCTCCCGTTCGAGCGCCGCCGGGACTGGCGCTGGATCGGCACCGAGGGCGACGCCAACAACTGGAACCCGTGGATCCATGGCGCCGTGCTCACCGCCGCGCTGCTGCTCTGCGAGGACGACGCCCGGCGGGCCCGGCTGGTGCGTCTGGTCGTGGCGGGCCTGGACCACTATGTCGTCACGCTCCCCGACGACGGCGGGATCGACGAGGGGATCGCCTACTGGTGGGTGGGGGCCTGCCGGCTGATGGAGATCCTCGACCTGCTGGCCGGGGTGGGCGGCCCCGCGCTGGACGCCCGGCGGCTGCCGCTCCTGGGCGAGCTGCTGAAGTATCCGCAGCGCATGCACTTCGGCGGCGACTGGTACGTGAACGTGGGCGACGCCCCGGCCCGGCTCTCCCCCGAGCAGCCCTGGCAGGTCCCCTTCCGCTGGGGTCTGCGGCTGGGGCAGCCCGCCACGGCCGCCCACGCCCTGGCCGGGGCCCGGCGCCGGCGCGACGCCGCTCCGCCCCGTGCGGGGCTCGGCCGGGCCCTGACCGCGCTCGCCGACCGGCGCTGGTGCCGCGCGGTCGTGGCCGGGCCGCCGGAACCCGCCGCACCGGAGCCCCCCGCTCCCTGGCTGGCGGCGCACACCTGGCTCCCCCGGCTCCAGATCCTGCTCGCCCGCGAGCGGGCGTCCAGCGCCGAGGGGCTCGCGGTCGCCGTGAAGGCCGGGCACAACGGCGAGCACCACAACCACCTGGACGTCGGCTCCTACTGGGTGGCGGCCGACGGGCGCCCCCTGGTGGTGGACGTCGGCCGGCCCACGTACACCGTGCGGACCTTCGGACCGGACCGCTACGCCGACTGGCCGTTCCGCAGCGACTGGCACAACGTCCCCGATCCCGGCGCCCCGCAACAGCCCGGCCCCGGGCACCGGGCGCGGGACGTCCAGGTCGAACTCGGCCCCGGGGCGGCGGGGATGACCGCCGAGATCGGCGGCGCCTATCCGTCCGGCACGGTTGCCCGGTGGCACCGCACCGTCCGACTGGTGCGGGCCGACGGGGAGGCGGACGCGTACGTGAGCGTCGAGGACCGGTGGGAGGACCCCGGCGCCGGGGTGGCGCTCCACCATGTGCTGGCCGGTCAGGTCGCGTACGGCGAGGGCTGGGCCACCGTCACCGGCCCCGGGGGCGGCGGTCTGCTGATGCGATGGGATCCCCTGGTCGCGGACGCCCACGTGGTCCGCAGGGAGATCGACGACCCGGAGCTGCACCGGAGTTGGGGCGATCATCTGAGCCGACTGACGCTCACAGTGCGCACCCCGGCACCCCAAGGCCACATCACCGTACGGTGGTTGCCGCACACCCCCGGCCGGCCGGGGCATGGAAAACCGACCGCAGAGGTTTGTGGCAGCACTCTTGAAGAAGCGGAGTGCCACCCCTAGCATCAGCAATCGATAGACGATAGACACAGGGGCGAGGACCTCAACCGCCTCCATCTCATCGCAATCGCACCACCCCCGCCGGGCGTTCACCACCCAGGAATGCCCGCGGAACCCCGCCGCCGTTCCTCCCGGGGATCTGCGGCTGAGTATCACCTATCGATTATTCACGACTACGCAACGGAGCGTGTCCCATGAAATCAGTGTGGCGCCGTACCTGCGGACTCGCCTTGGCTCCCTTGGTGATGGTCTCCGCCGTCGCCTGCGGCGGCGACTCCGACCAGGCCTCGGAGGGCACGACCCTCCGCGTCATCGTGAACATCACGCCGAATCTGACGGAGAAGTACTGGAACGACCTCTTCGCCAGGTACGAGAAGGCCCACGCCGGTGTGAAGATCAAGCTCGAACTCACCGGCACGATATCCGCCGACGCGAAGCTCCGGCAGGACCTGGCCGCGGGCGACCCGCCGGACGTGGCCCAGCAGATCATTCCGAGCGCCGAGACCGCCAAGCTCTTCGCCGACCTGTCCGACCAGGACTGGGCCGGGAAGACCCCGCTGGCCGATCAGTACACCGTGGACGGCAAGCGTTACGTGGCGGGCGTCGGCGAGCAGATCCAGTCCCTCGTCTTCTACAACAAGGCCGCCTTCGAGAAGGCGGGCGTGGATGCCACCAAGATCCGGACCATGGACCAGTTCACCACGGCCATGGGGGATCTGAAGAAGGCGGGCTACACACCGCTGCAGACCGCCGGGCAGTGGGTGACCGGGGGCCAGTTCTCGATGATGGCCGACGCCGGTGTGCTCACCGCCGACCCGGACTGGACGGCCAAGCGCAAGAGCGGCAAGAACTCCTTCGCCGAGAGCGGCTACCTCCCCTACCTCCAGACCTACAAGAGCTGGATCGACAAGGGCTACCTGCAGAAGAGCGCGCTCGGCCTCACCTACGCGGACGGTCAGACCAACTTCCTCAACGGCAAGTCCGCGATGTACATGATGGGGTCGTTCTTCGTTCCGGCCGCGGACGCGGCGAAGAAGAGCGACGAGGTCGGGGTGTTCACCATGCCGACCGACGGCGCCTACCCGTCGGGCCAGTTCGGCAACCTCTCCAACCCGTACGTCGTGGTGGACAAGTCCCGCCACAAGGCCGAGGCGATCGAGTTCGTGAAGTGGGCGACCACCGACCCGGAGGCCATCAAGAGCCAGCTCGCCTCGGACGGCAACCTGCGCAGCGGCTTCACGTACGACACCTCCAGCCTCGGCACCGCCGTGCAGCAGATCCTGGACAAGGCGCCCTCGGTGCTCGTGAAGTCCGGTGACCGCCAGCCGATCGCCGGGTTCAGCGACGAGCTCAACAAGCAGGTCCAGTCCCTGTACACGGGCTCGTCCGCCTCGGACGCCGCCAAGGGATTGGACAAGTGGTGGAACTCGCAGGGCTGAACACCGGCCGGCGGCAGCAGCGACGGACACGGCTGCGGGAGTCGGCCGTGTCCCTCGGGATGATCGGTCCGGCCGTCCTGCTCTACACGGTGATGACCGTCGTACCGGTGGGCGTCGCGGTCTACCTCAGCCTGACCGACTGGGACGGCTTCTCCACCGCCGCGTTCATCGGGCTCGACAACTACAAGCACCTGTTCGACGACCCGAGCTCCTCGGACGCCTGGTACGTGACCGGGCTGATCTCGGTGGTGGGCACCGCGCTCATGGTGGGCCTGGGGCTGGTGTACGCGCTGGCCCTCAAGGGCCGCTCGCGCTCGAACTCGTTCTTCCGGGCCGTGGCGTACTTCCCGCACGTCATCAGCGCGCTGATCCTGGGCTACCTCTGGGCGGCGATCCTCGGAACCAACGGCGCCATCAACAACACGCTGGCCAAGTTCGGGATCGAGCCGATCGGCTTCCTCTTCGACGAGAAGTTCGCCCTGATCTCGTTGATCGGCGTGATCGTGTGGGCCGGGTTCGGCTTCAACGTGGTGCTGTTCGTGGCCGCCCTGCAGACGGTGCCCGCCGAGCTGCTGGAGGCCGCGGCGCTCGACGGCGCCTCCCGGCGGCAGATCAACACCCGCATCGTGATCCCCATGATCGCGCCCGTGGTGACGGTGGCGACCGTACTCAACCTGGTGGGTCTGATCCGGGCGTACGACATCGTGGTCAGCCTCACCGGCGGCGGGCCGGCCGGCTCGACCCAGACGTTCACGTACCTCATTCTCGCCCGGTCCTTCGAGGGCACCAAGGTCGGGTACGCGACCGCTCAGGCGGTCTTCCTGATGGTGGTGTCCGCCGCGCTCGCCCTCCTCGTGACGGCGCTGCGCAACCGTCAAGACCAAGCAGCGACAGGTCAGTGAGGAGCCGGTGGTGGTGGTACTAGAGGCAGAGGTCCGCGAGAGGGCCGAGGCCCGGCCGGCCAAGGGTGACGACACCCGGGGGACGGAGGAGAAGGAGCCGCGCTCACCCGTGCGGTGGGTCCTGCTCGGCGTGCTCTTCGTCGCCATGATCGTGCCGATCTACCTGCTGGTGGTGAACGCCTTCAAGTCCCAGCAGGACATTCTCGACAACCCGTTCTCGATTCCGCTGGGCGGGCTGACCTTCGAGCACATGTCGGCCGCGATCAACAGCCCGCAGTTCAACGTGATCGGCGGATACGGCTTCACCCTGTTCCTCGTCGTGATCGTGGACGTGTTGTGCATCCTGCTCGCGGGTCCCGCCGCGTACGCGATCGCGCGCAGTCTCAAGCGGCGTACGCAGCTGGTGCTGCTGTACTTCCTGGCCGGGACGTTCATCCCGGGCGCCGCCGTGATCATCCCGGTGATCTACGTGCTGCGGGAGATCGGTCTGGCGAACACCGTGACCGGTCTGGTCGCCCACGACGTGGCGTCCACACTGCCGGTGAGCATCTTCCTGTTCGTCGGCTTCATCCGCACCATCCCCGTGGACATCGACCACGCGGCGACGATCGACGGGGCGGGCCGGTACCGCACGTTCTGGTCCATCATCTTCCCGCTGATGCGTCCCGCGGTCGTCACGGTGCTCATCCTCAACTCGATTGGGATCTGGAACGACTTCGTCTCCCCGCAGATCCTGCTCAGCCCGTCCTCCGGGCACTACACGGTCACGACGGCGATCTACGCCGGCATCAGTCAGTACTCGACCGACCTGACGAAGGTGTTTCCCAACCTTCTGCTCGCCATCGCACCCGTCGTCATCTTCTTCATCTACATGCAGCGCCACATCATCAGCGGTCTCACCGTCGGCGCCGTCAAGGGATGAGCCGGTGGACGAACCGGCAAGGGACGACCGGGTTCGACGTTTCCCCTCCGAGAAAGAGTAGAGAAAGGACCACAGCGTGATGAGGAGTCGGAGGCCATGGTCCCGCAAGGGGCCCTGGTCCGCAGCCGCCCTGCTCACATCCCTGATGGTGGTGGCGGCCGGTCACCCGGCCGTCGCCCAGCCGGACCGGGCCAGGTCGGGACAGACGTACTACGTCTCCCCGACCGGCCGGGACCAGGCCGGGGGCAGGACCCAGGGATCCGCGTTCCAGCACATCCAGCAGTGCGCGGACGTGATGGTGCCGGGCGACACCTGCCTGATCCTGTCCGGCACGTACGAGGAGACCGTCGTGCCGGCCCGCTCCGGCACGGCCGCGGAGCCGATCACCTACCGGGCCGCTCCGGGGGCCCAGGTCACGGTCAGCGGGGCGTCGAAGGTCGGCGGCTTCCACAAGGTCACCGGTGCCGACGTCACCCGGATCGCCGAAACCGACCCGTTCGCGGCGGACTCGCCGTTCAGCGAGGCGGTCGCGGCCGGAAACGTGTACAGCACCGATGTCGACCTCGGCCAGGACGTGACCACCGTGCAGGTGTTCACCGACAAGAAGATGGACATCGAGGCGCAGTGGCCCTACCCGGGGCTCGATCTGCTCTCCCCCACCCTCCAGTACGCCGGCGCGGGCAGCGCGGAGGCCACCATCGCCGACCCCGCCCTGACCCGCCCGGCGGGGTACTGGGACGGGGCCCGCGCCCTCACCGGCTACTGGTACATCTCCGCCACCACCACGGTGAAGAGCTCCGCCCCCGGCTCGGTGACCCTGAGCGAGGCGCCGGTCTGCTCCCACAAGGTGGTGCCCAAGGAGACCCGGTACGCGCTCTCCGGCAAGATCGGTGAGCTGGCCCGCCCCGGCGAGTGGTTCTACGACCCGACCGCCAAGCGCCTGTACCTGTACTCCACCGACGACCCGAGCGGCCACACCGTCGAGGCGAAGCGCCGCACCTACGGCTTCGACCTGGCGAACGCCAGCCACACCACGGTCCAGGGCATCGGCCTCTTCGCCACCACGGCGCGGACGGGTGCCACCAGCACCGGCGTCACCCTGGACGGCATCACCGGCCGCTACCTGTCGCACTACACGGACATCACCCGGGGCGGGACGGACTGCGGCTCCACGGTCACCCGGGGCGTCGGCGACACCGGCATCATCCTGGACGGCACCTTCAACAAGATCGTCAACAGCGATCTGGCGCTGAGCGCCGGCAACGGCATCGCGCTGCGCGGGCAGAACAACACCGCCACCGACAACGTGATCCGCGACGTCGACTACATGGGCACCTACGCGGCGGGCGTCGCCGTCCAGGGCAACAGCCAGACGGTCACCCACAACACGATCGCCGACGTCGGCCGCAGCGGTATCAACCTCCAGTGGAACGAGGTCCCGGGGCTCACGCCCGGCAAGGACGTCATCGCGTACAACGACATCTCCGGCTACGCCCGCCTCAGCCTCGATGTCGCCGCGATCTACACCTGCTGCAGCGCGTGGATGATGGGCACCTCCATCGACCACAACGTGCTGCACGACCCGAAGCCCGCCACCACCTCCACCACGTTCGGGATCTCGGGGGTCTACGCGGACAACGGCCAGAGCGATCTGGTGATCGCGAACAACGTGGGCTGGGGCAACCGCGAGGGCACGGTGATGCTCAACGGTCTGGGCACCGGCTCGCACAACAACAGCGTGTACAACAACACCGGCGGGATGACGTTGTTCTACGTGAAGGAGCCGAACGCGTCGACCGGCACCAAGATCTACAACAACATCGGCGAGATCCGGGGCCTGGCCGGTGCGACCGACGGCGGGCTGGTGCTCTCCAACAACCTCCCCACGGGGACCGACCCGCTCTTCGTCGACGCGGCCGGGCGCGACTACCGGCTGAGCGCGGAATCCCCCGCGCGCAACCAGGCGATCCCGCTCCCGGGGATCAACGACGGCTCCACGGACGCGACGCCGAGCCTGGGTGCCTACCAGTACGGTGCTCCCCGCTGGATCGCGGGCGCCCGTAGGTAACCGCGTACGAGAACGGCTGTGGGCCCGGTCCGGAGATCTCCGGACCGGGCCCACAGCGGTCTGGTCAGTCCGACGGTGACGCCGCGGCCGCCGGCTTCCGGGCAGCGGTCTTCCGGGCCGTCGTCTTCTTCGCGGCCGGTTTCTTCGCCGCTGTCTTCTTCGCGGCCGCCTTCGCCGGGCCGGCCTTGCCCGTGCCCGTCTTCTCCGTACCCGCCTTGTCCGTCGCGGCGCCCCCGGCGGGCTGCTTGGCCTCCCGCCCGTCCGGGACGGGCCCCCGGCCCGCCGCGTGGTCGGCGAACGCCTCGGCCGCCCGGTCGGGGTCCCTGGCCCGCAGCAGACCGACGAGACGGCCGTGCTCGTCGGCCATCGCGCACCGGTCCCCGTCGAAGAGCGGATCGGAGATGGCCCGCAGCGTGCGCAGACTCGGCTCGATGACCTCCCACATCCGGGCCAGGAACGGGTTGCCCGCGTACCGGCTGACCAGGGTGTGGAACTCTATGTCGGCGTCGCGGAACCCGCTGACGTCGCTCGCGGCCACCGCCTCGTGCATCCGCTCCACGAGGGCGTCGAGCTCGGCGAGCTGCTCCTCGGTGATGTGCTCGGTCGCCAGCCGGGCGGCCAGCCCCTCCAGCGGCTCGCGCACCTGCCGGGCGTACTCCGCGTCCTGCGAGGAGATCTCGACGACGAAATGGCCCCGGCGCGGGACATGGGTCAGCAGACCCTCACGGGCGAGCCGCTTGACCGCCTCGCGCACCGGGGCCTGGCTCACCCCGAGCCGACGCGCGATCTCCGACTCGACCACACGGTCGTTCGGCGCGAGATCGCCCTCGACCACGGCCTGGCGGAGCAGCTCGTACACCTGGTCCGAGATCAGCGTCTTGCGGAACCGGTCCTTGTTGGTGGCCAGTGTGGAGACGAATCCACCCGACGCGTTAGATGCCATGAATTCCCAATCCAGCACAGGGGCACGTGAGTTGCGACATAATACGCGCCCGTCTTCTCTCGACGGAATCACACCGAGGGTGTCGGCCACCCGGCCGGTCAAGGCCGTGCGGCCCCCTCGGAACAGCCCCGGCAGGCGCCTCGTGACGGCCCCGCGGGGCCCGGGGCGACTCTCGACGGACGGGTCGGACAGTATTCATCGCCTATCGATCATCGAGAGAATCGAAGCAGGGGCGTTCGAGCACTGTCAACCACGCCCGGTCAGCCGGTGAGCCCGTACACCCGGACCGCGGTGGTGTGCAGGACGCGCCGCAGCCCGTCGTCCGTCAGGTGGGCGAGTCCGGGGCGGGGCGCGGCCAGCGCGTCGGCCCGGCCGCCCCGGGGCAGACAGATCGGCCAGTCCGAGCCGACGAGGCAGCGGTCCGGGCCGAACGCGTCCACGGCGTACCGCACCAGGTGCGCGACGCGCTCGGGCGGGACGCCGTGCTGCTGGGTGAGGAGGCCGGAGATCTTCACCACCACGTTCGGGTGCGCGGCGGCGCGTTCGACGTCGCGGTACCACTCCCCCGCCTCCGGCGCGCGGGGGTCCGGGGCGTTGCCCAGGTGGTCGACGACGACGGTCAGGCCGGGGTGCCGGTCGGCGGCCTCGGCGGCGGCGGTGAACGCTCCCCGGTACAGGTTGAGTTCGAGCACGGTCCCGGTCTCCGCGAGCACCGGGACGAGCGTACGGGCCTGTTCGGGGGTCCCGTCCCACTCGGCTCCGCCGAGCCGCATCCCGTTGGGACGGCCGGGCTCCCGGAGCAGGTCGCGGAGCGCGGCGGGGCCGGCCGGTGCGTGGACGTGCAGATTGGCCACATAGCCGGCTACCAGGTCCGGTCGACGCAGGCGCAGTTCGCGCAGGGCCCGGGTCTCCCCGATGTCTCCGCGCGAGGCCTCCACCAGCACCGCCCCGGTCAGGCCGAGACCGGCGCCGGAGCGTTCCAGGTCGTCCTCGCCGAAGGCCCGGTGGTGTGGATCACCTGGCTTGATCCAGGGGAAACCCTCGGCCGGATCCCACAGGTGGACATGGCAGTCGATCACGGTGTGCCTCCTCGTCGGGGCTTGCGGGGCCGCTCCGGAGTATTGACACGTCGGCTCCCCGCCAGTGAGTCTAACCATCGGCTATCGATGGGCGATTGTTAAATCGAATGTGACGAGGGAGCGGGTGTACTCGATGCTCAGGCCCGAGCGGACCGACGGCACACACACGACGGGCGAGCCGCACGGCCCTCTACTGAAGGCGACCCGGCGCGTCACCGACGTGCCCGCGTGGGCGCGCCTGGAGCGGGAGCTGTTCGCCGCCCAGGAGAAGGCGTGGCGGCTCTTCGCCGACCGCTACACCGAGGGGGACGGCCGGCTGGTCTTCCGGGACACCCTCGGGCAGGGGATGGACGGCCGGGACGGGGTGGACGACTTCTACGAGCCGTTCTTCAACTGGCCGACGCTCTATCTGCTCGGCGGGAGCCCGGAGTTGCTGACCGCATCGCGGCGCCACTGGGAGGGGGTCACCGCCCAGCTCACCGGGATGGGCATGCTGGTGGACGGCCTGGAGCGCGGCTACGACTGGTTCCACCAGGGCGAGGGCCTGCTGCTGTTCTACGGGCTCTGCCTCGCCGACCCGGACGACCCGGAGCTGCGTGAACTCGCCAGCCGGTTCGCCGACTTCTACCTTCCCGGCGGCCCCAACTACGATGCCGGGCACCGGCTGCTGCGCGCCCCGCACAACGGCTCGACCGGGCCGCGCTACGGCTTCAGCGACGAGGAACCGTACTTCCCGTGGAGTCTGGCGCTGCACCCGTACGGTCTGCCGCTGGACGGGTTCGAGGGCGTCACGTCCTTCGAGCAACTGGCCGCCTCGCCCGAGCTGGCGCGCTCCTACGGCCGGGCGATGTGGGACCGGATGGGGCGCGGCGACACCATCGCCAACCTGGGCGCCACCGGGCTCGCCACCAACGCCTTCCTGCTCAGCGGGGAGCAGCGGTACGCCGACTGGGTGGCCGAGTACGTCTCCGCCTGGCAGGAGCGGCTGGCGGGCCGCGAGGTGGTGCCGGACAACGTGGGCCTGGACGGTGTGGTGGGCCAGTACCTGGACGGCCGCTGGTACGGCGGCCACTACGGCTGGTCCTGGCCGCACGGCCTGTCGCCGGTCGGGAGTTCGACCGTGGTCGGCGCGGCCAACGCGACCCTGCTCACCGGGGACCGCGGCTTCCTGGACCTGGCGCGCAACCCGCTCGACGCGGTGCTGGCCCACGCCGAGCAGCGCGGGTCCGACCAGATGGGCACCCTGGGTGAGCGCTGGGAGCCGCACCTGCGGTCGATGACGGCGGAGCGCACGCTGATGGTGCCCCAGCGGCACAACGACTCCGGCTGGTTCGACTTCACCGTCATGCCCGGCCAACTGCCGCTCTCGCTCTGGCACTTCAGCCGTGACGAGGCCGACCGGGAGCGGATCGAGCGGCTGCGCGCGGGCTCGAACTGGGACTGGACGGCCGTGCACACCCAGCGCATCAAGGACGAGGCCGGTCACGAGGAGCCCTGGTACGAGTTCCTGCACGGCCGGAACCCGGACTTCCCCGAGCGGATGCTGCGCAGCGCACTGGCGAGCTGCGCCGAGCGGGTGGCGGCCATCGAGGGCGACACCACCGACCCGGCGGTCGGCCCGGACGCCCTGGACATCCATCACTGGCAGCATCTCAACCCGGTGGTGACCGAGGCCCTGTTGCAGCTGACCACCGGCTCGCCGCAGGTGCTGTACAACGGCGGGCTGACCCATCTGCACGTGCGCTACTTCGACGCGGACGCCCGGCGCCCCGGTCTGCCGCAGGACGTCGCCGCGCTGGTCTCGGACATCCGTCCGGACCACACGGTGGTGGAGCTGGTGAACCTCGGCGCCGAGGCCCGTGCGCTGCTGGTGCAGGCGGGTTCGTTCGCCGAGCACCACGTCGCCTCGGTACGCGTGGACGACGGACCCGAGCAGCCGGTCGACGGGCCGCACTGCCGGGTCGACCTTGCCGGGCACTCCCGTATCCGGCTGACCCTGACCATGACGCTGCGCGCGGGCCGCGCGGCCTGTGCCTCCCCGTGGGAGACGGCATGACCGAGACCGCCGCCACCGGCCGGCTCCCCTTCGACCTGCCCCGCCTCGGCATCGGCACCGCCCCGCTGGGCGGCCTGTTCGAGGAGGTCGCCGACGCGGAGGCCGCCGCGACCCTGCGGGCCGCGGCCGAGGCCGGGATCAGCTACTTCGACACCGCGCCGCGCTACGGGCACGGACAGGCCGAGGAGCGGCTGGGCCGGCTGCTCGGACCGGCCGGGATCACCGACCCGGTCATCTCCACCAAGACGGGCTGGCTGCTGCGGCCCCGGCCGGACGGCTCCCCCGGCGAGGTGGTCACCGACTGGACGGAGCGCGGCATCCGGGAGTCCCTGGAGTCGAGCCTGACCCGGCTGGGCCGCTCCAGCGTCGACATCCTGTATCTGCACGACCCGGACGATTACCCCGAGGAGATCCGCCGCACCGCCTATCCGGCGGTGCGCAGGCTGCGGGAGGAGGGGCTGATCCGGGCGATCGGCTTCGGGATGAACCACAGCGGTCCGCTGGCCTCGTACGTGGCGGAGTTCGACGTGGACGTGGTGCTGATCGCGGGCCGCTTCTCGCTCCTCGACCACCAGGCGCTCGACACCCTGCTGCCGCTGTGCGCGAGGACGGATACGGCGGTGGTCGTCGGCGGGGTCTTCAACACCGGCCTGCTGGCCGATCCGACCCCCGGCGCCATGTTCAACTACCGGCCGGTCCCCAGCGAGGCACTGGAGCGGGCCCGGCGGTGCCGGGAGCTGTGCGCGGAGTACGGGGTGCCGCTGACGGCGGCCGCGATCCAGTTTCCGCTGCTGCACGGTGCCGTGAGTTCGGTGGTGCTCGGCTGCCGGTCCGCGGCCGAGGTCACGGCGAACGCGGCGGCGGCCCGGTTCCCGGTCCCGGACGAGCTGTGGCTGCGGCTCGCGGAGGCCGGGTTCGTACCGGAGCAGCTGCTCGGGTGACCGGACCGGGCGGGCCGGGGACGAACGGTCCCCGGCCCGCCCGGTTCTCCGGTACCGGCCGCGCGCCGGTACCGGAGAACCGGTTCAGACACGGTGGTTCAGGCGCCGTCGGTCAGGCGCGGCGGTTCAGGCGCGGCGGTAGAACTCCACCTCGCCGACGGCGATCGGCCGTCCCTCGCCCTGGCCGGCGGCGGCCTTCAGCACCATCCTGACGGAGACCGCGTCGCTGATCCGGGTCCGCTCCGTGAACTTGCCGGGCTTGTCGTTGAGCTTCAGCCGCACCGTCTCGGTCCCGCCGTCCTCCTTGGTGACGACCATCTCGATCTCGGTGGGCCGGGCCGTCCGCCCGAACTCCTCGGGCTCGGTGGACGCCCCCGGGTAGACGACGACGCCGACCATGCGGAACGGCCGGTCGAAGGTGAAGGTGAGGGAGGCCCCCAGGCCGGGCGCCGCCCAGTACCTGTTGCTCAGTCCGTCGGTGACGGACTTGGCCGGGTGGCCCGGGGGGTCGGTGCTGGCGGTGACCCTGCTGGGGGCGATCTCCGCCGTCTTGCCGAGCTTGTCGCGTACGTCCTCGTAGACGTACCGCCCGGCCGGTACGAGCAGGTAGCCCCCGATCAGCACGGCGACGACGGCCAGGGCCATCAGCGTGCGCCGCAGTGCCCGGCCCGAACTGCTCCTGACCCGGCGGCGGAACGGCCACACGGTCCGCCACCAGGGCAGCGGCGCCGCCTCCTCCTTGGGCTGGAGGGGGGCCGCGCAGCGGCGGCAGAACCGGCGCCCGGGCAGATTGGGCGTGCCGCAGGCCGGGCACGGCGGCCCTTCGGGTTCCTCGTCCGCCGCGACCGGGCGCACCACGGGCCGCCGGGCGACCGGCCTGGCGGGCTGTACCGCGCCCACGGGCCCGTCCGGCTCGTCCGGCTCCGTCGGTCGCGGGGCGGGCGGTTCCGAGGCCGTCGCGGGCCTGGCCGGGCGCACCGGGGCGGGCGGAGCGGGCTCCGGCGCCGGTGGCGGTACGGGGGCCGGAGTCGGGGGCGGCGTGACGGGTTCGGGCGCACGCGTGGGCGCCGGGACGGCCGGAGGTTCGGCGGCCGGGGGCGCCGGTTCGGGGGCGGTCGCGGACGCGGGCGCGGACCCGTCCGCCGTCGAACCGCCCGTCGAACCGACCGCGGGGCCGGGTGTCGGTGGCGCGGGCGCCGCGGTCTCCGAGGTGGTGGGCTCCGGAGTGGTGGGCTCCGGGGTGGTGGCGGGGGTGCCGCTCGGCGGCCGGGAGGACCATCCCAGGTAGGAACCGCAGTTCCCGCAGAATTCGTCGTCCTCGCGGTTGGCCGCACCGCACGCCGGACACGAGCGCATCGTGTCAGTCTCCTGTCTCGTCCGGTGGGCCGGGCAGGATCTCCACCCGGTGGGTCAGGTGTACGGGGCAGGACGCGGCGACGACGGCCCGGACGCGGTGCGCGTCCACCGGTCCGCCGTGCGGCGCCCATACCCGTACCAGCAGTTCCCCGGTGGGTGCCGGGGGGAGGGCGGTGCCCGGTTCGTTCGACCAGGCGGCGCCGCCGCCGTCCCGGATGTCCGCCTCGACGCCGAAGCAGAGCCGGAGGTGTTCGGTCAGCCCCCGGCGGGTGCCGCGCCACCGGTGCAGTTCGACGGCGCGGGCGATCACGGCCCGGCGCAGCTCCTCGGGCCAGGCCGGGTCGACGTCGGCCGCCACCCAGGTCGACAGCCAGGGCAGGAAGTCGGCCGGGGCGAGCGCGGGGTCGAAGTAGGCGGGCAGGTTGTCCAGGGTGGACAGGACGGGCGCCAGCACGGTGTCGAGGCCCGCCGTGAACCGCTGCGCCAGGTCGTCGTCCGCGTACAGCGCGGGCAGCAGCCCGCCGATCGGGTAGCGGCTGGGGAGTCCGGGTACCGCGGCTCGGGTCATGCGCCGTCACCTGCCCCGCTCACGGTGACCTCGATCTGGTGCTGGTGGGAGAAGACCAGGGCCCCGGGCGCGACGTCGATCCGCTGCACCGCCGCCCCGCGCCTGCCCGTGATCGGGTCCGCCGGGAACATCCGTACGTCCTCGACCAGGGCGACCCCCGGCACGTTCTGGAGCACCGCGAAGATCTCGCCGTACTGCACGGGGCGGCCGAAGGGCCATCCGGTGCCGTCGGCGCCGCCGCGCAGCGGGTCGATGTGGCGGAACAGCGCGGCGACCGCGTCGGTGCGGACCCGGTCCGGGTCGCCGCCGGTGGTCACCAGCCGGGCGACCACGGTGACGCCCTGGTACGCGGGCGGTTCCACGACGAGGCGGGTGCCGACCAGGCGCCGTTCGTCGAGCCGTTCGGTGACCGCGGCGAGCACGGCGTCGGACGGGATCAGCTGTTCGAACCGGAGCTGGCCGCCCCGGTCGGGGACCGCGTCGGGCACCACCAGCACCCGCACCGCCCCGGCCTCCCCCGCCACGGCGGGCAGGCACCGGACCCGGCGCAGGGAGGGGGCGGCCTCGCGGGCGACGGCCTCGTAGTCCCCGGCCGTGACCGCGCGTTCCTGGACCCGAAGGATGTGGGGCGCCCGGGTCTTCGCGTTCTCCACGGTCTCGCCGTCGACCCCGCCCCGGGCCGCCTCGCGGTTCTCCACCCCGGCCACGTACGGCACGGAGCTGCGCAGCACGCTGATGGCGCCCCGGGCGACGTTGCCGGCGGAGCCGCCGCCGGTGCGGTACCGGGGCACCCGCAGTTGTGCGCCCTTCTCGGGTACCGCCCCGTAGGCGCGCATCGTGCCGTCCGGCTCGCGGACCTCGGGCGGGAAGGCGAACTCGCCGGAGACCGCGTCGATCCGGACGTGCCGGTCGTTGGGGGCGGAGGCGCCGAAGTGCTCCACCGGGGTCCAGACCTGCCAGCCCTCGGCGGTGGAGACCTCGACGACCGGGGGTTCCCCGTCCATCAGCAGCGGGGCCCGGCTCACGGTGAACCGCTGTCCGGCGACGCCCTCGGAGGTGCCGAGCGGTACGTCGAGGACGGTCTCGGCGTGTTCGACGTCCATGGTGCCGCCGACGGTGAAGACCTCCGCCTCGCGGATCGTCGGCGACTCGGAGTAGAACGGCTGACCCGGTTCGGGTGCGGTGACGCGGCAGCGCAGCCATCCGGCCCGTACGCCCGCCGTGACCGAGGCGGTGTGCCCGGCCGGGACGAACACGATGACCTCGCCGGGCCGGTTGAGGCCGCCGGTGCTGTCGGTGCCGGTCTCGCAGACCACCCAGCGGGCCCCGTCCCACGCCTCCCACACCAGTGGCGGCTGGCGGGGGTCGACGCCGACGCCCTCGACCCGGCTGTCCAGCCGTACGGCGACGATGCAGCGGGGTACGGCGGTGGGCAACCCGAAGAGCAGGGCGTCGCCCGGCTCCGGCCGGGACTGGAAGCACGGGATGTCCTTGCCCGCGCCGAGCGGTGCCGTGCGGTCCGTCTGGTCGCCCGAGGCCGGTGCGGTGACGAGCCTGATCAGCGAACTCGGCACGATGGCCAGTTCGTCGACGGTGGAGAAGACCACGGACTCCTCGGTCTCGCCGCGCGCGGTGGCGACCTCGGTGCCCGCCGGGAGGCGCACGGTCTCCGGCTGCGGCGCGGAGAGCCGGAAGTCGACCTCGGCCCGCGCCACGGTCGGCGGGAAGAGGGTGACGCCGAGCAGGTCGAGGAAGGCCGCGTAGTTCTTGTCCGGCACCCGGTTCAGCCGGTAGAGCAGCTGGTCGACCATGTAGGCGAAGGTCTCGATGAGGGTGACCCCGGGGTCGGACACGTTGTGGTCGGTCCACTCCGGGGAGCGCTGCTGGACGTACCGCTTGGCCTCGTCGACGAGTTGCTGGAAGCGCCGGTCGTCCAGGTTGGGTGAGGGCAGGGCCATCAGCGTGCTCCGGCTTCGTCGGATCCCTCGGAGGACGGGATGGTGTAGAAGGGGAAGACGAGGTTGCGCAGGTCGTTGGTGGCCCGCACGGTGTAGTGCACGTCGATGTACAGGGTGCCCTCCTCGATGGCGTCGAACGCGATCACCACGTCGGTCACCTCGATGCGCGGTTCCCACCGCTCCAGCGAGGTGCGGACCTCGTGGGCGATGCGTCCGGCGGTCGCGCCGTCGCCGGGCGCGAAGACGTACTCGTGGATGCCGCAGCCGAACTCCGGGCGCATCGGCCGCTCGCCGGGGGCCGTGCCGAGGATCAGCCCGATGGCCTCCTCGATCTCCCGGTCCCGTTCCACCATGCCGATGCCGCCGGTGGCGCCGACCCGCAGCGGGAAGCCCCAGCCGCGTCCGATGAATCCGCTGCCGCTCACATCGGGCCCCCGATCAGGACGTTCAGCGCGCCGCTGATGATGGGGGCGCCGCAGGTGGTGTTGTCCCGCATCCGGGCGGCGGGCAGCCCGCCGATCAGGACCTGTCCGCCGAGCGCGGCGGCCGGGTTGGGCATGATCATGTTTCCCGGTCCGAGTGCGGCGTGCGGCGGTACGACGCACACGTGCAGGCTCCCGGTGACGGCCGCGGGCCGCCCGCCGATCAGCACGGTGGCGACGGCCACCGCGCCCGGGGGCGGGGTGCCGATGACGCCGCCGTGGGCGGTGCTGTCGCCCGTACGGGCTGCGGGGGGCATGGTCGGTGTTCTCCTCGGCGGTGAAGGTGGTGGTGAGGGGGGTTCGGGGGCGTCGGGTGACGCGTCCCGTGGTCCGGGGGCCTCGGGTCGACGGCCGGTCAGTTGATCCTGATGAGCTTCGCCTTGAGTACGCCGAGCAGTCCGCCGTCGATCGTGACACCGGTTCTGCCGTTGACGGTGACGGAGCTGCCCTTGATGTTCACGTCGCCCGTCCCCGCGTCCAGTGTGATGCCGGAGGAGGAGAGGGTCACGGAGCTGAGCGCCCGGCCGCCGCCGCGTGCGTACACGGTCAGGGCGATCTCGCCCTTGCGTTCGTCCAGCCGGACGTCGAGCCGTTTGTCGCCGGTGGCGATGCGGACGCCGGACGGGCCGCGCGGCGCGTCCAGCAGTTCCAGCCGGTTGCCCGAACGGGACACCAGGGAGCGCCGGTTGACCTTTCCGCTGGTCGCGTCGACCAGGGGGACGTCGTGCGGGGAGGGCTTGTCGACGCCGTTGTAGAGGCCGCCGATCACGTACGGGCTGTCCAGCAGGCCCTGTTCGAAGCCGACCAGCACCTCGTCGTTGACCTCGGGGCTGAACACCCCGCCGCCGCCCTGGCCGCCCCACTGCACGGTGCGGACCCAGTCGGTGACGTAGGTGTCGTCGAGCCAGGGGAACTTCAGCTTGACCCAGCCGCGTTCGGCCTGGCCCTCGCGGATGTCGGTGACCACGCCGATCGCGAGTCCCGGCATCCTCGGGCCTCGCGAGGGCGCGTTCGCGCCGCTGGCCAGCCCGGTCAGGGAGCGGTCGGGGGCGGCGCTGACCAGGACCGTCGTCCGGTAGCCGCCGTTGGGTTCGAGCACGTGGTGGGCGGCGGTCGCCGTGTAGCGCCCGGCGAACGCGGGGCCGACGTTGCCGAGGGCCACCGGCTCGCCCGCGCGCAGGTGGGGGTTGCCCTCGGCGACCGCCTCGATCTCCCCGAACCCGGAGCCGACCGAGGCGGCGACCGCCCCGGCCACCGCCGTGGCCTCGGCCTGGGTGCGGTACGGGGTGTCGGCGACCGTCATCGTCGCGCCCCCGCCGAACGCCCCGGCCACCACCGACGGGCTCATCCCGGGGACCACCGTGTCGCTGCGGAGGGACTGCTCACGGGCCACCAGCCGGGACTTGGTGTCGACGTTCCAGCCGCGCACCTCCACGTTGTCCGCCCCGTCCGCACCGGTCAGCACCGCGCGCAGGGCGAGGAGGTTGCGCCCGTACTCCAGGACCATCGGGTGGCGGCTCGCCGGGGTGCTGGGCGCGGGGGCGGAGGAGGCCGGCTTCGGCTTCACGAACTGGAGCAGCCCCTGATCGTCCACCCGCACCTGGGCGCCGCTCTCCCCCGCGAGGAACTGGAGGAACTCCCAGTCCGAGACGTTGGGCTGGGTCAGCTGCCGGTACGTGACCGGCGCGGCCTCGATCCTCCCGCAGGCCAGCCCGGCACCGGCGGCGACCTTGCGGACGATGTCGGCGGCCTTCATGTTGCGGAAGGCCACCACCTTCCGGCCGCGCTGGAGGCGGTGGGCCCGGGAGAACGCCCGGACCACGGTGAACGATCCGGTGGTGTCGCTGTCCAGCTCGATCGCGGTGACCTCACCGGTGAACAGCCGCTCCCGCGCCCGTTCCTGCACGGTGACCACGGAGATCTTCAGCGGGTTGCCGATGGTGATGCCGGTGGCGGTGAGCAGTTTGTGGTCGGGGTCGCGGTAGGTGAGGACGGCGGTGTCGGGCAGGCCGACGTTCTCGTCCACGACACAGCTCACCAGCTGGGCGGCCCAGGCGGCCGGCAGTTCGGCGGGGGCCTCGACGATCGGGTCCGCGGCGAAGGAGCGGCCGGGGGCGGTCATCGGCCGCCCTCCGGGACATGGGTCTCCAGGCCGGGCACGACCAGTTCCGTGCCCGGGACCAGCTGCATCGGGTCGTCCACGTCGTTGGCCTCCGCGATGGTGCGCCATGCGGTGGCGTCGCCGTACTCCCGCCAGGCGAGCAGCGGCAGGCTGTCCCCGGCGACGACCCGGTGGGTGCGCCGGGCCTCCCGCGAGCCGGAGGTGGGGTTCTGGCCCGCCGGGTCGACGCTCGCCTCCTCGATCGACAGGGAGCAGGTGGCACGCAGTGGCTTCCCGTCGACGTCGAACAGGGTGTACGTGACCGAGAAGTTGGAGAGCACGCCGTCGAAGGACGTGGTCTTCGAGGTGCCCCAGTCGAAGCGGACCCAGGGGCTGGCGGGGGTCTTGCGGGCCAGGCTGCTCGGGGTGGGCACGCAGGCCAGCATCATCTGCTCCACGGCCTTCTCGACCGAGTTGTCATGGGTGGCGGTGGAGTCCAGGAAGACCTCCAGGGACAGCGACCGGGGGCCGCTGCCCACGAATTCGGGCAGCGCGGACTGCCCGGCCATCCGGGACGGGGTGCGCCGCCACTCGGTGCTCTTGCTCAGCGACAGCTTCGCGGGGTTGAACTGCAGGGTGATTCTGGCGAGGTTCCCGCCCGGTTTGGCGCCGACGGTCGACGGCGGTTCCATGATGGTCAGCTGGGCGCGAGCGCGGCTCGCGCGGACAGCGGGTGACATTGCGCTCCTCCTCCCGGTTCTCTCCGGGGTCTACGGTCGGTGCCGTCCGGCGGTACGGGGGTTCATCAGGACGGCTCCAGTCCTTCGTGGGCGATCTCCAGTGTCTCGATCGCCGCCTGGGAGTTGGCGGGGTCGAAGGACGGCCCCTGCCAGCGGACCGGCACGATGCCGTGCACCTGCCAGCTGATGATGCGGCTGAGGTCCGGGCGGAGTGCCACGATCTCGCCGTCCTTGGGCTCGACGCGCTGGATCGTCTCGTTGAGCCAGCGCGCGATCTTGAGGGTGTCGGCGGTGACGGGGCGGGTCAGTGTGATGTTGGTCCAGGTGATCCGGCCCGGCAGCTGCCAGGTGAAGCCGTTGTTGCCGCCCTCGGCGTACTGTTCCATCTCCACCTCGGCGCCCAGCCCCGAGCAGGTGTGGAAGGCGCCCAGGTCGCTGCCCCCGATGACGAGTTTGAAGAACACGCTCGTCGCGAAGATGTTGTCCGTCATGTGCTTCTCTTCTTCCCGGCTTCTTCCAAGTTCCTTGCTGTGTACGGCCGTTCGTTGCCGGTCAGCGACGGCCGTCGTACAGCCGTCCGGTGCGTTCCCGTCCTCGGCGCAGGTCCGCGCGGATCAGCCGACTCACCGGGTCGATCAGCCGTCGGGCCAGCTCCTCGATGTCCGCGCCGGTGATCCGGTTCTCGGCCCGGGCGTCCGCGGCGGCCGGCCCGGCGGGTACTGCCGGGCCGGGGTGCCCCGGCGTGGCGGGCTTCGTCTTCGGCTGGACGGCCCGCACCGGAACACCGGTGATCCCGGCGTCGGCCACCGCGCGCTGGATCGCCTCGGCGGTGTGGGCGGAGGTGCCGGGGCGTGGTGGCGGGGCGGCGACGTCGGCGGGAGTGACGGTGGCCGGTGCGCGGCGGGGGACGCGCACCGAGAGGGCCGGCGGCCCGGGCGGCATGGAACCGGGACCGGCCTGCGGTCCCACGGGCAGGGCGGTGGCGGACTCGGGCACCACCGGCAGCGGCGCGCGCTGTACGGGGGTGACGGGCGCTCCCGCACCGCTCTGGGCGGGCGGGTGCGGTCGCACCACCGGAACGGCCGGCCGGGGCGCGAAGGAGGCCGCAGCCCCGGCTCCGGGAGCCGGTCGCGTCACCGCGGGCAGGGACGGGGACGGCTGCTCCGGACGGTGTGCGGCGGGTCCCGCCTGCGGGCGGTCGTCGGGCCCGGTCCTCGCCCCGCCCCCACGTACCGAGCGCTGCACGAGCCGCAGCAGGGAGCCGCCACCCGCCCCGCGCTCCGCCCGGCCGGTCCGCGCGCCCGGCCCCGGCACGGATCCGGCGGCGGATGCGGGACCGGACGCGGGCGCGGACGTGGACGTGTGTCCGGGCGCGGACGTCGGTGCGGATGTGGACGCGGGTCCGGAGGTACGGACGACGGTTTCGCCGGGGGCCGGGGACGCGGGGCCGCGAGTCGCCCCGGGCCGGTGCGGCTGGGCGGCCTCGGCCGGGGCGGTGGTGCCTGGTCGGCGGAGGGCCGGTCGGGGAACGGCGCCCCGCGTGGTGCGCTGAATCCCCGGGCCGGGGCTTCCGGTACTCGGGTTCCCGGCACCGACGTTCGCGGGGCCGGGGTTCGGGGATCCGTCCCGGGCGGGTGGGGCGGCCACGGGCTGCGGTGTGTCGCGGCGCCAGGTGGCCGGTACGACCGGTCTGGCCGAGGCGCGTGCCGCCGGGCCGGAGAAGCCTTCGCCGGAGCCGGTGTTCACCTTCAGGGCGCGGTTCGTCAGCAGCGGCCGCGCCCGCTGGACGGAGGGCAGCGGCGGCACCGGTCCGGCCCCCTGTCCCGGTGCCCGGTCCGGGGCGACCCGCCGGATGCGTACCGGTCGCACAGGACCGGAAGGCGCGGGGGCGGCGGTCCTCGCGGACGCGGACCCCGTGGAAGTCGCGTGTCCCGAAGTGGCCCTCGCGGAAGTGGTCCTCGTGGACGTGGTGTTCGCGGACGTGGACTTCGTGGACGTGGACTTCGTGGACGTGGTGTTCGCGGCGGTGTCGCTCGCTGCCCGTTGGACCGGCTCGGGGCGGGCCGGGGCCGGGGCGCCGGGGCCCGCGGGCGCGGCGGACGAGCGCACGGGCAGGTCGGCGGGCGCGGTGGGCTGCTGCGGCGCGGGACCGGCCGGGGTGGCTGCGGGGCGCGGCGTCCCGGGGCCCGGCGGCGGGGTCGTGGCTCCGGCCCGGGGCCGGCTCCGGTCGCCGAGCAGCGGCGCGTCGTTACCGGTCCGGGCCGTGGGCGGAAGCGCGGGAAGAGGGGTGCCGATCCCGCCACGGGCCCGCGCGCCGGACCTGCCGGGCCGCCCCGGCTCGGACCGCGACGGCTGTACGGGGAGGGAGGCCGAGGGGGACGGCGGGGGCTTCGGGGCCGACGTCCGGTTCGGCATCGATGCCGGTGTGGCCGGGGCCGACGGAGTCGACGGAGCCGTGGCGTCCGGCGTCTGCCGCTGGATCACGGGCATCCCCGGGCCCGCCCCCTCCGGGGCGGACGGCGCGGGGGTGCTCCGCGTGTCCCGCCCGGCGGGGATCGCGCCCATGGGCAGCTCGCGCAGGGGGCGGCCCAGGGCGGGGCGCACCGTCTCCGCGGGACGGGCCGTGGCGGGGTCACCCGTCGATGCCGCCTCCGGCGAGGCGGTCGAGGCGGTCCGGGGGCTCTCCGCGCGCACGGTCGGGTTCGGCCGCGACGCCTCCGCGCGCTCCGCCCGCTGCACGGCCGGTGCCGAAGCGGACACGGACGAGGACGGGGATGAGGACGCGGTCGGTGCGGGAGCGGCCGGTGCGGGAGCGGTGGCCGGCTCGCCGGCCGGCCGTATCCCGGCGATCCGCCGCAGCGGCATCACGGGGCGCCGGGCGACGATCAGGGGCGGCGCGGTCCGTTGCGGACGTACCGCCGCGGGCCGGGCGGGCCGGGTCCGGGCGGGTTCCGCCGGTTGCTGGTACTGCGGGGTGGGCGCGGCGACCGGATCCGCGGTCGTTGCCGGGGCGGAGGCGGAGGCGGAACGCCGGTCCGGTGCCCTGGTGGCCCGCTGGACGGGGGCCCGTTGGGCGGTGGCAGGGGCGGGCTTCCCGGGTGCCCCGCCCCTGCCGGTCCTGTCGCCCGCCGTCGCGGGCGCCGGTCGGCCCGGACCGCTCGTCGGCTCCTCCTCGGGCGCGGTACGGGCGGCGCGCAGCAGCAGCGGTCCGCCCGGGGAATCCGAGCGGGCGGCGCCGGGGCGGGCGACGCCGTGGATGAGCCCCACCGGCGCGGACGGCAGCACGGCGTGGCCGAGTTCGCTCCCGAAGGAGAGGTCCTGCCAGGAGGCGAGGCCGTCCCGGAACCGGAGTCCGTCGCTGACCCCGATCGACGACCGGGCGACGGTCACCGCCGGAGGCGTCACCCGCCGCCAGCCGCCGTCCCAGTCACCGGCCGTCCGCGCGGCACCGCCGTCGCCCCGGCCGGACTCGGGCTCCGGCTCCCGCGCCTGCGCCTGCGCCGGTTCCGGGGCGCGACCGGTGTCGGCCCCGTCCCGGTCCAGCGCCCCGGACCGTTCCCGGTCCGCCCTGCGGAACCAGCTTCCGAACCCCACACGATCACCCGCCTTCGTTGACGCGGGTGTTGATCCGCGCTATCTCCCGCACCCATTCCTGACGCTCACCGTGGGTGAGGTCGAGAATGTCCTCTCGCTGCCAGTGGAAGTGGTAGGCGATGTACGCGATCTCCTCCCGCAGGCGGGGAAGGGCGTACGTCACGATTCCCCCAGGCGCCCACCCGAGAGGTCCACCTCGAACGACCCCTGGCAGAGCGGACAGGTCACCGCCGCGTGGGTGTGGCCCTCGCTGTTGATGCGGCGGTAGAAGTCCTGGAGGAACGCCACGTCCGTGGCGTACATCCGCTCGACGACCCCGGCGTGCACGTCGGTGATGGTGCCGAGCCGGGTGATCACCTGGCTCAGCAGCACCACGCTCAGGTACGCCGGGTTCTCCTTCACCCGCAGATCGATCTGCGGGCGCAGTTCGTCGCGGGCCGTCGCCAGCCGCATGGAGCCGGTCCGGTGGACCTGGCCGTCGTCGTCGACGAATCCGCGCGGGAGCTCGAACTCGAACTCCGTACGCAGGTCCGGCTGGTTCCGGGCGGCGGGAGGCGCGGGCGTCTGGGCCGGCGCCTCCTCCCGCGCGGCGGACGTGGCCGAGGCGAGGCTGTCGAGGACTTCTTCGAGCCCGCCCGACGTAACGGTCCGTCGCCTCATTCGACCACGATCTCCTCGAAGGTGATGGTCACCGACTCGGTGGCGGGGCTGGACTCGCCGGCCTTCAGCGAGGGCCCCTCCCACTTGCTGGCCCAGCCCTGCATGAGCTGGATGCGCCGGACCGTGTCACCCTTCGAGTCCTTGATCTCGATGGTGAGGTTCTGGCGCGCGGTGTCGACCGCCCCGTTGTTGAGCGTTTCCTTGATCCACTTGGTGAACTCGCTGCTCTTGTCGAGCCCGCGGGTGATGGTCACCTCGCCAGCCTGGCGCGCGCCGGGCTGCTTGCGGATGATCTGCTTGCCGTCGGAGGTCACCTGACGGACCTCGACGACCTCCTCCTCGACCGTCAGGCCGCTGATCTCCTGGATCGACTCGACGAGATAGCCGCCGAGCTGCACGCCGAAGACGTGAGTGGAAAGAGCATCGCCCTCTGCCATGACTCTGTGTCACCTGTTCCGTTCTTGCGGACCCTGCCGGGTCACTCGTTGACGAGGCTCGTGCTGTCGGAGAACTGCGCGAGGCGGAAGACCACGAACTCCGCGGGCTTCACCGGGGCGACGCCGATCTCGCAGACGACCTGACCGAGGTCGATCGACTCCTGCGGGTTGTTGTCACGGTCGCACTTGACGTAGAACGCCTCCTCGGCCGTGCGGCCGAAGAGGGCTCCCCGGCGCCACTCCTCGGTGAGGAACGCCGTGACGTTGCGCCGGATGCTCGACCAGAGGCGGTCGTCGTTCGGCTCGAACACCACCCACTGGGTGCCCAGGAGGATGGACTCCTCCAGGTAGTTGAAGAGGCGGCGCACGTTGAGGTAGCGCCAGGCCGGGTCGGAGGAGAGGGTGCGCGCGCCCCAGATCCGGATGCCGCGCCCGGGGAAGGCCCGTACGCAGTTGACGCCGATCGGGTTGAGCAGGTCCTGCTCGCCCTTGCTGAGGCGGACCTCCAGGTCCAGCGCGCCGCGGATGACCTCGTTGGCGGGGGCCTTGTGCACGCCTCGCTCGCCGTCGCTGCGCGCCCAGACACCGGCGACGTGGCCGCTCGGCGGTACCAGGGTGTTCTGGCCGGTCGCCGGGTCGAAGACCTTGACCCACGGGTAGTACACGGTCGCGTAGCGCGAGTCGTATCCGGCGTCGTCGTTGCGCCAGGTGCGGACGCGCTGGGCGTTCATGCCGGGCGGGGTGTCCAGCACCGCGACCCGGTCGCCCATCTGCTCGCAGTGCGAGATCACCGCCAGTTGCACGGCCTTGACGCCGTCGGCGTCGATGTCGCCGCGCTGGTAGGCGCTCATCAGGTCCGGGACGGCGACCATGGTGATCTCGTCGATCGCTTCGAGGCCGGCGAACCCGGTACGGGCGGTGGCGTCGCCGACGTACTCGGCCGGGTCGAGCCGGGCGACCCCGGCGCCCGGTGCGGCGGCCGGGGCGAGGGCGAGGGTCTGGTTCTCCGGGCGGGCCGGGGTGGCGCCGGGCTGCTCGGTGACCTGGATGAGCTTGGACTGGCGGGCCTGGGTGACCAGGTAGCCCTTGACGTTCTTGCGGCTGGACGCCTCGAAGGTCTCCACGACCTTGCCGGCCTGCCGGACCAGGAGCCGGAACCGGTCCTCCGGGGGGTTCTCGCCCTCGGCGTCGGCCACCTCCACGGAGAGTTCCCCGCTCGCGCCGGGCCGGGCGGAGACCTGGAAGCCGCCGAGGACGGTCGCCGGAGCCGCCTCCGCCGCCCGGCCCCGCTCCGTACCCTCGGCGCCCTCGGCCGGGCCGCCGATGCGCACGATGTAGGCCGCGCCGCCACCGTTGGCGAAGTAGCCGTAGACCGCGGGGGTCAGATACGTGTCGGGGGTGAAGGTGCCGAAGGTCTGGACGTATTGGTCCCAGTTGGTCACCAGCGTCGGCTGGTGGAAGGGGCCGGACTCCGCGAAACCGACGAAGGCTGCGACCGCGGTGCCGACTCCCTCGATGGGCCGCGCTCCGGACTGCACCTCCTCCACGTAAACACCGGGGGTGAGGTACGACGGCATGCTCGCTCCTTCGCGTGGTCGTTCGTTCGTCGCCGAGTCTTCCCCGGCGGCCATGGCGGACAGTAGGTCCCAAGGTCCTGGGCACGGGGCAAGACCGCTGCCTTCCCGGGCACCCGCGCGGCGGGATCCGTTTCCCCTCGCGGACCGTTCGTGGCGTACGCCACATTTCACGGGCCGTCTTTATGACGGCACGATGTACAACTCATTTCAGCAGGACTTTCTCCGCCGTCACCGGCGTGTTCACCCGCTGAATTGCCGAACGTTCTGCTAGCGCGATTCACGCCGCACCCCACCCCGCCAGGGATTCCCGCGGTTCCCCCCGCCGGCTCGCGCAACACCCCCGCTCCATAGCGGACAGACGTAAACCAGCCATATTTCAGAGCACGCCGAAACCCCCGACCGACCATTCGGAAACCACGGCCTCGGCAGGCAGGCGGCCGTCCCACCCGGTCTCCCCGGCACTACCGGAAGGGTCGGGGACCGAAAGTCCCACGCCATCCGGGCGCCGGAATGCAACCGAGAGGTCCAGACCTCCCATCTGACCGGGCGAAAGAAACTGCCACGCGCCCGACCAGCCGGGTTTCACTCGACGGGGTTTTCTGCTGTTCTCATCACTCTGCGGGAAAGCCGGGGGGCCGACGTTCCGTTTCTACCGGGCGACGTCTTTCAGCTCACCGCTGACATTCAGCACCTGATGGCATCCGGAAGCCTGGGTTCCGGTCGCGGGCGTGCCCGGCTTGGCACAGGTCACGGACGCGGTGACCTTCTCGTTCTCCTGGATCTCGATGGGGGTGACCCAGTGGTAGTCCTGGTTGCGGAAGGTCTCCAGCGCGATGGTGGTGATCTTCCGGTCGCCGAAGTAGATCGTGAGCACCCCTTCGTCGCCCTGGAAGTTGGCCACGACGATGTCGGTGACCCCGAAGACCTTGCCCGGGTCGACCGGGTACGTCCCCTTGTTCTCGCCCCCGGCCTTGGTCTGCACGTCGATCGTCGCCGAGATCTGCTCGGGGTTGCCGTTCCCGCCGCCCGAACCCGATCCGCCCGAACCACCGCCGGACGAGTTGCCCTGGCCCTTGCCGTCCCCCTTGTTCTGGCCGTTCCCCTGGTCGCCCGTGCCGCCTGCCGCGGAGTCCTGCTTCCCGCCGGGCGGCGTCTTCTCCTGCGCGGCCTTCGCGACCGCCTGTTCCGCGCTGCTCTTGATCGCGGGGCGGACCAGCGCGAACCAGGCCAGCAACAGCGCCAGCAGCGCGGCCAGCACGATCAGCAACCACCGGGGCAGCACCGGGATCTGGGAGAACTCCCCGGGCACCTTCTCGCTCCGGCCGGGCTCCGCCTCGGCGGCACCGTCCTGGACGGGCTCGGCAACCTCGATCTCGAACGGCCAGGCGACGGGCTTGCCGAACCAGATCAGCTTCCGGGTCCTGACCTTCAGCCCCACCTCGGCGGACTCGCCCGGTTCCAGGCGCTGTTCGGCCGGGGTGAAGGCGAGCTTCAGCTCCTCCCCCTCCTGCCTCCCGGTCAGTGCCACGTCGACCGCGGTGTTCCCCCGGTTCTGCACCGCGGTCCGGAAGCGTGCGCCGAGCCAGCCGGAGCGCCTGCGCGGATCGAGGTCCGCCCGCAGCTCGTGGAAGGGCTCGACGACCACCGTGGCCTCGGGTACGGCCACCGACTCGGGGCGCTCCGCGGGCAGTACCCGTACGCCCAGGGGGATTTCACCGGCGCGGACCTCGTGGGACCGGGGCGGCGTCAGCCGTACGGTCACCACTTCGGAGGTACCGGGGTAGAGGGAGACCCTCGCCGGCTCGACGGTGCTCCACGCGGCGCAGTCACCGACCACTTCGAGCGTGTACGCCTCGACGATGTCGCCGTCGTTGCGCACGGTCAGTGTGGTCGTCGCTTCGGCGCCGGGCGACACCGTCAGCGTGGTTGTTTCGAGTTCGGCAGATGTGGTCACGATGCGACGTTAGGCCGCGACCGGGGCCCGGCAGCAGAGACGCGAGGGCAACGATCGGGCAGGGGTGGTGCCCCGGGGGCCCACCGGACCGGTGTCCCGCCGACCCTCCCGCGGGCCCGTTCGCCATGCCGGACCCGGTGCGGCCGAGCGCGGCAACAGGGGTACCGAACGGAACATCCGAGGAAGACAGGCACGCAAACGACATGACGATCACAGCAGAGACGATGAACGGGGCGGCGGACCGCGGCCGTTACCGCAGGCCCACCGCGGCGGAACGCGCCGCCGCGACCGGCACCCGGACGACCCCCGGGGACCGGGTCTCGGTGGCCGTGTACGCGGAGGATCTGATCCTGCGGACCGGTGTGGTCCACCAGATACGCCCCCGCCCGGAGATAGAACTGGTGGACGAGGCAGAGGCGGACCGCGCCCAGGTCTCCCTGGTGGTGGTGGACATGGTGGACGAACGCACCATCCAACTGCTCCAGCGCCTCCAGCGCAACACCGTGACCCGCACCGGACTCGTCGTCGGATTCTTCGAGTCGGGTGCCCTCCAGACCATGATCGAGTGCGGTGTCGCCGCCGTGCTGCGCCGGGCGGAGGCCGATCAGAACAGCCTGGTGCACCTGGTGACGGCGATGGCGAACGGCGAGGGTGTGCTCCCGGGCGACCTGCTCGGAAAGCTCCTCGACCACGTCAGCAGCCTCCAGCGCACCGTCCTCGACCCCCGCGGGCTCTCCCTCTCCACCCTCACGACGCGGGAGGCCGAGATGATCAGACTGGTCTCGGAGGGCTACGGCACCGCCGAGATCGCGCAGAAGACCTCGTACTCCGAACGCACCGTCAAGAACGTGCTGCACGAGGTGGTGACCCGGCTCGAACTGCGCAACCGGGCCCACGCCGTCGGCTACACCATGCGCCACGGGCTTATCTGAGCCCGCCGGCGGGCCTCCGTCGCGGAGGCCCGCCGGTCCGTACGCGGCCGTGCCGGTCCGTACGGTCCCGGGCCGGACGGGCCGCGGGGCGCCGCAAAGGGCAACCGTCGCTTCCCCCGGTCCGGGTACTTGGGACCTGTCCCCCGCCCGGCGCAGCCACGATGCTGTGCTTGGAGAGTCATCGAGAGACTGTGAGGTGGGCCGTGACCGGCACTGCTGGCCCTGCGGGACAGACCAGGCTGGGCCGACTGGTGGGCGCTGTGATGCTGTTGGCCCCGCTGCTGGTGGCGGGCTCCGCGTCCGCCCCGCAGGGTGCGCCACGGCTGGCCGCCGCGGCGGACGAGAAGCCGGTCGACGCCGGACGCATCACCTACGCCGGGACCGAGCACCGCAGCATCGGCCGGGTCACCGGGAAGGACAACTCCGACCCGCTGTTCGGGGAGGGGCCGACCCACTACGACCAGGACCCGTTCGTACGCGGCGACCGGATGGTCTTCACCAGCCTGCGCGACAGCGTGCGGCCCCAGGTGTACGTGCGCGAGGCGGACGGAACGGTACTCAAGCTCACCAGCGACCGGGACGCGGCACACCCCGAACTCTCCCCCGACGGACTGACCGTGGTGTTCGACTCCGCGGAACGGGGCGCGGACGGAAAGGTCCAGCGCGACCTGTGGGTCATCGGGGTCGACGGCGACGGACTGCGGCGGCTGACCGACACCCCGAACAACGAGACCTCCCCGACCTTCTCCCCCGACGGCACCCGCGTCGCGTTCTCCTGCGACTCCGGCACCGGCGGCGCCGGGATCATCTACGAACAGGCCGTGTCCGGTGGACCGGCGAAGGTCGTCAGCAATGCGACCGGCAGCGCGACCGAACCGGCGTGGAACCCGGTGGACGACGACGCCCACCGCGACCGGATCGCGTACACCCTCAACCCCTCCCCCAAGGAGGACGACCCGAGGCTGTGGGTGACCGAGGGGCGTCCCGGCACCGACCGCGCGCTGCTGGGCGGCGGACTGGCGACCTGGCGCACCCGCTCGGCCGCCTGGCTGTCGGACGGATCGGGTCTGCTCTACCTCGGCCGCGACTGCACGTGCCAGTACGAACGTGTCTACCGGGGAACCGCCTTCGACGGGGCCGTGCCGAGGACCGAGCTGGACGAGAACCGCAAGGTCGACTCACCCACCTGGACGGGCCCGTTGGACGGCGGTACCGCCATCGTCTCCCGGCAGACGTCCCGCAGGCCGGGCAACGACAACGACGACAATGCGGTCGTCGCGACGCTCCAGGACGTCCGGCAGGACGGCTCGGACCCCCGGGACCTCGGAGTCCCGATCCTGCACGAGGACCCCGATGCCGTCGGCAACGCGAAGCTCCTGTTCAACCCGAAGGCGGACTTCGACCCGTGGAGCGAGCGGCAGAGCTACACCCCGGACGGCCGCCGCATCGTCGTGACCCGGTTCGAGGGCGCCAAGCGGGCCCGCGGCGAGCAGATCTTCCTGGTGGACGCCGACGGCGCCAACGCGGCCCCGCTCCCGCTCGCCGGGCGCGCCCCCGGTGACTGGGACACCGACCCCGCCTTCTCCCCGGACGGCACCAAGCTCGCGTTCGCCAGGGTCTCGCCCGGCGGGACCGGTGCGAACGCCGGACCGAGCAGCGTCCTGATCGCGGATGTCGCGACGGGCGCGATCATCGGCCGGGTCGTGCCGCCGGCCGGGCAGCTGACGGGGCAGGACGCCCAGCCGGCCTGGTCGCCGGACGGCAAGACGCTCGCCTTCACCCGCAATCACGAGATCCGGGGACTGGGCGGCATCAAGCACATCTGGACCGCGCCGGTGGACGCGCTCGGCCAGCAGAGCGACCTCAGCGCCAAGATCTGCCCCGGCGAGTGCAAGAAGCTCGACGACAGCCCCGCCTTCTCCCCGGACGGCACCAGCATCGCCTTCAACCGCAAGGACGGCGGCAACGACCAGGACAACGGTCGCACCGGCGTCATCATCACGTCGCTGAACGGCGGCACCTGCCGGGTCGTGCTCCCCGACACCCGGCGGAACGACCCCGACGCCTGCCGCCAGGACATTCCGGATCCCCCGTCGTACGGCCCCTTCCAGCCCCGTGACGTGGCCTGGTCGCCGGACGGCGAACGCGTCGTGCTGAGTTCGCGCCGCGAGGCCGACGCCAACTCCCCGGAACAGCTCTCCATCCTGGACCTGGCCTCGGGCGCCCTCACGCCGCTCGGCGGGGCGCTCGCGGGACGGCAGAAGGAGCCCGCCTTCCAGAAGTCCGTCGACCTGTCCCTGACCGCGCCGCCCACCGTCCCCTCGATCGAGACCGGCTCCACCGGTGAGGCGACGGTCACCGTCACCAACCGGGGCCCCGCCGTCTCGCCCGGCACGGTGCTCACCCTCGACGCTCCGGCCGGGGTGCGCCTGGAGGAGCTCACCACCCCGGTCGGTTCCTGTGCCGCCGGATCGCCCCAGTGCGCACTGGGGGCGCTGCGGCCCGGTCAGAGCGTGACGGTCACCGCTCGGCTGACCGGGGTGACGGCGGGAGACCAGCGGATCGGCTGGTCGGTCGCCGGTTCCGTGGTGGACCCGAACCCCACGGACAACGCCAGCGCGACGACCGTCCCGGTCACGGAGGCCCCCGCGCCCACGCCCTCCCCGACCCCCTCGAAGCCCAAACCCCCGGCCCCCGAGCCGCCCGCGCCGAAGGCCGGACCGGGCGTCACCGTGAAGGCCCTGCCCAACCCGGGCTACGTGGGCGGCCGGGTCGTGGTGACGTACACCGTGCGCAACGGGCGAAACGCCCTGGCCACCGGGTTGCGGCTGAAGCTCGGGCTGCCCGGCCGCATCCCGGCGGGCCCGCTCCCGGCCGGCTGCGCGCGGGGCACGTGCGCGCTGCCCGATCTGGCGCCGGGCGCCTCCACGGTCGTCCGGGTCGTGCTCAAGCCCGACCGGGCGCTGACCGCGACGATCACCGGGACGCTGACCACCACCGGCACCGACGCGGACCGGAGCGACAACGTGTCCCGGCAGAAGCTGCGCGTCCTCCAGCCCCGGATCATCACGGTGCCCGAGGTCGGCAAGCCGGGATTCGTCACCTCCGTACGGGGCAAGGACTTCCCGCCCGGCGCGCCGGTGAAGCTGACGTGGAAGCCGGGGATCACGGCCGCCGCGGTGCCGACTCTTCCGCGCCGCGACGGCACGTTCATCGCGCAGCTGCTGATCCTGGCGAAGGACGAGACCGGACCGCGCACGATCACCGCGACCGGGCCGGGGTTCAAGGCGGCTCCCGTGGACTTCCTGGTGGTCGCGGGGACCATCGTCCCGCCGGACGAGGTGGGGCGTCGATGATCCACGAAGTGGACGAGGGACTGCGGCTGCTGCTGATCGACTCCGGGCTCCAGGAGAGCGGTGTCGACCTGGTCTTCGACGCGCCGACGAAGGAGTGGTCGGCCCGGCGCAACGCGCCCACGATCAGTGTCTTCCTGCACCGGATCCGGGAGGACGCCACCCGGCGCCGCACCGGAACCGCCGAGGAGCACGACGACGAGGGCATGGTCGTCGGCTGGCGGACCCCGCCGCGCTGGTTCGAGCTGACCTATCTGGTGACCGCCTGGACGAACCACCCGCAGGACGAACACCGCCTGCTCTCCGAGGTGTTGCGCTGTCTCGTACGGTCCGACGTACTGCCCGACCGGATGCGGACGGGCAGCCTGGCCGAGCTGGGCCTGTCGGTGGAGATCGAGGCGGCGGGCCCCGGGTTCGACGGGCCGTCCGCCTCGGACGTGTGGTCCGCGCTCGGCGGCGAGCTCAAGGCCGCGATCGACCTGCGGGTGTGGGCGCCGCTGGCCGGGGAGCGGACCCAGGCCGGGCCGCCGGTCACCGAGGGGCTGGTGGTACGGACCGCCGCGGCCCGGGACGGCGGGGAGGCGAGCCCGGGGCGCCGGTTGCGCTACGACGGTGTCTCCGATCCCGGCGAGCGCGGTTTCGCCGCGGAGCGCGAGCGGCAGCTGCCGCCGGGTCGGCGCCGCCGAGGGGGAGCCGCCCGATGAGCACGGCACGGAGTACGGAGGAGGCGCTCCACGGGGCGGCCGACGCCCCGGCGGCGGCCGTCGCGGACCTCTGGGAGCAGCTGGTCCACGTCGAGCAGCGGGTCAGGGAGGCCGTGGCGGTGCGGCGGGCGGCCGACCCGCAGCCGGACGACCCGTTCCGGGGGCAGTACCTCACTCCTGAGGCGGCGGCGCGGATCGTCGAGTCCCGCGACGCGTTCTCCCCGGTCCCCCCGTACGGCGGCGGGCCCGGTCCGGGGATCCCGTCCGGCGGCCGCCTCGGCCGGCTGGCCGACGCCTTCGGGCTGCTTCCGCTCGACGTCGATCTGCTGCTGGTCGCGATGGCCCCGGACGTGGACAGCCGGTTCGAGCGGCTGTACGGCTATCTCAACGACGATCTGACCCGGCGTCGGCCCACCATCGGTCTGGCGCTCGAACTGTGCGGGCTGCCCGCCGCGGGCGGCGGGCGGTTCCGGTTCGCGCCGTTCGCCCCGCTGGTGGCGGGCGGGCTGGTGGAGGTGGTGGAGGCGGAGCGGCCGCTGCTCTCCCGGGTGCTGCGGGTGCCGGACCGGGTCACCGCCCATCTGCTCGGCGACGACGTGGTCGACGGGAGGCTGCGCGGGCTGGTCCGGGCGGCCGGCCCCGGCGCGGGGGCGGACGACGGTCCGCTGGTGCGGCGGGTCGCGGCGGGCCTGGGCACCGGCGGCGGCCTGGTGCATCTGCTGGACCGGGGCGGGGACCCGGGCGGGGTGGCCGTCGCGGCGCTGGTCGCCGCGGGGCGCCGCCCTCTGGTCGTCGACATCGCCGCCCTCACCGCCCTGCCCGAACCGGCGGAGGCCGTGCGGATCCTGGCGGCCGAGGCCCGGCTGGACCGGGGCGGGGTCGTCCTCGGGCCGCTGGAGGCGCTGGCCCCGGAGCAGCCCGGGGGCGCCCGGCTGCTCGGAAGCCTGTGCGCGGCGCTCGACGGCGTCCCGCTGGTCGCGTACGGGAAGAAGCACTGGGATCCGCTGTGGGCGGAGGAGAGCCCCGTCGTCGTTACCGTCCCGTCCCCCGGTCCCGAGGAGTCGGCGCGCCGGTGGCGCCGGGCGCTCGCCGGGGCCGCTGCGGCGACCGGGCTTCCCGGCGGGGGCGGACCGGACGTCGAAGCGCTGGTGGGGGCCGCCTCCTCGTACCGGCTCGACGCCGCGCAGGTACGCCGGGCAGCCTCGGTCGCCGCCCGGCTGGCGGCGGTGGAGGAACGCGCGGTGGACGTGCGGGACCTGCGGGCGGCGGTGCGGGCCCAGAACGGGGCGGGGCTCGAACGGCTCGCCCGCCGGATCGAACCGGCGGTCGGCTGGGACGATCTCGTCCTGCCCGACACGGCCCGGCGCGAACTGTCCGAGCTGGCGCTGCGCGCCCGCCACCGGGAGCAGGTCCTCGGGGAGTGGCGGATGCGGCCGGGCGGCGGGCGGGGGCGCGGGATCATCGCGTTGTTCGCGGGCGAGTCCGGCACCGGCAAGACGATGTCCGCCGAGGTGCTGGCGTCGGAGCTCGGCATGGAGCTCTATGTGATCGATCTGTCCACGGTGGTCGACAAGTACATCGGCGAGACCGAGAAGAACCTGGAACGGATCTTCGTCGAGGCGTCGGACGTCAACGGCATCCTGCTGTTCGACGAGGCGGACGCCATCTTCGGGAAGCGTTCGCAGGTGAAGGACGCGCACGACCGGCATGCCAATGTGGAGTCCGCGTATCTGCTTCAGCGGATGGAGTCGTTCGACGGGATCGCGGTGCTCACGACCAATCTGCGGGGCAATCTCGACGAGGCGTTCACCCGTCGCCTCGATGTGATCGCGGAGTTCCCGATGCCGGACGCGGCCCAGCGGCTCGCCCTGTGGGACCGCTGTCTCGGACCGGCCCTCCCGCGCGGGGCCGGGCTCGACCTGGAGTTCTGCGCGGAGCGTTTCCAGCTGGCGGGCGGGTCGATCCGGGCCTGCGCGGTGACCGCCGCCTACCTGGCGGCGGAGTCGGGGGAACCGCTCGGTATGGAGCAGATCGTCACGGCGGTGCTCCAGGAGTACCGCAAGCTCGGGCGGCTGGTCCGGGACAGCGAGTTCGGCCCCTGGCTGGAGCGGGCGCGGCCGGGTGGTTCCTAGGACCTGTCTTCAAACTGCCGCCTGCCGTGCGGCGCCCGGCACGCACGCTCGCCGCGTTGTCGGGGTCACCCCGATACATCCAGTATCGGAGCGACCCTCCGCCTTGCGATCGCACGCACCGGACACCGCACGGCCCGGCCTCCGGCCGGACGACGGCAGTTTGAAGACAGGTCCTAGAGGGTGTCCGACACACGCCTGCGGCGCCCGGGGGCGGCGCTCAGCGGCCCGGTGCCGGGATCGCGGGCGCCCTGCGCACCGGGTGCTTGCTGAGGATGGAGACCCGGTTGAAGGCGTTGATCGTGATCGCCACCCAGACGATCGCCGAGAGCTCGGTGTCGTCGAACTCCTCGCGGGCCGCCGCGTAGGCGGTCTCCTGCGCGGAGGCGTCCGCGGGGTGGGTGGTGGCCTCCGCGAGGGCGAGGGCCGCGCGCTCCCGCGCCGTGAACACCTCGGTGTCCCGCCACGCGGCCAGTACCCCGAGGCGCTGGGTGGTCTCGCCCGCGCGCAGCGCCGCCCTGGTGTGGACGTCCAGGCAGTAGGCGCAGCCGTTGAGCTGGGAGACCCGGAGGTTGACCAGCTCCACCAGGACCCGGTCCAGCCCCGCTTCGGCGGCGCTCGCGCGGACCGCCTCGGAGGTCTGGACCAGGGCCTGGTACGCCTTGGGGGTCTGCTTGTCGACGTAGACCCGTCGACCGTCCGCGGGTGTGGTGGCGCTCACTCGGATCTCCTTCTGACCGGGGCGGCCGGGCACGCTTGCGGTGCGCCCCGGACCATGGTGTTCTATGATCCACCATGGTAGTTGAATATCCAACAATAATGGAGCCGAGGGCGGTCCACGATGAGCAACGCTGAGACGGAACCGGCCGAGGTGCGCTGCGCGGCCTCGGTGAGCGAGGAGCCCCGCGTCGAGGTGCTGTCGGCCCGCGACGTCCCGCTGGGCGGTCCGCGGGCGATGACGGTACGGCGCACCCTGCCCCAGCGGTCCCGCTCCCTGATCGGCGCCTGGTGCTTCGCCGACCACTACGGCCCCGACGATGTCGCCGCGACCGGCGGCATGGACGTCGCACCCCACCCGCACACCGGGCTGCAGACCGTGTCGTGGCTCTTCACCGGTGAGATCGAGCACCGCGACAGCCTGGGCAGCCACGCCTTCGTACGCCCCGGCGAGCTCAATCTGATGACCGGCGGCCACGGCATCAGCCATACGGAGGTCTCGACCCCGCGCACCACCGTCCTGCACGGGGTCCAGCTCTGGGTGGCACTCCCCGAGGAGCACCGGCACGCGGAACGCGACTTCCAGCACTACGCCCCCGAGCCGGTCCGGGTGGACGGGGCCCTGGTCCGGGTCTTCCTCGGGAGCCTGTGCGGCGACGCCTCCCCCGTACGCACCTTCACCCCGCTGCTCGGCGCCGAGATCGTCCTCGACCCGCACGCGAGCCTCACCCTCGCCGTGGATCCCGCGTTCGAGCACGGCGTCCTCGTCGACCAGGGCTCCGTCCGCCTGGCCGGGACCGCCGTGGACCGGGCGGAGCTGGGCTACGCCGGCCCCGGCCGCGAGGCGCTGGAACTCACCAACACCTCCGAAGAGCCGGCCCGGCTGGTGCTGCTCGGCGGTCCCCCGTTCGAGGAGGAGATCGTCATGTGGTGGAACTTCATCGGCCGATCTCATGAAGATATTACCCAAGCCCGTCAAGACTGGGAGAACGCCTCCGAACGCTTCGGCGAGGTACACGGCTATCCGGGTGACCGCCTCCCCGCACCCGAACTCCCCAACACCCGCCTGAGGCCCCGCAGCCTGCGCTGACCTGCATATCCGATGGGCGGGAAGTGCGGCGACCGGAGCCTCGCCGCACCCCCGCAGCTGGAGCCGTCAGAAAGTTCGACCGTCCGTCACAGCGTTCAGTCGGACTCATGCCGACCTGATGCCGATTTTACTGACGCAACATCAGCCAAAGACAGGGATCACAACTGCGCCCCGGATATCCGGGGCGCAGTTGTGAGTCGGATCTCTGCACGGCAAGTTCGGCGTCGACCAGCAGTCGAAGGAATTCGGGCGGCAGTCTGTGTTGTGGATCGTCCGGCGGGGTGGATCTACCGATGAGTTCACCGTCCTCGAACGGTCCACCCAGTGACACGACCGTTCTCGACAGGAGTGCCATGTCCACCATCCAGCCAGTGATCCTGACCGCTGACCAGGACGTTCTGCTCGGCTTCTATTCGGAATTGTTCGGCGCCGAGGAGATCTTCCGGGTACCGGAGGAAGGTCCGGCCTTCTACATCGGCTTGCGTATCGGCGACACCGACCTCGGGCTGGTGGCCAAGGAGGACGCGGGGACCGGGACGGAGCCGCGGATCCTGCTCAGCATCGGTGTCGACGACGTCGACGAGACGTTCGGCCGGGTGGAGGCGCTGGGCGGCTCGGTCAGCGGCGGCCCCAATGACATGCCGTGGGGACAGCGCGTCGCCCACATCAAGGACCCCGACGGGAACCCGGTGAACCTCACCCAGCCGATCCCGCCTCAGTGACGCCGTAGGCACGGAGAGGGGGCCGTCCCCAGTGGATCTCACTGGGGACGGCCCCCCTCTCGTCGACAGGCGGCCTCCCTGTTCCGGGCAGGGGTGGCTCCGGTCGGCGGGCGGTCAGTCGACGTACCCCGATTCCGCCGGGAACTCCGGCGGCCAGGGCTGGTCGTACAACGACTGCCACTCACCCATCAGCTCGTACTCCGCCTCCCGCCAGCTCGGGTTGCCGCCGACGACGAAGCTGTCGCCGTCCCGATCCAACATCCAGGTGTAGGCGGCGTCCTCCGCCGGAATGCCGTGCCGTTCGCTGAGCACGCCGAACTCGTCGGAGGTCGCCCGCCGGATGTGGAGCCCGTTCCGGTAGAGGGGCTTGAGGAACATCAGTTCCACATGCCCGACAGAGACCTCGACCTGCGTCGTGGTCCGGTCCACCAGCGTGGCGTGACTGGTCAGGAAGAGCTGCCGGTGCGAGGGGAGGAACCCGGTGACCCTGAAGAGCCGCCCCTCCCGGATGAAATCCGTCATGATCACCATCATCCTCTCACTGGTTCACCGGCGTTCCGTTGGCGTAGGTCATCTTCTTCGGAAAACCTGGATGACCTTCATGCCCTCATCCGCCTCCGGACGGGGCCCGGCGCGAGCCGGCGCGGACCAACGCGCCCGTCCCGGTCTGTGAAGAGCATCCTCGGCGATTCGGCCAACTCCCTGCGTGCGCACACCTGTTGTGGGAGTTGGGTCCATGCATCCTCCACACACCGCCGCCCGCTCTAACTCGGGATTCCAGGACCGACCGAAACACATGTGTTCGATATCCCGACCAGGTCGTTGAACCTCCCGACCACGCTGGACGACCGTCAAGGGAGACCACGTTGACCTCAGCCGCCGCCAACGAACAGCAGGCCACCGCACCTCCCCCGCCGCCACCGGCGGAGATCACCTACAGCGGGCAGTACTCCGTCAATCCGCTCGCCGAGGTGTCCTTCCGACGGATGTGCGGGCAGATCCCGGCCGTGCTGGCCCGGATCGCCCGCCTGTCGTGGCGGACCGACCGGCGCGCCGTGCAACTGCTGCTGGGCTGCCAGGCCGTCACCGGCATGTCGGCCGCCGTGCTGCTGGCCGCCACCGCCCGGGCCATGAGGCCCGTCCTCGGCGACGGGTCGGCCGGCGACCGGCTGCACGGAGCCGTGTCGGCCCTGGTCGTGGTCGCGCTCGCGGCCGCACTCGGCCGCGGCACGGCGGCGGTGGCCGCGTACGCGGAGCGGCGGATCACTCCGCGGCTGACGACGGAGACGGACAGCGCGCTGGTCGAGGCGGTATGCAGGGTGGAGGCGTCCGCGTACGCGGAGGAGGGGTTCTCCGACCGGCACGAGGCCGCCGAGATGGGAGTGATGCGCACCCAGGTGATGGTCACCGACGCCCAGCGGTTCCTGTCCGCGCTGATCCGGATGGTCTCCGCCGCCGGGGTGTTGTCGGTGCTGAATCCGTTGATGCTGCCGTTGCTCCTGCTCGCGGTGGTGCCGGCCGGGGTGGGGGCGGTGCTGACCGCCCGGGTCGACTACGAGATCCACTACGCCAACATCGCCGACCGCAACGTGCGGGGAATGATGCGCTGGTGGGCGACCGCGTCGAAATACGGTGACGAGGTCCGCGCCAACTCGATGACCGATTACCTCGTCCACTGGTACCGGGCCCTGTCCGACCGGTGCGACCGGCGCACTCTGGCCGCCGCCCCGCGGACCCTGCGGATCGCGGTGCTGTCCGCGCTCGCCGGCGGGGTCTTCCTGGTGGCGACCTGGGGAACGCTGGCGTGGCTGGCAGTCTCGGGCCGGATCGAACTGGCGGTCGCGGCCACGGCCGTCATCGCCGTGCAGACCACACTCGCCGCACTCTCCCAGGTCGTCCTCAACGGCGCCGCGGTCTTCCACACCAGCCTCTACCTGAGCGACATGCAGGCATTCCTCGACGACGCCGCCGCCCGCACTCCCCGGCGCGGCCCGCGCGGGCCCGGCGACCGGGTCGAGCAGATCCGTCTCGACGAGGTCGTCTACCAGTACCCGGGCAAGGGCAAGCCCGCCGTCGACGGCGTCTCCCTCACCCTGGAACGCGGTCAGATCCTCGCCGTCGTCGGCGCGAACGGCTCGGGCAAGTCCACGCTCACCCGGCTGCTCACCGGCATCTACCTGGCCGACAAGGGCAAGGTCACCTGGAACGGCACCGACCTGGCCGAGGTGGACCCCGCCAGTGTGTGGCAGCAGACCGGCCTGGTGCCACAGATCTTCGCCCAGTGGCCGATGCCGCTCCGCGAGAACGTCACCCTCGGCCAGCCCCGCACCCACGACGACGGCCCCGTGTGGGAGGCGATCGACGCGGTCGACCTGCGCGAAGCCGTCGACGACCTCCCCGCCGGCCTGGACACCCTGCTGTCCCGCGAGGTCTTCGGCGGCTCGGAACTGTCCGGCGGACAGTGGCAGCGCATCGCCTGCTCCAGGGCCCTGTACCGCCGCCCGGGTCTGCTGATCCTGGACGAGCCGACGTCCCAGATGGACCCGCGCGGTGAGCACCAGATCTTCGAGCAGATCAAGGCCATCGCCGCCGACCGCATCACCATCGTGGTCACCCACCGTCTGGAGAACACCAAGATCGCCGACCACATCATCGTGATGGAGCACGGCCAGATCACCGAACAGGGCCGGTACGACGACCTCGTCCACGCCGGCGGAACCTTCGCCGAGCTCCTTCGACTGTCCCAGGACCGATGATCACGGGCACACAGCTCGATCGGACCGGGCAATTCCGGGGTTCGCCCGGCGTGGTGCGCCACGCCCTGCTCCTCTGCCCCCGCCCACTCCCTCTTCTCCCTCTTCGGTGGAGGACCGATGAACACTGACCAGGAGACCCTCAAGACGTGGAACACCTACGGCAGCAACCACCAACTCGCACAAGGACTCCAACTGCCTGAACCGGACCGGTGGGACGGGGGCATCCCCTTGCCTGTGCGTCCGGGCTTGGCCTACCGGGGGCAGACGCTCCGGTACAGGCGGCGCGCTGAGCATCCTGCGGGAGCTCTCCCTTCCGCGGACCGCCGCACCTACCCTGGCAGGCATGACTACGGGGGATGAGCTACTCCTGCTCGCGATAGCCCCAGGCAGGCAGCGCATACGCATACGGAGCGACATTCGGCTTCGGTACGCCCTGCGGTCCTCGGAGTTGGCGGATCTCTGCCTGGCGGGACGGATCGCCGTCGGGCGCCGACGGATCGAGGTGTTGGACGCCCGGCCTGTCGAAGACCGTCGCCTGAGCAATGTCCTGCACGGTCTCGGCGCAGCTACTCCCCCGCCCGACCTCAAGGACTGGCTGCGCCGGACACCGCACTCCCTGACCGTCGAGTACCTCTCCCGACTGGAGGACCAGAAGGCGGTCCGTGTCCGTCGGTGGCGCGATGGCAGTGGCCGTACCCGCAACGACATTCTTTCCGTGGACATGCCGCGCCGCCAGGCGCTGCTGAACCGCCTCGACAGCGTGGTCCGCTCCGGCTCCGCCAAGTCCACCGCTGACCGTGACCTCACCCTCGCCGTGCTTGCCCAGGCCGCGGGCCTCGCCCCTGCCGCCTACCCTGGACTGCGCGGCATCACCGACCGCCGCCGTATGGCCGCCCTCGCCGCAACGCACCGTCTCACCCCCTCAACCGCCGGAGCGGCCCCGGTCGCCGACGAGGAACTCGCTGCGGCACTGACCACCGGCGCCGACGTCCTCACCCGCCAACTCCTCGGCGAGCTCAGTGACCTCTACGCCGACTTCACCACCGGTGGCCACGGTCTTGGCCACAGCTTGGACCCCGGCAGTTGGTCCGAGGGCGGCGCAGACGGCACCGGCCACCACGGCGACGGGCACGCCGGCTGGTGACTCCGACATCGAACCCGCGCGGATGCCGTGGTATGTGGTGGAACTTCATCGGCCGGCCCCACGAGGACATCGCCCAGGCCCGTCAGGACCGGGCGAACGCCTCCGACCACTTCGGGCACCGTTCATGGCTACGACGATGCCTGCTCCCTGCCCCGAGCTGCCTACAACGCCCCTGAAGCCGCGGGGCGGGATTGATGATGCGGGGCGGTGAATCAGGGGTTCGGCGGCCCGGATGAGCATCAGTTCCTCGTCGGCGCGCGGCCGTCAGGGGCCCGGAACCGTGATTACGGGGCAGTGGGCCCGGTGCAGCAGTCCGTGGACGACGGATCCGAGCCGCATCCCCGAATAGCCGCCCCGGCCCCGGCGCCCGACCACGACAGCCAGAGCGTGCTCGGAGGCCTCGGCGAGCAGTTCGACGGGCGACCCGATGAGCACTTCGTGGGTGATTCGGGTGTCGGGGTACCTCTCCGACCAGCCAGCGGTGGTCTCGGCCAGCAGGCGGCGTTCCGCGTGGAGCGACGTATCCTCCGGGTGCCGGAAGAACACGGGAGGCTGCCAGACCGCGACGGCCCGCAGTTCGCAGCGCCTGAGGTCCGCCTCCTCGAAGGCGAAGGCCAGGGCGGAACGCGACGACTCGCTGCCGTCGACACCGACGACCAGGTACGGCGGATCCTGAGTGCCGTGTTCCGCGTCCCCGACGACCACGACGGGGCACCGTGCCTGCGCGGTGACCGGGACGACCAGGGAACCGGCGCTCAGAAACTCCTCGGTGCGGCTGAGGTGGCGGGAACCGAGCACGACCATGGCGGCCTGCCGCGACATGTGGGACATGACGGGTGCCGGGGCACCGTCAAGGAGATCGGATGTGGTTCTCACACCCATGTGCCGGGCACGCGCCCAGTCGGCCGCGGTCCGCAACGCCTCGTTTCCCGCGCGTGTCTGCGCCCGATGCCGCGGGGTGTCGTCGACGAGCTGCGCTTCCCGTAGCGGTGGCACGGCGACGACGAGGTGGAGGGTCAGTCTGCGCCGGTGGGCCTCATCCGTTGCCCAGGCCAGGGCGAGAGGCCCGGTGCGGACGGGATCGATTCCGACGACGATGCCTTCGCCCTGTCCGGCTGTACTCATGGAGTGCTCCCCTCTCGGGTCTCGTTCCTGTCGGGTCTCGTTCCAGTACCGTTCAGGGAGGTGGCGACCTGGCTGCCTGGCTGCGGCCCATCCGGGACGCCTCGCTGAAACGCCGCGGTTCACGACGCGCCGCCCCGCAACCGGAACCATCGTTCCTCGCCCGGTGCGACGGTACGCCGCCCTGTGGGCAGGGCAATGTCGAGCGGTCCCGGCGATGCCGCGGGCACCCGTATCCCCAGACGGCCCGGCAGCATACGCAGACGTATCCCGCGGTGCCCGCCGCAGCAGAGCGTGAAGGCGAACCGAGGGAACTCCCGCAGCGGCACCGGTGCCACGAGCAGTCCGCCCGGTCCCGCCTCCAGGCCGGTGATCCCGCGTTCGACCAGGTCGATCGTGCCGGCCATGGCTCCCAGGTGGATTCCCTCGCCGGTCGTCCCGCCCTGTACGTCGGCCACATCGGCCATCAGCGCCTCCTCGCAGTACCGCCAGGCGTCGGGGCCCTTCAAACGGGCAAGCACCCAGCCGTGCACCAGGCTGCTGAGGGTCGAACCGTGGCTGGTGCGCCTCAGGTGGTGGTGGACTGTGTCGCGCCAGATCTCGTCGTCCATCCGGTATCCGAGCCGGGCGAACAGATCGGAGAGCTCCTTCGCCCGGAAGAGGTAGCCGAGCATGAGGGTGTCTGCCTGCTTCGACGCCTGGTAGCGGTTGACGGTGTCGCCCTCGGCCTCCAGGATGCGGTCGAGTCGGCGGATGTCACCGTAACGGGTTCGGTACGCCGCCCAGTCGAGCTCCGCCAGCTCGCCGTATCCCGCGAACTGGCTCACGACGCCCCGGTGGAACGGCACGTGGAGGCGGTGTGACACCTCGGCCCAGTGGTCGAGGGCCGTGGCGTCGAGCGCGAGCCGTTCGCACAGTTCGTCCCGCCGGGCGGCGGGCAGTTCGTCCAGCAGGTCGAGGCCGCGCGCGAGGACCCACGCGGCCGTCACGTTCGTGTAGGCATTGTCGTCGATGCCCGGCTCCGTCGACCCCGGATATGCGTCGTGGTACTCGTCGGGGCCCACCACCCCGCGGATGCGGTACCGGCCCAGCGGCGCGTCGAACTCCGCCGAGGAGGCCCAGTAGCGGGCGATCTCCAGAAGTATCTCGGCACCTTCGGCATACAGGAATCCACGGTCCCCGGTGGCCTGCGCGTACTTCCAGACGTTGTACGCGACGGCCGAGCCCACGTGGCGCTGGAGCCGGGAGTGGTCGGGCAGCCACCGGCCCGAACGCGGATTGAGGTGGAGCTCCTGGGTCTCCTCCTTTCCGGAACTCCCGCTCTGCCAGGGGTACATGGCGCCCTGTCGGCCGGTGCGGCGGGCTGCTTCCCGGGCGGCGGGGAGCCGACGGTGGCGGTACATGAGCAGCGCCCTGGCCACTTCGGGGAAGTGGAGGTCGAGGTAGGGGAGGACGAAAAGCTCGTCCCAGAAGACGTGGCCCCGGTACGCCTCTCCGTGCAGGCCCCTCGCCGGGACTCCCACGTCGAGTTCGGCCGTGTGCGGGGAAACCGTCTGGAGCAGGTGGAACAGGTGCAGCCGCAGGATGCGGCCCGCCTCGCCCGGGACATGCAGTTCCCCCTCCGCCCAGAGGCGTTGCCAGGCGGCGTGGTGGGTGGCCAGCAGGACAGGGAGCTCCGGGGCACGCGCGGCTGCCTCCACCGCCGTCACGAGGGGGGAGCCGGACGGGCGGTCCAGGGACGTGTGCAGGGCCATGGTCTTCACCACGGTCGCCGACCGGCTCCGCCCGAGACGCAGAAGGTACGTCTGTACGGTTCCGGTCGGTGTGGTCACCGACCTGCCACCGCACCGAGGGCTGGTCACCGTACGGACCGCCATGGCGATCAGACGGCCCGGATCGCTCGTGCGGCAGGAGAGGAAGGCGACGCCGTCCGGTTCGAAACCACTTCGGTGGCCGGTGAGGTGGCGGCCGTCCAGGTTCCGGTATCGCTCGACCCCGGCGTTGAGGACGGCGCCGTCCAGGACCGACTGAACCTCGATCGTCCCGGCCCAGCCGTACGCGTGGAACGTGGTGAGCTGGGCCGCGATCCCGGGGTCCCCCATGTGCACGATCCGCAGGTGGCTGACGCGCAGACCGCGCCCTGCGGCATCCTGGAAGAAGAGGTGCCGGGTGAGCACGCCCCGTTCCAGGTCGAGCTGGACGTCACAGTGCCGCAGCTGGGCGGAGTCGGGCCCGAGCCACTCCCCCGGGGACCGGTCGTCTGGGAGGCAGCGGTAGCGCAGGAGCGTCCAGTTCGGCAGGTTGACGAGGTCCTCGTTCTCGACGCGCTCACCGCTGACGTACGACGTACGGCGGTCGTAGCAGCCCGCCAGGTAGGTGCCCGGATAGTGCACGGCGTCGGCGGCGCACTCGGGCGTGGAACCCCGGACGGCGAACCGGCCGTTCCCGAGCGTGCAGAGCGCCTCCACCAACCGCTCCCGCGCCGGATCGTACGCGTCGTACCGCCAGATGGCCGCGGGGGTCATGGGTCCGCTCCCCACACGGCCGTCACGAATTCCGTGAGGTCGGCGACGACCAGGTCGGCCCCGTGTTCCCGCAGTGGTGCGGTGCGGTGCCGGTCCGTGGTGCGGTCGACGCCGACGACGAGCCCGAAGCGGCCGTCATGGCCCGCCGAGACCCCGGCGAGCGCGTCCTCGACGACCGCGCCGTCCCCGGGCCGTGTGCCGAGCAGCCCTGCGGCCCGCAGGAACAGTGCGGGGTCGGGCTTGCCCGGAAGACCGAGTTCGGCGGCGTCGGCGCCGTCGACGACGACGGTCAGGAACCGGTCGAGTCCGGCTGTGCTGAGCAGCCGCCGGGCATGCCGGGACGCGGAGACCGCGGCGCACGGCACACCGAGGGAGCGCAGGGCGGTGAGCGCGGGCACGACGTCCTCGAAGGGTGCGACCGGCTTCTCCCCCACGGCTTTCCGGTACTCCCGCTCCTTGCGCGCCGCCACGGCCCAAATCGTTTCGCAGCCGGGGGACGCGTCCGCCCGCCCGGGCGGCAGGCGGATTCCTCGGGCGGTCAGGAACGCTTCCGCCCCGTCGTACCGGGACTTGCCGTCCACGAAGCGGCAGTAGTCGGCGTCCGCGTCGAACGGCATCCAGTTCTGTTCCCCGGACGCCCATCGGGCCAGGCATCCGTCGAACGCGACCTTCCACGCCGCCGCGTGAACGGCTGCGGAGGCGAGCAGCACTCCGTCGGTGTCGAGGACGACGCCCCGGGGCGGTCGGCGTCCGGGACGGTGTCCGCTCATCCCCGCGCCACCGGCTGTGCGGCCTCGACGACCGTGTGCTGCGGGCTGCCGAGCGCGACCTTGACCGCGCCGGTCTCCGCCGCGCGGCCGAAGACGTCGTACGCCTCCTCCATCTGCCCGAGTTCGAAGCGGTGGGTCACCAGTTCCGCGGTGGGGAGCCGACCGGACGCCATCATGCTCAGCAGGACGGGGGTGGACACTGTGTCCACAAGCCCGGTGGTGAGGGTGATGTCCCTGATCCACAAGCTTTCGAGATGCAGGGCAGCCGGGCTGCCGTGGACCCCGATATTGGCGATCCGGCCGCCGGGCCGTGCCATCCGGGTGCACATCTCGAAGGTCTCCGGGACTCCCACCGCCTCCATGACCACATCGGCGCCCAGGCCGTCGGAGAGGTCGGCCACGAGTTGCTCGGGCTCCTCGTCCGCGGTGGCGGTGGCGTCCGCGCCCAGCCGGCGGGCGGCTTCGAGACGGTTCGTCGCCAGGTCGACGACCACGATCCGCCCCGGACTGTACAGGCGTGCCGTGGTGATCGCGGCGAGTCCTATGGGACCGGCGCCGACCACCACGACCGTGTCTCCGGGCCGGACACCGCCGTTGAGGACGCCGACCTCGTAGGAGGTGGGGAAGACGTCGGCCAGCAGCACGGCGTCGAAGCTGTCGACGGCGTTCGGGAGCGGGTGGACGGACAGATCGGCGAAGGGCACTCTCGCGTACTCGGCCTGCGTTCCGTCGATGGTGTGGCCGAGCACCCATCCTCCGCCGCCCAGGCACTGCCCGTAGCGGGACTCACGGCAGAAGCGGCAACGTCCGCAGGGGGAGATGCAGGAGATCAGGACACGTTCGCCCGGCACCACGGTCCGGACGTCCTGGCCGGTCTCCACCACCGTGCCCACCGCCTCGTGCCCGAGGACGCGACCGGGCTCGACCTCGGGCACGTCCCCCTTGACGATGTGCAGGTCCGTGCCGCAGATGGTGACGGCCTCGACACGGACGATCGCGTCGGCCGAGTCCTTGATGCCCGGGTCCGGCACGCCCTGCCACTGGACGCGGCCCGTTCCCTGGAACACGAGAGCCTTCATGACAGCCGCCTTCCCGGTGTCAGCGGGTATCGCCCCGCAGGTGTCAACGTCAGGCTGGCGCCGGGCCCGGACACCGCACATGGGCCGATCGGTCCCCGGAACGACCCCCTCGGGCCCGTGCTGCGCCGCCGTGTGGATGTGAAGGTTGATGCGGGCAGGTGCGTACCCGGCCAGCCGAAGGAGACCGCCATGGCCCGTCCCCCGTTCACCGTCGCGGACGTGATGTCCACGAAGGTCGTCGCCGTCCGGCCCGGTGCGGACTTCAAGGAGATCGTCACTGCCATGAACAGATGGAAGGTGACCGCGCTCCCCGTGATCGAAGGGGAAGGCCGGGTCGTGGGTGTCGTATCCGAGGCCGATCTGGTTCTCAAGGAGGAACTCCACGATCGCCACCTCGGCTTCGTGGAGCAGCTGCGCAGACCCGGCGCCGCCGCGAAGGCGGGTTCCGGCCGGGCCGAGGACCTGATGACCTCGCCGGCCGTTACCGTCGACCCCGATTCCTCACTGTCCCGAGCCGCGCGGCTGATGGCTACACGGCACGTCAAACGGCTGCCGGTCGTCGGCCCGCACGGTCTGATCCAGGGCATTGTGAGCCGGTCCGACCTGCTGAAGGTCTTCCTCCGGCCGGACGAGGATCTCGCCGACGAGGTCCGCGGCGAAGTCGTCGACCGGCTCTTCCCCCTGTCCCACGACCGGGTCGTGGTGCGCGTCGAGGCGGGCGTCGTCATCCTGACCGGTGAGGTGAGCGACGGCGCACTCGTCCCCGTGGCGGAGCGGCTGGCGCGCACCGTCGAAGGCGTGGTGGACGTGCGGTGCGAACTCACCGCTGAGGGGACGCAGCGGTGACGCCTCTCCGCGAACTCGGGCGCCGGAGTTTCGTCGGATCGATGGTTCCCGACCGGCGTATTCGTCCCGCTGTGCGGCAGCGTCCGGTTCAGTCGTCGTCGGTCCCGCTCCGGGGCCGCCCGACGGGCACCGGAACTCGGGCGTCCGCGTTTCGCCTCGGCAGTGGCCCGGGCCAGTGCGGGCGCATCCGGGCTCCCGGGATCCACTCCGGGCAGAAGGCCCGTCACGGCGTGCCGTCCATGGCCACGAACGCCGCCGGAACGATCTCCACGGGGCAGCGCGCGTGATGGATGAGCGCGTGGGCGACGCGCCCGAGGGAGGGCCCCAGTCCCGTCGAAGGGTGGCCCCGGCCCATCACGAGGAGGTCGGTGTGGGCGCTCGCTTCGGTCAGGACGCCCGGGGTGCTCGTTCCGGCCTCCACATGATGGCCGACGACCAGGCCCGGGAACCTCTCGCGCACGCGGTCGGCAAGCTCCTTCATCTCCCTCACCCGCTGCTGCGCCATCTCGTCCAGGTCGTCGAGCATCGTCGCGACGGTGCCGACATGGGCGAGCACGTTCCACACGCTGATGATGCGCAGCGCCGCCCTGCGGGCATCCGCCTCCGCTGCGGCGAGCAGCAGCCACCCGAGGTCCGCGGAGTCACGTACGGCCGCGGTCACCGAGTCCGACTCCGGGCGCCCGGTCTCCCCGCGCACCACGACCACGGGCACCTCGGCAGAGGCAGCCACTCCCAGTCCGACGGAGCCCAGCAGCAGGGCGGAGAAGCCGCCGAGCCCCCTGCTTCCGACCACGACCGTTCCCCGGGAGCCGGCGGACGTGAGGAGTGCGGCGACCGGTTCCTGTTCATCGAGCTTCTGGGTGACGGCGAGGCCCGGGAAGCGTTCGCGTACGGCCTCCGCCGTCCCGGTCAGCACCTCATGGGCGGCTTCACGTGCCGTGTGCGCCGATCTCGCGTCGCGGGTGTGGACGCGCCGGCCGGTGTCGATGGCGTGCACGAGACACAGGGCGCGCGAGCGGCGGTCGGCCTCCTCGGCGGCCCAGAGCGCGGCGGTCCGCGCCGAGGGGGAACCGTCGATTCCCACGACGACCTCGGCGAGCCCGAGCGGGGCTGCGGTCTGCTTGTTCATGGTTCCTCCTTCGGTCCGCCCCGGAGCCTGCGCGCACCCCGTGGCCGGCGATGGGTATGCCGACACCGCCGCGGCCTCCACCGCCATGGGCCGTTCGGGTCCCATGGAGTGCGGCCCGACCGCCGGCCACGGGTTCAGCGCTCCCGCGTACCGGCCCCGTCGGCCGTGCCGGGCGCACCCGGCACCAGGATCCGGCGCCCCGTCACACGGTGCGGCAGGAGCAGAACGGGGGTGTCCCGCCCCTCCCCGGCCCACGACTGCGCCTGCGCCTGCGCGGCAACCCGGAGGGACTGGGACTCGGCCGAGTCCGAGACGATGCGCACCGGGCCGACGAGTAGCACACTCCAGCCCTGGCGGAACGCCTCGTCCACATGGTCCTCCTCGAAGGCGATCTCGGCACCGGCGGCTGCGGCCCGCCCGAGTGCGGACGTGGCCGTGGTCATGAAGAGCACCCGCCCGTCGATGACCCGGTAGTTGACGGGAATGACGTCAAGTGTGTCCGCCACCTCGATGGCGATCCGGCCCACGCCGTGGTCGCCGAGCAGCACCCAGCATTCCTTCTCGTCGATCCTCTCCAGCCTCGGCCGTGATCCTGCGTGCCCTTCCCCGGACGGGAGGTCGGCCGTCATCCCCATCAGGTCCTGGACCGTGGTCTCCAAGGCGTCCGCGAGCCGGACCAGGAACCCCGTTCCCGGACCGGGCAACCGCTCCTCCACGTAGGTGATGTAGCCGACGGTGGATCCGGCCCGGTCCGCCACGTCCTCCCGGGAGAGGTTGAGCTGCCGACGCCTGGTCGCGACACGGCGGCCGAAATCGCTCGGGTGCGGCACCTTGTCAACGGTGTTCATCGTCTTTCCTCCTGGACGGTCCGACGCCGAGGTCCGGCGGAGGAGTCATCGGCCGGGTAGTGCCGGACCCGGGCGTCCGGGCCGGGGAACACCAGGGTGACCCGGCCGGTGTCCGACCAGCGGACATCGTAGGGCGGGGTGCCGTCCGTGTGGTGCAGTCCGACGATCTCTCCGTCCCGCCCCGCGTCCCCGACGGTGGCACCGCCCACGACAAGCCGGTCGCCCGTTCGGGCCCAGAGACCCGCACGCGGTTTCACCGAGCCGTCCGGCACTTGGGTCCCAGCCATGACCGTCTCCCGTCGCCGTGCATCTCCGGGCTCCTTCTGGGGCGGCCCGCGTTCCCGAACCCATGTTGCTTCTGTCCGGAGTTCTCCTCATAGGGGCCACCGGCCCCGGAACAGGACCGTTCGGCACTGCCTGTCCGCGGCGCCGGTGCCCCATCGTGGAATCCGCCGGATTCCACGCTCCTGGAGGAGAACCGTCATGCGGCACCGCACGGTTTCCGAGTTCATGACGCACAACGTCGTCACCGCGACTCGTCACTGTTCGGGGACGCCTGCGAGACCCGCCGGACGGGGCAGGCCCGACGTCATCCGGGGACGAGGACGGCGGCACCGTCGACCCGGTCGGCGGCGAGGTCCTTGAGCGCCTGGTCGGCGGCGTCGAGCGGATAGGGGCTGGTCGTGACCCGTATACCGATCCGGGCCGCCGTCTCCAGGAACTCCCGGCCGTCCTGCCGGGTGTTGGAGGTGACGCTGCACAGGCTCCGTTCCTCGAAGAGGTGGCGGCGGTAGTTCAGCACGGGAACGTCGGTGAGGTGGATCCCGGCGACGGCGAGTGTGCCCGAGCGGTCCAGTGCCTCCAGCGCCACGGGGACCAGGTCGCCGACCGGTGCGAACAGGATCGCCGAGTCCAGTGGTTCCGGCGGGCGGTCGTAGGCGCCGCGCGCGGAGGCGGCACCCAGTTCGAGGGCGAGCTCGCGGGCTCGCGCCGAGCGCGTGAGCACGTGCACCGTCGCTCCTTCGGCCAGTGCGACCTGCGCCGCCAGATGGGCCGAGGCCCCGAAACCGTAGATCCCGAGCCGTCCGCCGGGGGGCAGGGCGCTGCGGCGCAGGGCCCGGTAGCCGATGATTCCGGCGCACAGCAGCGGCGCCAGCAGCGCGGCGTCCTGGTCGTCGGGGAGCCGGTAGGCGTAGTCGGCAGGTACGAGGGCGGCCTCGGCGAATCCGCCGTCCGCGTCCCAGCCGGTGTACCGGGAGTCCGGGCAGAGGTTCTCACGGCCCGCCCGGCAGTACCGGCAACGGCCGCAGGTCCCGCGGAGCCAGGCCCCGCCCGCGCGGTCACCGGCCCGGAAATCCGTGACCCCTTCACCGACGGCGGCGACCCGCCCGACGATCTCGTGCCCAGGGACGGTCGACGGCCGGTGCGGGGGAAGATCGCCCTCGGCGAGGTGCAGGTCGGTACGGCACACACCGCATGCCTCCACCATGAGCAGCATCTCGCCGGGGCCGGGGGAAGGGGCAGCCCGCCGTATCCGCATCAGTGGGCCGCCCTCGATCGGGCCGGGGTTCCCTACGGCCCACCCGGTCAGCGCTTCCTCGTCCGGCACGCGCACCATGCTCCCAGCGTCACACCGGGACACCGGCCCGGCAAACGCTCACCAGGGACCGGCCGACCGCAGCGGGAAAGCGCCGATGCCAAGGATTACCCGGGGCTGACGACTCTGTCGGCGTCCGCCCGGTGACGCGGGAAAGCGGGCACCCTCCCACGGCTTCGCGTCGTGCGAGCCAGGGTGAGTCCATATCGGGCTTCTGCCGGGAATTTGCTACGGCGCGAGGGAGAAGTAGTTCTCCTCCTCCTGGGTGAAGTGCAGACGCAGGACGGTGTTCAGGCCGTAGAGACAGGAGCGCAGGTCGTCGAGTTGCTCGGGGGCCAGGCCACCACCGCTCCGGGCGAGCTGCAGGTGGGTGGCGATACGGCGGGAGAGACGTTCGATCTCCGTGTGGGCACGGCTCATGGTCGCGGTCGCCTCGGGGCCTCCCAGAGCGGGAGCGAGAGCGGGATAGAGCTGGTTCTCCTCGGCTTGTTCATGGGGCAGGAGTCGTTCGGTGAGCAGGTGATGGGTCTGCTCGACAGCGGCGAGAGCCTCCGGGCCGGTGGTGTCGGAGAGCTGATCGGCGGCAGCACGTACGGCGTCGAGAACGTCCTGGAGGTCGTCGTGTTCCGCGGCGAAGCGGTGGATGAGCGCCTCGGCCTCGGGGGTGAGGGTCGGCCGCGCGGTCCGATCGACGCGCAGGGCACGAAGAGCGTTGACGATGACGGCGATGTCGATGCCTTCCTGCAGCAGCGCGCCGACGGCGGGCGGAAGCAGTCCGACGGCGGCTGCGGCCATCGCGGCGATGGACATCAGCATGCCCCCGAGAGCGCTCTGGACGGCGATGCGACGCGACCGCCGGGCGATGGCGACGGCATCGGCGAGGCGGTCGAGGCGGTCGGTGGTCAGGACGATGTCGGCGGCCTCGGAGGAGGCGGTGGCGCCCCGTGCCCCCATGGCGACTCCGATGTCGGCGGCGGCGAGGGCGGGGGCGTCGTTGACCCCGTCGCCCACCATCACCGTGACCGCGTGCTCCCGTTCCGCGTGCACGGCGGCGACCTTCTCGGCCGGGCCGAGTTCGGCGTGCACCTCGTCGAGGCCGAGTACCGCGGCGACTTCACGGGCGGGAGCGGCACGGTCGCCGGTCAGCATCAGCAGTCGATCGATCCCGGCCGTACGCAGGTGGCGCAGGGTGCGTGGGGCGTCGGGCCGCAGGGGGTCGCGCAGCAGGACGGCACCGGCGGGCCGCTCGTCGAGGACGAGCCAGGCGAGTGCCGCACCGTCGAGGAGCGCACGGTTCTCCACCGCCCTGGCCCAGGCGGGACGTACGTCCACGGCCCTGGGGCGGCCCACGCCGACCCTGCGCCCGTCCACGGTGCCGACGGCTCCCCGGCCGGGCTCCTCGACGACGTCCTCGGCGGTCGACAGCTCCAGTCCACGCTCCCGGGCCGCGTCGACGATGGCCCGGGCCAGTACGTGCGGTGAGTACTGGTCGACCGAGGCCGCCAGTCGCAGCACCTCTGCGGGCTTCAGCCCGGGGGCGGCGACGACATCGAGGACCCGAGGGCGTCCCCCGGTGAGGGTGCCGGTCTTGTCGAGCAGGAGGGTACGGGCGCGCCCGAGATTCTCCAGGGCGCCGCCGTCGCGGACGACCACGCCGAGGCGTGATGCCCGGGACAGCCCCGACACGACGGCGACCGGGGCGGCGAGCAGCAGAGGACAGGGGGTGGCGACGACCAGAACGGCGACCGCGCGTACCGCGGAGCCACTGAGCAGCCAGGCCAGTCCCGCCACCGCGAGGGAGAGGGGGAGGAACCAGGCCGCGTAGCGGTCGGCCAGCCGTACGACCGGCGCGGACTCGGCCCCGGCCTGCTCGGCCAGCCGCACGATGCCCGCGTAGGTGCTGTCCCGCTCGGTGGCGGTGGCCCGCAGTTCGAAGGCCCCGCCCGCGTTGACCACCCCACTGCGCACCCCTTCGCCGTGGCGACGCTGGACCTGGAGGGGTTCGCCGGTGAGTGCCGACTCGTCCAGGACCGCGACGGCGCTTTCCACCCACCCGTCGACGGGCACCACCTCACCCGGGCGTACCACGAGCAGGTCACCGACGACGGCTTCGCTCAGCGGCACGGTGTCCACTCCGGTGTCCGTACGGCGATGCGCCGAGCGCGGTGCGTGTTCGAGCAGGGCACGCAGGTCATGGGAGGCCCGCCGTTGGGCGGCCGTCTCCAGGGCTCGACCGGTGGCGAGCATCAACGCGATCAGGGCACCCGCCACGTACTCGCCCACGGCCAGGGTGCCGCCGAGCGCGAGTACGGCAATCACGTCCACCCCGGCTCGCCCGCGCCGCAGAGCCGCCACCACCCAGCCGACCGCGGGGCCGATGGCGGCTGCGGTGCCCAGCGCCCAGAACAGGTCCGCGAGCGCGGGTGCGTCGGCCAGCCAGGCGATTCCTCCCGCTGCCAAGGCCGTGGTCGTCACTGCCACGAGCATGGGTTCGAGCCGCAGGAACGCGGTCGGGGCAGTCGGGCGGCGTGGCCGTGCCCGGTTGTGGTTCATGGCGTACCTCGGTCCTCGGCGGGGCAACCGTCTGGGTGGTCTCCTGCCATCGCATCACGGAAGCAGGTCGAGCGGCCGGGGCCGCGACCCGTTTGGCGGACCGCACGGTGGCGGGATGTGCTTCTGGCCCCGCGCCCGCTCGGCGGCGACGCGGACGGGGCGCGGGCTCCTGCGGTGGTCATTCCCGTTCCCCGGAGTCGTCCGCCCCGGTATGGCGACGAATCAGGTAGCGGCGCAGTTCGTCTCCACGCCCGCGACACCCTCCACGACCGTGCGAGGCGGGCGACGACGGGAATCAGCACCGCGTCGGGTACACGGCCGGTGAGCGTGGCCACGCCCCGGGTGACATCCACCCGTACGTTCCCGTGGTCTCCCGGGAACAGCGTGCCGAGGACCTGCCGCCGCCCTACCCGTTCGTGCTCGCTCGAAGGCCCGGTGCGGACCGGTAGGGCCACGGAGCCGTCCCCTTGAGGAACCTTCCGGGCCCGGACGGGGGACGAACGGCCCCTACGCACCGGCCGACGAACCGCCCCATGCTGAAGACGGGGCGACGCCTCTTCGAGGAAGGTGGTAGGAGCCATGCAGTTCCCGATAGTCGCCGCGGTGGACGGGTCGGAGGGCAGCCTCCGGGCCCTGGACTGGGCCGCCTCGGAAGCGGCGCGCTCACAGCTCCCGCTGCGCGTCGTCCACGCGTCGTTGTGGGAGCGCTATGAGACCGCGTGGCCCACGTTCGACACCGGGCGCCCGGCCGAGCAGATTCTCGCCGAGCACCTCGTCGCGTCCGCACAGGAACGGGTGGAGCGTCTCCATGCCGAGGTGAGGACGACCGCCGACGTACGGCCCGAGGATCCGGTTCACGCGCTGGTGCACGAGAGCCACGAGGCCGCGCTGCTCGTGCTCGGCTCCCGTGGCCGCGGCCGGATCGCCGGAATGCTCCTGGGGTCCGTGAGCCTCGCCGTCGCCGGCCGTTCCCACTGCCCGGTGGTCGTGGTACCCGCCGCCGCACCGGAGATCCCGCCCGAGCCGGCCCGCGTCGTCGTCGGGATCGGCGACGCCGCGGGGCCGTCCGCGGCCGTCCGCTTCGCTCTCGCCCAGGCGGTCTCGCGCCACGGCGAGCTGATCGCCGTACGCGCCTGGCGCTCCCCCGCCCACGAAGCGGCGAAGCATCCGCTGCTCTCCGGCTCTCCTACCTCCGCACATCATCAGGAGGCCGCCGACCACCTGGAAGAAGTCCTGGCCGTACTGGAACGGTCCGGGCCCGGAGCCGACATCCACCGGTCCGTGGTCCAGGGCCCCGCCCATCAGGTACTGATCGAGGCGGCCGAGGGCGCGGATCTCCTGGTCGTCGGTGCGCGGCGGGCCGACGGGCACCCCGGCTCGCGCCTCGGTCCGGTCAATCACGCGGTACTGCACTATGCGTCCTGCCCGGTCGCCGTCGTACCCGACACCCCGGCCCCACAGTGAGGAACCGGGAGAACAGCGCGATCCTTGGAGACGAGGAGGGCCGTCATGGGCAACGGAACGGAGTTCTCCGCACAGAGTCCGATCCGCGTGTTCCTGCTGGACGACCACGAGGTCGTCCGGCGCGGTGTGCAGGATCTGCTCGACGCGGAGGCCGACATCGAGGTCGTCGGTGACGCGGGTACGGCCGACCACGCGCTGGCCCGGGGCCCGGCGCTCCGCCCCGATGTGGCGATCCTCGATGTGCGGCTGCCGGACGGCGACGGGATCACGGTCTGCCGTGAACTGCGTTCGCGCATGCCGGAGCTGGCCTGTCTGATGCTCACCTCGTTCGACGACGACGAGGCGCTGCTCGACGCCATCATGGCCGGCGCGGCCGGCTACGTGCTGAAGGAGATCAAGGGCACGGACCTCGTCGCCGCCGTCCGTACCCTGGCGTCCGGGCGGTCGACCCTCGATCCTTCGACCACGGCACGGCTGATGAACAGCCTGCGCGGGGAGGGCTCCGGCAGCGGTTCCGCGGAGGGCGACGCGCTGACGGCGCTCTCCCCCCGGGAGAAGGACGTCCTCGCTCTGATCGGCGAAGGACTCACCAACGGCCAGATCGGCAAGCGTCTCTACCTCTCCGAGAAGACGGTCAAGAACCACATCTCCCGGCTGCTGGCCAAGCTCGGTGTCGAACGCCGCATCCAGGCGGCCGTGATCGCCGCACACGCCGCGGACGACCACGCCGCAGGCACGTCCCCGCACACCACCGCACACCACACGGCCTGATCCCCTGTCCCCCGCACTTCCCGCCGCGCTCCGGGTGCTGTCAGGAGAGACGCAGCGGAACCCGCCAACTCAGCCTGGTCCCGCCCCGGTCCGCCTCCCCCACCGTCAACGCGCCGCCGAACTTCTCCGCGCGCCGCGCGAGGTTGTCGAGCCCGCTCCGGGAAGCGATGTGCCCGGGCATGCCGACGCCGTTGTCCGACACGACCAGCTCCACTTCGCCCTCACCCACCACCAGCGAGATGTCCAGCGCCGTCGCCCGTGCGTGGCGGGCGACATTACTCAGAGCCTCGCCGAGCACCGCGATCACCTGCTCGGCGATCGCGGCCGGAACATCCGTGTCGATCAGCCCCGCCAGCCGCAGCGACGGCTGGAACCCCAAGGTCCTGGCGGCCTGCTCGACCGTGGTGGCCACACGGACACGCAGCCCCTGGCCGCCCCGGCCCGAGCCGGTGACACGGAGGCCGAAGATGGTGGACCGGATGATCTTGATGGTCTCGTCCAGGTCGTCCACCGCCCGCAGCAGCCGCTCACTCGCCTCCGGCTGTTCCACCAGGCGCACCACGCTCTGCAAGGTCATCCCCGTGGCGAACAGCCGCTGAATGGCCAGGTCGTGCAGATCCCTGGCGATACGGTCGCGCTCCTCCAACAGAGCGATCTGTTCGGCGGACTCACGTCGCTCGGTGAGCTCCATCGCCAGCGCGGCCTGTCCGGCGAACGTCAGCAGCGGCGTGGTCTCCGCATCCGTGAAGACGGGACGATCCCGTGTCCGGGCCAGCAGCAGGACTCCTCGGGCCCGGCCCCCTGTGATCATCGGAACCGCGACAGCGGGGCCCAGTCCCGCCCATCGCCGTGGTCCCTCCGTGATCCTCGGGTCGTGTTCGACATCACGGCTGGTGATCGGCTCAGCCGCGTCGAGTGCCGCGCCGGAGAACGAGCCTTCCCGCGGCAGGACCAGCCCGCGGTGCGACTCCGCGTCCAGCCCGGAGGCCTCCACCACGCGCAGGCTCTTCTTGTCGGCGACCAGTGCCAGCACTCCGAGATCCGCGGCCAGGATGCGAGCGGAGTGACCGACGATCATCCGCTGGACACGGGTTTGACCCGCCCCACTCATCAGAGCGGCGACGACCTCGTTGTTGGCTTCCTGCCAGCGTTGGCGGTTACGCGTCTCCGCATGGACGCGGGCGTTCTCGATGGCCACGCCCGCCGCGACCGCCAGCGTGGACAGCACGGCTTCGTCCTCGGCGTCGAAGGCCCGGCCGCCCCGCTTCTGCGTCAGGTACAGATTGCCGAAGACCTCGTCGCGGACCCGGATGGGAACGCCGAGGAACGAGTGCATCGGGGGGTGGTTCGGCGGAAATCCGTATGCCGAAGGGTGCTCGGAGAGCTCCGCCAACCGCAACGGTTCGGGATGGCGGATCAGCTCACCGAGAATGCCGTGCCCCGTTGGCAGGTGGCCGATGGCTTCGTGCTGCTCCGCCGTGAGGCCCACCGGCAGGAACTGGGCCAGCCGCGTTCCCTCATCACCGACCACTCCGAGCGCCCCGTACTCCGCGTCGACCACGACAACCGCCGCTTCGACGATCCGGCGCAGCACGCGGGGCAGATCGAGTTCCCGGCCCACGGACATGACCGCGTCCAAGAGCTGGGCCATCTCCACCGGCTCCCGCATCACTGCGGCGAGCCGTTCCTGGAGCCCGCCGGGGAGCGAGCCCAGCCGGCGACGTCCCTCTCCGCAGTGGTCACGTGACTTGTCGTTGCCGCCCACGATGCCTCCGTTGCGGCCCCCGTGGGACGCGATGGGGCCACACCTTCACGGTAATGGCCCTGAGCCGGGAGGCATCCGGTGGCGGGGTACCGGCCGCCCCCCGTGCGGGGAGACGGCCGACGGGGCACTGTGCGGCGGCCGTGTACAGGGGCCGTTGGGCCTCTGAATCGGACCCGGGCGGCCCGTGGTGACGTGGCCCGTGAGCGTTCACCCTGGAGGGAGTGATCACGAAGGGAGCCGCTGAGATGACTTCGGCCACCACCATCGGCACCGCGCTGCCCGCCGAGCACCGCGAGCGGCTGTTGGGCCTCGCCCGGGAAACCTCCTTCGACGCCGGTACGCGTCTGTTCGAGGAGGGGCGGCACGCCGACCGGTTCTGGATCATCCGCACCGGAACCGTCGCCCTCGACCTGCGTGTGCCGGGGCGTCGGCACGCCGTCATCGAGTCGCTCGGCCACGGCGAACTGATCGGCTGGTCCTGGCACTACCCGCCGTTCACCTGGCACCTGGGTGCCGAGGCGATGAGCCCGGTCCGGGCCTGGGAGTTCGACGCCGAAGCGGTCCGGTCGCTCTGCGCCGAGGACGCGGAGTTCGGCCGGTCGATCGCGGTCTGGGTCGGCCGCGTCGTCGCCCAGCGGCTGCACGCCGCCCGGGTCCGGCTCCTCGACCTCTACGCCCCCTACGGCAGCGGCGGAGCATGAGCGCCCATGCGCTTACGGTGACGGCACTCGCGCCCGAGGAGTCCGAGGCCGCTCCGTGGTGCGGCCTCGTGGGAGCCGGGATCGTCTCCGGTGCGGGACGGGAATCGACCGGGGAGAACGGCATGAGCGTGGGGAAGCCGGTCTGCGGAGTTCGGCGTCAGTCGGTGGCGACGGCGACCACGATCACGATCACCGTGGCGAGGACGGCCAGAGCGCCGAGAAGGAACAGGCCGAGGCCCGCGCAGTTCGCGGCGAAGCCTCCTGCCGCGCGCCACCCCCGGGGGGTCAGGCCAACCGTGCGACGGGGGGAGGTTCTGGTGTCCGGGGGGCTCTCGGCGGACATGGCCTCGGCGTCGTGCGGGGGGCTTTCGTCGTATGCGGGGCCATCGGCTCCCGGCACAGGGGTGCTCGCATATTTCCCGGCCAGTTCCCGCCCCTGCCGCTGGTACGCCAGGACGATCCCGGCCCAGCGGTCCGGCATCCGGGACGCGCCCGCTCGGCCCACCGCTTCCGCCCGCTCCCGCAGCTCGTCCGGACGCGGCCGGTCCGCCGGGTCGGCCGCGAGGCAGGCCGACACCAGACCGAGCAACGGCTCCGGCACCTCCGCGGTGTCGACGGCACCGCGTGCGACGAGCCCCAGGAGCTGTATGGGATCGCCGACGTCGGGGTAGGGCGCCCGGCCGGTCGCCAGGGTGCACAGCGTCGCGCCGAGCCCGTACACGTCTCCCGCCGGAGTCGCCGGTTCGCCGCGCGCCTGCTCCGGGGCGATGTACGCGAGCGTGCCCAGCGTCAGCCGCGTCCGGGTCAGATCAGTGGCGTGCGAGATACCGAAGTCGATGACCTTGACCCCATCGGCCGACAGCAGGATGTTCTGCGGTTTGAGGTCGCGGTGGACCACACCGGCCGAATGCAGCGCCGTCAGGGCCGTCGCGCATTCGGCAGCCAGCCAGGCGGCGGTCACGGCGTCCACGGGCCCGCCTCGGGCGACGAGTTCGCCGAGGGAGGGTGCCGGTACGTACTCCGTCGCCAGCCAGGGCCTCCGCTCTCCGGGTGCCGCGTCCAACAGCCGGGCCGTGTGCCGTCCCGGGACCCGCCGGGCCAGGGCCGCCTCCCGCGCGAACCGCTGCCGGTCGGTGTCGCCGATCTCCTCCACCAGCAGCGTCTTGACCGCCGCCAGTTCGCCCGTGCCGGAGTGCACGGCGAGGTAGACGCGGCCCATACCGCCGACGGCGAGCCGGCCCACGAGCCGGTACGGGCCGAGGCCCGTCGGATCGGACCGGTGCAGCGGGCTCGGGGTCACGCCCGGGTCAGGCACAGCAGGCGCCCCCGTTCGGTGAATCGGTACTGCACGACGGCCTCTTCGGGGCAGCCCTGCTCGACCTGCGCGGAGCTGATCACCCGCAGCACCGCCCGCCCCCGGGGAGGCGCGTCGGAGCAGCCGACGGTGGTGGCGAAGACGGTGTCCTCGAGGAGGGGTGTGACCTGCAGGACGATGTCGTCCGTGGGCTCGGCCCCCAGTACGCACTCCCCGTCGGTGAACCGGCGCTCCAGGCACAGGCTGACCGTGCCCGCGCCGCTTTGCCGTGTCCACGCCATCGCCCCGTCACCGCCCATGCACCGCTCGACGAGTCCCCCTTTCTCCCGTGCGATGACCTTCCACGGCGCGTTCGTCGCGGTGCGGCAATCAGCGGTCCGGGGTGCCTCGTCCGTCCAGCCGTGTTCGAGGTCGAGGTCGGTGGTGACGCAGTCGCCGGTGACGACGGCGTCGAAGGCCCGGTCCGTGGCGTCCGGGTCGTCCGCGTGGCTGTACCGGTAGTAGCCGTACGTGGCGCCGACGGCGAGGAGCAGCAGGAGGGAGGCCATGAACACCTGAATGGAGCGGACCAGGATACGGGCGCCTCTGCCCGCGCCGGGCTGGTCGGCGGGTGCGGGGGTGGCGGCTTCCGCACGGGAGGGAACTTCGGCCTCGGCCGCGACTTCCGCACGGGGCGGCCCTTCGATCTCCGCGTACGCACGATCCTCCTGCACGGTCCCGGCAACGGGCGCCTCCCGGAGCATCCGAGTCGCCGCCGCCCTGTCCCGCGTGCTGTCGTGCAGCACCCGCGTCCGTGCCTCGTCCTCCGGCGGCTCGTCACGCGGGTCGGCAGCCAGGGCACGGCCCTGGCGTGCGTAGCCTTCGATCAGCCGCGCCCACGGGCTCGGCAGCCATCCGGATGCGTCCGCAGCCGTCGGCATCTCGGCCAGTTCGAAAGCGAACCGGTCGAGCAGTTCCTCCGCGCTCGGCCGGTCCTCCGGCGACAGCGAAAGGCAGGCGCGGACCACTGGCCCGAGTTCCTCCGGCAACCCGGCCAGGTCCGTGTCCGCCTCCGCCACGTACGTCAGCAGGAGCAGCATCTCGGTATCGGGCGGATACGGGGAGCGCCCGACGGCGAGGTGGAAGAGGGTGGCGCCGAGCGAGTACACGTCGGACGCTGCGGTGGAGGGTTCGCCGCGCGCCTGTTCCGGGGACGTGAACGCGATCGTGCCCAGGGTGAGCTGGGTACGTGTCAGGTCCGCCGCGTGCGAGATTCCGAAGTCGATGAGGCGCGGGCCGGAAAGCTCCAACAGAAGGTTCTGCGGTTTCACGTCCCGGTGCACGATGCCCTGCCGGTGCAGCTCCACCAGCGCTTCCAGTGCGCCGCGTGTCACCCAGCGGGCAGCCGTTCCGGTCAACGGGCCGGCACGGGAGACGAGTTCGGACAAGGACGGCGCAGGCACGTACTCCGTCGCCATCCACGGACGTTCCGCCTGCGGATCGGCGTCCAGCACCCGGGCGGTACGCACTCCCTCGGCGCGCCGGGCCACCTTGACCTCGCGTGCGAACCGCCGTCGGTCCGCATCACCGATGTGCCCCTCGGCAAGAAGCGTCTTGACCGCGGCCAGCGAACCGTCGCCCCGTGACCGGGCGAGAAAGATCCGCCCCATCCCACCCGACGCGAGCCGTCCGATCAGTGTGTACGTGCCGAGTTGTACCGGATCGCCCTCCTCCAGCGGCTGGATCCTCGCCCCATGGTCGGCCCCGAACATCTCTCCCCCAGCGGTCAACGCCAGTCTCCCCCGGCTCCCCGTTCGCCGCCATCCCCTGGTCGACGCCGCAGTGTAGCCAGGGGCACCCATCCAGCAAAGTGGTGCGCGGTCGCGGCTCCGCACGTCCCTCCGGGCCGGGCCCGGCTCCGCCCCAGGGGTGACACCGGGAGCGTGTCGCCGCGCGCCGCCGGATCGGCCGGGCCTCTTCCTGGTACCAGCGGGGGATGCCCAGGCCATCACGTTCCCGGCCCGACGACACGGGTTCCGGCGCTCCGTCCGAGGGGCGTCGGCGCCGGATCCGTGCCGCGTCGCGTCAGTTGTTGTCGCGGCGCGGCACGAACCGTACCGGCTCCCGGAGCGGACGGGCCCGGGAGGTGCGGGCGGGGCCGCGCTACGAACTCCGGGTGAACCCCGCGCTGAGGACCGCCGCCGCGTACGCCTGGCGGATCCTCGTCGTGGGAGCGGCCGTGTACGCGGCGTTCGCGGTGCTGGGACGGTTCCACGAGGTCGCGGCGGCCGTCTTCCTCGGCCTGGTCGTCACCGCGGTGCTGGAGCCGGTCACGAACCTGCTGGCCCGCCGGATGCCGCGCCCGCTGGCCGTGGCCGTGGCCCTGATCGGCAGCATCGTCCTCGTCCTCGGCGTGCTGAGCCTGGTCGGCGAGGCGGTCGCCGGGGAGCAGGGCAGGCTGGAGAAGGAGTTCAGTGACGGGCTGGGCAGGATCGAGCAGTGGCTGGAGAGGCCGCCGTTCCGGCTCGCCCGGGGAACGCTCGACGATCTCCAGTCCCGCATCGGACAATTCCTGTCCGGGCATCGCTCCACCATCGTCAGCACCGCCGTCAGCGGTCTGGGGCGGCTCGTGGAAGTGGTGACGGTCCTGGTCCTCGCCGTGTTCTGCTCCGTCTTCTTCATCCACTCGGGCGACCGGCAGTGGCGGTGGTTCTGCGCCCAACTGCCGGAGACGGCCCGGGGCAGGGTGTCGACCGCCGGACGGGCCGCCTGGCGGACCTTCACCGGGTACACGCACGGCATCATCGTGGTGGCGGCGACCAACGCCGTACTCGTGGGCCTGGCGCTGTTCGCCCTCGGGGTGCCGCTGGCGCTCCCCCTGGCCCTGCTGGAGTTCTTCGCCGCCTTCGTCCCCCTGATCGGCTCACCGATCGCGCTCGCGGTCGCCGCCGTGGTCGCACTGGCCGCGAAAGGCCCGGTCGTGGCGGCGGTCGTCGTCGCCCTGATCGTGATCATCGGCCAGATCGAGGGCCACCTCCTGCATCCCCTCGTGATGAGCTGGGCCGTCCGGCTGCACCCGGTCGTGGTCGCGCTCTCGGTGATCGGCGGCGCCATCGCGGCCGGGGTCCTGGGCGCGGTGGTGGCCGTCCCGCTCGTCTCGGTCGCCTGGTCGGTCCGGCAGGCCCTCCGCCGGGCAGAGGGGCCGACCGGGACGTGAATCCGTGCCCCCGGGCCCGGCCGCGGTGCCGCCCCGGGCAGTCCGTCGGGCGATTGCCGGTCAGCCGACGTACCGCCTCGCGGTGCCCTTCCGCTGGGCCTCCTCCAGGGCGGCCAGCCGCGCCTCGATCGCGGGAGGCACCGGTCGCCGCTGACGGAGCACCCAGGGCAGTCCGCCCGCCGCGAGCAGGAAGGCGCGGAGGGAGGCACGGTCCCTCGGAACCGTGGTGAGCAGATACACCGTGCGTCGCAGGGCCGCGCCCGCAGGACGCCGGAGCCAGGTGAACCAGAGCGTGTTGCGGAGCCCGACCACACGCCGGGCGGTGCTGTCGCGCACCGTGGAAGGAGCGTGGTGGACGACCGCTTCCGGAATGTAGGCCAGCCACCAGCCCATCCGCATGAGATCCGTCGCCAGCAGTTCTTCCTCTCCGCCGAGCCAGAGACCCGGATGGAAGCCGCCGGCGGCCCGGAACGCGTCCGTGCGCATCATGGTGGCGCCGGCCAGGAAGGAACCGATGGCCGGGCCGGGAAGCCAGTCCGGCCCGCTGAGGGGTGACTCGCGCAGTTCGGCCACCACGGGGTCGTCCTCCCCCGCCGGTTCGACGACGATCCGTGCCGTGACGGCGGCGAGCCGGGGGTGGCGGTCCAGGTGGTCGGCCGCCACCCGCAGGGCGCCGGGCTCCCACCAGGTGTCGTCGTCGCAGAACGCCACGTAGGGGGTCCGGACATGCCGGACCGCGAGATTGCGGCCGACGGCACCGAGGTTGCGCCCCGGTGCGAGCAGCCGGACGTGCGGGTACTCCCGGGCGACGGCTTCGGCCGTGCCGTCGACGGACGCGTTGTCCGTCACGATCACCGCCGGGCGTTCCGGGATCTCCGCCAGCGATTTGAGCGTACGCAGCAGTTCGGCGCGTCGGTCGTGGGTGATGACCACGACCGTGACGCGTCGGTCCGGTACCGGTCCGTCAGTCATCGTCACCGCCGCTCGTCCCCGCCGGGGCTCCGCGTTCCAGCAGGCGGACCCGGTGCTCGACCGACGGGGGCAGCGGCCGACGGTGCCGGAGCGCCGCGGGAAGTCTGGCCGCGGCGCCGCGCAGGGCGGCGCGGGCGCCCGGCCGGGCGGCCACACCGTCCCTCAGCAGCCCCGCGGTCTCCTTGAGCGCCACCGGAACGGGTCTCCTCAGCCACGCGGTGAGGACGGAGTTGCGCCGCACGGCCGTCGAACGGCCGGGCCGTTCGCCGCGGTCCGGGCAGTGGTGCGAGGTCAGTGAGGGTTCGTACGCCACGCCCCAGCCGGCCGCCGCCAGGTCGTAGGCGAGCAGGGTCTCCTCCGCGCCGAAGAACAGGAGGGCGTGGTAGCCGCCGACTTCGAGAAACGCCGACCTGCGGACCACGGCGGAGCATCCGAGGAAGCCGAGTACCGGTCGGCCCGGCAGGTCCGGGTGGGCCGGCAGGGGGGAACCGGCCAGGACGGCGTTGAGCGGGTCGTCCGATCCGTCCGGCTCGACCACGGTACGCGCGGCCAGCAGACCGAGTCGCGGGTGCCTGTCGAAGAGGGCCTCCGCGGCTTCCAGGGCCCCCGGGGCCCACCAGGAGTCGTCGTCGCTGAACGCCACGTAGGGCGTGGTGGCGTGGCGGGCGGCCAGGTTCCGGCCCATCGCACCGGTGTTGCGGCCGGGGCTCAGCAGCCGGGCCCCCGACGCGTGGGTGCGGACGGCTTCCGCCGTTCCGTCGGTCGACCCGTTGTCGACCACGACCACGGGTGGTCTCTCCGGCAGCGCGCCGAGATGGTCGAGGGTCCGTACGAGGCTCTCGCGACGGTCCCGGGTGATGATCCCGACGGTGGTCCGGGCATCGGGCCGGTGCTTCACGGGCTCCTCCGCGACCGGGCGCGGCACGGCGTCCCGCGTTCTGCGGTGTTCAGGCACGGGCAGTCGCTCCTTCGCGGGGACCGGCACGTCCCAGCGCGTCGAGGGAGGCACCGAGCACGGTGTCGGCGCCCAGGCGCAGAAGGCAGGGGTCCGGCTCGGCGGCGTGCGGGTCGCCCGGCGGCCCCTCGCTCCACAGGGCGATGTGCCGAGGGAGGGGCGGTGGGCCCCACAGGTGCGGGGAGACCGGCCCGAAGAGCGTCACGGAGGGGGCGCCGTGCGCGTAGGCCAGGTGGGCGGGGCCGGTGTCCCCGCTGAGGAAGAGGCGGGCGTGGGCGATCAGGGCCGAGAACGCGTCGAAGGGCAGCGTGGCGGCGAAGGTGTCCCGCGGGCCCAGGCCGGCGGGGCCCGCGACCGACCGACAGAGCTCCCCCTCGCCCGGTCCGGTGACGACGACGACCCGGTGCCCAGCGTCGCGGATCCGGGCGGCGACCGCGGCGTACCGGTCGGCCGGCCAGCGCCGGGCCCCCGAGTCGGCCCCCGGGTGGAGCACGACGGCTCCCGGGGCCGGGGAGGGGCCGGGGGGCGGAGGAATCCGCAGGTCCTCGGGGTCGGCCGGTACCCCGTAGGCGTCCAGGAAGCGGCACCAGCGGTGCCGTTCGTGCTCGTCCGCCCGCCAGCGGGGCGGTGCGGGGTGCCCGGGTTCGGGCCGGGCCGGGGAGAGCAGCCGGGCCGGGGACAGCGCCGCGAGGGCTTCGTGGCTCTCCGGCCCGTTGCCGTGCAGATCGATGGCGACCGCCGGGGGCGCACCGCGCCAGTGGCCGAGCGAGGGGACCCGGCGGCCGTTGTCGGCGGTGCGGAAGTGCCTGTCGACCACCCCGGTCGCGCGGATGGCGGGCCCCAGTCCGGCCGGTGCGGCGAGCACGGTCTCGTGTCCGGGAAAGGCGCGCCGGATCCCGCGCAGGGCGGGCACTCCGGCCAGCAGGTCCCCCAGGCCCAGAGCCCGCAGTACCAGCACGGTCGGCCGTTCTCCGGCCGGGGCGAGGCGGCCCGGCGGCATCGGTTCGTCCATGGTCGCTCACCTTCGCGGGGTGTCGGCCGCGGGCCGTCCGGGTGCCGCGGAGCCGCGGGCGGCGCGCTCGACGAGGCGGCTGCTGGAACGGCCGTCCAGATAGGGCAGGAGGACCACCTGCCCGCCCCAGCTCTCCAGCAGCGCGGCCTCGGGGAGTTCGGCGAGCGCGTAGTCGCCGCCCTTGGCCCAGACGTGCGGCCGCAGTTCGCCCAGGAGCCGCTCCGGGGTGTCCTCGTCGAAGACGGCCACCGCGTCGACGCAGTCCAGTGCCCGCAGGACACGGACCCGGTCGGCGACGGGCACCACCGGTCGGCCGGGGCCCTTGCGGCGCCGTACCGATTCGTCCGAGTTCACGCAGACGATCAGGCAGTCGCCGACCGCGCGGGCGGCCTGGAGGAGTTCGACGTGTCCCGCGTGGATCAGGTCGAAGCAGCCGCCCGCCGCGACGACCGTGCCCTTGTTATCCCGGACGCGGTGGGCGAGCGCGTGTGCGCCTCGGGCGGGGTCGGGTCCGCCGTCGCCGGCCGGGAGCACGTCCAGGGCCGCGTGCGCTCCGCCGTCGGTGACGAACCGGGCCGCCGCCTCCACCGCTTCGCGTACGGCGAGTTCGGTCAGCTCGCCGTCGGCGAGCCGCCCGGCGGCCGTGGCCGCGAACCGGTCCCCCGCCCCGCAGCAGTCCCCCCGCGCCCGCCACGGGGCGGGCACCAGGAGAGGCGGGCCGCCCTGGGAGAGCAGCACTCCGTCGGCGCCCAGGGTGACCGCCACCGAGGCGGCCTCCCAGCGGGCCAGCAACAGTCGCGCGTCCCCGTCCGCGACGCGCAGCTTCTCGCACAGAGCGGCGTCCCGGGGCCGGTTCCCCGGCGCTTCCCGGCTCCGGTCCTCCTTCCCGGGTTCCGGCCCGGCGAAGTGGCGCGCCTCGGCGTAGGCCGGCGTGGCCAGCCGGACACCGGCGACCGGCGGACGGCCGGACGGGTGCGGGTCCCACACCAGCGGGACGTGGCCCGCGGACCGGCTCAGTACGGTGCGCAGGGAGTCCGCCGTACCGCGGCCGTAGTCGGCGACCAGCACCGCCCCGGCGCCGGACACGGCCTCCTCGGCCTCGTCGGTGGCGGGCCCGGCACGGCCGTCCCCGTCGTCGAGGCGGAGCAGGGGGCGTTCGTCCGCCATGATCCTGGTCTTGCACGCCAGCCGGCCCCTGATCGGTATCTCGACGAGCCGGACCCGGTCGCGGAGCATGTCCCGGACCGTGCGGGACGCCGGGTCCTCGCCGAGGGCGGTGACCAGGGTGACGTCCCTTCCGTCCGCGGCGGCGAGGCAGGCGGCGAGCGCGGCGCCGCCCGGGCGTGCGGTTCTCTAGGGGCGGCCCACGACCGGGACGGGGGCGTCGGGGGCGAGTCGTTCGGCCCGCCCCTCGATGTCACGGTCCAGGAGGGCGTCGCCCACGACCAGGAGCGGGGCGCGGGTGGTCATGCGAGGTCCTCCCCGGTCGGTGCGGCGCGGTGCGCTTCGGGCGCGGCGGTCGCCGCGGCGATCTCGCGGTCGAACGCCTCGCAGATCATGTGGACGGCGACGAGGTGGAGTTCCTGCACCGTCGCGGAGGTGTCGGCCTCGACGCAGAGTGCCTCGTGGCTTCCGTCCGCGAGCGGATTCGGCGCGGGACCGGTCAGCGCCCAGACGGACATCCCGATCCGGGTGGCCGCGGTGGCGGCGCTCAGCAGGTTGGCGCTGGCTCCGCTGGTGGACAGGAGCATCAGTACGTCACCGGGGCGTCTGTGGGCGAGCGTCTGCCGGGCGAAGACCTCCTGGACGCCGTAGTCGTTGGCTATGGCCGTGGTGGTGGAGGTGTCCGCGTGCAGGGCCAGCGCGGAGTACGCCGGGCGGTCCTCGCGGTAGCGGCCGACGAGTTCGGCGGTCAGGTGCTGGGCCTGGGCGGCGCTGCCCCCGTTGCCCGCCACGAGCAGCCGTCCTCCGGCGGGCAGGACGCGCGCGAGTGCGGCGCCCCACCGTTCCGTCGCGGAGGCGGCCGTGCGGAACGCGGGGAGGGCGCGGGCCAGGTCGTCGCAGTGCCGGCTCCGGGCGATGAGCTTCATCGGGCCACCCCCGAGAGGACGGGACCGGTGCTCAGCTCGCCGTAGACCTGGGCGACGGCGTCCGCGACCCGGTCCCAGGTGTAGTGGGAGAGCACCCGGGTCCGGCCGGCGACGCCGTAGCGGGCGCGTCGGGCCGGGTCGTCGAGCAGGGAGCGGACGATGCGTGCCAGTTCGCGGTCGGCGCTGCCGTCGGGGGACACCAGTCGGCCGGTCACACCGTCGGCCACGGTGTCGAGGTGGCCGCCGACGGCCGTGGCGACCACGGGCGTGGCGCAGGCCATGGCCTCGATGGGGACGATGCCGAAGGGCTCGTAGCGGGGGAGCGAGAGGACGAGGTCGGCACCGGACATCAGGTGCGGCATCCCCTCCTGCGGAACCCGGCCGAGCATGCGGACCCGGTCCGTCACCCCGTACTCGAAGGCGATCTTGCGGAGTCGTTCCGCCTCGGGGTCGGCGAACAGCAGTGGTGCCTCGGGCCCTCCGGCGATGAGCAGTTCGGCGTCGGGGATGTCCTTCAGCGCCTTGATGGCACGGTCGAAGCCCTTGCGCGGGACGAGCCGGCCGACGGCCAGGAGCCTTCGTGGCCGCGCGGGAGCCCGGCCGGCCGGTGGCACGGGGGCGAAGTGGGCGGTGTCCACACCGCACGGCACCACGCTGATCCTCGTCCGGGGCACGCCCATGGCGACGAGTTCGGACAGTTCGTCGGCACAGGTGGCGATGACCCGGTCGGCCCGGCGTCCGATGCGTGACTCGATGTCGACGCGCTCGGGCGGGCTGGTGTCCGCCGTGCCCTGGTGGCGCTTCTTCACCGTGCCGAGCGCGTGGTACGTCTGCACGACGGGGATGTCCGTGCCGCGGGCGCCCTCCAGGGCCGCCAGTCCCGACATCCAGAAGTGGGCGTGCGCGACATCGGGCCGGGTCATGCGCCAGGCCCGGGCCAGATAGGCGCCGAACTCCGGCATCCAGCGGAGGAGTTCGTCCTTGGGCACGGCCGTGGGCGGGCCCGCCGGCACATGGACGACCTTGACGCCCTGCGGGGTCCGGACCATCGTCGGCGGCTCGGGGGCGTCGCGGCGGGTGTAGACGGTGACGTCGTGTCCCCGCCGGACCAGCCGGTCGGCGAGTTGCGCCACATAGACGTTCTGGCCCCCCGCGTCGGGGCCGCCCAGCTCGGCGAGCGGGCTGGCGTGTTCGGACACCAGGGCGATTCTTCCGGGGCGCGGCTTGACGTACGTCATCGTGTGACCTCTTTCATGAGTCGTTCCCAGTCGCCCAGGAACCGCTGGACTCCGTATCTGTCACGGGCCGCGGCCCGTGCCAGGCGTCCGGTCCGCTCGGCGTGTCCGGGGTCCGCGAGGAAGTACCGCAGGGCGTCCATGAGGACCTCGGGCCGGTTGGACACCACACCCGCTCCGGCGGGTATCGCTTCGTGCGCCTCGGTGGTCCCGAGGGCGACGACGGGCATGCCGAGGAACATGGCCTCCAGGAGCGAGAGGCCGAGCGAGGTCCACCGCACGGGGTGCAGATAGGCCCGGCAGCGGGCCATCGCCCGGTGGAGTTCGCCCTGCGGCAGGTCGGAGGTGCGGCAGAGCGCGGGCGGCACACCGAGATGACGGGCCAGCCCGTCGGTGGCCATTCCGAACACGTCGAGCGGTACCGATCCGGCGAAGGCGGGCAGAAGGTCGGTTCCCGTCGTCCGCCCGCGCCGTATCGGCTCGTTGACGACCACGGCCGCCCGCTCCTCGGTGCCCGTCCAGAGGTGCCCCGGATCGATGATTCCGTGTTCGATCACGCTGGTGGGCGCCCGGCCGTTGTCCCACATCAGTCTGTTGAAGTGGGTGACGTGGACCAGAGGGATGTCGGCACGGTCGGCGAGCGGATGGCGGGTGTCCACGGGCGTGTGGTGCGGGCTGTTGTGTTCGACGTAGACGGCGGGCAGTTCCCGCCCGGGTCTGCGGCCGGTCCATTCGTGTGCCAGTTCCACCTCGTGCGGCCGTTGCAGGACGACGAGGTCGATGTCGTCGGTGCGCAGTTGCCCGGGGGTCCGTTCGCGGACCGATTCCGGCCATGTCCAGGTCCGGGCCCGGCCGAGGCCGTCGGGTCCCCGGTCGGGTGTCACCGGCACGAGGTAGGTGTGCGGGCCCTGGAGGAACGCGGTGAGCCACGAGCCGTGCACGTGCCATACGAGGATGTTCATCCGCTCTCCTTCAGGAGCTTCTGTACCGCGCTCACCACGTCCTGGGCGGTCACGCCCGCGAGGCACGGGTGCCCGGCCACCGGGCAGTGCCGGGAACGGGTGCCGGCGCACGGTGCCCGCTGGTCCCCCAGGAGCACCGTCGGGACTCCGTAGGGAGCCCACCGGGAGGCGGGGACGACCGGCGCGAAGAGGGAGACGACGGGGGTGCCGACCGCCGAGGCCAGGTGCGCGGGCCCGGTGTTGCCGCAGACGAGGGCGTCGGCGGCGGCGAGCACCCCGGCCAGTTGCCGGGGGCCGGTGCGCCCGCCGAGGTCGACCGCCGTGTCGCCGCTCACGAACCGGGTCAGCCGGGTCTCGTCCGGTCCCCCGGTGACGACGACGCGGTGGCCCGCGTCGGCCAGCAGTCCGACCGCCTCGGCGTGCCGTTCGGCGGACCAGGTGCGGGCCGGGGCGCTGGCTCCGGGGTGCACGACCACGTACGGGCCGTTGCCCGTGAGCATCGCGGTGTCGGGGGGAGGCAGGACGCGCAGTCGGCCGTCGTCGCCCTTGCGGGGTACGAATCCCATGGCCGCGGCCGTGTCCAGCGCGGCCTCGGCCTCGTGCCGGTCGGGGCGCCGATGGTGCCGCACGTCCAGGAGCCGGCCGGGGTGGTCGACGCTCTCCGCCCCGATCCGGGGGACGCCCGCCAGGCGGAGCAGCAGTGCGGCCGGGAGCGGGCTCTGGTGGAAGGAGGTCAGGACGAGGGCCGCGTCGTAGGCCCGCTCCCGCAGCGTTCCGACGAGTCCGGCCACCTCCGCCTCGTCCACGGGAGGCGGGTCGACGCCCTCCCACGGGGCCCGCCACACGATCACGTCGTCGACCCCGGGGAGCATCCGGGCGGCGGGTTCGCCGGAGGGGCCGCAGAGCAGGGTGAGACGGTCGGCGGACTCCGCCGCGGCGCGCACGGCCGGTCCGGCGAGCAGCACGTCGCCGAAGCTGTCGAGTCGTACGACGAGTACGTTCATACCGGCCGCCCCGGCTCCAGGCCGCCGTGCCCGCCCGGGCACGGCCGGGCCAGGACACGTCGCACCGCGGTCAGGACGTCCGGGGCGGGGTCGTCCTCGGCGGCGGTCTCCGCCGGCCGGGTGGCCGCGTTGGGAACGAGGATCCCCTCGGCGCCGGCCGCCCGGGCCGCGAGCACGTCCGCCGCGATGTCACCGATCACCACGCAGGCGTCCGGACGGACACCGAGCCGTCGGGAGGCGTCGGTGACCAGTCCTGGCCGCGGTTTGCGGCAGGGGCATCCGAACCCCGGGCGGTGCGGACAGTAGACCCAGACGTCGAAGGGCCCGAGCAGTTCGTCCACCCGGGCGTTGACCCGGCGTACGTCCTCGTGGGTGAGCAGTCCCCGTCCGATGCCGGACTGGTTGGTCACGACGCCCGTCGCGATCCCCGCTTCCCGGACGAGCCGGACGGCCTCGCGGACACCGGGGATCACCGAGACCCGGTCCGGATCCGCGTTGTGGGGCACATCGTGCACGAGCGTCCCGTCCCGGTCGAAGAGTACGGCGGCCGGCCGGCACACCTGGTCGCGCGGCGGGAGTGCCGGGCGGTGGGCGGTCTTCATGGGCGTCCTTTCCAGGGAACTGCCCCCCGGTGCCTGAGCAGCCCCGCGCTCCAGTGCCCGACGGCGAGGGGCGGGATGATCAGGCTCGTCGCGATCATGGTGGTGATCTCGGACGCGGTGCGGGGGCCGGGGGCCGTGCGGGCCCACGAGAACTCCGCCGTGCCGAGCGCCCAGAGGGCCGCCGCCAGCGAGGCTCCCCGGTGCCGCCCCGACAGGGCGAGGGCCACCGCGGCGGCACCGGCCCCGGTGACCGCGAGATGGCGGGGCAGTCGGCCGCGCGGTGCCTCGGCCCTGGCCCACCAGCGCGGTCCGTGCAGGTGGCGCATCAGCGCGTCGTCCGCGTTCCCGCGCTGGGCGCGCACGGACACCCAGCGGTCCGCGGGCCGGACGGGGTGCAGGGTCTCCCGTCGTCCCCGTGCCAGGTCCCAGCCGGCGTCCCGCAGGCGCAGGGCGAGGTCGGCGTCCTCGCGAAAGGCCCGCCGGAAGCGTTCGTCGAATCCGCCCACCGCCCGGAGCGCGTCGGTGCGGTACGCCATGTCGGCGGTCGCCCAGGCCGCGTCCTCCAGTCCCGCCGTGCACCGTTCCCAGTCGGTGGGTCTGCGGTCGACGGCCAGGGGCACGTGCAGTCGGCCCTGGACGCCCACGGTGCGGGGAGGGGCTTCGCGGAGGTCGCGGACGAGGCGGGCGCCCCACCCGGGCAGGATCCGCACGTCGTCGTCGAGGAAGACCACCCATTCGGTGGTCACGTCCCGGAGCCCCGCGTTGCGGGCCGTGGCCGGGCCCCGGCCGTGCGTCGCGAGCACCGTGAGGCGGTCGAGCAGGGGTCCGGCCCCGCGAACGTCGAGCGGACCGGCCGGGGAGGGACGGTCGTCGACCAGGTGGACGGCGTCCGGCGGGGGCAGCGCCGAGGCCGCGAGGGCCCGCAGACAGTCGTCGAGACAGGGGCGGCCGATGGTGGGTACGACGACGGAGTAGCGCGGCGCCCCGGGTGCCGTCTCCCGCTCGGCCGGGCCCCCGGTCCCCGGCCGTCCGGTGTCCTCGCGGCCCGTCATGTGAACGCCTTCGCGCGGCGGACGAGGTAGGGGCCGAGGGCCAGCAGGTCGACCGGCGCGGAGCCGAAGCATTCGAGCGCCTCACGCGGATGGTCGACCATGGGGCGGCCGGCCGTGTTCAGGCTGGTGTTCACCACCACGGGGAGTCCTGTTCGCTGTTCGAACGCCCGGAGCATCCGGGCGACGAGTGGTTCGGTCGCGCTGTCCACGGTCTGCACCCGTGCCGTGCCGTCCACGTGGACGACGGCGGGGATCCGGGGCCGCCATTCCTCGGCGACCTCGTGGACGAAGAGCATGTACGGGCTGGGCAGCGGCCCCCGGAAGAGTCCGGCGGCCCGTTCGGCGAGCACCATGGGGGCGACGGGCCGGAACTCCTCGCGGCCCTTGACGGCGTTGAGGCGGTCGAGGTTCTCCGCGCGTCCCGGGTGAGCGAGCAGGGACCGGTGCCCGAGCGCGCGCGGTCCGTACTCGGCCCGTCCCTGGAACCAGGCGACGATGCCGTCCTGTGCCAACTCCTCCGCGACGGCGGCGGCGACGTCCTCCGGCTCCTCGTAGGGCAGGGCCGCCGCCTCCAGCAGGCGCCGCAGGTGTTCGTCGCTCCATTCCCGTCCGAGTGCGGCGGTCCGCATCGGCCGGGGCCGCACCCGCTCGGCGGTGACGTGGAGTGCGGCGCCGAGGGCGGTGCCCGCGTCGCCGGCCGCGGGCTGCACCCAGATGTCGTCGAAGGGCCCCTCCCGGTGCAGCCGTGCGTTGGCCACGCAGTTCAGGGCCACTCCCCCGGCAAGTGCCAGGGCGGAAGCGCCGGTACGGTCGTGCAGCCAGCGCGCCGTGTCCAGGACCGTCTCCTCCAGGCAGCGCTGCGCGCTGGCGGCGAGGTCGGCGTGGTGGGGGGCGGGTGGTTCGCCGGGGACCCTGCGCGGTGCCAGGTCGGCCCACGGGACTCCGCTGGCGCGGAACCCGCCGTCGCCCGTGCCGTGCACATGGCGGCTGATCTCCTCGGCGAAACGCGGCTCTCCGAACGAGGCCAGCGCCATCACCTTGAACTCGTCGCTGCTGCGCAGGAAGCCGAGGTGTTCGGTGAGTTCCTCGTAGAGGAGACCGAGCGACTCCGGCAGCAACTGCGTGTGCAGGACCTCCAGTCCGCCGTCCTCGTAGTGGCCGGCGAGCTGTGAGGAGCACTCCCCCCGGCCGTCGAGGACCAGGACCGCGCAGTCTCCCAGCGGTGCGGCGAGGCCCGCCGACGCCGCGTGCGCCACGTGGTGGGCGACGAACCGGACTTTGGCGGGGTCCAGCCCCGGCAGGGCCTCGGCGAGGAAGTCCGGGGCCCGGCGGGCGTACATCTGCCGCAGTTCGTCCCACGGGTCGTCGAGGCCCATCCGGTCGGCCGGCAGGGCGGCCCGGGGATCGTACGAGTAGGCCACCGCGTCCAGGTCCGCCGCCGTAAGCCCGGCCTTCTCCAGGCACCACCGGGCGGAGAGTTCCGGCAGCTCCCAGGCCGAGAACGGCAGCGGGCGCTTTCCGTGCTTGCGTCTGCTGAAGCGTTCTTCCTCGGCGGCGGCCACGATCTCCCCGTCGACGACGAGCGCCGCCGCCGGGTCGTGGAACAGGGCGTTGATACCGAGCACGCGCATGCGCACACCCTTCAGAGGTCGCGGGCCGGGGGCTCGGCCGTCGGTCCGGTCCGTGAGGCGAAGTAGGCGATGGTCTGCTCCAGGCCGTCCTCCCAGGACACCCTCGGCTCCCAGCCGAACAGCTCGCGGGCGAGCGTCGTGTCGGGGCGGCGGCGTGCCGGTTCGTCGGCCGGGCGGTCCATGTACTCGACCCGGGAGGCGGAGTCGGTCAGCTTGACCACTCTGCGGGCGATCTCCAGGACGGTGGTCTCGTCGCTGCCGCCGATGTTGACCGGTCGCACCGATCGGCTGGCGGCCACCCGCAGCACTCCTTCGACCGTGTCGTCGACGTAGCACAGCGATCTGGTCTGGCCGCCGTCGCCGGAGACCGTCAGGGGTTCTCCGGCGAGCGCCTGGCAGATGAACGTGGGGACCGCGCGGCCGTCGTGGGCCCGCATCCTCGGTCCGTACGTGTTGAAGAGCCGGACGATTCCGGCGTTCGTCCCCTCGGCCGCGGCGTGCGCGGTGACCAGGGCTTCGGAGAAGCGTTTCGACTCGTCGTAGACGCTGCGCGGACCCACCGGGTTGACGTTGCCCCAGTAGTCCTCGCGCTGTGGGTGGACCAGGGGATCGCCGTACACCTCCGACGTGGAGGCGAGCAGCAGCCGTGCCCCGTCCCTGGCGGCCAGGGACAGGAGGTTGCGGGTGCCGAGGCTGCCGGCGTCCAGCGTCTCCAGCGGCAGGCTGAGGTAGTCGGCCGGCGAGGCGGGGCAGGCGAAGTGCAGGACGAGGTCGTAGGGGCCGGGAAGCTGCCGCGCGCACGAGGCGTCCACGACATCGCAGTTGACGAACCGGAAGCCGGGTACGCCGATGAGATGGGCGATGTTCTCCGCCGATCCGGTCACCAGATTGTCGGCGCAGTCCACCTCGACCCCGCCCTTGAGGAGGCGCTCGCAGAGATGGGAGCCGAGAAAGCCGGCGCCGCCGGCCACAACGGCTCGTCGCCACGGCCAGGGTTCAGCCGATGAGGGCATCATGGGGCGGACTCCTCTTCCACGGGGGTGTGGCGGACCGGAGCGGACCGGCCGGCTGTTCGGCGTTCCGCCCGGTGCGTCACCGGATCGGGTACGGGGCGTCGTGATCGGGTCACCCGGCTGCACTGTGTACGGAGACCGGGACCGATGTCCGGGAGCCGCGTCCGTGGTCCTCGCCACGGCCCGCCCGCTCGCCCCGTCCCGTCCGCGCCGCCGCTTCCTGACGGCCACCGGGCGCGCACTCACGGCGCCCGGTCACAGGAACTGATTCTGCCGAACCACGGCCCGTTCGCATCCCGGGCGTACCGTGGGAACGGATCGACGAAGGGACTGCCCCATGCACGAAGACATTCGCGCCGCCCTCGACGACCTCCTCTCCCCCCGCACCCCGACGGGCCGGGTGCTGGTCACCGGATGGTTCAGCTTCCCGGACGGAGAGGTCACCGCCGGGGACGCGCTGGCCCAGCGAACCGTGTCGCGGGCGCTCGACCATCTGGGTGTCGGACACGACACCGCCTGGAGCCCCGTCTTCGCACCCGGCGAACTCTCGCTGGAGTCGGCCCTCCCCGGCCGCTACGAGCAGGTGTTGTTCGTCTGCGGCCCCGTGCACGGGGAGCAGGTGGCCGGACTGCACCAGCGGTATGCCGCCTGCCGACGGCTGGCCGTGGGGGTGAGCGTCGTGGACCCCGGGTCGCCCGCGGTCACCGGCTTCCACCGCGTCCTGCCACGGGACGCGCCCGGACGCGGCTCCCTGCCGGACCTGGCGACGGCCGCCGGCGTCGGCCCTGGACGCCCGTTGGCGGGAGTGGCCCTGACGATGGGTCAGGGAGAGTACGGTGCGCGGCGGCGCCACACCGAGGCGGGTGAGGCCGTGCTCCGCTGGCTCGCCCGCAAGGACTGCGCCCGGGTGGAGGCCGACACCCGACTGGCCCGTGACGACTGGCGCCTGTGCCGGAGCGCGGACCAGTACCTCTCCCTCGTGGGGAAGCTGGACGTCATGGTCACCAACCGTCTGCACGGGCTGGTGCTGTCGCTGCGCATGGGGGTGCCGGTGCTGGCGCTCGACCCGGTGCGCGGCGGCGCCAAGGTCACCGCCCAGGCCGACGTGCTGGGCTGGCCCGCCCTGCTGGCCTGCGACGACATCTCGGACCGGGCGCTGGACGGCTGGTGGGAGTGGTGTCTGTCCCCCGCGGGAAGCGCCGCGGCCCGCCGACTCGGGGCTTTCATGGTGCGGAACGCGTGAGCCCCGACGCGTTCCCCGTACCGCGATCCGGTGCGGGCGCGGGGCCGCGCACCACCGGCGGCGGGTGACAGGTCACTCTCGCCGCCGCTTCACTCCCGTCCAAGCCGCTTCAGCGCTTCGCGGAGGTCGTCGCGGACCGCCGCGGGCAGCGTTCCGCCCGCGTAGCTGCCGACCAACCGCTCGGCGATGTCGCGGAGTTTGACGTGGGTGCGTTGTGAGACCTCCAGGAGGACGGACCACGCGCGCTCCGAGGAGCACGACGCCTCCGCCATGACGATGCCGCGGGCCTGGTCGATGACCGAACGGGACTTCAGTGCTTCGCGAAGTCCCCGCACTTCCCGGCTGAGGGTGGCGACCTGGTCCCAGCCGTCACCGGACGGCCCGGTGGGATCCGGTCGCGCGGGGGTGGACGTGTCCATGGGGCGGCACAACTCCTTTGCCGCGCTGCCGTGCAGCGCATGGGGCCGGCTCGGCGTGGCCGGTCCGACCGCCCGCACGCCGGCCGTCGGACCGCGCTCCCACGCTTTCCATCCGGCGGCCGCAGGACAAGTGCACCGAGCCATTGACGTGACGGCACCACCGCATTGCCCCAATCATCGGGATGTCCGGGCTCCTCCCGGCGCGGGAGCGGGAACCCACACGCGTCCGGAACCGGTTCCCGGCGGTCGGCCCGTTCGGCACCGGTCCCCCGTCGCCGGACCCGGGTACCGGACACCGTCCGAGGGGGCCGATCGTGAGCAGTGGTTCCACCAGTCAGGTGCCTCTCGCAACAGTCGTACGCGGAAGCGGGCGCCCCCTGGGACACATTGAGGAACCACGCACTCAGCACAGGAGCCCTCATGCCCCCCAGCAACACCACCGCCCCCCGCTACACCGTCCCCGGCCTCGACACGGCCCAGGGCGAGAAGGTCATCGAGCTGTTGAGGCCGCGGCTCCACGCGCTCAACGATCTCGCCCTCACCCTCAAGCACATCCACTGGAACGTCGTCGGACCGCATTTCATCGCCGTCCACGAGATGCTCGATCCGCAGGCGGCGGCTGTGCGGGACATGGTCGACGGCGTCGCCGAACGCATCGCCACGCTGGGCGGCGAACCGCGCGGTACGGCCGGAGCCCTGGTGGCCGAGCGCACCTGGGACGACTACGGCCTGGGGCGCGCGGACGCGATGACGCACCTCGGCTCCCTCGACCTCGTGTACTCCGGCGTCATCGAGGATCACCGACGTGCCGCGTCGGAGGCGGCCGAGATCGATCCCGTCACCGAGGACCTGCTCGTCGAGCACCTGCATGCCCTGGAGCAGTTCCAGTGGTTCGTACGCGCACACCGGGAGAGCGGCTCCGGCGACCTGTCCGGGATGGACGCGGGGCACAAGGGGGCGGACGCGGGGTCGCCGCCCTCCGCGCGCAGGACGGCGAAGAAGGCGACGAGCACGAAGCGGGCACCCAGGAAGACGGCCACGGCCAAGCGGACACGTTGACGCCCGTCCCGTTCCCCTCTGCGCGTGCCCGCTCACGGTCCGTCCCCCACGGGGGCGGGCCGTCGCGCCGGCCGGCCGCGTGTGAGCAAGGACACCGGACCGCGCACGCCGCCCGGCCGCACGGGAGTTGGGCCGGGCGGTCCGGTCCCCGGGGCCGTTCCCGGCGTCGGACGCTTCCGGCGACGGCACGGCGTTTGCGACGATGGGTGCGCGCCGGCGGCCGGGGCGGCACCCCACCCCGCCTTCTCGCCCGGCAGCCCGGGCACACCCACCGATACGCCCCCGCCGGGGCCGACGTGTGCCTTCCCCCAGCCCTCGTCGAAATGTGCCTGCCGTGCCCGCTCCCGCCGTCCCCGTCCCCGAGCCCCCCACCCGGCCGAAGCGGTTCGGCCGGCGGGGCGGCAGCAGCAGCCCGTGGCGGTGCCTGAAGGTGCCGAGCATGCGCTGGTGGTCCGTGGCCAACCTGGTGTCGAACACCGGCACGTGGATGCAGCTCACGGTCCAGAACCTGCTGGTGCTCCAGATCACGGGGTCGGCGGCGGCCACCGGGCTGTCCCTGGCCGTGCAGGCCGGCCCCGGCCTGCTGCTGGGTGTTCTCGGAGGGGCCGCGGTCGACCGGTGGCCCCGCAAGATCACCGCGGCGGTGAGCCAGGCCGTGCTCGGTCTGATCGCCTTCTCCACGGCGGTCCTGATCGGTCTCGACCTGCTGAACGTGCCCGTCCTGCTCGCCCTGGCGGCGGTGACCGGCATCGTCAGCACGATCGACGGTCCGGCGACCTCACTGCTGGGCAATGATCTGGTGCCCAGGGAGGACGTGCCCTCGGCCATATCGCTGGGGGCGATGGTGCACAGCACCGGACGGCTCGCCGGTACCGCACTGGCGGCGGTCGCCGTCGGTGCCTTCGGCACGGCGTCCGCCTACGTGGTCAACGGCTTCTCGTTCCTCTTCGTGACCGCCGTCATCCCCTTCCTGCGTCCGGCTTCCCACGCACTGCGGGAAGGGGTACGGAAGGCCGCGCCCGCTGTGCGCGGACCGGGTACCGACCGGGCGGCGCGTGTCCCCGAGCCGCGTGCGGGCGGGCGGTCCACCGACGCGTCCGCAGGTGCTCGGGCCGGTCTCGCCTACTTCCTGGGACGGCCGCGCCTGGTCGCTCTCGCCGGGATCACCGCGGTCAGTTCGGTCTTCGGGCGGAACTACCAGCTGACCCTCGCCGTCCTGGTCATCGGACCGCTCCACGCCCAGCAGAGCGATTTCGGCACGGTCTCCACCGTGCTGGCCGTGGGCGGCATCCTGGGCGCCCTGCTCGCCGGGCGGCTCCGGAGCCCGACCGTGCGGCTCGTGGGTGTGCTGGCCGCCGCCGGAGGTGTGCTCCAGATGGCGGCCGGGCTCTCTCCCGGACTCGTCGTGCTGATCGCGCTGGTCATCCCCATGGCCGTGGTGGAGTCCGTCTCGGACACCGCCGGGGCGGCGATCCTCCAGACCGACCCCGACCCGGAGATGCGCGGCCGGGTTCTCGGGGTCTGGCGCAGTGCCAGCACCGGGTGGCAGTTGGCGGGCCCGCCCCTGCTCGGCGTGCTGCTGGAGTTCGCGGGCGCGCGCGGCGCCCTCGTCTCGGGCGGTCTGCTGATCGCCGGGGTCGTGCTGATCGGCGGGTTGCGTCACCGTGCGGCCGGTCGGCGCGCGGTCGGCGCCCCGGTCCCGCTCGTCCCGTACATCCGCCGGGAGCGGCCCGTCGTCCTCCCCTCCCCGTGTCCGTCCGTGTCCATGGTTTCCGGTGAGCGGTCATGACAGGAGGCGCAGGACCTCTTCCTCGGCCGCGCCCTGAGGGCGGGCCGGCCGAAAGGGGCGTCGACGCGCCGCAGGGGCGCCGAGGTAGGCACTGACCTCGCGAACGACCCGGGGACGGCCGGTGCCGGGTCCGGGTGGACCGCTCGTCCTGAAGCCCCGTGTCCCGCCCGGTCGAAGAGTGTCTCCGTCCGCGCCCGTCGTGGTCCGGCCTCACCACGCGACGTCGGCGGCCCTGGTGAGCCGGGCACCCATGTTCCTCCGCATCATGGTCAGCGCGGCCCGCGCGAGGTCGGGGTGGATGGCCGCCACCGCGTCCACGGGTACCGTCACGTCCAGGTGCCGGATGTGCGCGTCGAGTGCCGAGTACAGCACGCACTGTTCGGTCACCTGACCGGTGAGGACCACCCGGTCCACCTCGAGGGCCCTCAGGAGATAGGCCATCGGGGTCTCGTAGAAGATGGAGTGCCTGGCCTTGACGATGAACAGGGACTCCGCGTCCGGCCGGATCGGATCCACGAGCGCGGCGTGGGGCGCGGCCAAGGCCGCGTCGAGCAGTTCGCCCTGGTGGGAGCGCCACTGGCCCCAGTTGTCGTTGGCGTAGATCACCGGCGTCCCGGCCGAACGGGCCCGGCCGAGCAGGTGCTCGATCCCCGGCAGCGCGGCCTCGGCCGCAGGCAGGAGAAGTTCCGCGTCCTTGTGCTCGTACGTGTTGATCATGTCGATGACGACGAGTGCCGAGCCGCTCACCGCTATCACGCCTCCGTCCGCTCCTGCCCCGTCCGGGGAATCGCGCGGCCGCCCGCGGGTCCGGGAGCGGACCCCGGTACGCCGTGTTCCGGCCCTTCGCCCGCAGCGCCGCCGGTGGGTGGGCCGGGGCGGGGAGCGCGGCGTCCTGCCGGCGCCTCGGGCCCACCCCCTGTCGTCCACCGTCTCACGCCGGGGCGGACCTGTCCCACGGTGGCGCGGCATGCCACGTCCGAGGGCTCGGGAGCACCGTCCGGAGCCGGTCCGGGAGCCCCGGCTCACCCGTTCGGCAGCGAATCACCGGCGGCCCGGTTTCGTTCTCAGGTGGGAGAGCCGGGGCCTCGGTCCGACGCCGGGCGTCCCCGCTGCCCGGTGCTGTCGGCGCAGTCCCTCTCCGCCACCCGGAACCGCGGAGGCACGCATGTCATGGCTGGAGCAACCACGACGGACGCTCTCGGAGGAGGACGAGCCCGACAGTTCCCGGGTGCTCCTGGGCATTCGGATCCGGGAGATCGTGACGACCACCGATCACAAGACGATCGGGAACATGTACCTCGTCACCTCGTTCGCCTTCTTCCTGTTCGCCGGGGCCCTGGCGATGGTCATGCGTGCCGAGCTGGCGCGTCCGGGTCTGCAGTTCGTGAGCCCTTCCCAGTACAACCAGCTCTTCACCGTGCACGGCACCGTCATGATGCTGCTGTTCGCGACGCCGACCTTCGCCGGGTTCGCGAACGCCGTCATGCCGCTCCAGATCGGTTCGCCGGACGTGGCGTTTCCCCGGCTCAACGCCCTCACCTACTGGCTCTTTCTCTTCGGGGGGCTGATCGTCGTCAGCGGGATCATCGTTCCCGGCGGCGCCGCCTCCTTCGGCTGGTTCGCGTACGCCCCCCTGAACAGCGCCGTCCGCTCCCCGGGGGCCGGCGGTGACCTGTGGGCCATGGGGCTGGTGCTGAGCGGTGTCAGCACCACGTTGGGATCGGTCAACTTCATCACCACGATCGTCTGTCTGCGCGCCCCGGGGATGACCATGTTCCGGATGCCGATCTTCACCTGGAACGTGCTCTTCACCTCCCTCCTGGTGCTGCTGGCGTTCCCGGTCCTGACGGCCGCCCTGCTCGCGCTGATGGCCGACCGCAAGTTCGGCGCCCACGTCTTCGACCCCGCCAACGGCGGCGCGCTGCTCTGGCAGCATCTCTTCTGGTTCTTCGGGCATCCGGAGGTCTACATCGTCGCGTTGCCCTTCTTCGGCGTGGTGACCGAGATCCTCCCCGTGTTCAGCCGCAAACCCGTCTTCGGCTACGTCGGGATGGTGGGCGCGACCGTCGCCATCACCATGCTCTCGGCCACGGTCTGGGCCCATCACATGTTCGCGACGGGGGCCGTGCTCCTGCCGTTCTTCTCCCTCATGTCGTTCCTGATCGCCGTGCCGACCGGGGTGAAGTTCTTCAACTGGATCGGCACGATGTGGAACGGCAGCCTCTCCTTCGAGACGCCGATGCTCTGGGCGATCGGGTTCCTCGTGACGTTCCTGCTCGGCGGGTTGAGCGGTGTCCTCGTCGCCTCGCCGCCGCTGGACTTCCATGTCACCGACAGTTACTTCGTCGTCGCCCATCTGCACTACGTCCTGTTCGGCACGATCGTCTTCGCGATGTTCGGCGGCTTCTACTTCTGGTGGCCCAAGATGACCGGCAGGATGCTGGACGAACGGCTCGGCAGAATCCACTTCTGGACGCTTTTCGTCGGGTTCCAGGTCACCTTCCTCGTCCAGCACTGGCTCGGCGAGATGGGCATGCCCCGGCGGTACGCCGACTATCTGCCCACGGACGGGTTCACCCTGCTCAACTCCGTCTCCTCGGCCGGAGCCTTTCTCCTCGGCGTCTCCACCCTGCCCTTCCTCTACAACGTCTGGAGAACCGCCGTCCACGCGCCGCTCGTGACGGTCGACGACCCCTGGGGATACGGCCGTTCCCTGGAGTGGGCCACCTCCTGTCCGCCGCCGCGCCACAACTTCGACGCCCTGCCTCGGATCCGGTCGGACTCACCCGCCTTCGACCTGCACCATCCGGAGGCGTACGCACCGGGAGAGGCATCGCGCGACTCGGCCACCCCGGACACGATCGAAGGGCGGAACGCATGAAACCGGAAGCCCGGCTCTTCGCCGGTGTGGCCGTCTTCTTCCTGGTCACCGATGTCGTCTACGCCTGGTTCGCGCGCGAACCCGCGGGCGTCGCCGCGCTGACCGTCTCCTTCCTCATGTCCGCGCTCATCAGCCTGTTCTGCGCGACGAACCACTACAAGAGGGGAACGAGGCCCGAGGACCGCAAGGGCGCGGAGATCCGGGAACGGTCCGGCGCCCTGGGGTTCTTCCCCCCGCACAGCGCCTGGCCGGCGATCATCGGCGTGGGCGCGGCACTGATCGGCCTGGGGGTGGTCTACGCCCTCTTCCTGTTCCTCATCGGGCTGGGCGTGCTCCTCGCCGGGGTGCTCGGCATGACGTTCCAGTTCGCCGGCCGGGACGACTGAAGGTCGGCGGGAGGAGCGGGGCTACCTCCGCTCCCGGTCCTCGGCCGGCTCCCTGAACACCTCGTCGATCCGCTCGCGCTGTGCGGAGGTCGTCGGCATGTCGACCCGGTCGCGGTAGTACCAGCGGCTCAGCGACGAGCGGATCCGCGCGCGCCTAGCCACTCTGCCGCCCGGGGAGCCGAGGGGCCGGGGAACATCCCGCACCAGGGCCCGACGGAGCCGGGCGGAGTCGAGCGGTCGGTGGCCCTCATGGATCGCGCCGTAGACGTTCTGCCCGACCTGCCCCGTTTCCGTACCGGTGCGTACGAGCCGGCGCTCACGCGCCTGGAGTGCGAGGCACACGCGGGCGGTGACGGCGTAGGCGAGGAGCGGGCCGACGACCAGCGCGACTCTGAGGATCCACGTCAGCGCTTCCACGGAGACATGGAAGACGAGGGCCGTGACGTCGTTGCCGCCCGCCATCAGCAGCACCGCGTAGAACACGATGGCCGCCACACCCAGTGCGGTGCGCGTGGGGCGGTCCCGCGGCCTGTCGCAGAGGTGGTGCTCCCTCGGGTCGCCGGTGACCCACTCCTCGAAGAAGGGGTACGCGTAGAGGACCAGGAAGAGCAGGCCGGGCAGCAACACCGCCGGGACGAGCACGTTCCACATGAGCGTGTGCCCCGCGACCTCGTTCTCCCAGGGGGGCATGAGCCGCAACGCGCCCTCCAGGAACCCGACGTACCAGTCGGGCTGGGAGTCGACGACGGCCTGGTCCCCCCGGTACGGGCCGTAGCTCCAGACCGGGTTGATCTGGGCGGTGGCGCCCAGCCACACGGTGACAGCGGCGACCATCAGGCTCAGCCCCGCCGACTTCGCGGCGAAGTGCGGGACCATCGGCTGCCCCACCGCGTTGCGGTTGGTCCTGCCGGGCGTCGCCCACTGCGTGTGCTTCAGGTAGAGGACCAGCATCAGGTGCACCACCACGAGACCGAGGAGGAGGCCGGGCACGAAGAGGACGTGGACGATGTAGAGGCGCGGAAGGATGACCTGGCCCGGGAACGGGCCGCCCCACAGGAGGTCGCTCAGGTACGTGCCCACGACCGGGAGGGACATCACGATGGTGTTCGCCGTGCGCATGCCCGTCCCCGACAGCAGGTCGTCGGGGAGCGAGTAGCCGGCGAACCCCTCCAGGAGGGCGAGGAGGAACAGGGTCACCCCCACCATCCAGTTGACCTCCCTGGGCCGGCGGAACGCGCCGGTGAAGAACACCCGGAGCAGGTGGACCCCGATGGCCGCGACGAAGATCAGGGCGGCCCAGTGATGCACCTGCCGGATCAGCAGCCCGCCCCGTACGTCGAAGCTGATGTGCAGGGTGGACGCGTACGCCTGCGACACGGTCAGACCCCGCAGGGGTGCGTAGGAGCCGAGGTAGGGGCCGGACTTCATGCTGGGGTCGAAGAACAGCGTCAGAAAGCTGCCGGTCAGCACCAGAACGACCAGCGCGTACAGGGCGATCTCCCCCAGGAGGAACGACCAGTGGTCGGGGAACGCCTTGCGCATCACGGACCGGGCGGCCTCCGAAAGAGGCGTACGACGGTCGATCGCGACATAGCCCGCCACCCCGGCCCGACGGACCCCTTCCTTGATCGCGCGCCTGCGCCTGGCAAACAGAAGCACCGGTCGACTCCCTCTCCGGCTTGCGGGTGGTACGCCGAGCAGCGCGACCACGGACCACACCTGCTCTCTGCGCACTATGCGGTCTGTTCCGGTGCGCACAGCCGCATTACGCGCATCAGGGGCACGGCGCCGCCACACCGATATACGCCAGGAAATCAGAGAAATGACGCGAATATCGCGACAAAGGCAGAAGTGGGAGCATGGAGAAGCAGGGCGCCCCGATCGGGACGCAGACGTGCGAGAGGAGGATCCCTCCCATGACCGACCCGGAGTTCTACCGCCGCGACCGGCCGAAGAACGCCAGTCTTCCCGAGGACCGACCCCGGGGAGGAGGTCCCGAGGATCCGTCGCCCAGACACCGGACTCCATGGGTCTGGATCATCGTGCTCGTCATCATCATCGTGGCGGTCGCCGTCGTCGTGCCGCTGATCTAGGGAGAAGGATCGAGGGCAGCGCATGGTTCGGTCCGGGGAGACGAGGGCTCCCGTCGTCGTGCACCGCCTCTCCGGCGCCGGTGGGCGGAGAGTGGCCATCAGGGGCAAGGTCGTCGGACGGGCCCACAACGACAGCGACCTCGTGGAGTTCCTCAGACGTGCCGGGCTGGACGACGCGTGGGAGCTCGTCGACGATCCCCACTGGGTCGAATGGAGCGGTGGCCGGGCACATTGCTACGGAGCGGCCTGAGGGAGCGTCCTCCGGGGACCGCGGGTCACGGAGGGAGGTTCAGCCTCGCGTTCTGGCCACGCATTCGGTCACCATGGCGCCAAGCCTTCCGGTGCGGTCGAGCAGTTGGCGCTGGGTCCTCGCACCGGTCCCCCGTTCCAACAGCCTTTCGAGCGCCGACTCGGCGGACCTGTGGTCGTCCGTTTCCTCCAGGGCCTCGCGCACGTGGGTGAGCAGGGCTCTGGTGACATCGGCGGCGGGCTCGGGGCGCATCGTGAGGGGGTGGAGGAGTTCCCCGTCGAGACCCGACCGGCCCGCCTGCCAGGCCGCCATGCGCAGGAGGCTCACACCGACGGCACGCGGTTCCTCGCCCGCCCGCCACTCCCGTGCCGCCGTCTCGACAAGCCCTCGTGTCAAGGTGGCGAGGAGCACGGTATCGGCCGGATCCAGACAGACGTCCGCGACCCGGACCTCGACCGTCGGGTACCGGTGGGAGAGCCTGGCGTCGAAGTAGATCATCCCCGGGTCCCGCAGGACACGCGTCTCCATCAGGGCCCTGACCTGCTCGTGGTAGCGCTGCGCCGTGCCGAAGACCTCGACCGGTCCGGCCGACGGCCAGCGCCCCCACACCCTGCTGCGGTAGCTGTCGTACGTGGTGTCGCGGCCCTGCCAGAAGGGGGAGTTGGCGCTCAGCGCGAGAAGGACCGGCAGCCATGCCCGCACACGGTCCAGTACGCCGACGCCTTCCTCGTCCGATGCCACGGAGACATGCACGTGACATCCGCAGGTCAGCTGTTCCTGCGTGGTCTCACCGAACCGCTCGGCCAGCCAGCCGTGCCGCTCCCCGTCGCCGAGCGAGGGCTTGACCAGCGTCGGCGCGGTCGCGAGGGCCACGACGGCGGTATCGGCGCGGGCCGCGCTCTCGGCGGCCTCGGAGCGTCCGCGGCGGATGTCCTCCCCGAGGTCCCCCATGGCGCTGTGCGGCTTCGTGGCGAACTCCACCTGCTGGTGCTGGAGCTCCGCCTCGAAGGCCGATTCCCCGTCGGCCCGGCGATCCGCCACGGCCAGCACCGCGGCGGAGAGTGCTCGTGGTTCACCACTGCGCGGGTCGACGAGCAGCAGCTCCTCCTCCACTCCGACGGTCCGCACCATCGCTTCCTCCCTGCGACACACCTTCATGGGAACGGGTCCTGCTCACCGTCGGCGGCGTCCCGCCGCCGTCACCGCTACTCGCCCGAGGACCTCGCGGCCCGTCGTACGGCCGGACGCAGGCGGGCGAGGCGGACCCGCCGGCCGAGCTCCGCGCGCTCCTCGGGCGGAAGCGCGGCGGCGAGCTTCGGGAACAGGTCGTGCTCCTCCTCGCGCACATGGAAGGCGATCGCGAACTTCAGCCTCGCGAGGGTGTCGTTGAAGTCCGGATCGCCCACGCTGAGCCCTTCGAGCCGGCCGAGCAGCCGCTCACCCTTGGCATGATCGGCAAGCTCCTTGTCGGCCAGTGCCTGCCCGTGCGGCAGGTACTCGCGCATAGCCGGGTGCAGATGCGCCTCCTCAGCGGCGGTGTGCCGGACGACTTCCGCGATCAGCCGGTCCACGAGTTCCCCGCGCCGCGGGTGGTCCACCGGCTGCAGCTCGATCTCCCAGAACATCGCCTCCAGTTCGCGGTGGTCGGCCGCGAGTTCGTGGAGCACGTCGCCTTCGGGCTGCGTCACGGCACCCTCCTTCTCTTCGCCTCCCGGTAGGAGGGGCCAGGACAGACAAGCAGGTCCGGAACAAGGAACCCGCGCCCCTCGCGCGGCGACACCTGTACGGTCACCTCCTCGGCGGAGTCGCCCCACGGCTCCCGGCGGGCGCCGGAAAGCCCCTGGTGCCGGGCAGGAGCGCACCGTCGCGGCACGTCCGCCCGCGCCCCGCCGCACCGCTCGTGTGGCGGGCCGCGGAATCCGTGCGTCGACTGGAGGGGCCCCTCTTCGCCCCTGTGCGGCCCGCGGGCCGCACCGACACACCGGAGACACCCATGCCGGCCGGATCGAACAAGAAGCGTGAGCGCCAGTACGAGCACATCAAGGAGAGCGCCGAGGAACGCGGCGCCTCGGAGAAGCGCGCGAAGGAACTCGCCTCGCGCGTCGTCAACAAGGAACGCGCCCGCTCCGGCGAGGCCAGGACGTCCAGCAAGACGTCCACCCGCGACCCCAAGTCCGCCTACGAACGGGGCGGCGAGCGTTCCCACAGCGGATCGCAGGGCCCCACCAAGGACCAGTTGTACGAGGAGGCCAAGCGCAAGAACATCGAAGGCCGCTCGACCATGAACAAGCAGGAACTGCGCCGGGCCCTCGGCCGCTGAGGCGGCACACCGCGCGGATCGCCGTCCGGCCACGTCGGTGCGGGCGGGCCCTTCCGTATCGGGCCCGGCCTCACCGCGTGGCCACCGCGAGGGCCGCGTCCACTTCGCGGAGGAACGGTTCCAGATCTCCCGGGTTGCGCGAGGTGATGAGCGGCCAGCCGTGGCCGTCGTCCGTGACGACCGGCTCGTCGGTCCACTCCCCGCCGGCGTTGCGGATGTCCGTCTTGAGCGAGGGGTAGGACGTCAGCCGCTTCCCCGCCACCACGTCGGCCTCGACCAGGGCCCACGGCCCGTGGCAGATGGCCGCGACGGGCCGCCCGGACGACGTGAACGCGCGGACGATGCGCGTGGCGTCGTCCTGCTGGCGCAGCGCGTCGGCGTTCAGCGTCCCGCCGGGGATCAACAGCAGGTCGTAGGCGGCCGGATCCGCTTCGGCGAGCGTCAGTTCCGGTCGTACCGCCCGTCCCGGTTCCTCGTCGCCCACCAGTGTCCGGACCTCGTCCATGAACACGGCGGCGACCGAGACCTCGGCGCCCCAGCCGCTCAGATGCTCCTGGGGAACGAGAAGCTCGTCCTGTTCGACGCCGTAGTTCGTGACGATCGCCAGTACCTTCCGTGCGCTCACGTCGTCGGCAGTCATGGGTGATCCCTTCGGTGGTGAGGTTGGAACGTGCCCGACGGGCCGTACGCCCGGGGACTCGTCGACGGATTGCCCGTCGAGGCTCAGGTGTCGTCGTCCGTCGCGCAGACGCGGATGGTGCGCAGTTCGGGGTCGGCGGGGTCGGGGAGGTTCATTCCCGCCTCGATCCCCGAGCGGAGGTAGTGCAGGACGGGTTCGTTCAGGCGTTCACCGGGCAGGACCGCGGGGATGCCCGGCGGGTAGGGCGTGATCATTTCGGCGGCCGTGCGGCCCGCCGCCTTCTCCAGCGGTACGTCCTCGGTCACCGAGAAGTAGGCGTCGCGCGGCAGACGGGCCTGGGTCAGCCTCAGCTCACCGGGGTCCGGGAGTTCGACGGGGCGCCCGGACGGCAGCGTCTCCACCCGGTCGGCGAGGTCGCGCAGCGCGGTCAGCAGGCGGCCGGTCGTGAGGGCGTCGTCGGCGTGGGTGAGTTGTGCGCTGATGCGGCGGTGATCCATCAGGTGGGTGTCGATCCGGTGGTTCTCGCGGAGCCAGTCGGCGGCGAGATAGCCGGACGTGCCGAGTCCGGAGATGTCGATCACGATCGGCAGCGGATCGAGATCGGCTCCCGCTCCGGGGCCGCAGAAGTCCTCCCGGTCGTTGACGTGCATTCCCTCGATGGTCTCGATCTCCTCGCGGACGGATCTCGCCAGCTCCAGCGCACGGGTCAGCAGGGCGTGACCGCGCAGGACCATCTGGCGCCGCCAGCCGTCGATCCCGGCGTAGAGCAGGACCGACGGGCTCGTGGTCCCCAGCAGATCGGCCCGGGAAGCCAGGGTGGCCCGGTCGATCAGGTCTCCCTGGAGGTGGAAGACCGAGCCCTGCTCCAGACCGCTGCCCATCTTGTGGATGCTGGTGACGCACACGTCCGCGCCCGCGTCCATCGCCCAGGACGGAAGTTCCTCGTGGAAGGGCAGATGGGCACCCCATGCCTCGTCGACGAGCAGGGGCCGTGAGCGGCGGTGGCACACCTCGGCCATCGCGGAGAGATCCGCCGTGGTCCCGTACGGGGTGGGGCTCGTCACCAGGGCGCCACGGGCGTCCGGATGCTCGTCGAAGGCCCGCTCGAAGGAGTCGGCCGAGGGCGGATGGGCGAGGTGCCGTCCGGTGTCCCACTGGGGCTCCACCCACACCGGTTCGATACCGGACAGGATCAGGCCGGACACCACCGACTTGTGCGCGTCCCGCCCCACGAGCAGCTTCTGTCCGTGCGCGGCCACACTGAGCATGGCAGCCTTCACCGAGAGGGAACTTCCGCACGTGGAGAAGAAGGTGTGCTCCGCGTGCACGGCCTCCGCCATCAACTCTTCGGCGTGCCCCAGCACGTTCCCCCGCTCCCGCCGGTCGTCCAGACCGCCACTGGCCAGGACGTCGCCGAGGAAGACGGCATCCCCCAGTACGGCACGCACGGCCGGGTCGGCTCCCCTGGCCCGTTTGTGACCGGGCGGCGAGAACCCAAGCTCGTCCCTCTCGGTGTACGCGGCGAGGGCGTCCAGGACGGGCGCCTCGGTATGGTCCATACGCATGTCGACGCCTTTCTGGGCACGTCGGACGGCGTTACCGCCGACGTGCCCAGTGCAGGTGGTCGGTTTCTCGGGCAGCCACCAGTGACACGCTTCCCGGGTGACGAGAGCTCTCCGGAAGCGTCACCAATAGTGTCTGCGTCCTGCCACGGCGTGTCCCATCCCACCGAGGATCCATAGGATCAGGCCGATCACGGCCAGAATGATCCCGATGGTCCACAGGATGGAGATGCCCGTGACGAAACCGATGACGAGCAGAATGACTCCCAGAATGATCACAACACGCTCCGTTCTCGTGTGTGTTCCTCTTCCACTCTGTTCTTGGTGAGCCGTCGCGGCAACCGGCCAGGGTTTCAGGTCGAACCGTCCCGCGTGACGGCGAGGGTCTGGGGCAGCAGCGCGGGGTCCGGACGGTCGGCGGCATCGTCGGCTCCCGTACCGCCGACGTTTCCGCCATCGCACACCACCCCGTCAAGACCGAGGCCGTGGCGGACTTCTTCCTCGGCGATGCGCAGGCGGTGCTCGTCGGACCACCGGGCGAGGTCCGTGGCCACGTGATGGATCTCGTGCTCGGCGCGATGGCGCTGGGCCACGGTGACGAGTTGTTCCGCGAGCAGCCGTTCACGGTGGTGCAGTGATCGCAGAACACGTGCGACGCCGTTCACCGCGCTCCCTCCCCGCCCGGTGTCCGCGCCCGGTTCGATGTCCTCGTCGGCGAAGGCCGGCGGGCCGCCTTCGGTGGCCGGGATCCGGCGGGAACGGGCCGGAGCGGAGGCGGTGTTGGTGGGCGCCGGGGCGCGCGTACCCGGCGCGGCCAGGGGGCGTGGCGGGCACAGGGGGTACGGGTGCCCCAGGGATCGGCGATCCGGTCCACCGCGCTCATCGGCTTCCTCCTGTGCCCGGGCGTCACGCTCCGACGTGTGCCGGAGCCGACCCCGGGGTCCCGGTCGTGTGCCGTGCACGGCTCCGCGTCACCAACCGTCCGATCCCGGCGCCGTGTACGGCCTCACCCACCGTGTGTGAGCGGTTCCCTTCCTCGGATTCCTCCCGGCGCACCGCGACGGCGCGTCGCGTCACCGCACCGGCGCGCTATCGGGTGCGTCGGCGGCGACGCCGAGGTGCGACATGGCGCGGGCAGGGGAATGGTGGGCAGGTAGGGAATCCGGCCCGCCACCTCCACTGTCGGCCCGGCCCCCGGAAATCGGCCACACGGCACGGGCGGCCTTCCGTGACGGGTCCGGGCCTCCGAAAGCGTTGCCCCGTGGATTCGTCAGGCCGTTCGATGTGCGTACGGCCCCTGGAACCCACGGGGCCCCATGCCTTCCTCCGGCTGCTTCTCCGTCCAAAGGCGCGTCGTATGTCGAACGTCGAAGACACCACTCCTACCCCCGGCACACCGTGTTGGGTCAACCTGATGGCGCGGAACCTGGAAAAGGCACAGGGCTTCTACTCCGAGATCATGGGATGGGAGTTCCGTAGGAGCACGCTCGACGACGATCTCACGGTCGCGCTGGCCCACGGCGAGCGCGTCGCCGGAATCGGATGCTGCCGCGAGGCCGGTCAGCCGGTCATCTGGACGCCGTACTTCGCCGTCCGGGACGCGGACGAGACCGCGGGCAGGATCAGCGAGCGCGGCGCCACGCTGGCCGTCGGCCCCCTCCCGCTGGGGAACGGGCGCGCGGGCGTCGCCGCCGACCGCGACGGGGCCGTGTTCGGCTTCTGGGAAGGGCCCATCACGGCCTGGCGCGTGGGGCACGGCAACGCACCCGCCCGCCTGGACCTGGAGACCCGCGACGCCTTCGACGCCGCCATCTTCTACGCGGAGGTCTTCGGCTGGGCCCAGCCGCCCAGTGCGTGCACGGTCGATTACGCGCACGACCGCGTGCTCGTCCGGTCGGCGGGCCACACCCTCGCCACCGTGCACAGCCGGACGCCGGACCGCGATCCGGAAGGGGCGGCGCGCCCCCGATGGGTCGTCGACTTCCGAGTCGGGAACCCGGCGAGGACGGCTGCGGCGGCCGTCGCCGCCGGCGGGGACGCGGCGCCGGTCACCTCGCCGCTCTCCGCCTCCGGCAGCACCTTCGTCATCCACGACCCCGAAGGCGCGTTCTTCACCGTCTCCGGCGGCTGACCCCGCCGGAGAGGTACCGCTCCGGGGCCGTTCCTCGACGCACCGCACACGCCAGGCACAACCCCCACGCCGAGGAGGACAGAGCCATGAGCACAGCCCCGTGGCCGCGGGACCCCGCGCAGGACGCTCGCCGGCAGCAGCTTCCGCAGCAGAGCCAGCCGTATCCGGGATGGACCGAATCCATGGACCCACGCCCCGACCACGGTGAGGACAGCTATCGGGGCAGCGACCTGCTGACGGATCGCGTCGCGCTCCTGACCGGCGGGGACTCCGGCATCGGCCGGGCCGTGGCGCTGGCCTTCGCCCGCGAGGGCGCCGACGTCGTCTTCACCCATCTCAAGGAGGAGGCGGAAGAGGCCCGGACGACGGCCGTCCTGGTGGAGGCGGCGGGCCGACGTGCCGTGCCGGTGGTCTGCGACATCCGCGAGGAGGCCTCGTGCCGCGCCCTCGTCGACACGACGGTGTCGGAGTTCGGCCGTGTCGACGTCCTGATCAACAACGCCGCCTACCAGATGGCGCGGCCGGAGGGCATCGCGGGCATCTCCACCGACCAGTTCGACCGTGTGGTGCGGACCAACCTGTACGGCATGTTCTGGCTCTGCAGGATGGCACTGCCGCACATCCCCACCGGCGGCTCGGTCATCAACACGGCGTCGGTCCAGGGCTACCGGCCGAGTCCGCACCTCCTGGACTACGCGATGACGAAGGGGGCGATCGTGACGTTCACCCAGGGCCTCGCCCAGGAGCTGGCCTCCGGGGGGATCCGCGTCAACGCCGTGGCCCCGGGGCCGGTGTGGACCCCGCTGATCCCCGCCACGCTGCCCGACACCCGTGAGTTCGGGAAGGAGGCCCCTCTCGGACGTGCCGCCCAGCCGTCCGAGATCGCCCCCGCGTACGTCTTCCTCGCGTCGTCGAGGGCCTCGTTCATCACCGGTGAGGTCATGAACGTGACGGGCGGGACTCCGCTTCCCTGACCGCTCCGCGTCGACGCGGGTGCCCACCGGCCGGGTTCGCCTCAGACGAGACCCGGCCGGTCCCAGTGCCGGTGCGCGGCGACGGCGGAGGCGAACGCCGCCGCGAAGCGGTCGTCACCGACGTCCGCCGTCACCACCCCGTGGATGCCGACCGGGCCGCCCTCCTCCTCGGGCGGACGGCTGGTCACGGCCCCGGGGAGGAGTTCCGCCAGCGCGGCGACCCCGCCCCCGTAACCGCCGACGGGCTTGCCGTGCCGGTAGGCGTTGCGTACGAACCGGCGCACGGCGTCCTCGGTGAACTGCGCGCCGTCCGGCAGCAGGACCGCGTCGTAGAGCACGGCGGCGACGGTCGGGAGGGCCCGGTCGACCTCCAGTGTCCCGCCCTGGCTGGTGACGACGATCCCGTCCTGCGGGGCGAGGAGTTCGACGATCGCCCCCTCGGCGACCAGGGGGTCCCTGACCGCGTCGATCTGCGTCGCGTCGGCGCCGCCCGTGACCAGCGCGGCGATCTGCCGGGAGAGGATGGAGCCGTCGCCCCGCTGGTTCTCCAGGCTCAGTGCCGGGGAGGGGGCGGGCTCCGGCGTCACCGTCGGCTCGGGCAGCGGCACCCCGACGCCCTGTGCGACGCTCTGGGCGAGTTCGGTGTCCACCTGGACCAGTTGGGCCACGGTGCGGGCCCGGACGTCCATCGCCGACACCTTGCCCAGTTCGAAGCGGAACGCGTCGACGATGTGCTCCCGCTCCCAGTGCGACATGCTGCGCCAGAAGAGGGCCGCCTGGAGGTAGTGGTTCTCGAAGCTGGGACTGCGGCGGCGGACCGTGGTCCCGTCCACTCTTTCGGTGAGGTGCCGATAGGCACCGGAGTCGACGTCGGCGAGCACGGGACAGCCGACCCCCAGGGTGTTGGGGGTGTAGTTGGTTCCGGTGTGGATCTGTTCCTGGTGGAAGCCGTCGCGCTGGTTGTTGCGTACGTCGACGACCGGCCTGTTGACCGGGATGTGGGCGAAGTTGGGGCCGCCCAGCCTCAGAAGCTGCGTGTCGAGGTACGAGAAGTTCCGCGCCTGGAGCAGCGGGTCGTTGGTGAAGTCGATTCCGGGGACCACGTTGGCGGTGTGGAAGGCGACCTGCTCGGTCTCGGCGAAGAAGTTGTCGGGGTTGCGGTCGAGGACCATCCGGCCGATCGGCCGCACCGGGACGAGTTCCTCCGGCACGATCTTCGTCGCGTCGAGGAGGTCGAAGTCGAAGGAGTGCTCGTCCTTCTCGGGAATGAGCTGGACCCCCAGCTCCCACTCGGGGTACTGGCCGGCTTCGATGGCGTTCCAGAGGTCGCGCCGGTTGAAGTCGGGGTCGCGCCCCTGGACCTTCTGCGCCTCGTCCCAGACCAGGGAATGCACACCGAGCCGGGGTGTCCAGTGGAACTTCACGAACGTGCCCCGCCCCTCGGCGTCCACGAACCGGAACGTGTGGACGCCGAACCCCTGCATCATCCGGTAGCTGCGCGGGATCGCCCGGTCCGACATCAGCCACATGATCGTGTGCAGCGTCTCGGGCTGGAGGGACACGAAGTCCCAGAGGGTGTCGTGGGCGGACGCGCCGGTGGGGATGTCGTTGTGCGGTTCGGGCTTCACCGCGTGCACGAAGTCGGGGAACTTGATTCCGTCCTGGATGAAGAAGACGGGGAAGTTGTTGCCGACGAGGTCGTAATTCCCCTCGGACGTGTAGAACTTCGTCGCGAAGCCCCGTACGTCGCGCACCGTGTCCGCCGAACCGCGCGGGCCCTGCACGGTGGAGAACCGCACGAACACCGGGGTGCGGACGGCCGGGTCCTGGAGGAAGGCCGCCCGGGTGAACGCGGCACAGGATTCGTACGGTTCGAAGAATCCGTATGCCCCGGCCCCGCGGGCGTGGACCACTCGCTCGGGGATGCGCTCGTGGTCGAAGCGCGTGATCTTCTCGCGGAAGTGGAAGTCCTCCAGCAGGGTGGGGCCCCGGTTGCCGACCGTCAGTGAGTCGTCGGTGTGCTCGACCGCGACCCCCTGGTCCGTGGTCATCGGCCCGTCGGCCGGATCCGCGACGCGTGCGCCGTCCCGCTGGATCTGTTTGGCGTCGGTCATCTGCAACTCCTGTGCGCATCCGCGCTCGCTCCGGTCGGAGCGGCAAGGGCGGCTGGTGGGTTCGTCTCCAAGCGGGTATCCGGTGACCACGGTCGGTAACGCCGCCCGGGACCCGCTCCCTCCAACGGCCCCGGCAATCGGGCGGGTACAGGGCCAAGTGGGCCTCCCCGTCCCGCAAGGCGGTTGTGGGCGACCGGATCCTGCCGTGCCGCACTCTTCGTGTCCCTCATCTGCCCTGCTGTGAACGTTCGCGCCACGGGAGGCGGGACGGGCCGGTCCCTGATTGGCTGGTTGGAGGGGCTCGAACCGCCACGCCCGACCGCGATCCACCGGCATCACCCCGAGGAGGGCCGCATGCGTGCACTCACCTGGCAGGGACGACGGGACGTACGGGTGGAGACCGTCCCCGATCCACGCGTCGAGGACGCCACCGACATCGTCGTACGCGTCACCTCGACCGGGATCTGCGGTTCCGATCTGCATCTGTACGAAGTGCTCGGGCCCTACCTGGACCAGGGTGACGTGCTCGGTCACGAGCCCATGGGGGTGGTGGAGGAGGTGGGCCGCGACGTCACGGCGGTGCAGGTGGGCGACCGCGTCGTGGTCCCCTTCAACGTGTCGTGCGGCACGTGCTTCATGTGCGGGGCCGGGCTGCACTCGCAGTGCGAGACCACCCAGGTCCGCGAGCAGGGCACCGGCGCCGCGCTGTTCGGCTACACCAAGTTGTACGGGCAGGTGCCCGGCGGGCAGGCGGAGCTGCTGCGGGTGCCGTTCGGGAACACGCTGCCCATCCCCGTCCCGCACGGCCCGCCCGACGACCGCTACGTCTACCTCTCCGACGTGCTCCCCACCGCCTGGCAGGCCGTCCAGTACGCCTCCATACCTCCCGGGGGAAGCGTCACCGTGCTGGGGCTCGGCCCCATCGGTGACATGGCGGCCAGGATCGCCCGGCACCTCGGCGCCGGTCTGGTCGTCGGCGTCGACCTGGTGCCCGAACGCCTGGCCCGCGCGGCCTCGCGGGGCGTTCAGGTCTTCGACGTGAAACGCCTCGGCAAGGGGCTGCCGGACGCGATCCGGGAACTGACCGACGGCCGGGGGACCGACGCCGTCATCGACGCGGTCGGGATGGAGGCCCACGGCGCGCCGTTCGCGAAGTCCGCGCAGTGGGCCACCGGTCTGCTGCCCGACCTCGTCGCCCGGACCCTCATGGAGCACGCCGGGGTGGACCGCCTCGCCGCCCTGTACACCGCGATCGACGTGGTGCGTCGCGGCGGGACCATCTCCCTGTCCGGTGTCTACGGGGGCGCGGCGGACCCGCTGCCCCTGCTGACCCTGTTCGACAAGCAGATCCAGCTCCGCATGGGTCAGGCCAACGTCCTGCGCTGGGTGCCGGAGATCCTTCCGCTGCTCGACGACGAGGACGTGCTCGGGGTCGAGGGGTTCGCCACCCATCACCTCCCCCTGGAGGACGGTCCGAAGGCGTACGCGATGTTCCAGGAGAAGGAGGACGGGATGGTGAAGACGCTGCTGCGTCCGTAGGGCCTGTACGGCGGACGGCACGGACACGATCCTCGCAACCCTCCGGAAGGACGGAACACCATGGGCACACCCGTGGGACTGCGCGTGGTGGTGACGGGAGCCACCGGCAATGTGGGAACCAGCGTCGTCGAGTCGCTCGCGGCGGACCCCGGCGTGGCGGAGGTCGTCGGCCTGGCCCGCCGGCTGCCGTCGATCTCCGTGCCCAAGGTGCGGTGGGCCGCCGTGGACCTCTCCCGCGAGGACAGTCCGGCGGCGCTGGACGGGCTCCTCACCGGCGCGGACGCGGTCGTCCACCTGGCGTGGCGCTTCCAGCCGACGCATGATCCGGTGGTCACCTGGCGCAGCAACGTCCTGGGCTCCGTCCGGGTCTTCGACGCCGTGGCGCGGGCCGGGGTCCGGACCCTGGTGCACGCCTCGTCGGTGGGCGCGTACTCCCCCGGCCCGAAGAGCGTGCGGGGCGTGGACGAGAACTGGCCGACGCACGGGTGGCCGGATGCCGCCTACTGCCGGGAGAAGTCCTATCTGGAACGGGTGCTGGACTCGTTCGAGCTGCGTCGTCCGGACGTCCGGGTGGTGAGGATGCGTCCCGGCTTCCTCTTCAAGGAGCAGTCCGCCAGCGAGCAGCGCCGCATCTTCGCGGGCCGCCATCTGCCCGGTGTCCTGCTCCGGCCGGACCTGCTCCCGTTCGTCCCGGACCTGCCGGGGCTGCGGTTCCAGGTGCTGCACACCGATGACGCGGCCCGGGCCTACCGGGCGGCCGTGCTCACCGACGTGCACGGTCCGTTCAACCTGGCGGCGGAGCCGGTGCTCGGCCCCCGGGAGCTCGCCGACCTGCTCGGCGCCCGGGTGGTGCGCGTCCCGCCCGCCGTCGTCCGGACGGTCCTGTCGGCAGCGTGGCACGGCCGGGCCGTGCCCGCTTCCCCCCATCTCTTCGACGCGGTGCTCCGCCTCCCGGTCCTCGACTGCTCCCGCGCCCACGAGGTGCTGGGGTGGCGGCCGACCCGGTCGGCCCAGGAGGCGCTGTCGGAGTTCCTGCACGGCGTACGGACCGGGTCGGGCCTGGACACGCCGCCTCTGGTGGGCAGCACGTGGAAGTGAACGCGTCCGGGGGATGAGCCCCCTCGTGTCCGGAGTGGATCACCGGAGAGAGGAACCGTCATGGAACCCCAGACCTCCTCGCGGTCGCCGTCGCCGGATCGCGGCTCCGTCGACGGCGCGCCGATCGATGTCGTCGGCCTGGAGCGGGCGCTGCGGGCGGGCGTGCGGGGCGAGGTCCGGTTCGACGCGGGCAGCCGCGGCGCGTACTCCACGGACGGGTCGAACTACCGTCAGGTGCCCATCGGCGTGGTCGTGCCGCGCGACATCGACGCCGGGGCGGACGCGGTGCGGGTCTGCGCGCGGTTCGGCGCGCCGGTGCTGTCCAGGGGCGGCGGAACGAGCCTGGCCGGCCAGTGCACCAACGCCGCGGTGGTCGTCGACTGGACGAAGTACTGCCACAAGCTGGTGTCCGTGGAGCCGGACCGGGCGACCTGCGTGGTCGAGCCCGGGATCGTCCTGGACGAGCTGAACCGCCAACTCTCCTCGTACCGGCTGAAGTTCGGGCCGAAGCCCTCCACGCACAGCCACTGCGCGCTGGGCGGGATGATCGGGAACAACTCCTGCGGGGCGTCGGCCCAGGCGTACGGCAAGACGGTGGACAACGTGCGCCGCCTGGAGATCCTCACGTACGACGGAACGCGCTGCTGGGTCGGGCCCACCTCCCGCGAGGAGTACGAGGCCGTGCTGCGTTCCGGGGGCCGGCGCGCCGAGCTCTACGCCGGGCTGCGCCAGGTGGTCGACGAGCACCTGGCCGACATCCGCCACGGCTATCCCCGCATTCCGCGACGGGTGTCCGGCTACAACCTCGACTCGTTGCTGCCGGAGAACGGTTTCGACGTGGCGCGCGCGCTCGTCGGGAGCGAGGGCACCCTGGTCGTCGTCCTGCGCGCCGAGCTGGACCTGGTGCCCGTGCCCCGGTGCGAGGCGATGGTCGTCCTCGGTTACGACGACATCTGCGCGGCCGCCGACGACGTGCCCCGGGTGCTGGGCCACGGCGAACCGGAGCTGCTGGAGGCGTTGGACGGACGCATGGCCCAGCTCATGCGGGAGGAGGGCTCCCATCTGGAGTCGTTGGACACGTTCCCCGAGGGGGACAGCTGGCTTCTCGTCCAGTTCGGCGGGGACAGCCAGGACGACGTGGACGCCCGGGCGCGGGGACTCCTCGACGCGCTCGGCCGCGGCCCGGACGACCCGCGGGTCTCCTTCTCGGACGACCCCGGACGCGAACAGAAGATGCTCCGGGCCCGGGAGGCGGGGCTGGGGGTGACCGCGCGCCCGCCCGACGACCGGGAGACCTGGGAGGGGTGGGAGGACTCCGCCGTTCCGCCGGAACGGCTCGGCGACTACCTGCGCGACCTGAAGGACCTGTTCGCGGAGTTCGACTACGACCACCCCTCGCTCTACGGACACTTCGGGCAGGGCTGTGTCCACACGCGCATCCCGTTCGACCTCACGCACGCCGAGGGGATCGCCACGTTCCGCGCGTTCCTGTTCCGCGCGGCCGATCTCGTCGTCTCCTACGGCGGTTCGCTCTCGGGGGAGCACGGCGACGGGCAGGCGCGGGGCGAACTGCTGGAGCGGATGTTCGGCCGGCCGCTCGTCGACGCGTTCGGCGAGGTCAAGCGGCTCTTCGACCCGGGCGGCAGAATGAACCCGGGGAAGGTCGTCGCCCCGCACCGCACCGACGAGAACCTGAGGCTGGGCTCGGAGTGGCGCCCGGCCGACCCTGCCACCCACTTCGGATTCCCGCAGGACGACGGGTCCTTCACCACGGCGGTGAAGCGCTGCGTCGGCATCGGGAACTGCCGGACCCACTCCGGCGGGGTGATGTGCCCGTCGTTCCGGGCGACGGGCGAGGAGGAGCACTCCACGCGCGGCCGGGCCCGGCTGCTGTTCGAGATGCTCGGCGGGCACGACGACTCCCCCGTGACCGGCGGCTGGCACTCCCCCGAGGTCCGCGACGCGCTCGATCTCTGCCTCTCCTGCAAGGGGTGCCGCTCCGACTGCCCGGTGGGCGTCGACATGGCCACCTACAAGGCCGAGTTCCTCTCCCACCACTACGCGCACCGGCTGCGCCCGGCCGCCCACTACTCCCTGGGCTGGCTCCCGGTGTGGGCGCGGCTGACGCGCCTGGCACCGCGCGTGGTGAACGCCCTCCTCCACGCCCCTGGCCTCGCGCGCGCCGGGAAGCGGCTCGCGGGGGTGGCCGGCGAACGGAGCGCGCCGGTGTTCGCCCGGGAGTCCTTCCGGCAGTGGTGGGACTCCCGGGACGTGCCCGGGCCCGAGCCGGGGGACGAACATGCGGTCGTGCTGTGGCCGGACACGTTCAGCGACTCCTTCCACCCTGCCGTCGCGAAGGCGGCGGTGCGGGTCCTGGAGGACGCGGGATTCCGGGTGGCGGTCCCGGACCGGCGGGCGTGCTGCGGACTCACCTGGATCTCGACGGGTCAGCTCGGTGCGGCGCGGGCCGCGTTGCGCGGGACGGTGGAGGCGCTCCGGCCGTGGGTGGAGGCAGGCACCCCCGTCGTCGGGCTGGAGCCGTCGTGCGTCGCCGCCCTCCGCGTCGACGCCCCGGAGCTGATGCCGCGGGACCGGGACGTCCAGCGGCTGTCCCGGCAGGTGCGCACCTTCGCGGAACTCCTCGTCGGGGAGCTGCCCGACCAGGACTGGCAGCCGCCGAGGCTCGCCCGGTCCGCCGTCGTGCAGACCCACTGCCACCAGCACGCCGTGCTGAAGGACGACGCGGACCGCGAGCTCATGCGCCGCGCGGGCATCGAGGCGACCGTCCTGGACGAGGGGTGCTGCGGGCTCGCCGGGAACTTCGGCTTCGAGCGGGGGCACCACGGGCTCTCGCTCGCCATCGGTGAACTGGGGGTCCTGCCCTCCGTACGCGCCGCGCCTCCCGGGGCGCTCGTCCTGGCGGACGGCTTCAGCTGCCGTACGCAGATCGAGGAGGGCGGCACCGGCCGCCGGGCGATGCATCTGGCGGAGGCACTGGCCCTCGGGCTGGACGGCGGCCTTCCGTCCGACCGTCCGGAACGGCTCGTCGCGCGCCCCGAGGTGCCCGAGGGGGACGCGGGCCGGGCGACGGCCGCCGTCCTCGCCACCGTCGCGGCGGCGGGAGCGGGCGCGTACGGCCTGCTCCGGCACTGCCGTTCACGCACCTGAGGCAAGCCCCGGCCCCACCCACGCGGCACGGCACACCACACGACAGGAGACCAGGCCCATGAAGGTGTCCGACTACGTTCTTCAGCGTCTGCGCGAGTGGGAGGTGGACCATGTCTTCGCCTACGCGGGCGACGGCATCAACGGCCTCCTCGCCGCCTGGGGGCGCGCGGACAACGACCCGGAATTCGTCCAGGCCCGTCACGAGGAGATGGCCGCGTTCGAGGCGGTGGGCTACGCGAAGTTCTCCGGCAAGGTGGGGGTGTGCGCGGCCACCTCCGGCCCCGGCGCGATCCATCTGCTCAACGGTCTGTACGACGCGAAGCTCGACCACGTCCCCGTGGTGGCGCTCGTGGGCCAGACCAACCGCAGCGCGATGGGAGGCTCCTACCAGCAGGAGGTCGACCTGGTCAGCCTCTACAAGGACGTGGCGTCGGAGTTCTGCGAGATGGTGACCGTGCCCGAGCAGCTCCCCAACGTCATCGACCGGGCGTTCCGCACCGCGTACGCCGGGCGCACGGTGACGGCGGTCATCCTCCCCGCGGACGTCCAGGAGCTCGACTACTCCCCGCCCACCCACGCCTTCAAGATGGTGCCGTCCAGCCTGGGGCTGGCGTCCTCGGCCGCACTGCCCTCGCCCCAGGACCTCGCACACGCCGCCGACGTGCTGAACGCGGGCGAGAAAGTGGCCGTGCTCATCGGCCAGGGCGCTCGGAACGCGCGGGCGGAGGTCGAGGAACTCGCCGATGTGCTGGGGGCGGGGGTCGCCAAGGCGCTGCTGGGCAAGGACGTCCTCTCGGACGAACTCCCCTATGTGACCGGCGCGATCGGACTGCTGGGCACCCGGCCCTCGTACGAGCTGATGCGGGACTGCGACACGTTGCTGGTGGTGGGGTCGAGCTTCCCGTACACGCAGTTCCTCCCCGAACTGGACCAGGCGCGCGCGGTGCAGATCGACATCGATCCGCGCATGATCGGGCTCAGGTATCCCTTCGAGGTGAACCTCGCCGGTGACGCGAAGGAGACCCTCGGGGCGCTGCTCCCCCTGCTGAAACGGAAGAAGCACGGCGCCTGGCGCAAGAAGATCGAGAAGGACACCGCCCGCTGGTGGGAGGTGATGGGGCGGCGCGCCGCCGTGGCCGCCGACCCGCTCAACCCGGAGTACGTCGTGCACACGCTCGACGCCCTGCTGCCCGACGACGTCATGATCTCCGCCGACTCCGGTTCCGGAGCCAACTGGTACGCGCGCCATCTGCGGATGCGCGGGCGGATGCGCGGCTCGCTCTCGGGAACGCTCGCCACCATGGGGCCCGGGGTCCCCTACGCGATCGGGGCCAAGTTCGCGCATCCCGACCGGCCCGCGCTGGCGCTGGTGGGGGACGGTGCCATGCAGATGAACGGTATGGCGGAGCTGATCACCGTCGCGAAGTACTGGTCGCAGTGGCGCGATCCGCGGCTGATCGTCGCCGTGCTCAACAACCAGGACCTGAACCAGGTCACCTGGGAGATGCGCGCCATGTCGGGAGCCCCGCAGTTCCTTCCCTCCCAGTCCCTGCCCGATGTCCGGTACGGCGACTTCGCGCACCTGATCGGACTGGTCGGGACGCGGGTGGAGAAGCCCGAGGACGTCGAGGAAGCCTGGCGCCGCGCGCTCAGTGCCGACCGCCCCTTCGTCATCGACTTCGTCACCGACCCGGCCGTCCCCCCGATCCCTCCGCACGCCACCCGGGAGCAGGCCGAGGCGCTGGTCGCCGCCACCGTCAAGGGCGACAGCGACCGCGGCGGCATCATCAGGCAGGGGCTCAAGGCCAAGGTGCAGGAGATGCTGCCCGGACACCACCGGCGCGGCGAATCCCCGGAGGCCGGATGACCGGGCCGAACGCGGTTCCGGCGGACTCCGGGCCCCGGGTGTCCGCCGTCGGGGCCGCGGCGTACACCGTGCCGACGGACAGCCCCGAGGGGGACGGCACGCTCGCGTGGAAGGAGACCACACTGGTCGTCGTCCACGCGCGCTCCGACGGGGCGACGGGGCTCGGCTACACCTACGGCGCCGCCGCGGCCACGGCCGTCGTCGAGGACCTGCTGGCCGGGGTGGTGACGGGTCTGCGCGCCTGGGATCCGCCCGGCGCCAACGAGGCGATGCGCCGCGCCGTACGCAACGCGGGGTACCCCGGGCTGGTGGCGGGCGCCGTCTCCGCCGTCGACATCGCCCTGTGGGATCTGAAGGCGCGGCTGCTGGGGCTCCCGCTCGTCGATCTGCTGGGCGCCGTCACGCCCGACGTCCCGGTGTACGGAAGCGGCGGGTTCACCACGTACTCCGCGCGCCAGCAGGACCATCAACTCCGCGGCTGGGTCGAGACGCTGGGGATTCCCCGGGTCAAGATGAAGATCGGGGAGTCGTGGGGCAAGGAGGAACGACGGGACCGGACGCGGATCGCCGCCGCGCGCTCCAGCATCGGCGAAGCCGCGGAACTGTACGTGGACGCCAACGGCGCCTACACCCGCAAGCAGGCGATCCGGCTGGCCTCCTTCCTCGGCGACGAGGCGGTGACCTGGTTCGAGGAGCCCGTCTCCTCCGAGGACCTGGCGGGGCTGGCCCGGGTCCGGGCGGCCGTACTCCCCGATGTGACCGCCGGTGAGTACGGCTGCACACCGGCCTACTTCCGCGCGATGGTCGACGCGGGCGCGGTGGACTGCCTCCAGGCGGACGCGACCCGGTGCGGGGGCGTCACCGGATGGCTGCGCGCCGCGGCCCTGGCCGACGCCGCCGGTCTCCAGCTCTCCGCCCACTGCGCCCCGCACGTCCACGCCCACACGGCCGCCGCCATCCCCAACCTGCGCCACGCGGAGTGGTTCCACGACCACGTACGCGTCGAACAGCGCCTCCTGGACGGCGTACTGTCCCCCGCCGGCGGCACGGTCCGTCCGGGCGGCACGGGGCGGCCGGGGCTCGGCCTGGAGCTGAGCGAGGAGAGCGCCGAACGCTACCGCGTCGGCCCGTGACCACGGCTCGACCGCGCATCCGGAGCACCCTGTCCGTCACCTGCTCCACGACCGCGCGCCAGGGCCTCGCGGGCGGCGAGGCCGCCCGCGACCCTGAACGCCAGTTCGTGCGAGCCGAATATGTCGGTACGGATGCTCCGCAGCACCACCCGCACGGAGACCACGAGTCCGTGCCCGGACGCGCTCAGCTCCTCCTGGATCCCGGCGGCGGCAGCGGCGACGAGGCGCGACAGGTCGTCCGGGGGATCGCCCGCCGACGGCAGCCCTTCGGGCACCTCGAAGGCGAAGCCCCCGGCCGCGGGCTCGGAGTCCACTTCCAACTCCGCGAACTGCGGCGCACAGTTCTGCCTCCGGTGCAGCACACGCACACCACGGATCGGACGGGGCGGGAACAGCGGCGGCGCTGACGTCATGCCGGAACGGTATCCCCACCGGGCCGCACCGGGTGGGTCGAGCGGAGTGCCCGCGAGGCGGGACCGGTCGCCGTCATGCCAGCGGCTCCCAACGGATTCCGCTTCCGGCCAGCACACTGGACGCCTCGGCGGCGCTGAGCGGCAGGGGCAGGGGGCGGCGGAGGCGGATCCTGGTGAGTTCGCGGTGCGCACGGACCAGGGCGGCGAAGTCCCTGGGGAACGCGGAGGCGTTGACGCCTGTCAGGGTGCCGATCTTCCGCGCCCGGTCGACCGTTCGCTGCCACGCGCGCGCACTCGCCAGACCGATCGACTCCGTGCCGTGGTTGAACAGCAGCGCCCGGATCTCGTCGTAGGGATCGGTGGCGTCCAGGTAGGCGTCGAGACCGGCGCGGGAGGATTCGGTGGGGAACACGGTCCAGTAGGGCACCGACCCGGTGAGCAGTGCCTGCCGCGGGTCGAGCAGGAGGAACGACTCGGCCAGCAGGCGTTCCGCCGGCAGTCCGAGCCGCCGGTACCAGTGCCGGTACAGGTCGGCCACGGCGGGGCTGAGCCGCTGCGGGGTGTCGAAGCGGAGGGCGGAGAGCGGCGTCCCGCACTGTTCGGCGAGGCCCGCCAGGTCGTCGAGGAGCGTCGGACGGAATCCCCACTCCGCCTCGGGGCTCTCCCCGTCCGCGGCGGGCGGGTTCCAGCTCCGTACCGGCGAGCCGTAGCGGGCCAGGAATTCCGCGACCCGGGGGCCGCCGTGGCGGTACTCCTCGGGGGTGGCGTCGCCGGGGGCGCCGAACTGGAAGACGTACCGGTCGTCGACGGTCGTGGTGGGCCAGCTCAGTGCGCAGTCGACGGCGACGAGCAGGCCGCCGGGCTCCAGGCGCTCCCGGACGAACCGGCGGTACGCGCCGGGCAGCCGATGCCACTTGACGCGGAAGTACGTCATGCCCGCGATCATGAGGCGGTCCTGGTTGGGGTCGTGCATGTGGTGCAGGACCAGGTCCGGGTTGGCGGCGAGGAGTTCCCGCCCCGCTCCGGCGACGGCGGCCAGGTCGCCGCGCGGGTCGTCCACGGCGACGCCCCGGCGCCGCATCGGAAGGAGGAGCGTCTGGGGGAGCCAGGCGGCGTCCAGGGCCGCCGCCAAGTGCGTCAGCGCGCCGTTGCTGGAGCCGATGAAGATCACCGGGTAGCGGCGTCGCGGGTAGTGGCCGGTGACCCATGCGGCAAGCTCGTCGGAGCGGATGGCACCGGCCGAGGAGAGCGGGACCGCGCCCGTCCAGCCGCTGAGTGCGTACGCCTTCTCCCTCACCCGGACCGGCAGCCGGTCGAGTGCGCCCAGGAAGCCGGACAACGGGATCTCCAACGCGCCGGGAGCCTGGCCGAGGCCCGGATTCTCCCGGCCTCCCAGGAACCGGGAGAGCGCGCGCAGCATGCCGGTCGAGGAGTCGAACGCGGCGACCGCCCTGGATGCCTTCACGCTCCGCTCCCCCGTCCGCCGCCGACACCGACCGATCCGCACCGATCAGCGAGGAACTCCCTGACGATCGAGGCCAGTTCGGCCGGGCGTCGATGGGGGACCATGTGTCCGGCCCCCTCGACCACGGCCAGTCGGCCGGACGGCAGCAGCGCGGTCGCCTCCTCCGCCCACTCCTGGGGGACCAGCCGGTCCGTGGACCCCCGCACCACGAGCGTGGGTGCGTGGACGTGCGGCAGTTTGTCCTCGACGCGGTCGCGCAGGGCCTCGGCGAACGCCCACCGTACGCGCCGCAGTCCGGCGTCCCGGTAGTCGGCGACGTTCAGCCGGGCCATCGAGGGCCGCTCGTACGGGGCGTTGCGCAGCCAGCGGACCAGTTGCCGCGGGGCCGTGCGGGCCTTGGGGTCGACCGTGGGCCCCACCAGGACGAGGCCCGCTACGCGGTCGGGGTACCGGACCGCGACGTCGACGGCGATCTGGCAGCCGAAGGAACCTCCCAGCAGCACGACCGGCTCCGGTCCCGTGGCGGGCAGCCACTGGACGAGCGCGTCCGCGAGCGCGCGCAACGGCATGCGGCCGGACGGTGCCGCGCTGGCGCCGCAGCCGGGCAGATCGACGGCCCAGGTGTCGTGCTGTCCGCCGAGTTCCGCCAGGAACGGGCGGAAGGCCCGGCTGGAGATGCCGGCGCCGTGCACGCAGACCACCGGTGGTCCTCCCGGTCCGGGCGCTCGCCGGCCGACCATCGGGAAGCCGTCCACCTGCACGGTGACGCGTCGCATGGGCGTCGGTACCTCGTTCCTCGCCCGAGCCGTACGGGCGATCGGGTCCGTCACGGCCTTCGGGCCGCCCTCGTAGGAGACGTATCACCGCGGCACGCGCGGTAAACAGCGCTCATCCCATCGGGCCCGGGCGTCGGACCGCCTCCGCCCTCATCCGGCGCCGAGGGCCGGCCATGCGAGCGCGCCGAGCAGAGCGGTGCCGACCAGCAGCCAGGCCACGTAGTCGCCGACGTGTCCCGAGTGCAGGCGCCGCAGCGGGGCGATCCACGGATGCCCTTCCGCCGTCGCCCGCCCGCGCAGGGCCGCGGCCGCGGTCACGACGGCCAGCAGGGTCGAGGCCCCGCCGAGCGCCAGTCCCGCCGCGGTCCAGTGCACGGGCTCCACCGGCCCGCCGGAACCCATGTCGGCCACGGCTCGCGCGACGGCCCCGGCGAACCCGGGTGCCAGCCCGGCGGCCAGCGCCCCGAGAAGCAGCGCGACCGGGACGGCCAGCATGGTGACCGGCACCCGGCCCAACGGCCCCTGGGTCTCCGGTTCCTCGTCCGTGCCCGTCGTCTCGTCCGCCCGCGCCCCCTGCGGTCTGCGGCCGAGCCCCCAGAAGACCCGGGCGGTCACGCGCAGCACGGCCGCCCCCGTGGCGGCGGAGACGGCCACGCAGAGCACGGTCAGCAGGGCGCCGCCCTCCTCCTCCACGGCCGCCTTGCCGAGCCCGGTGCCGAACGGCGGCATCCCGGCGAGAGCCAGGCCGCCCATGGCGAACAGGGCAGAGACCAGAGGAAGTTCACGCGCCTTCGCGAACAGGTCGTGCTCGTCGATGCTGCCGTAGCGGTCCAGCAGGATTCCGGCGCAGGCGAACAGCGCGGCCTTCGCCCCGGCGTGTCCCACGACGTACAGGGCGACGCCCTCGGTCGCCTTCGGCGAGGTCAGCCCGAGGCCGACGAGGAACAGGCCGGTGTGGGCGACCGTCGCGTACGCCAGCAACCGCTTCACGTGCCGCTGCTGCCAGCTCATGACGGCACCGACGAGACCGGTGACGGCGCCCAGCACGACGAGGGCCCGGCCCGCGTCGGCCGGGGGGATGCCGCCGGGTCCGCCGAACACGGTCCCGTACACGCGGGCCACGCCGTACACACCGAGTTCGACCATCACCCCGGACAGCAGCATGCAGACGGGGGTGGGGGCGACGGCGTGCGCGTCGGGAAGCCAGAAGTGGAAGGGGAAGGCCGCGGCCTTGACCAGCAGCCCCGTCAGGACGAGCGCGAACGCGGCGAGGACCAGGGCGTCGGGCCCCTCCCGCTCGTCGAGCCGCTGCCCGATGGCCTGCATCGAGAGCTCCCCCGTGCGGGCGTACAGCAGGGCGATGCCGACGAGGGTCGCGTACGCCCCCAGCGAGTTCACCACGCCGAAGGTGAGCGCGCCCTGCACAACCTTCGGCTCCTCCACCCGGTGGCCGGTCAGCGCGTAGGCCACCACGCCCATCAGCTCGAAGAAGACGAACGCGTTGAAGAGGTCGCCCGCCAGCACGAAGCCGCACATGCCCGCCTGGAACAGCAGGATCAACGCCGGGAAGGCGCCGGTGTGACGCAGTGTCCGCTCGTCGAAGTACCGCCACGAGTAGATCACGACCGCCGTCGTGAGCAGCGAGATCAGCGTCACGAGGCCGAGCGCCACACCGTCGCCGACCAGGACGATGCCCACGGCGGGTCCTCGCGCCGGCTCCCAGCCGCCGACCCATTCCTCGTGGACCGGTGAGGGGCGGACCAGCATCGTCAGCGCGAGCGCCGCGGTGGCGGCGGCGAGGACGCCCGCGAACGCCTCGGCGGGAAGCCGGGGCAGTCGGCGCCCCGCCGCGACGAGCAGGGCCGCGCCGAACAGCGGGACGGCGACGAGCAGCGGCAGCAGTCGGCTCATCCGCGCAGCTCGGACAGTTCGTCCGGATCGAGTGTCCGGTGGCGCTTGGAGATCTGGACGACCAGGGCGAGCAGGAGCGCGGTGACGGTGGCTCCGACGACCACGTCGGTGAGCGCCAGCGCCTGGACGACGGGGTCGACGACCGGGCGGGCTCCGGGTTTCACGTCGGAGAAGACGGGGGCCGTGCCGCCGTCGCGGTAGCCGATCGCCAGGAGCAGGACGTAGGTCGCGGACTGGCAGACCGCCAGACAGCCCACGGAGCGCACGAGGTTGCGGCTGGTGGCCAGTCCGTAGGCGCCGACGAGGAAGATCCAGGCGGCGGCGAGGTAGGGCAGCACACGCGTCACGGCCGGTTCTCCTCGATCTCCAGGGCCTGGTCCAGGAACTGGGCGAGCAGCACGACGACCGCGCAGGCCACCTCCACGCCGATCGCCGCGTTGAGCAGCGGCACGATGCCACCGGAGGCCAGGGTGTTGAAGGTGCCGTAGGGCAGCAGTGTGTTGGCGAGGTACGCGGAGCCGAAGGCCAGCCCGGCGGCTCCGATCAGCAGGTAGGCGGCCTCGCCTGCGGCGTCGCCGAACTCGTACAGCGGGACCGGGCGGATCGCTTCCAGCGCGCGGTAGTCGACGGCGATGTAGAGGAGGTGGAGCCCGGTGGCCACGACCACGCCGCCCTGGAATCCGCCGCCGGGGCTGAGCTGCCCGTGCGCGACCACGTAGAGACCGACGAGCACGGTGACCGGGAGGGCGAGCAGCGCGTAGCGGCGCGGGCGGGACGCGACGCGGAGCGGTTCGGGTGCGACGGTCCGCTCGTCACGGGTCTGCCGCAGCAGGACGACGGTGCCGAGGACGGCGGCGAACAGGATGCTCTCCTCGCCGAGTGTGTCGAAGGCCCGCTGATCGAAGTTGACGGAGGAGACGACGTTCGCCGTGCGGTGGGACAGCGCGGCCCGGACCGCCCGTTCGCCGTACGGGTGGACGTCGCCCCCGAAGCCGGGGAGCCGGAAGCAGGCCGCTCCCAGCAGTGCGGCGATGCCCGTGGCCCCGACGGCGACCGTCCAGCGGCGTCCTGTGGTGTTCACCGCGGCTTCCCGTCCTCCGGTTCCGCGGTCGCGGCTTTGTCGTCCCCGGTCCGCCGGGCGCGCCGCCGCGACGTGCGCACGGTGAGGAGCAGCAGCAGAGGGGTCAGGGCCGAACCGACGGCGAGCTGCGAGAGCGCCACGTCGGGCGCCTGGAGCACGAGGAACAGCGCCGCGAGACCGAGCCCGAGCAGGGACAGGACCAGGGCCTGCCGGACGGGGTCGCTCACCAGCGCCGCGGCGGTCGCCGCCACCACCACGAGGGCGAGGGCGGCAGGGATCAGCGCGTCAGCCATCCCCGGCCGCCCCGGTCCCCGCCCTGCGCAGCGCGTCCGTTCCCACCAGGTTTCCCACGACCAGCAGGACCCCGGTCACGAGGAGTTTGGCGGCCGCGCGCCCCGGTCCGGTCGCCGCGCAGAGCGGGAGGACGACGGCGGCGACGAGAGCCGGTGTCCACAGCCACGCGAACCGATGCCGGGCGGCGCCCCGCAGCTCGGTCCCGAGCAGGCGGGCGTAGACGAGCGTCCCGGCCGGTCCCAGGAGGGCGAGCACCAGGGCCGCGTCGCCGTAGGAGGGCCGGGCGAACCCCTGGGCGAGCAGGAGCAGGACCAGGCAGATCAGGAGAGTGGCGAAGTTCTGGGCACCGGCGCCACGAGCCAGGGGGCCGGTGGTGGCGGCGAGGACGGTGAACCCGGTGACGACCAGCAGCGCCGCGGCGAGGACCAGCCACAGGTTCATTGCCGTGCCACGGCCCGTCCGGCCGCCACTGCGGCGACCGCGGCGAGGAGTGCGGCCGCCGCGCCGACCCACATCTCCAGCGGTTCGACCGAGCTGATCAGGATCAGCCAGAGGCCGAACAGGGCCGCCCACCACAGGACCGTCCGGGCCACGGTGCTTCCCCGCCGCCCCGGGCGGTCCCCGCCGGCGCGGCCGTCCGTCCCGGTCCGTCTCACCCGGACCACCTGCTTCGCCGCCCGGCGATGTCACCGGCGGTGGTCCGCCCCGCCCGCCTGCGGGCCCCCACGGCCGCGGCGCCGAGGGCCAGCGCGAGCACCGGTCCGGCCGCCCGGGCGTGCCGGGACCACCATGCCTGGGCGGATCCCTCGCGGGCCCGGTCGTCGAAGACGCCGTGGGCGCCGTGGTCGCGCGCGTCCTCGTCGTCGCCGTCGAGCGGATGCCAGAGGTTGTGCGGCCGGTCGGCGGGGACGGGCCGGCCGGTCTGCTGCGCGTCGTACCCGGTGCGGGCGAGATAGCGGTCCAGCAGCCCTGCGGCGACCTTCTCGCCGAGGATGGTCAGCAGGGTGGAGGAGCCCACGTAGTACTGCTTGCGTCGGGGATGGTCCGCGGCGAACACGATGGCACGGGCCGCCACCTCGGGCTGGTAGATGGGCGGGACGGGCTGCGGGTGGCGGGGCAGTCGCGACAGGGTCCAGGAGAACTGCGGTGTGTTCACCGCGGGCAGTTGGACCACGGTGATGCGCACCCGGCTCTTCTCGTGGAGCAGTTCGGTGCGGACCGACGAGGTGAACCCGTTCACGGCGTGCTTGGCACCGCAGTACGCGGACTGGAGCGGGATGGAGCGGGTCCCCAGCGCGGATCCCACCTGCACGATGGTCCCCGTCCCCCGGGGTTTCATGCGCGCCAGTGCCTCGCGGGTGCCGTTGACGTATCCGAGGTAGCTGACCTCGGTGACGCGGCGGAACTCGTCCGGCGCGATCTCGGTGAACGGGGCGAAGACCGAGGTGAAGGCGACGTTGACCCATACGTCGATCGGGCCGAGGAGACTCTCGACGTGGTCGGCCGCGGCGCGTACGGCCGTGTCGTCGGCCATGTCCGCGGGCGCCACGACCGCCTCGACGCCCATCTCGTGCAGTTCGGCCGCGGCGGCACGCAGCCCGGTACGGCCGCGTGCGACGAGTCCCACCCTCTCCCCTCTGCGGCCGAACTCGCGGGCGACGGCCCGTCCCACACCGGCGCTCGCACCGGTGACCAGTACCGTTCGGGGCATTGCGCGGCCTCTCCTGACGATGGGGCGACGGGGACACCGGAGCGCGGGGTCCGCATGCGAGCGCGCCGCACCGGTCACGGCACGACACCGGGTGGCCTACCCGCCCCGCGAAGCGGCCCGCACACGGGACGGCGGAACGTACCGCAATGGCCGATCGCCCGGTGCGTCGCGGGATCAGCCGTTCCGCTCCAGCCGGGCGAAGACGCTGGTGTCGAGGTGTGCGAGGAGATCGGAAGGGCTCCGGTACGTCTCGCCCGCACCGGCCTCCGTGAGTGCGGAGCGGCAGATGCCGCCGCTGAGCAGGCCGACGGTGGCCGCACCGGCTTTCACGGCGGCGCGCATGTCCCACACCGAGTCCCCGGTGAAGACGGTCTCCTCGGGCGTTCCCCCGGCGGTCTCCATCGCTCGACGCACCGGTTCCGGCGCGGGTTTCCCCTCCTGTATGTCGTCGGCGCTCGTGGCCCCGGCGATGGCCTCGTCCGCGTCGAGCGCCCGGCGCAGCGCTTCCAGTTCGTGCGCCGGGGCCGACGTGGCGAGGACCACGGTCCATCCCCGGTCCGCCAGCGCCCGCAGGAGGTCGCCCGCCCCGCCCAGCGCGGGAAGCCGTTCGAAGCAGGTGGCGTAGAGGGCGCTGTGGGCGTCGGAGAGGTGGGGGTCCTGTTCGTGGTCCCGGTCCTCGCCGAGGAGCCGGTCGAGGAGGTCGTCGGAGCCGAGGCCGATCGCGTCGTGTATCTCCGTCATCGCGACGGTGTGCCCGCCCTGTCTCAGCGCTTCCCACCACGCCGTCACATGGAGGTAGTTGGTGTCGGTGAGTGTGCCGTCGACGTCGAACAATGCGGATCGTGTCATGGCTGCGCCCTTCGTCGTGGCGTCGGTGCGGTGGCTCCGGCCCTCCCCGCGGGCGGAGCCCTCAGAGCTCGCGCAGGGCGGGCAGCAGTTCCCGCTCCGCCCACCGGATGAACGGCAGTTGGTGCGCGCCGCCGATCTGCACGAGGGCGACCTCGGTGAACCCCGCGTCGGTGAAGCCGCGTACCGCCCGTACGAACTCGTCGACGTCGTTCCCGCAGGGCACCGCCTTCGCCATGTCCTCGGGGCGTACGTACGTGGTGGCCTGCGCGAAGGCCGTGGGGTCCGGCAGCTCGGAGTTGACCTTCCATCCGCCGACCGACCAGCGGAACTGCCGGTGGGCCCGCTCGACCGCCGCGTCCCGGTCGTCGTCGTAGCAGACGGGCAGCTGTCCCACGCGCGGCTTCCCCGCGCCGCCGGACCGGTCGAAGGATTCGAGGAGTTCACGCTCGGGCTCGGTGGCGATGACGAGGTCGGCGAGGCGTCCGGCGAGATCGCAGGAGCGCGGGCCCGAGACCGCGACCCCGATCGGCACCCGGGTGGCGGGCAGGTCCCAGAGTCTGGCGCGCTCGACGGAGAAGTGCGGCCCGTGACGGTCGACGTAGCCGCCGTCGAAGAGGGCCGCGATGATCTCCACCGCTTCTTCGAGCATGTCCAGCCGTACGGAGGCCCCGGGCCATCCGCCGCCCACCACGTGCTCGTTGAGGTTCTCCCCGGACCCCAGCCCGAGCCGGAACCGCCCTTCGGAGAGTTCCTGGACCGTCACGGCCATCTGGGCCACCACCGCGGGGTGGTAGCGGCGCGTCGGGCAGGTCACGTACGTCATCAGCGGGATCGTCGACGTGGCCTGGGCCGCCGCGCCCAGCACACTCCACGCCTGGGGCGCGTGGCCCTGGGATTCCAGCCAGGGAAAGTAGTGGTCGGAGGTGACGGAGAAGTCGAAGCCGGCCCGCTCGGCCGCCACCACGTGCTCGACGAGGGAACACGGTCCGGCTTGTTCGGTCATCATCGTGTATCCGAATTGAGCCATATAAGACCTTTTGCCAGCTTTGCTGGCTTGAAACCTCCCTTGCACCCCGCGACTCCGCCCCTGTCCGGCAATTCCCCCCACCGCGCCCGCACGGCCGGGAGGAACTACGTTGGAAGGGGCAAAACGCTACACGTTCGGAGGGTTAGGCATGACCCAGGGAAGCGGCAAGGACAAGATCCAGGGCAAGGCGAAGGAGGCCATGGGCAAGTTGACCGGTGACCGCCGCCAGAAGGCCGAGGGGAAGATGCAGCAGGCCAAGGGCGAGGTCAAGAAGAAGATGAGCGGCGGCCACGACCAGCCTCCGCCGACCGACCGGTAACGGCTTCCGCCACTGCCCCGCCCTCCGGGTGGGGCAGTTCCGCGACCGTCCGCCGCTGACGGAGTGGGAGCCGGACGGTCGGCGTTTGGCCACGGCACGCGCATGGCAAACGCCTGCCATGAGCCTCTCGCGGACCATCCGGAAACACATGTCGCCCCGTACCGGGAACGGCTCGGCGGGAAGCCGCGGTGCCGGGAGCGAGAACCCTCTTCTGCGGTTCCTCGACGCACTGGGCCGGCAGGAACGGCTCGACGTGCTGTCCGGGCCGGTACGACAGGCGGTGCAGGCCCTCCCCCTGGGCCGCGCGCGTGATGTGCTGCACGGCCTGCCGATCGGACACCCCCTGCACCCCGCCCTGGTCCAGGCCCCGCTCGGCGCCTGGTTGTCGGCAGCGGTACTGGACTGCCTGCCCGGCAACCGTCGCGGGGCCAGGGTGCTGATCGGCATGGGGCTGCTGACCGCCGCGCCGGCCGCCCTGGCCGGGTGGGTGGACTGGGCGGAGCAGCACCCGCAGCAGAAGCGCACCGGACTGGTCCACGCCGCGTCCGTCTCCACCGCCGTCGCGCTGTACGCCCGTTCCTGGACCCACCGAGGGCCCCACGGCCATCCGGTCAGAGCGAGGGCGCTCGGGTTCGCGGGTCTGGGCGCGGTCGGCTTCGGTGCCCTGCTGGGCGGCCATCTCGCCTACCGGCAGGCGGCCGGTTCCGACAAGGCCGGCGCGCTCGCGTTCGAGCTGGACGACGGATGGCACGCCGTGGGGCGGACCGAGTCGTTCCCGGCCGGAACAGCGGTACGGCGGCAGTTGGGTGAGGCCGCCGTGCTGGTCTTCCGCGAGGACGACGGCCGGATCCACGTGCTGGCGGACCGGTGCAGCCATCTGGCGGGGCCCCTGTCCGAGGGCAGGATCGTTGACGGCTGCGTCGAATGCCCCTGGCACGGCAGCGTCTTCCGCCTGTCGGACGGTGCCAACGTGCGCGGGCCCGCGACCGCGCCCCAGCCGGTCTTCGACACCCGGGTGACCGACGACGGAATGGTGCAGGTGCGGCTGCCGGGCGCGGCCCGGAGCAGTGACTGACCCCTCGCTCCGCCGGACCCGACCGGCCCACGGCGCCGCGGATGCGGGATTCCCCGGGCACGGGCAGCATCGTAGGTGGATGTGAACGTCTCGCCCGACGGGCGTGGCCGTGTTCCGCACGCCCGGAGCGGGCCGGAGGGAAGCGCGATGCACGAAGCCCCCACCACGCCGCCGCTGCCGCGCCCCAGAGGGGTGCTGTCGGCAGCGGTGACCGACGCGCTGCTGTGCCGGTCCGCACCGCCCGGGATCACGACGGCGTGTCCGGGCGACCCGTACGGCGAGGATCTGCAACTCGCCCTGTACACCGCCTACGAACTCCACTACCGCGGCTTCCGGGGCGTCGATCCGGGGTGGGAGTGGGACACCGGTCTGCTCTCCCTGCGGGCTTCGCTGGAGGACCGCTTCCTCACCGCACTGCGCCGGGACGTGCCCGCTCCGGGACCGCTGGCCGACGTCCTGGCCGAACTGCTGGTCCAGCCCGTCGATCCCGACGGAATGTCCCAGTTCCTCGCGCGACGGGGCACGTTGGAGAATCTGCGCGAATACGCGCGGCAGCGTTCCCTCTACCACCTGAAGGAGGCCGATCCGCACGCCTGGGTGCTGCCCCGGCTCAGCGGGCGGGCCAAGGCCGGAATGGCCGCCGTGGAGTTCGACGAGTTCGGCGGCGGCAGAGCGGACCGCGTCCACGCCCGGCTGTTCGCGGACCTCATGTCGGACCTCGGGCTGAACACCGGATACGGGTACTACCTGGACCACGGGTACGCCGAGATGCTCGCCCTCGTCAACGCCATGTCCCTGTTCGGGCTGCACCGGTCGCTGCGCGGCGCCCTCGTGGGGCACTTCGCCGCCGTCGAGATCACTTCGTCTCCGGCCTCCCGGCACCTCGCCCGCGCAATGGCCCGTACCGGCGCGGGACCGGCCGCACAGCACTTCTACGACGAACACGTCGAAGCCGACGCCGTGCACGAGCAGGTGGTCCGGAACGACGTGATCGGCGGGCTCCTCGACGACGAACCCGAGCTGGAGCCGGACATCGCGTTCGGCATCGCCGCCACCTCCTTCCTCGAGGACCGCCTCGGCCGGAGGTTCCTCGCAGGATGGGGAGTGTGACGCGCGTGCGTCACCGGAACGGGAGAGGGCGGGACGCCATGGACGCCGAAGCCGACCGCACACGCACCCACGCACAGCCGCCGTTCCTCGTCACGCTCCCCGGGGTCTACGCACCGCAGAGCGACACCCGGTTGCTGCTGGCGGCACTCGAACGGGAACGTACCGGCCCCGGGACCCACGTGCTGGACATCGGGACGGGCAGCGGCGCCCTGGCCCTGCGGGCCGCCCAACTGGGCTGCGAGGTGACGGCCGTGGACATCGCGCTCCGGGCGGTCGTCACCGCACGCCTCAACGCGATGCTGCACCGCCGCCGGATCACCGTACGCCGCAGCGATCTCACGTCCGCCGTCGGAGCACGCTCGTTCGACCTCGTCCTGTGCAACCCGCCCTACGTTCCGGCACCGGGCATCCCCCGCCACGGCGCGGCCCGCGCCTGGAACGCGGGCCGCGACGGCCGGGAGCTGATCGACCGTGTCTGCGCGGGGGCGCCCTCGGTGCTGCGGCGCGGTGGCGGGGTCCTTCTCATGGTGCACTCCGGGCTCTGCGGCGCCGAAACCACCCTCGGCCGGCTCGAACACGCGGGGCTGAACGCCACCATCAGCAGCCGGGTCCGCATCCCCTTCGGTCCCGTGCTGCTCTCGCGGCTCCGATGGCTGCGCGACCACCGGCTGCTGCGCCACGACGACACGAACGAGGAACTGGTGGTCATCCGTGCCGAACGCCCCTGACGCACCGTGCCGCGTCACCCTGACCGAAAGCGGCCCCCTCCTCGTCGAGGGGCCGGTGGAAGTCACCGCACCGGACGGGTCCGTGCACACCTCCGACCGCTTCGTCGTCGCGATCTGCGCCTGCCGACGCAGCGCCATCTTCCCCTGGTGCGACACCAGCCACCGCGCCCGGCCCTGTCTGCGCGACGCCGCCCCGCGAACGACGAGAGCCTGAGGTCTCCTCACGGGACGGCCGTCGCGGCGGGCCGGGAGCACGGCGTGCGTCCCTCGGGTCCAGGACGGACCCGCTCACTCGATGCCCGTCGGCCCGGCGGGACCGGGCCTCTTCGGGGGCAGCGGCAGGAAGCCGCTGGTGCGGGCGGCGTAGTCGGCGTAGCCGGGACGGTGGGACATGTGCTTCTCCAGAAGGCGTTTGCCGCTGCCGACGGTCAGCAGCAGGGTCATCAGGACCGGGGAGAGCAGTACGGCGAGGGCCGGCTGCCAGGCGGTGCAGGCGAGCAGGTACAGGCCCCACCAGACGAGGCTGTCCCCGAAGTAGTTGGGGTGCCGGGTCCAGGCCCACAGGCCCCGGTCCATGATCCGTCCCCGGTGGGCGGGATCCTCCTTGAAGCGCGCCAGTTGGTGGTCGCCGACGGCTTCGAAGCCGAGCCCGACGGCCCAGACCGCGATCCCGCAGAAGGCCGGCAGGTCCAGGGGCCGGGAGCTGTAGGAGGCGGCCTGGACGGGGAGGGAGATGATCCAGACGAGGGCCGCCTGGGCCAGGTAGACGGTGCGCAGCGCGTAGCGGGTCCGGTTGCCGGGGGCCTTGTCCAGGAGGGCGGTGTAGCGCGGGTCCTCGCCGTGGCCGCGGGAGCGCCGTGCGATGTGCGCGGAGAGTCGCAGCCCCCAGACGGTGGTGGCAGCGGCGACGAGCAGGCGTCGGCCGTCGTCCCCGTGTCCGTCGGAGAGGAGCCAGGTGACGACGGCGACGGCACTGAAGGCGAGGCCCCAGGCGATGTCGACGAGGCGGTGCAGGCCGCGGCGGGCGGCGACGGCGAACGTGGCGAGGAGCACTGCCCCCGCCGTGGCCGCGCAGGCGGCGAGGTTGACGGCGAGGGCGCCCCGGTCGGTGCCGGTCATGCCGGGCTCTGGGCGGTGTACCAGGGGGCGGGGGTCGCGGGCATGGCGGAGGTCCCCTCGCGGGTGGGGCGCACGGCGAGGATCTGGTCGACGCCCATGCGGCGTTCGGTGAAGGCGAGCGAGGCCCCGGCCAGGTAGAGGCGCCACACCCGCCCGGTCGTCTCCCCGACGAGGGCCCGGACCTCGTGCCACCGGTCCTCCAGGGTGGCGCGCCAGGCGTCGATGGTGGCCGTGTAGTGCTCGCGGAGGGATTCGGCCGACCGCACCTCCAGGCCGGCGGTCTCCAGCAGGTCCACGGTCCGGCCGAGAGGGCGCATGTGCATGTCGGGGGCGATGTACGTCTCGATGAAGGCGCCTCCGCCGGGTGCGTGGGCGCCGCGCGACATCTGCTGGATCAGCAGTCGGCCTTCGGGGCGCAGCGCGTCGTGCAGCTTCGTGGCGAAGGCGGGGTACTCGGCGTCGCCGACGTGTTCGCCCATCTCGACGGCGGCGGCCGCGTCGTAGCCGCCGCCGTCGATGTGCCGCCAGTGCCGCAGCCGGACGTCCACCAGGTCGGCGACCCCCTCGCGCGCGGCCCGCTCGGTGACGAATTCCTGCTGGGCGCGGGAGAGGGTGACGGCGGTGACGCGGGCCTTGTGTTCCCGGGCCGCGTGCACGGTGAGGGAGCCCCAGCCGCAGCCGACGTCGAGCAGCCGGTCCCCGGCGCGCAGTCCGAGTTTGCGGCAGATCAGTTCGAGTTTGTCCCGCTGGGCGTCGGCGAGCGTGTACGCGGGACCGGCGGGCCGGGTCCAGTAGGCGCAGGAGTACGCCATCGACTCGTCCAGCAGGAGCGCGTAGAAGTCGTTGGACAGGTCGTAGTGATGGCTGATCGCGGCCCCGTCCCGGGAGGCGCTGTGCAGGCCGCCGGTGAGGCGGGCCCGCCCCTGGGGACGGGGCGGGGGCGGACCGGCGGCGCCGAGGCGTAGGGCGAGCGCGGCCGCCGCCGCCACGCCCGCGGGCCCGAGGCGGGCGACGGGACGGGCTCGGACGGTCCGGCCGGCCCGTGACAGGGCGTCGGCGAGGTCGCCGTCGACATCGAGGTCTCCGGTGACATACGCCTCGGCGAGGCCGAGTTCGCCCGGCTGCCAGAGCACGCGGCGCAGGGCGGCGGGTGAGCGGAGCGTGACGAGGGGGGCGTTGGCCGGGCCGGCCTGGCTGCCGTCCCAGGCACGGACGCGCACGGGGAGGGGGCCGGGGAGGAAGTGGCCGATGAGCTGGGCGAGTCGGTCTGCGGCATGCTTCATCGGTGGGTCCCTTCGGTGAGGAGCAGTTGGCGCACGTCGAGGTAGCCGGAGCGGAATCCGGCTTCCGAGTAGGCGAGGTAGAACTCCCACATGCGCTGGAAGACGGTGTCGAAGCCGAGGGCCGTGACGGTGGGCCGGGCCGCGGTGAACCGTTCCCGCCACAGGCGGAGGGTTTCCGCGTAGTGGTCGCCGTAGCCGTGGTCGGCGGCGGTCGTCAGTCCGGCGGCGGCGGAGTGCCGGGCGATGGCCCGGCGGGAGGGGATCAGGCCGCCGGGGAAGACGTACTTGCTGATCCAGGTGTGGGTGGCGGCGGTGCGCCGCATCTGCCGGTGGCCCATGGTGATGGACTGAAGGGCGATCCTGCCGCCGGGGGCGAGCGCGCGGCGCAGCGCGGTGAAGTAGGAGGGCCAGAACTCGGCGCCGACCGCCTCGATCATCTCGACGCTGATCACGGCGTCGTGGCGGCCCTCGGCGTCGCGGTAGTCGCGTAGTTGGACGTCCACCCGGTCGGAGAGCCCGGCGGCGGCGATGCGCGCGCGGGCGAGGCCGGCCTGTTCGGCGGAGAGGGTCAGGGTGGTGACGCGGGCGCCGCGGGCTGCGGCGCGCAGGGCGAGTTCGCCCCAGCCGGTGCCGATCTCCAGCAGCCGGGTGCCGTCGCCGACCCGGGCCAGGTCCAGGAGCCGGTCGATCTTGCGGTGCTGGGCATCGGCGAGGGAGGCGAAGTCGGCGGGTAAGCCGGTGAAGACCGCGGAGGAGTAGGAGAGGGTGGGGTCGAGGAAGGCGGCGAAGAGGTCGTTCGACAGGTCGTAGTGGTGCTGGATGTTCTCGCGGGACCCGGTGCGGGTGTTGCGGTCGGCGGCGGGTCGGGCGGACGTCCACACACCGCGCAGCCGCCGCAGGGGGGCGGGGACCAGCTCGTCGACGTGGCGCGCGAGGACAGTCAGGACCCCGGCCAGGTCGTCGCTGTCCCATTCACCGGCCATGTAGGACTCGCCGAAGCCGATCAGGCCGTGGCGGCCGATGCGCCGGTGGAAGGCGTCCGGGTCGTGGAGGGTCAGCCGCGGGCCGGGGACTCCGGCGCCGGGCGCGGTCAGGCCGAGCCGGTCCAGGGCGCGTCCGACCAGGAGTCCGGCCAGGGCGGTCCGGGCGGCTCCGGACGCCGGAAGCTGGGCCACGTCCGGCCAGCGTCCGGTGTCGACCTCGCTACGGCGCGCGGCGGGGACGGTGGCACGGGCGGGGTGGGTCCGTTGCCGGGGGTCGGTACGCGGGAGGTTCCCGGCGGTGCGGCCGTGGGGCGTGGTGGCGGGCTGGGTCACGACGGCGTGCCTTCCTGAGGGGCGGTCCGGGGACGAGGATGTACGGGCAGGCCGCGGAGCAGCAGGTGGATGCCGTGGCGGCGGATGCCGGCCCAGACGGCGGCGGTCGACCAGGGGCTGCGGGCGGCGGCGGACAGCAGGGCGGGGACGGTGGCGGGGCGTCGGCGGCCCCGGACGACGGCGGTGAACGCCCGGCCCTCCTCGTTCTCCAGGTGGACGGCGAGCCGCAGCCGGTCGTCGGGCGGCGGCAGCCGCATCCGGTAGTGCCCCTCGACGGCGAAGAAGGGCGAGACGTAGAACGCCTTGTCGGTCTCCGCCCCACCGGTGGCGTCGGTGCGCAGGAGGTAGCAGTGGCGCTGCCCGTAGGTGTTGTGGACCTCGGCCACGACGCAGACCAGGGCGCCGGAGCGGTCGTGGCACCAGTAGACGGTGAGCGGGTTGAAGACGAATCCGAACACCCGGGCGTGCGCCAGCATCGTGACGCGCCCGCCGTCGAGTTCGATGCCGTGGGCAGCGAGGTGGGCGTCGAGTCCGGCACGGATGGAATCGGTGCCGCCGCCGAAGTGGTCGCGGGCGTCGAACCGGGCGAGCGGGCGCACCGGCCGGGGCAGCACCGGCAGCCGGTCCAGGTCCACGCACCACAGGTAGGTGCGGTGCCGGAAGGAGTGGCGCAGCGGGGTGGTGCGGGCATGTGTGATCACGCACTCGTAGAGCGCCGCGGGGGGCGCCGAGGTCGCCGCGGGGGCGGCGGGTCGCGCGGCCCCGGTCACCAGCGCACCCCCAGGGACCGGGCGGCCCGTACGCCGGAGCGGCAGCCGTCCTCGTGGAAGCCCCAGCGGTGCCAGGCCCCTGCGTAGGCGGTCACCCCGTCGTTCAGGCGCGGCAGCCGATTCTGTGCGGCGACGGAGGCAGCCGTGTACACCGGGTGCTCGTAGACCATCCGCTCCACGACGCGGTCGGCGGCGATGCCGTCCTCCCCGCCCAGGGTGACGATGTAGTCGGCACCCTCGGGCAGGTCCTGGAGACGCCGCATGTCGTAGCTGACGCGGACGGGCTCCGCAGAGGGGTCGCAGCCCGTCATCCGGTAGTTCCAGGAGGCGCGGGCGCGTGGCGAACGCGGCAGGACCCGGGTGTCGGTGTGCAGCACGGTGGGGTTGCGCGAGTAGGTGAACGAGCCCAGGAGCAGCTGTTCCTCCTCGGTCGGGTCGGCGAGCATACGGAGCGCCTGGTCGGGGTGCGTGGCGATCACCACGGCGTCGAAGGCGTCGGTGGCGCCGTCCCCGGTGGTGATCAGCGCGCCCCGGCCGGTGCGCCGGACGGTGTCGACCGGGCTCGAGGTGCGGATGCGCTGGACGTGTTTCGCGGCGGCGGTGACGTAGGCGCCGGAGCCTCCGGTGACGGTCTTCCACTGCGGGGAGCCCGTGACGGACAGCAGGCCGTGGTGGTGGAGGAAGGCGAACAGGTAGGCGGCGGGGTAGGAGAGGGCCGTCGTTGCGGGGCAGGACCACACCGCGGCGACCAGGGGCAGGGCGAAGTGGCTGACGAAGTAGGGGGAGAATCCGCCCTCGCGCAGGAAGTCCCCGAAGGTGACGCCGGGGTGGACCTTGCGGGCGAGGAGGCGGCGGGCGCCGCGGTGGAAGACCGGTACCTCCGCCAGCAGCCGTACATGGCGGCCGCGCCGGGCCGCTCGGGAGGCGAACAGGGCAGCCGGGCCACGAGCCCCCGCGTACTCCAGGTCACAGCCGTCGCAGCGGACCGACATGCTCATCTCGGCGTCCTGCGTGCCGATGTCCAGTTCACGGAAGAGCCGGAGCAGGGTGGGATAGGTGCGCTCGTTGTGGACGATGAACCCCGAGTCCACGGCCACCGTGCCCCCACCGGGTTCCGGCAGTTCGCGGGTGTGGGCGTGACCGCCGAGCCGGTCGTCCGCCTCGTACAGGGTGACCTCGTACGAGGACGCCAGGATGTAGGCGGCGGTGAGACCCGCCACGCCGCCTCCCACGACAGCCGCTTTCCGCGCTTCCCTCACAACCGCTCCCACCCATCGGTACGCCGCCAGGCCGCTGCGTCTCATCCGTACTTCGCAGCGGCCGGGCGGGCGGATTGGGGGAGATCCACGGCGGTGTGACGTCGTGTCGCGGGAATCGTGCGTGTGTTCAGGCGGAAAGCCCGATGAGCTGTGCGGTCGGGGTGGCGGCGGGCGGGCGGAACCCACCGACGAGGTCCCCGGGGTCTCGATCCGGTGCGTCGGTGGCGGCGCACCGCCGATGATCGCGGTGGTCTGCCCCGATCAGGTGGGGAAGGCCATCAGGAGCAGAGGATCGGTGGTGGGCCGGGGGGAGCCTCCGGCGGGTTCGAGGGTGAGGCCCACGGCGCCGGCGTCCGCGGGGTCACCGTCGAGGACGACGGTGCCGTCGTGGTCGATGAGTCCGGCGGGGCGCATGGTGCCGTCGTGGTCGAGCCACAGCTGATAGGTCCTGCCCGCTCCGGGTGCGGGGAGGCCGGCGGCGGTGAAGACGGCCTTGTTCTGCCGTCCGGAGGAGACCACGGTGGTCAGGGCTCCGTTGGCCGCCTTTCCGTGGAGGGTGCGGGCGTCGGGGGCGGCCAGGACGGCGCTGACGGTGTCGAGTTGCTGCTGGGCCCGTCGGGCCTGCTGCTTGAGCCCCTGTCCGTTCTGCGCCTGCCACACGGCGACGCCACCGAGTGCGGCGGCGGCGACACTGGCGGCCAGGGCCAGGGGCACGGCCCGGCGGCGCAGCATGTCGCCGAGCGCGGGCACGGCCGCGGGGGCGGGCACCCGCGGGGGCAGTTGACGGACCCCGTCGATGGCTTCCATGACCTGCGCCTTGGCCGCCGCGGGCGGCGGCTGGGAGACGGCCGCGGCCAACCGGGCTGCGGTGGCTTCGAACTCGGCCGCTTCCTGCCTGCACGCCTCGCAGGCGTGAAGATGGGCGTCGAAGGCTTGCCGCTCGCCGTCGTCGAGGGCTCCGAGGGCGTAGGCGGCGGCGAGGGTGTGGGCGTCGGTGGCGTGGTGTTTCATGTGGTCACCCCCATGCAGTCGCGGAGCCGGATGAGCCCGTCGCGCATGCGTGTCTTGATGGTGGGAAGAGGAGCGCGCAGGGCTTCGGCGACTTCACGGTAGGTCAGCCCCCGGTAATAGGCCAGGGTCACCGCCTGGTGCTGCAGCTCGGTCAACCCCTGGAGGCAGCGGCGTACCTGCTCCGATTCCAGGCGGGTCTCGACCTGCTCGGCGACCTCGTCGAAGGCGGTGGTGTGCTCGCGGGCGGCCTGGGCCTGCTCGCGGTCGGTGGCGGCCTGGGCGGAGCGGACCCGGTCCACCGCGCGCCGGTGGGCGATGGTGGCGGCCCAGGTCGTCACGGAGCCGGCGTCGGGGCGGTAGCGGGCGGCCTGCCTCCACAGGTCGATCATGACCTCCTGCGCGACCTCCTCGGACTGTGCCCGGTCGCGTACGACTTTGACCACGATCCCGAACACCATGGGTGCCAGGGCGTCGTAGAGCGCGGAGAACGCCTGTTTGTCGCCGTGGGCGACCTTCTGCATGACGTCGTCGAGGTCGCGTCGGGCAGGGTCGCAGGCGCGGCGGGCGCTGAAGGGGACGGGTTGGTTCACCTCTGGGGCTCCGGCTGTGGGGAGAAGGTGAATAGGCGGCCTGGTGCGGCCGTCTGGGGGCGGGGCGTCCATCGCATGCCGGTCCTCGGGTTGTCGCTGAGCGGAGCCGGACCGGCCCGGGGATGGTCCGGCCTCGGGGAACATGTGCTGTGTCGCTCGTTCTTCGTAGCCGACGGGCACGCGGATGGGGTACTTCTTCGCCACCCGCACCGGCCGCCGCTCCCGACGAACCGACATCGACGCACCTGCTCCGGCTCGCTCGGGCCGTCGGCGCGGCCGGCACCGTCCGGCCGGGGCCCCCGCCGCTCCCCTCGTGGTTCCGCCTGGCGGCCGCCGCGCCGCGGACCGGGCGGCTCAGCGGTAGGCCCTGCCGCGCACGTAGGCGACGACGAGGGAGATCGCGGTGATCGCGCACATAAGCATGCCGATGGACAGGAACGCGTAACCCGCTTCGCCGATGCCCGGTTCGGTCCGCACCATGGTCATGCCCGCGCCCGTGGTGATCCGGTGTTCCTCGTCCGGGTGGTCCAGGATGTAGAGGATCGTCGCGGGGATCGCCGCCGCGCACACCGCGGCCGCCGCCAGCGGCCAGGCGCCCGCCCGGCCGTACCAGGGGATCCGCGGTTTCAGAGCGACGTGCGGGCACCGGGCCAGCAGGACCCGTCCCAGGTCGCCGGCGCGTTCGGCGAGTCCGTCGGTGCGCAGCCGGGTGCCGTCGTCGAGGCCGATCTCTATGCGGTAGCCGTTGCCGAGCCGGGTCGCGAGGCCGTTCACCGCGTCGCCGTCGACATGGAGCGAGGTGACGCGGTTCCAGGACCAGCCCGTGGTACCTCGCCGGGATCCATGGATCAGGCCCTCCTCGTGTGTCTCGAAGTACTCGCCCGGCTTGCAACGCAGCGCCCGGACGATCTGGGTCACCGCGACGATCACCGCGCCCAGGCAGAGCCCGAGGACGAGGCCGACCGCCTTGTTGCCGCCGGGTGTGCCCTCGTCGGTCGCGGGCAGGGTCCCTGCGCCGAGCAGGCCGGACACAACGGCCACGAGCAGGGCCCAGCCCGCGTTCACCCATCGCTTCCGGTGGTCGACGGGATGGCGGCCGATCACCGGGCCCAGATCGCCAGGAGTGTTCCGTCCCGGGCCGGTCACCGCTCGGGGTCCTGGTGCCGCAGGTCGGTCAGGGCGGCGCCGTTGGCGAGGACGCGCTCCAGGGCCGCGTAGTCCGACCCGGGACGGCGGACGGGCCTGAAGACCTCCAGGCGGTCGCCTTCGGTGCTGTAGCCGGCCCTGGTGGCGCGCGGCTTCAGGGCCCGGCTGCCGACGTGCCCGGCCAGGCCCCGTACGTCGAGGAGGACGCCGGTGTTCGGACCTCCGGACACGTAGGCGATGCGGGACCACTCCAGCAGGCCCGGGAAGGGATCGAGGGTCAGGCCGTCACGGGTGAACGTCAGGGCGCCCCAGCGGAACTCGCCGCCCTCGCCCAACTCTTCGAGGTGCCGTGCCGCGACGGCTTCGGCCACTTCCCTCGTGGCGCGCGTGGTGAACGGCCGGGCGTTGTCGACCGGGCCCCGGGTGGCCAGGCGCCAGAAGCCGGATTCCTGGCGGACCTTGATGTAGTCCAGGTCCTTGAGCCGGATCGGGCCGCCCTCGTACGGGCGCAGGACGGTCTTGACCACGTCGTGGGAGTGGCTGAAGTTGATGCGGACGGACACTTTGGTCGACTCGACGGAGGCGATCTCGTCCCAGGTGCGGCGCAGCGTCCGGCGTCCGGGGCGGCGGAACTCGAAGCCGTGCTCGTACTCGCGGAGCCGGATCCTGGTGTGCCGGACGCAGAGCGCGGCGCACCCGGCGGCCACCGTGGGGACCGCCCACATGGCGACGAGGAAGGAGCCCTCGACGGCGTGGTCGCGGGCGACGACGCACATCACGATGAACACGATGACGAGTACGACGAACACGCTCAGGACCCGTCTGGACACCGCTCCCTGGTAGGTCCACACGCGCTCCCCCAGGCGCCCTGCCCGTTCGCCGTTCCCCGTTGCCGCGTCCGCCGTCAACGCACACCTCGCATGATCGTCCGATTCCACGTCGTCGAGTGTCGGACCGGTGCGCGTGCGGGGATACGGGAGAACTACTCAACTCTGCCCGCTGATCGGCCGGTCCCGGTCGTCGCACGTCCGTATGATGGCCGCCCATGAGGGCGGGGGCAGGCGAGTTGACGTCGCTGATCGGGCGGCGGGCGGAGTGCTCGCGGGTCGCGCAGCTGCTCTCCGGTGCCCGTCTGGTGACGCTCACCGGGGTCGGCGGTGTGGGCAAGACGCGGGTGGCGCTGCGGGTGGCCTCGGATGTGACGGGTTCGTTCCCCGACGGGGTGCACGTCGCCGAGCTGGCCGATCTGCGCGATGCCGAGCTGCTGGCGACGAGTGTCCTGGGCGCCCTCGACGCCGGCCGTCCGGTGCGTCCGGGGGCCGGGACGACGGCCGCGCTGGTGGACCGGCTGGGCGAACGGCGCGTCCTGCTCGTCCTGGACAACTGCGAGCATCTGGTCGACGCCTGCGCCCGGCTCGTCGACACACTGCTGCGGGCCGCCCCCGGACTGCGCGTGCTGGCGACGAGCCGGCAGCCGCTCGGGATCGCGGGCGAGCAGGTGTTCCCGGTGGAGCCGCTGCCCGTGCCGGAGGCCGGTGACGTCGCGGGGGCGGGTCGCCGGGCGCGTACTCCGAGCGGCAGTCCGGCGGTCGCGCTGTTCGCCGAGCGGGCCGCCGCCGTGCTGCCCGGCTTCACGGTGACGGAGGCCGACGCCGACGCCGTCGCGGAGCTGGTCCGCCGTCTGGACGGGCTCCCCTTCGCGATCGAGCTGGCCGCGGCGCGTGTCCGGAGCCTGACACCGCAGGAGATCCTGGAGCGGCTCACGGACCGGTTCACGCTGCTGACCGGCGGCAGCCGCGTCGCCGTCGACCGGCAGCGCACCCTGCGCGCGCTGATCGACTGGAGCCACGAGCTGTGCACGGAGCACGAGCGGCTGCTGTGGGCGCGGGCCTCGGTGTTCCGGGGCGGCTTCGACCTCGAAGGGCTGGCGCGGGTCTGCGCGGACGACCGGCTGCCGGCCGCCTCCCTGCTCGACGCCCTCGACGCGCTGGTGGCGAAGTCGATCGTCAACTGCCGCAGGAACAATGGGCGTTCGACCTACCACATGCTGGAGACGGTCCGGGAGTACGGACATGAGCGGCTGGTCGCGTCGGGCTCGCTCGACGCGCTCCGCGCCCGGCACCTGGACCACTACACGGAGCTGACCGCGCGGGCCGGGCAGGAGTGGTTCGGGCCCCGGCAGGTCGACTGGTTCACGCGGCTGCGGACGGACCATCCGAACCTGCGCGCGGCCCTGGAGTTCTGTCTGGAACGGCCCGGCCGGGCGCGGGCCGGTCTGGCGCTGGCCGTGTCGCCCCGGCACTACTGGCTCACGGCGGGGCTGCTGTCCGAGGGGCGCCGCTGGCTGTCGCTGCTGCTCGCCGCCGACCGGGCCCGGGGCGGCCCGGACACGGAGGAGGCCCGGGTCCGGGCCCTGGTCACCGACACCTACCTGGGCATTCTGCAGGGCGCCCCGGACGACGAGGTGGCCGGCGCGCTCGCCGCGTGCGAGGAGGCGGCACGGCTCGGCGGTCACCGGCGGGAGGCGGCATGGGTCCGGCACCACCACGGGATCCTCGCCGTCTGGCGCGAGGACTTCGCGGGCGCCGCCGGGCTGTTCGTCCGGGCGTACACCGAGTTCCGTGCGCGGGGATGTCTCGACGCGGCGCTCGAGTGCCGGGTCAAGTTCGCCATCGCGCACGCCTACGGGGGTGACGTCGCGACGGCCGCCGAGGCGTGCGGCGAGGTCGAGGACGCCGCGCGGGAGCGGGGCGAGTCGTGGCTGCGCGGGATGGCACTGCTCGCCCGTGCCCTGCTGGCGCGGCGCGCGGGTGCGCCCGGGGAGGCGATCGGACACGCCCGGGCGGCCATCGGCCTGCTGCGGCCCTTCGAGGACTGGTGGGACGTGGCCATGTGCGTGGAGGTGATCGCGTGGAGCATGCGGGACGCGCCACGGTCCGCGGCCCGGCTGCTGGGTGTGCTGCATCAGTTGTGGGGGTCGCTGGGCGGGCGGCTCGGTGCGGCGCCGTTCATGCGCGGGCAGCATCTGCGCTTCGACGCGGGGGTGCGGGAGGCGTTGTCCGGGGCGGTTTTCGAGCGGGAGTTCCGACGTGGGGCGCGGGCCACGGTGGACGAGGCGATGGCGTACGCACTGGACGGTCCGGCCGGGGCGCCGGGGCTGACACGGCGGGAGAGCCAGGTCGCGGAGCTGGTCGCCGCGGGGCTCACGAACAAGGAGATCGCGGTGCGGCTGACGATCGCGCAGCGCACCGCAGAGAACCATGTCGAGCGCATCCTCGGCAAGCTGGGGTTCACGTCCCGTACGCAGCTGGCGGTGTGGACGTACGAGCAGCAGGGAGTGACCGGGCCGCGCGCCGACGGCGGGCGGCCCCGGCCCGTGGGTTCCGGCGGCGGGCGGTAGCGCACGATCCGCCGCCCGGGGCGGGTCCGGGGGCGGGGCCGGACGGCCCTCGCCGGACGGGGCGGGTACCGGCGATCCTGAGAGGTGGCAGCACGGCACCGAGCACGGGAGGGAACCCGCCATGAGGCACCGAAGCGTCGCCGAGCTGATGACGCCGGCAGTCGTCAGCGTCGTACCGGAGACAGGCTTCAAGGAGATCGCCCGTCTCCTGGACGAGTTCGACATCACCGCGGTCTGCGTGGTGGACGGGGCGAACCGCCCGCTGGGGGTCGTCTCCGAGGCCGATCTCGTGCGTCGGCGCGCCGTCGGCTCCGGACGGGAGACCGCCGGGGCTCTCATGTCGAGCCCCGCGGTGGTCGCCCGGCCCGGATGGAGCGTGGTGCGGGCCGCTCGTGTGATGGACCGGGAGCGGGTGAAGCGGCTGCCCGTGACCGACGACTCCGGGCGGCTCGTGGGCGTGCTGAGCCGGAGCGATCTCATCCAGCTTTTCCTCCGCAGGGACCGGGCGATCCAGGAGGAGATCATCGAGGACGTGATCACCCGTACGCTCGGCCTGAGCCCCTCGGATCTCTCCGTGGACGTCGAGGACGGCCTGGTCACCCTCAGCGGAACCGTGCGCCGCCCCGGGCTCGTCCCGGTCCTCCTCAGGCTCTGCAACAGCGCCGACGGGGTGGTGGGGGTAGTCGACCGGCTCCACCACAAGGACGGCACCGACGCCGGTACGTGACGTCCGTGCCCGGGACCGACCCGGTTCAGTCGTTGTCGGTCCCGCTCCGGGGCCGCCCGGACCACACGGGTTCCACCCGGGCCCACTCCCGGTCGAGCGCCGCGAAGGTACGGGCCTCGGAGCGTCGCCGCATCACGAGGAGGACGCCGGCCGCGGCCGCTCCGGCGGTCCCCGCCGCCGCGGTACCGCCGCAGAACGAGGTCAGCACCCGTTCCGTCCCGTCGTCAGGCGGCCGGGCCGGGGCACCCGCCGCGTCCACCCACACCGCAACCGCGCGCCCCTCGGGCGTCCGGGGCGGGACCTCGACAGTCCCGGAACGCCGGACCCCCTCGGGATAGACCCAGACCGCCGAGGCGACGGAATGCGGCCACCCCTCCTGCCCGGCCAGGGGCACCGAGGGCTCGGCCGGCCCGGTGGTCGTCGCCGTCACCCGGTGCAGCCGCCCGGTGTACGCCCGCTCGGCCCGTACCCCGGCAGCCCACAGAAGCCCCGCCGTGACCGCACCGCAGACCAACGCCACGACCAGGACCAACACCACGGCAACACGCCCGTGGACGTATCCGCCCCAGGAGCCGGACCGGCGGACCGGCCGCTCGCGGACGCTCATCACACACCTCCCGGCGGGTCCTCACGCACGTCCGGTCCGGCCGTTCCCGTCCGGGCCGTGCCTCCGGCTCACGGCCGGTCGCCCCCGCCCGTGGTCCCGGCCCGCCTCACCGGAATGGTCCGCGCTTCCCGGACCCGCTGGTCGGGCATCGGGACGCGGACGGTGAGGATGCCGTCCGCGTAGGAGGCTTCGACGCCCTCGGCGGGCACCCGGTCCGGAAGACGCACGGTCCGGCGGAACGATCCGTAGCGGAACTCCGAATGCTCCGTGTCCCGGGTGCTCTCGCCGTGCTCGGCGCTCACCGTGACCAGGTCGTCGTCGACCGTGATCGTGATGTCCTTCTCCGGGTCCATTCCGGGAAGCTCGGCCCTCAGGACGTACGCGCCGTCGCCCCGGGTGACCTCCACCGGAATCGAGTGGGCCGCCGCGTCGGGGCGCCAGCCGGGCAGCCCGGGGAACTCCCTGCTGAACCAGTCGTTGAAGTCGGGGAAGACCCTGTGCCTGCGTTCCACCTTCGCACCGGTCATCGTCCTGCTCCTCGTGTACGGGCCCCGGGGCCTTCGCCCACGGACGGGCCGGTTCACGGAGCCCCTCCGGCCCCGCTCCTTCAAGCCTGCCTCCGACGCGGTGCGGTGCGCAGCGTCGAAAGGGGGCGCCGCCCGGGTGTCCGGTCGGTGCGGCCAGGCAGACGCGGGCCGGTCGTGCCCCGTACGCCGGCCCCCTGATGCCGGAACCCATCGGCGTCCGCCGGGGGAAGCGCTCCTCACGCCGTGCCCGGTGGCAGCGCGGCACGGCGCGCATGAGGATGATGGGGATGCCCATCGCCGGGAGGCCTGATGAACTACAAGGTCAGTGTCCTGTTCCGAGCCATTCCTCTGCTGATGGGCGCGGTGTCGGCCGCGCTCGGCGGATACGTGCTCGCCCACGCGTCCGGACCGGCCGCCCACGTCGCGGGTCCGGTCCTCATCTTTCTGGCGGCCATCTGCCTGTGCCTGTTCGCGACCGCGGCGACCATCATCAGGCAGCTCATCGGCCGGTACACCACGCTGGACCGGTTCCTCTACCCGGTCTTCGGGTTCGCGGTCAGCGGGGTCACCGTGGGATACGGGCTCTCGCTGCTCACCGAGAGGCCGCGGCCGCCTCCCGACTTCGTCGCCGGACACGTGATCTTCGGGGTCGGCATGATCTGCGTGTGCGTGTCGTGCGTGGCCACGGCCTCCACCCGCTTCGTGCTGATCACCGAGAACTCGGCGCTGCCGGAGGGCTCCGCACCGCGTTCGCCGGCGCCGTTCGGCCGGGCCGCCGTCCTGGCCCTGTCCGCGCTTCCGGTCCTCGCGTCCCTGGTCACCTGGGCCTGGGCCCTCACCCTGCTGGCCGGCGGGGGCGGCGGCCAGGCGGCGGGGCGGTTCACCGCCGGGCACGTCATGGCCGGGCTGGCGCTCGTCTGCACGTGTCTCATCGGCCTCGTGGCCAGCATCCTGCGGCAGATCCAGAACACCTACACCCGTCGGGAACGCGTGCTGTGGCCCGCCGCGGCCGCCGCCCTGGGTGCCATCGGTATCGTCTGGGCACTGATCGTCCTCGCCGTGCACACCCGGCCCTCCCAGCTGGCCGCCCCCTTCGTCCTGATCGGGCTGGGGCTGATCTGCTGGAGCATCCTCAGCAAGGTGCTGCTGCTCGCGCTCGTCTGGCGGCGCGAGGCCCCGCTGGCGAACCGGGTCCCGTTGATTCCGGTCGGCACCGCGCTGCTCTGCCTGTTCCTCTCCTCGTTCCTCTTCGAGTCGGCCGATCCCGCCGTGGTCGTCGCGGCCCGTGTCCTCGTCGGCCTGGGCGCCATCTGCTTCTCGCTGTTCTCCATCGTCTCCATCCTGGAGAGCGGCACAGGAGGCGGGGACGACGCACCCACCTGACCCGTGCACCGGCCACGCGCACGCATCCGAACACCCGGGCGAGGCTCGGGGGCTACCCTGATGATCAGCTTCTCATCCCCACCCCCGCGTCCCAGGAACGGACCACCATGACCCAGGACACCCCCGCCCCCGTCGTCGAGCGCGTCGACGCACGGCACCGGTACACCATCCAGGTCGACGGGGAGCCCGCGGGCTTCACCGTCTACCGCGACCGGGACAAGCAGCGCGTCTTCTACCACACCGAGATCGACGACGCCTTCGCCGGCCGCGGCCTGGCATCGGTGCTCGTGACGGCGGCTCTCCAGGACGTACGGAACAGCGGCATGCGCATCGTCCCCGTCTGCCCGTACGTGGCCAAGTACCTCCAGAAGCACGACGGGTTCGCCGACATCACCGATCCGGTGACTCCGGAGATCCTCCAGTGGCTCCAGGGCGACCGCGCCTGACCTGGGGTATTTCCCTTGGCGCGGGGCACGGCCCATGGCAGGGTCCTGCGTCATGACAGAGAAAGAGACAGCGCCCGGGACCGCGACAGCCACGACGGACGAGGGCATCCGGATCACCCGGCTGGCCGAGCGCCCCGCACTGGCCTCGCGGCTCTACGAGATCGACGACTCCTGGCCGGTGTTCACCCACCACGAGCCGGTGGCGAACGCCCTGCTGAGCAGGGTGCCCGTGGAGTTCCCGGAGTACTGCGTCGTCGCCACGGACGGGGACCGGATCGTGGCGCGCGGGTTCGCCGTGCCGTTCGCCGCCGGGCTCGACGGCCGTGAGGAGATGCCCGACCAGGGCTGGGACCGGGTGCTGGTCTGGGCGTTCCAGGACCGGCAGGCCGGGCGCACACCGACGGCGGCCAGCGCGCTGGAGATCACCCTGGACGTCGGCCACCTCGGCCGGGGACTGTCCTACCGGCTGCTGGCAGCGCTGCGGGAGGCGGTCGGCCGGCAGGGCCACGACGCCCTGCTGGCACCGGTCCGCCCCACGGCCAAGCACCTGGAGCCGCGCCTCCCCATGGCCGATTACCTCCGTCGGCGCCGGGACGACGGGCTGCCGGCCGACCCGTGGGTACGGGTGCACGTCAAGGCGGGCGGCACCGTCGAGAAGGTCGCGCCCGCCTCGATGACGGTGGCCGGTTCACTGGCCGAGTGGCGGCGGTGGACCGGGCTGCCGTTCGACCGGGACGGTGCCGTCGACGTACCCGGCGCACTGGCACCGGTCCACTGCGACACCGCGCGCGACCACGCCGTCTACGTCGAGCCCAACGTGTGGATCCGGCACGCCACCGGGCCGCGTACCGACTGAGACCCCCGCACACCCCCGCCTCCGGCGCCCCGGCCGCCATCGCGGCCGGGGCGTCCGTCGGCGCCGTCCCGTCCGAGGACGGATCCGGCCGCCCTGCCGGAGGTGGGTCCGGGCGTTCCGTCCGAAGAGCGCCGCAGGTCGCGTGGGGCGGGCCCGAACTGTCCGAGGAAACGGGCCCCTCGGGGCATACGGCATATCTCGGCCATCCCCGCACGGCCCCCTTGGATGCCCGCAGGACCATCGGGTTACCATATGAGCGCCGCCTAGCTCGAAAGATAAACCTGTGACTGTCAATGACGACTCGTTCACCAGCTGGAAGAACCGCGAGGAGATCGCGGAGTCGATGATCCCGGTCATCGGGAAACTGCACCGCGAGCGGGACGTAACGGTTCTGCTCCACAGCCGGTCCTTGGTCAACAAGTCGGTGGTCAGCATCCTGAAGACCCACCGGTTCGCCCGCCAGATCGCCGGCGAGGAGCTGTCGGTCACCGACACGCTGCCGTTCCTCCAGGCCCTCACCACGCTCGACCTCGGTCCCTCCCAGATCGACATCGGGATGCTCGCCGCGACCTACGCCGCCGACGAGCGCGGCCTGTCGGTGGAGGAGTTCACCGCCGAGGCCGTCGCCGGGGCAACGGGCGCCAACAAGCTGGAGCGCGGCGAGGGACGCGACGTCGTCCTGTACGGTTTCGGCCGCATCGGCCGCCTCGTCGCCCGGCTGCTCATCGAGAAGGCCGGCTCCGGCAACGGACTGCGGCTGCGCGCCATCGTCGTCCGGGGCGGCGGCGACCAGGACATCGTGAAGCGTGCCTCGCTGCTGCGCCGCGACTCGATCCACGGCCAGTTCCAGGGCACGATCACCGTCGACGAGACGAAGAACACCATCGTCGCCAACGGCAACGAGATCAAGGTGATCTACGCCAACGACCCCTCCGAGATCGACTACACGACGTACGGCATCAAGAACGCCATCCTCATCGACAACACCGGCAAGTGGCGCGACCGCGAGGGGCTCTCCCACCACCTGCGCCCCGGTATCGACAAGGTCGTCCTGACCGCCCCGGGCAAGGGCGACGTGCCCAACATCGTGCACGGCGTCAACCACGACACGATCAAGCCGGACGAGCGGATCCTGTCCTGCGCCTCCTGCACCACCAACGCGATCGTGCCGCCGCTGAAGGCGATGGCCGACGAGTACGGCGTGCTCCGCGGCCACGTGGAGACCGTCCACTCGTTCACCAACGACCAGAACCTGCTGGACAACTACCACAAGGCCGACCGCCGCGGCCGTTCCGCGCCGCTGAACATGGTCATCACCGAGACCGGTGCCGCCTCCGCGGTCGCCAAGGCGCTGCCCGAGCTGAAGGCGCCGATCACCGGCAGCTCGATCCGGGTCCCGGTGCCGGACGTCTCGATCGCGATCCTCAGCCTGCGGCTCGGCCGCGAGGCGAGCCGCGAGGAGGTCCTCGACTACCTCCGCAACGTGTCGCTGACCTCGCCGCTGAAGCGTCAGATCGACTTCGTCACCGCTCCCGACGCCGTGTCGAGCGACTTCATCGGCTCGCGTCACGCCTCGATCGTCGACGCCGGTGCCACCAAGGTCGACGGCGACAACGCGATCCTCTACCTCTGGTACGACAACGAGTTCGGCTACTCGTGCCAGGTGATCCGCGTCGTCCAGCACGTCTCCGGCGTGGAGTACCCGACGTTCCCCGCCCCGGCGGTCTGATCCCGGGCCCCGTGCCGAGGAGGGCGCCCCGGGCGAGCGGTTGCTCGCCCGGGGCGCCCTTCGCACGTCTCCCGACGGCCACCCCCGTGAGCGCTGTGGCGCGATGCCCGGGTGACCACCGAATCGCCCCTCCCCCGGTCGTCGCCGCGGGCCGGCGGACGGAAGGCACGACCGGCATCTGCACGCCCGCCTCCGCGGTGACGTCCCGGGCCCGCTGTGATCACGCGCGGGACGCCACCGGGCCGGTCACACGGAGTGCTCGACGACCCCGCCGACCACGACGGTCTCCGCGACCGTGCCGGGGATCTCCTCGGGGGCGACCCGGAGGATGTCGCGGGAGAGCACCACGAAGTCGGCGGCCTTGCCGACCGTCAGCGAACCGCGCTCCGTCTCCAGGAAGTTGGCGTACGCCGAACCCATGGTGTAGCCGTGCACGGCGGTCTCCACGCTGATCGTCTCCTGCGGCATCCAGGGCTCGCCCCCGTGGAGCGGGCGCCGGGTGACGGCGGTGTGGATACCGATCATCGGGTCCATCTCGGCGACGTTCCAGTCGCTGGAGAGGGCGAGCACCGCACCGGCGCGGTGCAGACTGCGCATCGGCCATGCCTTGTGCCAGCGCTCGGCGCCGACGTTCTCCGCCCAGTCCTTGCCCGGGCCCGCGACCTCCGGCGCGCTGTGGCGGGGCTGCATGCAGGCGACCACGCCCAGCTCGGCGAAGCGGGGGGTGTCCTCGGGGTCGAGGCATTCGACGTGGACGATCTGGTGGCGGGCGTCCCGCTCCCCGTTCACCGCGCGGGCGTGCGCCACGGCGTCCAGCACGGTGCGGATGCCCCGGTCCCCCGTGGCGTGGACGAAGCACTGGAAGCCGCGGGCGTCCAGCTTGGCCAGCAGCCCGGCGAACTCCTCGGGCGGGTAGAAGGTGTCGCCCCGGTGGTGGCGGCAGCCCGCGTACGGCTCCAGCAGGGCCGCGGTCCGCGGCTCCACCACGTCGTCGATGTAGAGCTTGAGCGGGGCGACCCGGATCCGGTCGTCGGCGTAGTGTCCGGCGGCGGCCGCGAAGTCGTCGAGGTCGGCGTCGGTGGTGCCGCGCGGGTGGAAGAGCGCGGCGACGACACGGGACCTGAGCCGCCCCTCGGCGCGGGCGCGCTCGAAGAGGGGGAGGTCGTCCAGCGAGTTCTGCGGCTCGACGACCGTGGTGATCCCGAAGCCGATGGCGTCGTCGAGGGACCTGGCGAGCCGTCCGTACTGCCGGTCCGGGGAGGCCCACGGCAGGCCCAGTTCCCGCAGCGCCCGGTGGCCGTCGCGGGAGAGGCCCCTGACCGCGAAGTCCTTGATGAAGCCGGTGGGTTCACCGGTGGCCGGGTCGGTGGCGGCCCGGCCGAAGGGCAGGTCGGTGTGGTCCCGGTCGATGCCGAGGCGGCGCAGACCCGCCGTGTTCACCCAGGCGGTGTGCACGTCGTAGCTGAGCACGAAGGCCGGTACGTCGCCGGTGGCCGGGTCGAGGTCGGCGGCGGTGGGCATCCGGCCGTCCGGGACGGCCGAGTAGTCGAAGGCCTCGGCCTCGATCCACTCCGCGTCGGGGTGGGCCGTGTGCCAGGCACGGATGCGGTCGTGCACCTCGTCGAGGGTGCCGGCCCCGGAGAGTTGGACGCAGGCGTCGTCGGAGCCGAGCCGGACATGGTTGTGGGCGTCGATGAAGCCGGGGAGCACGAGCTTTCCGTCGGCGTCGATCAGCCGGGTGTCCGGGCCGGTCCACGCCGACGCCTCGTCGTCGGGGCCGAGCCAGGCGATACGGCCGTCGACCACCGCCATGGCCTGCGCCTCGGGAAGCTCGGGGTCGACGGTGTGGATGCGGGCGTTGCGCAGGACGAGCTGGGCGGGGGTGGCGGGGCTGGACATCTGAGGTGACTCCTTGTGGTGCGAGTGGTGCACGTGGTGCGAGCAGCGCGGGTCGGTGTTCCGCGCCGGTCAGGCGGGTCCGTGGTGGGGTACGACGGTCCGCCGGGCGAGCGCCCAGTAGACGAGCCCGGAGACGACGGAGCCGAGCAGGGTCAGGTCGGCGCCGCCGAGCGGGGCGACCAGCGGCCCGGTCCACAGCTCGGAGTCGCAGGTCAGAGCGGCGAAAACCATCCCGATGAGCAGCGCGGCCATTCCGGCGGGGTGGTAGCCGGAGCGGTACCAGTAGGCGCCGTCCCGGCCGGTGTGCAGGGCGTCCGCGTCGTAGCGGCAGCGGCGCATCAGCATGTCCGCGAGGAACACACCGCCCCAGGGCGCGAACACGATGATGAGCAGGGACAGGAAGGACAGCAGCGAGCTGGTGAAGTCGGTGAGGAAGAGCGCGCAGAGTGAGCCGCCCGCGGTCACGGCGGCGCTGATGACGATGGCCCGGGAGCGGCTCCAGGGCACACCGAGCACCTGGAGGTTCAGGCTCGACGAGTAGAGCGTGACGATCGAGTTGGTGACCGAGCCGCCGAGCACCAGGGCCAGGAAGAGCGACTGGAACCACCCCGGCAGCAGCTTCTCCACACCCGCCACGGCATCGGTCATGTCCGTCCGGGTCGCCGCGGCCACCCCGGCCACGCCCAGGGCGACCGAGGAGACGAAGCCGCCGAGCGCTCCGTACCAGGTCAGCGACCGCATCGAGGTGGTCCTCGGCAGGTAGCGCGTGTAGTCGGCCGGCATCGGCACGTACGAGAACGGCCCGGCCAGCATCACGACGAAGGCCAGGCTCCACCCGGAGGCGCCCGGGTGGCCCGCCGCCCCGCCGGTGTGGGCACCCGGCAGCAGGAGCACCAGCATCACGGCGAACCCGGCGGCGAGGACGTACGCGATCCAGCGCTCGGCGAGCTGGACGGTGGCGTGCCCCCAGAGCGCGACGACGAAGGTGAGCGCCAGCGTGACCAGCAGGGCGAGGGCCCGGCCGGTGTTCCCGGAGGCCCACCCCGGATCGGTGAGGAACGCTTCGAGGGCGAGCGTGCCGACGACCGTGTTGAGGATGGTGTAACCGATGCTGACCACCCAGTTGAGCATCCCGGCCGGCCAGTTGCCGCGGACCCCGAAGGGGGCCCGGGAGACGACCAGGGTGGCGGTGCCGGTGCGCACCCCGCTCAGCCCGGCGGCGCTGATGGCGAAGAACGCCAGACCGCCGATGACGACGACCCCCGTCGCCTGCCAGAAGGAGAGCCCGAAGGCGACGGCCAGGGCGCCGTTGATGACGTAGGTGAAGGTCAGATTGGAGCCGAACCAGAGCCAGAACAGGTCCTTCGCACTGCCGTGGCGGTCCGCGTCGGGGATCGGGTCGATGCCGTGCGTCTCGACCTGGAACGCCTGGTCGACGACGGCTCCCCCACCCGGTGCCCCCGCGGCTGTCTCCTGTTGCGCCATGCGACCTGCCCCTCATCCGTGCGTGGTCCGGGAGCACCGGATCAAGACTTTGAATGCCGTTCTAGGAATTAGAACGGCATTCAAGATGTGATCCGGGGTGCCCGTCAAGACCTCCGGGAAAACCGATGGCCTAAGGTCGGCAGCGGGATTCACCGCAGAGCAGTGACGGAGGGTGGCGTGGCAGTGACGGCGCGACGGCGCGACGGGCACCTGGCCCGGGAACGGATGCTGGAGGAGGCGATGACGGCCATCGCCGAGGACGGCCTGGCCTCCCTCACCATGTCGGCGCTGGCCAAGCGGCTCGGCACCAGCGGCGGCCACATCCTCTACTACTTCGGGAGCAAGGACCGGCTGCTCCTGGAGGTGCTGAGCTGGAGCGAGAACACCCTCACCGAGGAGCGCCGGACACTGTTGACCGGCCGGGCCGGCGCCGGGCGCAAGCTGGACCTCTTCCTCGAGCTGTACCTCCCGCGCGGACCGCGCGATCCGCGCTGGACGCTCTGGATCGAACTGTGGGCACGCACCGCGTCGAACGAACCGCTGCGACAGGCCCAGGCCGAGATCGACCGGGGCTGGCAGGAGGACCTCGAAACACTCCTCGCCCAGGGCGTACGGCAGGGCCGCTTCGCCGCGGACCTCGATCCGTCGGCGCGCGCCGACGAACTCCTCGCCCTGCTCGACGGGTTGAGCACCCGGGTGGTGCTCGGCCAGTGGGGGGCGGACCGGGAGAAGGCGCTCCGGATGGCACGGTCGGCAGCCGAACGGCTGATCGAACGGGCCTGAGAACCGGGCGACTTCACGCCGCACACCCCGGGGATAGGGTGAGTCCGCAACACGGCGTGGAGGGGACCACATTGACACGGGTTGCGATTGTCGGCGGTGGCATGGGCGGCCTGGCCGCCGCGCTGTTCCTGGGACGCCGGGGCCATCGGGTGACGCTGTTCGAACGGGACGGCCATCGGCCGGGACACGATCTCGACCGGGACTTCTTCCACTGGAACCGCCCCGGCGTCCCGCACGCGGTCCAGCCGCACGGCCTCCTGGCGCCGGTACGGACCGTGCTGCGCGCGGAAGCCCCGGACGTCTACCGCGCGGCGCTGCGGCGAGGGGCCCGCGAGCACAACGAGCTCGACTGGTTCGACACGCGTCCGCCCGCCCGCCCCGGCGACGACGACCTGGTGACGCTGCGGTCCCGGCGGATCGTCCTGGAAGCCGCCCTGCACGACGCGGTGGACCGCGAGCCGGGCATCGACGTACGGCTCGGGGAGGCGGCCGAGGGGCTGCTCCTCGACCGGAGGGGCGAGGTCCCGCAGGTCACGGGGGTGCGGTCCGGAGTGCGGGAGTATCCGGCCGAGCTGGTGCTCGACGCCGCCGGGCGGCGGTCGCCGGTGCCCGGGTGGCTCGCCGGGGCGGCATGCCGGGACGCGGTCGTGGAGAACCACCGCGTGGGCATCGCGTACTTCTGCCGCTGGTACCGGCTGCGCCCGGACGGCCCGCGCGACCCCGGGCGCGTCCGGGCCGGGTCGGTCACCCCCTTCGCGGTCGGCGGGGTCTTCCCGTCGGACAACGGTGTCCTCGCCGCCTCCCTGACGGTCTCCACCGCCGACCCGACCCGTACCGCGCTGCGCGACCCCGAGGTGTTCGAGCGGGCCGCCCTCACGTTCCCGGCCATCGCGGCCTGGCTGGCGCTGACGCCCGAGCCGCTCTCCGGGGTCCTGGCGATGGGCGGCCTGCACAACCGCTGGACCTCACTGAGCGACGCCGACGGCCCCGTGGTCACCGGCCTGGTGGGGGTCGGGGACTCGGTCGCGTACACCAACCCCACGATGGGACAGGGCGTGTCCATGGCGCTGTGGGCGGCGCAATGGGTGGCCCACCACGCCGACGGGGCGAGCGACCCGGCCTCGTTCACCGCCGCATACCACCGCTGGACCCGGCGGAAGCTGCGCCCGTGGTTCGACCGCCAGGTCGCGGCGGACCGGGCCGAGGCGGACCGGCTCGCGCACCCGGCTCGCACACCGTCCGGCCCCGCCACCCCGGCCGCCCGCGAACGCGCCGCCCTGGCCGCCTGCGCACTGGAGGACCCCCTGGTCATGCGGGCGCGGGCCCAGGTCCGCCATCTCGTCCTGACCGCCGATCAGGCGTACGGCACCGAGGAGGTACGCGCCCGGCTGGCGCGCTGGCTCGACCAACACCCCGGCTTCACACCCTCGTTCGACGGCCCGACCCGCACCGAATGGGAGGCGGTCACCCGCCGCCCGGCCCCCACCGCCTGACCTCGGACCGCCCGTCGTCCGCCGCTCGTTCGCCGCCGCCCGGCGGCGAACGGCGGGCGACAACTCGAATACCTTTCGCACCATTTTTGCACTGTTCTCACCCGTACGGGTGGTGTATCACTGGGTGTGGCCATATTGTCGATGCAGGAACAACGGCTGGAAGAAGGGCGACGCGCCCGACGACCGCCCCGGGCGGCGTGGGCCCGGCGCCAGGCAGCCGAGGAGCCGACATGCAAAAACACCAGCTCAGGACCGCTTTCACGCTGTGCGCCACCGCAGCGCTCGCCGCGGCGATTTCCCTTCCGGCATCCGCTTCCGCCGCCGCTCCCCCATCCGCGGCGGCGACCGCCCCCTCGCACGAGACGGCCCGTGTAGTGGCCATCGACTGCTCCTCGAACCCGCAGGTGCGTCCGGGAGACTTCCTGCTCGCCTGCGGGGACGGCAACAACCGCCTCACCAACATCCACTGGTCGCACTGGGGACCGTCCTCCGCCCTGGGCACGGCGCTCGACAACGTGAACGACTGTCAGCCGTACTGCGCGGCAGGCACGTTCCACGCGTACCCCGTCATCGTGCGGCTGGACGGTCCGGAGCCCTCCGGGGCCCGTCCCGACGTGCAGCGGTTCACGCGGATCACGCTCGTCTACACCGACGGCTCGCCCGCCGCCACCGGACGGGTCATGACGCAGCAGCTCTGGGACTGACCGCCCGACCGGGCGGCGCCGGATCCACGGCGCCGCCCGCCCCGGCCGTGAGGGGGGATGTGTGAGCGTCCGCGGGTCCGCGTCGAAACCCCGGGGCCGGTGGCGCCCCGGCTATCCGGCGGCGGCCGCGGTCTTCGCCATCGGGATGGCCGGGACCACCCTGCCCACCCCGCTCTACGGCCTCTACCAGCAGCGCATCGGGTTCTCCGAGCTGATGGTGACCGTGGTGTTCGCCGTGTACGCCGTCGCCGTCATCACGGTTCTCCTCCTCGCGGGAAACCGCTCCGACGTCGTCGGGCGCCGCCCGGTGCTCCTGTGTGCCATGGGGCTGTCCGCGGCGAGCTCCGGATGCTTCCTGCTGGAGCACGGGCTGCCGCTGCTCTTCGCCGGACGGCTGCTCTCCGGCTGCTCGGCCGGACTGCTGAGCGGCGCGGCGACGGCCGCCGTCATCGAACTGGCCGGCCCCGGGCGCCGGGCCCGCGCGGGCTTCGCCGCCACCGCGGCGAACATGGGAGGTCTGGGCTGCGGCCCGCTGCTCTCCGGGGTGCTCGCCCAGTACACGCCCTGGCCGCTGACCCTGCCGTTCTGGGTCCACCTCGGGCTGGTCGCGCTCGCCTGCGGGATCACCTGGCTGCTGCCGGAGACCGTCGACCGGCCCAGGCACCGCCCGCCGCCAAGGCCGCAGGGGCTCTCCGTCCCGCCCGAGGTCAAGGGGGTCTTCCTGCCCGCCTCGCTGGCGGCCTTCGCGGGTTTCGCACTGCTCGGGCTGTTCACCGCGGTCGCGCCGAGCTTCGTCGCGCACACCCTGGAGGTGCACAACCTGGCCGTGGCGGGCGCCGTGGTCTTCTCCGTGTTCCTCGCCTCCACCGCCGGGCAGTCCCTGACCCGGCGGATCGGCGCGCGACGCGCGCTCCCGGCCGGCTGCGGAGTCCTCTTCGCCGGACTGCTGCTGGTCGCGTCGTCGCTGCTCGCCGCCTCGCTGCCGCTGCTCGTCCTGGGCGCCCTGACCGGCGGCACCGGCCAGGGGCTGGCCTTCCGGGCCGCCCTCGCCCTGATCAGCGACGCCGCCCCGGCCCGGCACCGCGGCGGCACCATCTCGGCGTTCTTCGTCGTCGCCTACGCCGGGATCTCCGTACCGGTGATCGGGGTCGGCGCCCTGGCCACCGGGCTCGGGCTCCGGCCGGCCGGTCTGATCTTCGCGGGGTGCGTGATGCTGCTGGCGGCGGGCGCGGGCACCTACGCCGAGCGCAGACTCCCCCGGGCCCTGTGACACCCCCACCGGGCGGAACCACCGCACGGTGGCGGACACGGCGGACTGCGGTCAGCATGGACGCATGCCACTCGATCAAGCAGACCTCATGCCCGTAGCCGTGCTCGGTGCGACCGGTGGCCAGGGCGGCGCGGTCGCCGCCGCCCTGCTGGAAGCGGGACGGCCGGTACGTGCCGTGGTACGCGACCCGGCCGGCGGGCGGGCCCGTGCGCTGGCCGGGGCGGGGGCCGAGCTCGTACCGGGAGACCTGTCCGACCCGGCGTCGCTGGCCGCCGCCTTCCGGGGCGCGTCGGCCGCGTTCGCCGTCACCACCCCGTTCCAGGACGGGCTGGACGCCGAGGTCGCCCAGGGCGCGGCGATCGTGCGGGCCGCGGCGGAAGCCGCTCTCCCGCACCTGGTGATGGCGTCCGTCGCCAGCGCGGACCGCGGCACGGGCGTACCGCACTTCGAGACCAAGGCGAAGACCGAGAAGCTGCTCGCCGCCTCGGGGCTGCCCGCGACGGTGGTCGCGCCCGCCTACTTCTACGACAACGCCCTGGGCGGCAGGGACCAGGTGGCCGCCGGCCTGCTCACCATGCCGCTCCCCGGGGACACCCCGCTCCAGCAGGTGGCCCGGCAGGACCTTGGCCGGGTCGTGGCCACGGTCGTCGCCGATCCGGAGCGCTGGATCGGGGAGCGGATCGAGGTGGCGGGCGACGATCCGACCCCGGTCCGGATGGCCGAGGAGATCGGGCGGGCGGCGGGCGGCACGGTCACCTTCCTCCAGTCGGCGCTGGAGGACCTCCGCGACGTCAACCCCGACATGTTCGCCATGTACCGCTTCTTCGAGAGCGGCGGCTACCGGATCGACATCCCGGCGCTGCGGGAACGTTTCCCGGACGTGCCCTGGACCTCCTACGCCGCGTGGGCGGGCGCCCAGGAGTGGCCGAAGCCCCGTGCCTGACGCCCGCCCCGCGGTCCGTGTCCCTACCAGGTCGCCTTGAGCTGCCGAGGGCTGCGGGAGGTGGAGCCGAGGTGCCATTCGACGGTGTCGGCCGGCTGCGCCAACCGCAGCCCCGGCAGCCGGGCGGCGAGCCGGTGCAGGGCGAGCTGGAGCTCCAGCCGGGCCAGCCAGGCCCCCATGCAGTAGTGCACTCCGGCCCCGAACGACAGGGTGGGCGCCGGGAGCGGGGTGAAGAGGTCGTCCAGCTGCCGGGGGGCGAACACCTCGGGGTCGCGGTTGGCCGCCTGACAGTCGGCGAGCACCACCGACCCGGCCGGAATCACCACCCCGCCCACCTCCGTGTCGACGACGGCGTGGCGCGGCGACCCCTGGTCGTCGCCGAGCGGGATCAGATGGAGCAGCCGCTCCGCCACGGCCCCGGTGGCCTCCTCGTCCGCTCCCAGCTTGGGCCAGACGTCCTGTCGCTCACCGAGCAGGTAGAGCAGTGAGTTGCTGAGCATCGTCATGGTGCTGTCATGACCGCCCACCACCAACCCGCAGACCAGATCGATGAGTTGTCCTTCCGGAACTCCGCCCTCCTCCTCGTCGGCGGCCATGACCAGCACACTGGTCAGATCCTCGCCCGGCTCCTTCCGCCGCCGTGCCAGCAGTTCCGCGCCGAAGGCGGAGAACTCGGCGAGCACGGCGGCCATCTCCTCCTCGGGGTGGGACCCGTCGGAGAAGGCGTACCGGCTCCAGTGGCGCAGCCGGTCCCGGACCTCGTCGTCGAGCCCCATCAGCCTGCTGATCACCGCGACGGGGAGCGGCAGGGTGAAGCCGGACACCAGGTCGGCAGGGCGCTCACCGGCCTCCAGATCGTCCAGGCACTGCTCGACGATCGTCTCGATCCAGGGCCGCCAGCGGGCGACGGCGCGCGGTGTGAAGGCACGGCGCATGGTGCGGCGGAGCCGGAGGTGGTCCTCCCCGTCCTGGTTGAAGATCAGGTCGAGACTGCTCACCAGGCCGGATTCGCCGGAGCGGGACGGGGCGTCCGCCGCGTGCAGCGCGGCGCGGCCGAACCTGCTGTCGGTCAGCACCTTGCGGACGTCGGCGTAGCGGGTCACCAGCCACGCCTCGCCGCCGTCCGGCAGTGCGACGGTCCGGGGCGGTCCGACCGGTGCGAACGTCAGCCGGTGCATCGGCGGGGCGGACGGGCCGGGGCTGACGCGGGCGTCGGCGGGGCAGGACACGGGACCTCCTGGTCTGCACGGATACGGCGGACTGCGGTAGGGGGGCGGTTCGGGCGTGGTGGTTCGGTGGCGGGTTCAGAGCTCGACCAGGACTTTGCCCCGGCCGGCGCCCGTGCCCTGGTAGAGGCTCCGGTAGGCGTCCGGGATGTTCTCGAAGCCCTGGTGGAGCGTGTGCTCGCAGCGCACCTCGCCCCGCCTGATCAGGCCGCCCAGCTCGTCGTGGAGCGAGCGCCAGTTCTCCTCGGTGAACCATTCCAGCGAGAAGATCCCCCGCACATGGGCGCGCGGGAACATGATGTACGGCAGCAGCCGTGGGCCGGTGGCCTCGCGGCCCACCTGGGTGGACCACTGCCAGCAGACGGCCACCCGGCTGTCCACGTTGAGCATGGAGAAGACGGTGTCGGTGACGGTGCCGCCCAGATTGTCGAAGTACCTGTCGACGCCGTCCGGTGCGGCCCACTGCAGGGCGTCCCGGACCGCGTCGGGGTGGTCGCCGTGGCGGTAGAGGACGACCGCGTCGAAGCCCAGTTCGTCGAGGTAGTCCGCCTTCGCCGTGGAGGAGGTGGTGCCGACCACCCGGGCGCCGGCCCGCTTGGCCAGTTGGCCGACGAGCGAGCCGACCGGACCGGAGGCGCCGCTGACCACGACGGTGTTCCCGGGGCTGACGGACAGGAACTTGGTCAGGGTGCCCCACGCGGTCATCCCCGGCCCGCCCATGGCGCTGAGCGCGGTCGGCAGCGGCAGCGCGTCGTCGTACCAGTCCGGGTCCAGACGGCGGAAGGCGGGGAAGACCATCGGGAACGTCCCGGTCTGCCAGGGCGTGGCCGCCCCGTTGCTGACGAGATGGGTGCGCCAGCCGCCGAATCCCTGGACCAGGTCCCCGGGCCGGTGGAGCGCTTCCGGGCCGGCGTCCAGCACTTCCATGATCGAGTCGGCGCCCATGTGCCCACCGAGCGGAGTGTCCAGCGCGATGCCCTGGAGGTAGGGGTCCACGGACACGTAGCGCGTCCGCAGGAGCATCTCGTCCGGGGCCAGTCCGGTGTCCAGTTCCTCCTCGACCTGTCCGTAGATCCTCGCTACGTCGGGCACGCCCTCGACGTGTTCGCGCACCACCCACTTCTTGGCCTTCATCCCGTTCCCCTTCGCTCGACGAGGGCCGGCCGGCCCTCCGTGACGGGCCGTGGCACCGGCCGGGGACCCACCTCGATGATCCGGTGGGTCGGCGGTGGACCGTTGTCGTCGACGGACGCGGTGAAGGCACGTCCGTCGTCGCGGCAGATGAACTGCATGACGTGCCGGCCGGCCGCCGCCGCGCGGATCAGACCGCCGGTGGTGGCCCAGACGCCGGACTGGTAGAAGTTGCGCAGACCCGGCAGGCCGGGGCCGTGTTTCTTGATGAGGGTCTCCAGCGTTTCCCCGCTCTCGACGAAGGGCTGCCAGCCGAGCACCGTGCCGTCGTAGTTGCCGGTGTAGCGGACCTGGGTGAGCGGGCTGGACACGTCGCGTACGGCGATCGCGTCCGAGATGCCCGGGTGCTGTCGTTCCAGGAAGGCCACGAGCGTCTCGCGGGCCCGGCGCTTGGCCGCGTAGTAGCCCTTGCCGTGGCGAACCGGAAGGGTGTGCAGTTCCTGGCCGCCCCGCTTGCGGGTCGCCTGCTCGGGGCCCTCGTCCAGGGCACGCCAGGGGGCGATGTCGCAGAAGTAGGTGACGTAGGCGACGCTCGTCCCGGCCGGGGAGAGTTCCGGATAGTGCCGGTTGCGGAACTGGACGTTGATGCTGGGATGCCGTATGCCGGTAAGTCCCGCCGCCTCCTTCTCGTCCAGGAGGTAGGTGGTGCAGGGGTCGGCGTCGGGGAAATCGCGGCGCAGGCCGAGGAAGAGCGTGAAGTAACCGGGGAACACCATGCCGGGCTGTTCGATGGTGCGGGTGTAGAGGCGGTGGTAGTCCTCGTTGAGGTACCGGCCCTTCAGCAGGTCCATCATCGTGGTGCGCCCGTCGCAGGCCGACACGATGATGTCGGCACGCAGTTCGCGTCCGTCGCTGAGCCGCACCCCGACCGCCCGGTCGTCCTCGACCAGGATCTCCTCGACCTTGACGTTGTACGTCACCTCGCCGCCGAGCCGCCGGTAGCGCTGCTCGATCGACTCGGCCAGTCCCAGCGAGCCCCCTTCGGGGACGCCGGCGGAGAGGTTGGCGTGCGAGGCGAGCTGGAAGTGGAACGGCAGGACGGGAAAGGCCGGGTGCTTCTCGTACAGGATGAAGTTGAACGCCTCACGCAGCAGGGGGTCCTTGAACCGCGCCGAGTAGTCGGTCATCAGGACGCTGATGGATTTGCGTACGACGTTGAAGTACGGGATGAAGGAGGCCAGCATGCGCCAGCGCTCCATCGGGGGCATCAGCCCGACCGGCCTGAGGAACGGATAGACGGCGAGACAGCGCCTGAAGGCCCGCAGCTGCTTGCAGAAGTTCTTGATCAGCGCGGAGTCCGCGGGTGAGAGCTCGGTGAGATGGGCCTGGAGCCGGTCCGGGTCGGAGTAGAAGTACACCGCCCGCCCGCACGTGCCGCGGACGACGTTGAACACGTCGAAGTGCCGGATCTCCTTGCCCTGGAGCGCTCCGAGCTCCAGCCAGATCTGGTGCATCTCGTTGCCGGGGCCGCTGCCCAGCAGCCAGCTGACGCAGGGGTCCAGCCGGAAGTCGCCGCGGTCCCAGGCCGTGCAGCAGCCGCCGGGCAGCTCATGCATCTCCAGCACATGGGTCCGGTACCCGTTCATCCGGGCGTAACAGCCGGTGGAAAGACCGCCCAGACCTGCGCCGATGATGATCATCGACTGTCGTTCGGAACGCGGCACGTTCGTGCTCTCCTCGGTTCTCATGTCCGGGTGTCACCACGCATGGACCATTTGTCGAGCTGGGGCAGTCGGCCCAGCTTTCCGGGGTGCCAGGGCTCGGTGCCCCGGCTCTCGGACGCGGTGAACCCGACCCCGAGTTCGTCGCAGAGGTACTGGACGACGAAGCGTCCGGTGGATGCGGCGCGGATCAGGCCGCCCATGCCGACCCACTGTCCGGCCATCGAGAATCCGCTCAGCCCGGGCAGCCGCATACGGTCCTTGCCGACCAGCTTGGCCGAGATGTCGTCGGCCTCGGAGAACGCCTTCCAGGCCAGGATGGAGCCGTCGTGGTTGCCGGTGTAGCGGCGGGTCGTGGCCGGGGAGGCGACGTCGACCAGGTCGATGCGCTCGCCCATCCCCGGCATCGTGCGTTCGAGGAACTCCTCGACGAACCGTGCGACCTGCTGCTTCTTCGCGCGGTACGCCTTGCGGTCCGCGGCGCGCAGCGCCTTCCAGTACCCGAAGTCGCTGAAGTAGGTGCAGTGGATCACTGACTTTCCCGGTGGGGCGAAGCCGTCGGAGTAGTGGGAGCGCAGCTGGACGACGATGCTGTTCTGCAGGGCGCCGGGCAGTCGCTCGGCGTCCTCGGGCTGGAGCAGGTAGGTGGTGCTGTGGGCCCGGTCGCCGTCCAGTTCGCCCCGGATGCCGACGAAGGCGGAGACCACCGCGGGGAACAGGGTTCCGGGGCGGTCGAGCAGTTCGTCGTAGAGCTTGTCGATCCGGGGGCCGGTGAACCGGCCCTCCAGCAGCCCGTGGATCGTGGTGTGGCCGTCGCAGGCGGAGACGACGTGGTCGGCGAAGTAGCGCCGGCCGTTGCGCAGCTCGATCCCGATGGCGCGGCCGTCCTCGACGAGGATGCGCTCGACGCGCGCCCGGTAGTCGATCCGGCCGCCGAGCGAGGTGTAGCGCTCCTCGATGGACCGGGACAGGCCCAGTGAACCCCCTTGGGGGAAACCGGCGTTCCGGTGGTGGGCGCCCGCCATGTTGAACAGGTACGGCAGGAGCGGGAAGCCCTCCGGGTCCTGGAAGAAGATGTTGCGGAAAGCCCGGCGGAGCAGCGGATCCTGGAACCGGTCGGCGAAGGTGTGCATCGGGGTCGCCGCCGTGCGCCAGAAGAGCCGGAACGCGGGCAGGACGGTCCGCATCAGCGCCGCCCGCTCCCGTACGGTCCGCAGCGCGGGGGCCGTGAGGAAGGGGTAGAGCTCGATACGGGTGAACCGGCGCAGGTCCCGGCAGAAGGTCCGGATCAGCCGGGCGTCGGCGGGCGAGAGCTCCATCAGATGACGTTCGAGGCGGTCCGGGTCGTTGTAGAACGTCACGGAGCGCCCGGTCTCGTCGACGACCCGGTTGAACATCTCGAAGTTGGTGATGGTCTTGCCGTCGAGTGCCCCCAGTTCGCGCCACACCTGGTTGGCCTCGTTGCCCTCGGCGGTGCCGATCAGCCATTCGATGCAGTAGTCGAAGATGTAGCCCTCGCGCGACCAGGCGGTGCAGCAACCGCCGGGCAGTACGTGCTTCTCGAAGATGCGGGAGTTCATCCCGTTCATCTGGGCGTAGCACCCGGTGGACATGCCCGCGACGCCGGCGCCGATCACGATGACCCGGGGCCTTCCGTCCGCCGCCCGGTCCCGGGTGCTCCACTCGTCCTCCACCTCAGCGGGCATCCGCGCCGCCCTCCCGGAGGATGTCGCGCACCAGGTCGGCGTTGCGCGCCACGTGCTTGGGATCGAGCATGTCGGCGTGGACGCCTGAACCGCGCAGCACGGCCGTGCCCGTGGTGGAGCTGCCGTGCCAGGTGCCGGTCTCGTCCGCCGCGTAGAGCGCCGTCTTCTCCTGGTCGGTGATCACGCTGACCGTCGCGGACACCGTTCCCAGGTTCGGGGTGCGTCCGCAGAAGGCCAGGTACTCGGTGGCGTGGTCCATGGTTTCGCGGGCCACGGCGTCCGATCCGGTGTGCTTGCGCAGGTGCTCGGAGAGTTCCGCCTCGAAGAATTCGAGGTGCTCCGGTCCGGGTTCGTACGCTTCGACGATGCGGTGCGAGTCCAGGACGACCACATGGGCGACCTCGCGGCCCCGGCCTTCCAGCTCCTTGGCCACCTCGAAGGCGAGGTTGCCGCCGAGCGAGTAGCCGAGGAGCAGGCACCTGCCGGTGGGCTGGTCCGTCTCGACCAGGTCGGCGTAGCGGGCGACCTTGTCCGTGCCGGGGACGTAGTTGAACGCGATCATCCGGTACTCCGGCATTCTCGTGGAGAACTCCCGGTAGACGAGACCGTGGCCGCCGGCCGGCGGGAAGCAGAACACGGTCCGTTCCTGGTCGCTGTTGAAGGCGAGGTAGGGCAGGTCCTCGAAGACCGATCCGGTGGCGAGGCGCTCCACGGAGGCGGCCATGCCGTGCAGGGTCGTCACGCGGTAGAGCAGGCTGACGGGGATGCCGACGCCGTACTCCTTGCGGAGCCGGTGGATCAGTTCGATCAGCTTGATGGAGCTGCCGCCGGCCTCGAAGAACTCATGGGTGAGGCCGACCTGTTCGAGGCCGAGGAGCTCCTTCCAGTGTCGGGCCATGCTCACCTCGAAGGGTGTGCGGGGCTTCTCCTCGGGCTGGTCCTCCAGGTCGAACCGGGGCATCGGCAGGGCGGTGGGGTCGACCTTGCCGTTGGCGGTGAGCGGCAGCCGCGGCACGGTGACGAAGTGTGCCGGGACCATGTAGCCGGGGAGCTGGTCCGCGAGGTGGCGCCGGAGCGCGCGCCGGTCCGGGTTCGCGCCCTCGACCGGTACGCAGTAGGCGCAGAGCACGTCCTCGCCCCGGGCGTCCTGGCGTACGGTGACGACCGCGCGGGCCAGCTCGGGCCGCTGCGCGAGGTGCGCCTCGATCTCGCCGAGCTCGATCCGGTGTCCGCGCAGCTTGATCTGGTCGTCGGCCCGGCCGAGCAGGTGGATCCGCCCGTCCGCGTCCCAGCGCGCCGCGTCACCGCTGCGGTAGAGGCGTACGGGGCTCGCGCCCGGTTCCCGGCTGAGGGTGCGGGTGACGAAGCGGCTGTCGGTCAGTTCGGGGTCGCCCGCGTAGCCGAGGGCCACGCCTTCGCCGCCGATCCACAGCTCGCCGGGGACGCCGGGCGGGACCGGTTCGCCGTGCGCGTCGAGCACATGGAGCGTGCTGTTGCTCAGCGGCCGTCCGATCGGCACCATCCGGCCGGGCTCCAGGTCGTCGAGCGGCCCTTCGAAGCAGGCGCTGTCGATGGTCGCCTCGGTGACACCGTAGGAGTTGATCAGGCGGGTGCCGGGACCGCACAGTTCGTGGAGCCTGCGGTACTCCGCCACCTTCCACACGTCGGAGCCGACGATCAGCAGGCGCATGAAGTCCAGCCGCAGCGAACGGCGTTCGCAGTGCTCCATGAGGCCGCGCACGACGGCGGGCACGAACTCCGCGCAGTCGACGCGCTCCTCGCGCATCGTGGCGTACAGGCGCTCGGTGTCGAAGAGCAGGTCGCGGTCGACGAGGACCAGGTTGCCGCCGGAGCAGAGCGCGCGGACCACGTCCCCGGTGAAGACGTCGAACGACGGGGCGGCCATCTGGAGGTGGACGCGGACGTCGCGGTCCAGCCGGTACTCCTGGAGCCAGGCCCCGTACGCCGAGGCGAGGTTGCGGTGGCTGACCCGCACGGCCTTGGGGAGGCCGGTCGAGCCGGAGGTGTGGATGACGTACGCGGGCGCGTCGGGGTCCACCGGGCCTCCGGGGCCGTCCGCCGGGGCCGCTTCGTGCAGCTCCCGCAGGGTCAGCGTCCGGGCCGGGAGTTCCGCCAGCCGGTCGCGGCCGGCATCGTCGGCGGTGAGCACCAGGACCGCTTCCGCGGTCCGTACCGCGTGGGCGACCCGGTCGGCCGGGTGGTCGGCCGGGATCGGAAGGTAGGCGCCGCCGGCCCTGAGGACCGCGAGGAGCTCGACAAGGAGCTCGGGCGACTTGTCGAGGCAGAGCGCCACCACCGATCCGGCGCCGACCCCGAGCCCGCGCAGCCGCCGGGCGGACGCCTCGGACCTGCGGTCCAGTTCCGCGTAGGTCATCCGGCGGGCCGCGCCCCGGGGTGCCGGGGCGGTGATCGCCACGGCGTCGGGGCGGCGGGCGGCGGTCTCGGCGATCAGCTGGTGCACGGGGCGGAATCCGTCCGCACCGTCCTTCCCGGCCGGCGGCAGGGCGAGGTGCCCGGCACCGCTCCATTCGCCGATCAGCCGCTCGCGTTCCTCGCCGCCGAGCATCGACAGCCGGGAGACCGGCAGCCCGGCCGGGGATCCGGTCATGCTGTCGAGCAGCGCGGTGTAGTGGCGCGCCATCCGCCGCATGGTCTCGGGCAGGAACAGGTCGGTGTTGTACTTCAGGACGCAGTGGAAGCGGTGGTCGGCCTCGTCCTCGTACACGGACAGGGTCACATCGAACTGGCCTTCTTCTTCGGGGAGTTCGATGTACTCCAGGCGGTAGCCGTACTTCTCGGTGGCGACCTTGTGGGTGAGCAGGATGAACATGGCTTGGAAGACCGCGGAGCGGCTGGGGTCGTGCTGGAGTCCCAGCTTGTCGACCAGCAGGACGAACGGGTACTCCTGGTTGTCCAGGCCGCCCAGCACGGTCGCCCGGACCTCTTGCAGCAGCCGGCCGACGGAGGGGTCGTCGGACAGGTCGGCGTGGAGCGGCAGCGGGTTGACGAAGTAGCCGTAGACGGAGGCGAACTCCTGCTCGGTGCGGCCCGTCACCGGGCTCCCGACGATCACCTGGTCCTGGCCCGAGTAGCGCTGGAGCAGCACGTAGTAGGCGCTGAGGAGGACCATGAACGGGGTCACGTCGTGCTCACGGGCCAGGGTGTGCACCCGGGCGGTGAGCCCGGTGTCCAGGACGAAGAACTCCGAGGCTCCGTTGTGCGTCTGCACGGCGGGGCGGGGCTTGTCGACGGGGAGTTCCAGGGTGGGGACCTCGGCCGGCAGGTGGGTGCGCCAGTAGTCGAACATGCGCGGTGCGGCGGGTCCGGCCAGGAAGCGGTTCTGCGCGTTGAGGAAGTCCAGGTAGCGGGCGGTGACCGGCGGCAGCGAAGGAGCCTGCCCCTGGCGCAGCCCTTCGTAGACCGCGAGGAGTTCCTCGATGAAGGTGAAGGTGGAGATCGCGTCGGAGACGATGTGGTGCACCGCCTTCATGATCACCCAGCGGTCCTCGCCGCGCTTGAAGAGCCGGAAGCGGAAGAGCGGGTCGCTTTCCAGGTCGTACGGCTTGCGGTACTCGGCGACGATGGTGCGGTGGATCTCCTCCCACTCCTGGCCCTGTACGTCGAAGAAGGCCACGTCGGCATCGGCCTCCGGCGAGATCTGCTGGAGCGGGACGCCGTCGACCGTGAGGAAGTTGGTCCGCAGCGCGGGGTGCCGTGCCACCATGCAGCGCACGGCCTCGAACATGAGGTCGGGGTCGAGGGCGACCCGGACCTCGACGGCGCCGCCGATGTTGTAGGCGTAGCCCTCGGGGTTGAGCTGCCGGAGGAACCACAGGGCCTTCTGGTTCTGCGTCAGCGGGTGACGGAGCTCGTCCTCGAACACCTCGACGGCGTCCTGGTCGGCGCCTCCGGCCTGGTGGGCGACCAACTCGGCCAGAGCGTCGTGGAGCTGGGTGATCAGTTCGGCCACGGGGGTACCGCTCAGCAGGGCTACCACGGGCGGGGCGACCCCGAGCTCGGAGCTGAGCCGGGCGCGCAGCTCCATGGCCAGGAGCGAGTCCAGTCCGAGTGCGTTCAGCCCGGCCAGCGGGTCGATCCGTTCGGGGCTGGTCCGCAGCACGGCCGCGGTCAGCTCGATGAACCGTCCGGTGACCAGGGTCACCCGTGCGGCGGGGTCGGCGTGGCGGAAGGCGTCGAGGACGCCCTCGCCGGGTCCGCCGGCCGCCCCGGCGGGGGCCGCCTCGGCCAGCTCGGAGACCAGCGCGGGCGGGGTCGCGTACCAGGCGAGGAAGACCGGCCAGTCGACGACCGTGGCGACGAGCAGCTGCGCTCGGTCCTGTCCGATGACGCGTTCCAGTACGGCCATGCCGACGTCGGGTGCGAGCGAGCTCATCCCGCGGTTGTGGAGGTAGTGGTCGACGAGCCCCAGCTCCTCGATCATGCCGGTGGCCCACGGCCCCCAGTCCACGCTCAGCCCCGGCAGTCCGAGGGTGCGGCGGTGCTGTGCCAGCGCGTCCAGGAACGCGTTGCCGGCGGCGTAGTTGGTCTGGCCGGCCGTGGTCAGCAGGGAGGCGATGGAGGCGAACAGGACGAAGTGGTCCAGCGGTTCGTCCCGCAGATGGCGGTGGAGCAGATAGGCGCCGACGACCTTGGGGTCGTGGGCGGCCGCGAACGTCCGACGGTCCATGTCCTCGACGAGGGTGTCGCGGACCTGCCCGGCGAGGTGGAACACCCCGCGTACCGGGAGCGGGTCGGTGCGGCGGTGGGCCTCGAGCCAGGCGGTGAGCGCTGCTTCGTCGGTGATGTCGAGCGGTGCCAGGACGACGCGGGCCCCGAGTGCCTCCAGTTCCTTGACGAAGGCGGTGGCGCGGCCCACGGCGGTGTCCGGGTCCAGGGTCCGCCAGGCGGAGCGCTCGGGCAGCGTGGTACGCCCGATCAGGATCAGGCTGCGCGCCCCGCGCCGTACGAGGGTGCGGCAGAGCAGTCGGCCGAGAGCGCCGAAGGCGCCGGTGACCAGGTAGTTGGCGTCGGTGCGCAGGCTCAGGGGCAGCGGGCGGGTGAGCTCCTGCGCCTGGCGGATCCGGCTGGTGAGGCGAGCCCCGCCGCGCAGCGCGACTTCCTCCTCGTCGTCGGTGAGGAACTCGCGCAGCAGCGTTCCGGCCTCGGCCAGTCGGCCCTCCTCGCCCCGCGGGGCCGGGCCCAGGTCGATCAGCTTGCCGGGGTGGGAGAGCAGTTCCTGGTGGCGGAGGACCCGTCCCACGCCCCAGGCGGGCGCTCCCAGCGGCTCCACGGTGTCGCCCGGCCCGGTGTGCTGGGCGCCCCGGGTGACGATGTGCAGCCGGCCGGTCGCCTCGCGGCGCAGCAGGGCACGGGCGAGCGCGATCAGCGAGTAGGAGCCGTTGTCGCCGTGGCGAACCAGGTCCTGCGGGGCGGCCTCGGCGAGCGGCGGCAGGTCGAGGCTCCACAGGTGGACGACGGTGCCGACGGGGCCGTCCGCGCCGAGTTCGATGAAGAGGCGGTCCAGGTCGGCGTCGGCCCCGGGGTCGATGGTGAACGTGCGGCCGTCGTCGCTTCTTCTGTAGCTCTCCCCCGGGTGTACCAGGTGGCAGCGCTGGCCGTGCTCGGTGAGCAGGGTGCCCAGGGCGTCGGCGACACCCTGACGGTCCGCGAACAGCAGCCAGGAGCCGGTGGTGGGCAGGGGGGTGGTGGTGTCGTCGGTGGAGGGGCTGTCGGTCCATACGGTCTCGGCCAGCCAGGCATCGATGGTGCCGAGGCCGACCGCGGTGGACGCCTTCTCCACGTCGGCGGCGCGGAAGCCGTGGATGCCGCCGAGCGGCTCGCCGTCCTCGGTGTAGAGCTCCATGTCCCCGACGAGCTCGTCGCCGTTGTCGCGGGTCACGCGCGCGTGCACCCAGATCGGGCGGTCGCCGACCGGGGCGAGGCACAGCTCCTCGATCGACAGGGGGAGGCGGATTCCGGTGCCCTGGTCCGGACCGGCGGGGGCTCCCGCTTCGGGCAGTTGGGTGGCCAGCAGGGACTGGAAGCAGGCGTCGAGGAGCACCGGGTGGATGTGGTGTCCGGCGGCGTCGTCACCGATCACGGCGGGCGGCCGGAGCCGGGCGAGGACTTCCCCGTGGCCGATCCACACTTCGTCGATGGCCCGGAACGCCGGGCCGTAGTGGTAGCCCTGCTCGGCGAGGGCCGTGTAGCAGTCCGCGCCGTCGAGCCGGCGCCGGGTGCGTGCCCGGAGCTCCTCGGTGTCGGCGCGGGGGCCGGCCGGGCGGGGCTGTCCGGAGCGGACCACGCCGGTGGCGTGCACCGCGCGGCCGCTCTCCTCCCCGGTGGCCGACGCGATGGTGAAGGCGGCGTTCTGCGAGGAGAGGGTCAGCGTCACGCCCCGGTCCTCGCCCTCGGGCAGGAACAGCGCCTTGCGGAACTCGATGTCCGTCAGGACGGCGTGGGTGCCGCCGGTGAGGGAGCGGACCGCCTGTGTGGCCATCTCCAGGTATCCCGCGGCCGGGAAGACCACGGTGGACTGGATGCGGTGGTCGTCGAGGTACGGCAGCCGCTCGGTGTCCAGCGTGGCGTGCCAGGTCGGTTCGGTGTCCGTGGTGCGACGGCCCAGCAGGGGGTGGTCGACGTGGCCGAGGCGGACCTGGGCGACGGGGGCGGGCTCCGTCCAGTAGCGGTCACGCCGCCAGGGGTACCGGGGCAGGACGACCGGGCTGCCCGTGGGGTGCAGGGCGTTCCAGTCGACGGGGACGCCGAGGGTGTGCAGTTCCGCGAGCGAGGTGGCGAAGCGCTCGGCCTCGTTCTCCTGGCGCCGGATCGACGGAAGGGTCCGTGCGGCCGTGGCCCGGTCCTCCAGGCATTCGCGGATGGAGTGGCCAAGCACCGGGTGCGGGCCGACCTCCAGGAAGAGGCCGAACCCGTCGTCGGCGAGCCGGTCGACGGCCGAGCGGAAGCGGACGCGGTCGCGGACGTTCTTCCACCAGTAGTGTCCGTCGAGTTCGGTGCCGTGGGCCGTGCCCTCCTGCCCGGTCAGGTACAGCGGGACCGTGGCCGGGCGGGGGTCGATGCCCTCCAGCGAGGCCAGCAGTTCGTCCTTGATCGTCTCCATCCCGGCGCTGTGGTACGGGACCTGCACCGTGAGGAACTTGGCGAAGACCTGCTCGGCCCGGAGCTGGTCGGCCAGTTCGGCCAGCGCGTCCCGGTCCCCGGCCAGGGTGACCGCGGAGGGGCTGTTGACGGCGGCGACCGAGACACGGTCGCCGAAGGGGGCGACCCTGGACTGTGCCTCCGCCTCGGGCAGGCTGACGGCGAGCATGGTGCCGGTGCCGGTCAGCTTCTGCTGGAGCCGGCTGCGGTGGATCACCACCTTGACCGCGTCCTCCAGGGTGTAGACGCCCGCTTCGTAGAAGGCGGCCACCTCCCCGGTGCTGTGGCCGACGACGGCGTCGGGCCGTACGCCGTAGTGGCGCCACATGGCGGCGAGGCCCACCTGGACGGCGAAGTTGGCGGTCTGCGCGAGCCAGGTCTCGGCCATCCGCGATTCCGCCTCGTCGGCCCGCATCTCCTCGATCAGGGACCAGCCCGCGAGCGCCCGGATGGCTTCGTCGCAGCGGGTGACGGCCTCGCGGAACACGGCGTCGCCGTCGAGCAGCTGACGGCCCATGCCCCACCACTGCGGCCCCATGCCGGTGAAGACCCAGACCAGGCCGCGCTGGTCGGCCTCCAGCTGCCTGCCCTCGACGACGGCGGGGTGCGGCTCGCCCCGGACGTGGGCGGCGAGCGCCTCGTCGAGTCCGGCCCGCGAGGAGTACACGACCGAGAGCCGTGACTCCAGGTGCTGGCGGCGGTGGGCCAGGGTGTGGCCGAGGTCGGAGAGTTCGACCGCGGGGCCGTCGGTGCCCGCCAGCTCACGGCGGATGCCGGCCGCCAGCTCGGGCAGGGCCTCCGGGACCCGGGCCGTCAGCGGCAGGATGTTCCAGGCGCGCTCCTCGGGCGCGGGCCCGGCCGTGGTGCGGTCCGGCGCCTGCTCCAGTACGACGTGGGCGTTGGTGCCGCCGAAGCCGAACGAGTTCACCCCGGCCCGGGCCGGTCCCTCGTGCGCGGGCCAGGGGGTCGGCTCGGTCGGGATGCGGAACGGGGAGGCGGCCTGGTCGATGGCGGAGTTGAGCTGTTCCAGGTTGATGTGCGGCGGGATCATGCGGTGCTCGAGGCACAGCACGGCCTTGATCAGTCCGGCGATGCCCGCCGCCGACTCGGTGTGCCCGATGTTCGTCTTGACGGAGCCCACGTAGCAGGGCGCGTCGGGGCGACGGCCGACGGACAGGGCCCGGCTCAGCGCGTTCGCCTCGATCGGGTCGCCGACGGGAGTGGAGGTGCCGTGCGCCTCGACGTACTGGAGGTCGCCGGGGGCGATCCCCGCCTCGCCGCAGACGCGCCGGATGAGGGAGACCTGGGCGTCCGCGTTGGGCACGGTGATGCCGTTGGTCCGGCCGTCCTGGTTGACGCCCGCGCCGAGGACCACGGCGTGGATCGGGTCGCCGTCGCGCAGGGCGTCGTCGAGCCGCTTGAGTGCGACCAGGCCGACCCCCTCGGCCCGGACGTAGCCGTTGGCCCCGGCGTCGAAGGCGCGCGAGCGCCCGTCGGGCGAGAGGAAGCCGCCCTTGGTCTCGGCGATGGTGTACTGCGGGGCCATGTGCAGCAGCACCCCGCCGGCCAGCGCGAGGTCGGTCTCCCGGTTGTTGAGGCTCTGGCACGCGAGGTGCACCGCCACCAGCGAGGAGCTGCACGCGGTGTCGATCGAGAGACTGGGCCCGCGGAAGTCGAAGCAGTACGAGAGGCGGTTCGAGACCATCGTCATCATCGTGCCGGTGGCGGTGTGCGCGGCGAGCGACGAGAAGCCCAGGTCGGAGAATTGCAGGATCTTGTAGTCCAGCGTGAACGCCCCGACGAAGACCGCGGTGTTGCTGCCGGCGAGCTCCGCGGGCCGCTGGCCGCCGTCCTCCAGGGCCTCCCAGGCGACTTCGAGGAGCTTGCGCTGCTGCGGGTCCATGTGGTCGGCCTCGCGCGGGCTGATCCCGAAGAAGGCGGGGTCGAACTCGTCGAAGCCGTCGATGTATCCACCGCGGCCGCCCACCAGTCGGCCCGGCTTGTCCTTTCGTCTGCTGCCGAGGCTGCCGACGTCGTAGCGGTCGGCGGGCGTCGGTGTGATGCAGTCCTTGCCCGCCATGAGGTTCTGCCAGTAAGAGCGATGGTCCGACGCACCGCCGGGCAGTCGGCACCCAATGCCGATGATCGCTACCTTGTCGCTCACAGAGGCGCTGTTCACGTCGGGCAAGGTCGTACTCCTAGGTCGTGACGCCGCGCGGCACGGCGTGGACATGCAAGTTCAGGCGGGGCCGGTTCCGGGCGTCTTCGCACGGCGCAGGGGGTGGAGAAGGCTGGACACGATCTCCCCGGTGGGCGGGAAGGACGCGGGATCACCGAGGCCGACCGCGACCGGTTCACGGCCGGGCCGCCAGGTGTAGCTTCCGAAGAAGTGGTCCCAGATCGACAGGTCCGAGCCGTAGTGGCCGGCTTCGGACAGGTCGGTGCTGTGGTGCAGCCGGTGCTGCTCCGGGCTGGCGAGCACATGGTTCAGCGGGCCGATGCGCACATCGATGTTGGCGTGGACGAAATATCCCTGGGCGGCCACGAACAGGCCCACGACCAACACGGATGCGCGGGAGAACCCGATGAGCGAGAGCGCGAGCTGCACGACGCCCTGGGCGAGGACGATGTCGAGGACGTGGTTGACACCGTTGTTCGCGACGTTCACCTTCTCCGGCACGTGGTGCACACCGTGCAGCCGCCAGAGCGTGGCATTGGTGTGCCCCAGCCGGTGCACCAGGTAGCTGGCCAGCGAGCCGGTCAGCAGCGCCGCCGGGATCTCCGCCCAGAGATTGAGTGCGGGCTCGCTGGGCGAGAGCATCGCGACCACCGCGGTGACCAGATACTGCGCGACCGCGCTGGACACCATGGTCAGCAGGAAGTAGGCCCCGTACCAACGCCATTCGCGGGCGTCCGGGTGCCAGGACCGCTGGTACGGAATCAGGCGTTCGAGTGCGGTCAGGTAGACGATGACGCCGACCAGGAAGAGTGGGCTCACCAGGCCGGGGTCCCAGTCGAGCTGGAGCGCAGCGGCACCCACCGCGACCGTGCTCACCAGGAGGAGCGGATACGCCGACACGCGCAGTACCGCGCGTACGGAGAACTCCGGAGTATCGTGCCCCCGGGCCCGACCAGAAGTCACCTCCGGGCCACCGCCGGGCAGCGGTTCGCGACTTTCCACTCTCAGCACCTTTTCGGAAGGAAGCAGCACGGCGCGGTGCACGGAAGAGTGCGCGGGCCATGAATGAAAATCTGATCGGATACCTGCGAATGCACGCGACCGGACGAATGTTCGCCACTTGTCACGCGCAGGAAATGGGTTCGAAGTGCGTGAGGAGCGCCTTCATGGGCTCCGCGAGCCTGGGCGTCGTCACCGGGGTTCGCCCTAGTAATTTTTCCCTGATGAGCTGACTCAACCGTCGAATTCAAGCCGCATGGCGCCACTTTGCGACGGGCGCGACAAAATCAAGAGCGCCCCCCAAGCCACCCCAAATTGCCACTCATATTAATTACTTTTCATATCGGGAATTGCCGCCCCCGCCCCACCGGCCCTTCGCCGGAAGTGGATTCGCGACCAACCCCGCGGCAGCAAGGGCCGCCTGACGCAGCCTCAGCAGTTTCGGCGAGAGCCGGCACCCACCTCCCCCGCCTCCACCGCCCACGTCCCCGGCGACCGTGATCACGGATGTCCGGTAGTCGCCCCCACCGACCCGAATGACCAGGGTCGATTAGTCCATTGCCTGCGGAATTCCCCGGAGTTGTCGGCAGGGATTCACCAACTCCCGGATACAGGACGGCCGGACGAGGGCGAGAACCGCGATGGGGCACCGCTCGCCCCGCCGACAGCCGGTGGCACCACTCGTCCGCGTGTCCAGATCCGATCGACGATGACCTGTTCGAGGTCCTTGACATCCGCCGGGCGGGAGAACTCCAGCACCGCACGGACCCCCTCGCGCGATCGGGCGCCAATGGTATGGACATGACCAACGCCTCTGGCTAGTCTCGGAGTTGGTCTAGACCTAGTGAGGGTGGGATGCCACTCCCCCACTCGTCTCGCAGCGCCCCCACACCTCCCTCAGGAGCGAAGCATGCGCAGAAAGATCACTTCATTCGTCCTGGGTCTCGGAATCGCCGGAGCTTCCTTGCTCGCCACGACCGGCAGCGCCCAGGCCCACGGCTACACCGACGCCCCCATCAGCCGTCAGCAGCTCTGCGGCCTCGGCACCGTACGCAACTGCGGCCAGGTCCAGTGGGAGCCGCCGAGCGTCGAAGGGCCCAAGGGCTTCCCCGCCCGCGGGCCGGTCGACGGCACCATCTGCGCCGGCGGCATCGGCCGGTTCTCCGAGCTCGACGACCCGCGCGGCGGCAACTGGCCCGCCACGAAGGTCACCGCGGGGCAGAGCTACACGTTCCGCTGGCAGATCGAGGCGCGGCACGCCACGACCGACTTCCGGTACTACATCACCAAGGACGGCTACGACCCGACCAAGCCGCTGACCAGGGCCGACCTGGATCCCCAGCCGTTCCTGACCGTGCCCTTCGGCGGACGTCTGCCCGGGTCCACCGTGACCCACTCCGGAGTGCTGCCGCAGAAGTCGGGCAAGCACCTGATCCTCGGCGTCTGGACGATCGCCGACACCGGCAACGCGTTCTACGCCTGCTCGGACGTCACTTTCTGAGTCCGGGCGTACCCGGCTCGTCGCCGGACGGAGGGTCGTCCGGCGACGGGTCGGCTACTCGGCCCCGCCGTCATTCCGCCTCCGCGCCGGCGAGCCGCCGCGGACCGGGTTCCACGGTGACGAGCGCGATGCCGCCGCAGCACACCGCGAGCAGCAGCAGTTCCGCGGCGGAGGGCGCGGTCCCGGTGCCCAGGGCCCAGTCACCGAGCCGCACCGTGAACGGGACGGCCAGTTGCACGGCCGCCGTGAAGACCGGCCCGCGCAGCAGGATGAGCCGGTGCTGCACGAGGTAGGCGGGGGCGTACACGGCCCCGCCCAGGAGCACGATGCCGCCGATCGCGGCGGGCGTGGGCGGGTGCGAGACCAGCGCGGGCAGGGCCATCGGCAGCAGCAGGCAGGTGGCGGCCGCGAGGAGGACGGGCAGCACGGTGAGCGGCGCCATCCCCGGCATCCGCCTCCGGTAGAGGAAGCCGTACACCGCGAAGGCCACGGTCGCCGCGGTGACCAGGAGCAGTCCGAGCGCGTCCGCGTCGCCCGTCCCGGCGCCGAGCGCGGCGTACCCGACGGCGGCCGCGCAGGCGAGCACCGCTCCGGTCGCCCGACGTGCCCCGGAGCGTTCGCCGAAGAACAGCGCGCCGACCGCCACCGTGGCACACGGCAGCAGCGCGACGACGACGTTGGCCAGCGAGGTCCCGATCCGGGAGATGGACAGAAGGGTGCCCGCCGCGTATCCGGCGAAGCCGAGCAGGCCCAGCAGCCATACGGTGCCCGGCCTGGCGGCGGCCCTGCGCAGATCGGCCCGGCCGTCCGCGCGGGAGGCGGCGACGGCGGTGAGCACCGCGCAGCACACCGCCGTGCGGCCCACGGCGACGATCAGCGGATCGGTCCCGGTCACCAGGGCCCCGGACAGCAGCCAGGTACCGGAGAGCAGCAGGACGAGGACGGCCGGCATCGCGTGGCCCCTTCCGTGGGTGGCGAGCCTTTCCGGGGCGCCCTCGGCGGCTCGACCGGGGACGGGACGGGGCAGTGGGCATCGACGAGGGTCCGGAGCGCGACGCACTGTTCCTCCCCCGGGGCCGCCCTCCTGCGGCGGCCGACTATATCGGCGTCGGCCGGCCCGGTGGCAGGGGTCGTCGGGCCAGGTGGCTCACGGGGCGAGGTGGAGGTGGGCGAGGTCGTGCGGGACCGGGCCGCCGTGGCGGAAGAGCGGCGCGCTCTCGCCGTCCGCGGCCGTGGCGGGCGCGTCCGTGAGGCGCATCCGGGTGCGCAGCCGCCCGTAGAAGTCGTGCGGGCCGAGCCGGACGATCCGCAGCCGGCGCGGTGCCGCGTAGACGCCGACCCAGTCCCCGGCGTCCAGTACGCCGCGCAGCTGGCCGTCGATGGTCACCGCGGCCTGTCCGGAGTGCGGCAGGACCCGTACGGCGATCGGTTCGTCGGGGGCGGCGACCACGGTGCGGTCGAAGGTCATGTGCGCCGCCACGGGGGTGAAGAGGACCGCGTCCATCCGGGGCGAGACCACCGGCCCGCCGGCGGCGAAACTGTACGCGGTCGAGCCGGTGGGCGTGGCCATGACGACGGCGTCGGCCGAGTACGAGGCGAGGAGCCGGCCGCCGATGTAGACGCCGAGGCTCACCTGGCGGTCGCGGGCGAGCTTCTCCACGACGACGTCGTTGAGGGCGGTGACGTCCAGCGCCACGCCCCAGTCCTCCGCCGCGACCTCCGCGTCCGGGGCGGGCTGGGGCGGCGGCAGCATCGGGCGCCGCCCGTAGCCCATCAGGGCATCGATGTCCGGGGGCACTTCGAGCACCCGGGAGGCCCGCATGGTCAGGGTCATCCGCTCCTCGAACTCCGCCCGGCCCCGGTGGACGGCGTCGAGCGCGCGCACCACGTCATGGGCCGGTACTTCGGTGAGGAAGCCGACGCGGCCCAGATCGATCCCGAGCACGGCACCGTCGTGCTTGGCGGCGATCCTGGCGCCGCGCAGGAACGTGCCGTCGCCGCCGAGCGTCACGATCAGATCGGGGTGCCCCGCGACGTCGGCCTCCTCGCGCCCGCCGCGTCGGTGCCCGTCGCCCCGCCACACGTCGATGTCCGTGCAGGGGACCCCTTCGCGGGCGCACCAGTCGCGTACGACGCCCGCGGCGGCGACGGCCTCGGGGCGGCCCTGGTGCACGACGACTCCGACCCGTTCGACACCCATCGCGCCACCGCTCCCCGTGCTCCGACGACCTTCCTCGTCCCACTGTGGGCAAGGGGTGGTGGGTCCGCCCGTCGCCGGGACGGCGCTGCGCCCGGTCGGGCGACGGGCGCGGACGGGGCCGGCCCGCCGGTGGAGGATCTCCACCGACGGGCCGGACACCGCACGGGACGCGCCCCCGGGTCAGGACCGGGCGTCCTCCGGGATGCTGACCAGCCAGCGGGTGTCGCGGCGGGGCCGCAGGTAAAGCGCCCAGTAGAGCGTGGCGACCGCGGTGATGCCGCCGGTCCACAGCAGGTACTCGACCTCCTGCTGGGTCAGGATGTACGCCAGCACGGCGATCAGCAGCACGGGGACGGCGGGCCAGAGCGGCATCCGCCAGGCCTGCGCCTCGCGGTGCGCGCCGCGGCGGCAGAGCAGGGCCGCGACGGCGACCAACAGGTACATGGCGGTGACGGAGACGCCGGTGACGCCGTACAGGGTGTCGAGGTTGACGAAGCAGAGCGCCGCGCCGGGGACGCCGACGAGGAGGGTCGCGACCCACGGCGAGCCGAACCGGCCGAGCCGGGACAGGGCGTTGTTGACCGGTGCCGGCCACGCCTTGTCACGGGCCGAGGCGAAGAGCACCCGGGAGTTCTGGATGACCATGACGATGCCCGCGTTGATGATCGCAAGGGCGACGCAGAGGCTGACGAAGGTGCCGACCGCCGAGTTGGACCAGGCGGTGACCATGGTGCTGAGGTCGCCGGAGGTCAGGGCCGCCAGGTCCGGGGCGCCCATGGTGATGGCGATGACCGGGATCAGGATGACGGCGGTGGAGATGGCGAGGGTGGCGAGCACGGTGCGGGCCACGTTGCGGCGGGGATTCTCCAGCTCCTCGGAGAGGTAGACCGCGGTGGAGAAGCCCTGCGTGATGAAGAGCGCGATGGCGAGTCCGGAGACGACCATCATCGCGGTGACCGTGGAGTGGGAACCGCCGGCCGAGGCGACCGTGCCGTGCACCAGCGAGGACGCGCCGCGCTCGGTGTGGGCGAAGCCGAGTACGGCGACGACACCCGCCGCGATCACTTCGAGGACCAGGAAGATTCCGGTGATCCACGCGTTGGCGCGCAGGTCCAGCAGGCCGGCGAGGGTGGCCAGCAGCATGACCCCGGCGCCCGCGAGGGGGGCCGGGATGTGCACGATGGGCGCCAGGTAGTCGGCCGTCCCCATGGAGATCACCGGGGGCACGATCATCACGACGAGCAGCGACAGCACGAAGACGAGCCATCCGGCGAGCCGTCCCGCCATGGTCGACACCATGGCGTACTCGCCGCCGGCGCTGGGGATGAGGGTGCCCAGTTCCGAGTAGCAGAAGGCGACCGCGATGCAGAGCAGCGAGCCGATGGCGATGGTCAGGGCGGTGTACGTGCCGAGGCTGGAGAAGAGGTCCGGCACGACCACGAAGAGGGTCGAGGCGGGGGTCACGCAGGACAGCGTGAGCAGTGTGCCGCCCACGACGCCGATGGAGCGCTTGAGCTTCTGGGGAGTGGGGCCGGTCGCCGGGGCGAGCGCCTGAGGTGCGCTGAGCGTGTCGGTCATCGTGCGGTTCCGATCAAAAAGTGCGGTGTTTGAGCGCGGGAGCGGTATCGCCTCCAGACGAGGACGTGATGAGTGGTTTCGTCGCTCCCAGCGCGCTATGCAATCCCGACGTGTTCCGCAGGTCAAGAGGTGTTCACCTTCGGAATTCGTTGTTCTAGTGATCAGTTTCGACGATTTGGCGCTAACTGAGCAGAGGACGTCGAAGGATCGGGGGGTGCGGGAACCGAAGGCCGGACCCCGGGAATTTTTCCCCCGGTCGGCATCGGGCGCGGGCACGGGGCCCATGGGTCGCGCATTCGCCGCCCCGGTGCCAGCCTGGATGCATGACTTGGGCGTCATGGACTACGTGTGGTGTGTTCTCCGGGCACGGCGGCGTGCTGACGGAGGAGGTCGGTGTCCTGTCCGGGGAACTGACCGTGCACACGACCTGGGCCGAGGACACGGCCCAGATCACGGTGCAGTATTCGGGGGCGATCGACTGGTTCACCATGGCGGGCAGCCCCGTCGCGTGCTGTTCGGAGGAGGACAGCCGCCGCCTGCACGACGCGGCCGTGCAGGCGGTACGGAACGGGGCGGCGGCCACGGTGCCCGTTCCGCCCCGCGCGGCTCCGGAACGGGCGGCCGGGTCCGCCCCGGAGTGACGGTTCAGTAGGCCCCGTTGACGTTGTCGATGGAGCCGTACCGGTCGGCGGCGTAGTTGCACGCGGCGGTGATGTTGGCGACGGGGTCGAAGCTGTCCGTCGACGTGCCGGGCACGTGGTAGGCGAGGAACGTCGGATCGATGATCTGGAGCAGACCCTTGGAAGGGGTCCCCGCGGCGGCGTTGGAGTCCCAGTTGTTGACGGCGAGCGGGTTGCCGGAGGACTCGCGCATGACGTTGCGGTGGATCCCCTCATAGCTGCCGGGGATGCCGTGCTCGGCCATGACGGCCAGCGACTCCTTGATCCAGCCGTCCAGGTCGTCGGTGTACGCCGCGGTTCGCGCGGCGGGCGCGGCGGTCGGCGCCGCCGAAGCGGCCTGGGCACCGAGCAGCGGCAGGAGCAGGGCGGCCGCTCCCGTACCCACGGCTATGAATCCCCTGGTCAGCGAGGTGGCGGCGCGACGGTGGCGCGTACCGGTGAAGGACATGGTGGTTCCTCTCCGTCGCCTGCGAGGTGAGCTGTCGGGTTCGGGCTGGAGCTGCCCGGCCGCGCGTCGACGCGGCTTCACCCCGAGCCGTCCGGATGTCCGGACCGGCGGTGTACCTGGGTTCCCCGCTCCTGCCGTACACGAGTGGTCGGAATGCTCCGGACAGCGGCAGGATTCGGCGTTCCGTCCGGATTGACGAAGACCGTAGACGAGAGAATCCGAAGGGGACAAGACCCTTTTTCCGCATGTAATTGCCCAACAAGATCAAGTCATTTCATTTCCGGTAATCCACCTCACACCGACCCGGTGACGACCCTTGCGGGCAAAGGGATCCGCGGCATGCGGCACGGCGGTCGGGGGCGAAATGTGACTCGCACCACGGGGAGAGGGGAGCGGCGTTCCGGGCTCCGCCCCGCCGGACCGGCGAGCATTGCCAACCACTGCCTCTGCCGCTATGGTTTTCGTGTCCTGTTGTCTCCGATAGAGGTGGACGTTGCGCATCTGAGGTCCGCGAACACCACGCCGTACGGCTCTCGCCGTATGACTGTCACGTCGTCGCAGTGTTTCCGCACTGCCCGTGGCCGCCGCGTGGATGCGACCTCGATGCATGAGCCGTCCCTCGTTTCCAGGACAGCCGCATCCTTCTCCGCTGCTCGGTCGCCGCGTGGTGCTCGCATACGAATCCCCCCTTCATTGCGATCACGACTGCGAGGAAATCCATGGCGACACCCACCGCCCCCAGCGCCTCCCTCACCTGCTCGGCACTGACCTTCCGGTGGCCGGACGGCACCACGGTCTTCGACGGGCTCTCGCTGAGCGTCGGCCGCGGCCGGATCGGGCTCGTCGGCAACAACGGCGCGGGCAAGTCCACCCTGATGCGGCTGCTCACCGGCGAACTGCGCCCGTCCGAGGGCACGGTGACCATCGGCGGCAGCCTCGCCCACCTGCCGCAGAACATCACCCTCGACACCACCCTGCGGGTGGACCACGCGCTCGGCATCGCCGAACGGCGCGAGGCGCTGCGCGCCATCGAGTCCGGGGATGTCGACGAGAAGCACTTCGAGACGATCGGCGACGACTGGGACGTGGAGGAACGGGCCCTGGCGACCCTGGGCTCGCTCGGCCTCGGCGACATCGGACTCGACCGCACCGTGGGCGAGTTGTCCGGCGGGGAGACCGTGCTGCTGCGCCTCGCGGCGCTGCTGCTGGAACGCCCCGACGTCGTCCTCCTGGACGAACCCACCAACAACCTGGACCTGTTCGCCCGCCGGCGGCTGTACGAAGCCGTCGACTCCTGGCACTCGGGCGTGCTGATCGTGGTCAGCCACGACCGTGAACTGCTGGAGCGCGTGGACCGCATCGCCGAGCTGCGCGCCGGTTCGGTGAACTGGTACGGCGGCGGCTGGTCCGCGTACCAGGAGGCCGTGGCCACCGAGCAGGAGGCGGCCGGGCGGACGCTGCGCGCCGCCGAGGCGGACGTGCGCCGCCAGAAGCGCGAACTGGAGGAGACCCGGACGAAGCTGGCCCGGCGTCAACGCACCGGCAAAAAGGCTGAGCTGGACGGTGGCCTGCCGAAGATTTTGGCGGGCCGCCGCAAGCGGTCCGCCCAGGAGTCGGCGGGCAAGCTCCGCGGCCTCCACGAGGACCGGCTCAACGAGGCCCGCGAGCGGCGCGAGGAGGCCGCGGACGCGATCCGCGACGACGCCGAGATCCGGGTGAGGCTGCCGCACACGGCGGTGCCCGCCGGACGGACCGTGCTGACCCTGGACGAACTGCGCCCGCGGTTCGGCCGGTTGCGCGAGGGCACGCTCCAGGTCAACGGCCCGGAGCGGATCGCGCTCGTCGGCCGCAACGGCGCGGGGAAGACGACACTGCTGCGCACGCTCACCGGTGAGCTGGCCCCGCTGTCCGGCGAGGCCAGGACCTTCGTCCCGACGCGGTTCCTCCCGCAGCGGCTCGATGTGCTGGACCCGGAGCTGAGCGTCGCGGCGAACACGGCCCGGCTGGCTCCCGGGGTCACCGACAACCAGATCCGCTCCCAGCTCGCCCGCTTCCTCTTCCAGGGGAAGCGGGCCGAGCAGCCGGCGGGCACCCTCTCGGGCGGTGAGCGGTTCCGTGCCGCGCTCGCGGCCACGATGCTCGCCGCGCCGGCCCCGCAGCTCCTGATGATGGACGAGCCGACCAACAATCTCGACATCGCCAGTGTGCGGCAGCTGACCAGCGCCCTGGAGTCCTACGAGGGCGCGCTGCTCATCGCCAGCCACGATCTGCCGTTCCTCGAAGCGGTCTCCATCACCCGGTGGCTGCTGGTCGACGAGGAGCTGCGGGAGACCACCCCCGAGGAGGTGGCCGAGCTGCTCGCCGCACCGGCGGACTCCGCCTGAGCGGCCGGGGCGCGGGTTCCCGTACGAAGGACGTACGGGAACCCGCGCCCCCTGCGGGTCAGAGCCGGTCGAGGATCTTGTTCATCTGCTCGATCTCGGCGGTCTGGGCCGTGACAACGGCCTCGGCGAGCTTCTTCGCGTCGGCGTTCCTGCCGTCCTTCTGCTCCTTCTCGGCCATGGTGACGGCGCCCTCGTGGTGGCCGATCATGAGTCGGGCGAACTTCCTGTCGAAGTCCTTGCCCCTGGCCGCCTCGAGGCCGTCCATCTCCTTGTCGGACATCATTCCGGGCATGCCCGCGCCGTCCGAGCCGTGGTCCATCCCGGGCATGTCACCCATCGAGGCGTCGGGCAGCGGCTTGCCCCAGGACGTCAGCCATCCCTTCATCGTGTTGATCTCGGGGTCCTGCGCGTCCTCGATCGCGGAGGCCAACTTCTTGATCTCGGCGTCGGCGGCCCGGCCGTCGGCCAGCCGCGCCATCTCGATGGCCTGCTGGTGGTGCGGGATCATCTGCTGCGCGAACTCCACGTCCGCGTCGTTGAACGTACCGGCGGCGGCCGGGGCGGAGGCCCTGGGCGAGCCGTGGTCCATGCCCGGCATGGACGAACCGTCCGAGGAGTCGTCGGAAGAGCCGCAAGCCGTCAGGGCCAGGGCGAGCACGGCGGCGGTGCCGACCGCCGCGAGCGTACGGCGGCGGGCGGCGAAGGGCGCGAAAGCAGACATCGCGGTTCTCTTTCCAGGTGTGTGGGCGCGCCACGTCCGTGGCGCGGAAGGGCAGGGAGGTCCGGCCGGACCGGCCCGAAGGCCGTGGACCGGCGGATCCCTGTCACGTCCGCGCGACGCACACCTGGAGCAGCAGCCCCCGGCCGGCGAACGGCGGTCCTCGCCGCGCCGGTCCCCGTACGGCGGTGCGGGCACCGGAGGCCACGCCCGTGACCGGCACCAGCAGCCCCAGCGCCGTCAGCAGGGGCAGCACCCGGTCCCGGGACTGGGTGAAGACGCAGGACTCGCCGTCCGCCGCGGGCGCCGCGACGGCCACCCGCTCGGAGCCGTGCCCCTCGGCCATGGCGGCGTGGCCACCGGCCGTCGCCGTACCCGGAGCGGCGGCGATCGCCGTCCCGGCGTCGTGGCAGCCCGCCGCCGCGCCGGCCGGTGCTCCGTGCATGAGGAACAGCCCGAACAGGGCGGCGCAGAGCACGAGCAACCGGAACGCTCCCGGTGCGCGGGTCCGTCCGCGATCCACGGCTGCCTCGAATCCCTGGTCGTAAGAGTCCTGCGGTACGGGCCCGACGATACCCCCACCGGGTGTCCTGTCCGATGGCACCCCCGGTCCGGGAGGGCCGTGAACCGCATGCGGAATCACATACCTCCCTTTACGCTCAAATCCGTATCCACGACCCCTATCCCCGCGGACCGACAGGAAGCGAGTTCCCCATGGGGCGACTCAGGAACTCGGGACTCGCCGGGGAGCTCTCCGCGGAGTTCCTCGGCACCCTGATCCTCATCCTCTTCGGCTGCGGGGTCGTGGCCCAGGTCGCGGCGGGCGGCGCGCTCACCGATCCGCCGGGAGGTCTGGGCAACCACGACAGCATCGCCTGGGCCTGGGGGCTCGGGGTCACCCTCGGCGTCTATGTGGCGGGCCGCCTCAGCGGCGCCCACCTCAATCCGGCGGTGACGGTCTCGCTGGCCGCGTTCAAGGGCTTCCCCTGGAGGAAGGTCGCGCCCTACTCGCTCGCCCAACTGGCGGGCGCGTTCGTGGCGGCGCTGCTGGTCCGGTGGAACTACTCGGAGGCGCTGGCCAAGGTCGACCCGGGGCACACGATCAAGACACAGGCGGTGTTCTCCACCCTGCCCGCCAACGGGAACCACGCGCTGCCGATCCATGAGTGGGGGGCCTTCCGCGACCAGGTCATCGGCACCGCGATCCTCGTCCTGCTGATCTTCGCGGTGACCGACCTCCTCAACACCCCGCCGGGCGCCAACCTCGGCCCGTTCGTCGTGGGGCTCATCGTGGTGGCCATCGGCATGGCGTTCGGCACCAACGCCGGATACGCCATCAACCCGGCCCGTGACCTCGGCCCCCGGCTCGCGAGCTTCCTCACCGGATACGGCGGCGCCTGGCGCGACCAGTACGGGGAGCTCTACTTCTGGGTGCCCATCATCGGCCCGCTGGTCGGCGGCCCGGTGGGGGCGTTCGTCTACAAGGTCCTCATCAGCACCTTCCTGCCCTCGCCCGAGGAGGAGCCGGAGGGCAGGATCCCCGTACTGCCCGAGAAATGAGCGCCGGTCCGCGCGGCGGACCGGGACCCAGGAGAGGCGGCATGCCATGGCGGACTTCATCGGCGCGGTGGACCAGGGCACCACCAGCAGCCGCTTCATGATCTTCGATCACGGCGGCAACGAGGTGGCCCGGCACCAGCTGGAGCACGAGCAGATCATGCCCCGCCCCGGCTGGGTGGAGCACGACCCGGTGGAGATCTGGGAGCGCACCAACTCGGTGATGCAGACCGCGCTGCGCACCGGCGGGCTGAGCGGCACGGACCTGCACGCCCTCGGGATCACCAACCAGCGCGAGACGACCGTGGTGTGGGATCCGCGCACCGGGCGGCCGTACTGCAACGCCATCGTGTGGCAGGACACCCGCACCGACTCGATCGCCAAGTCGTTGGAGGACGCCGGGCACGGGGAGGTGATCCGGCACAAGACGGGGCTGCCCCCGGCGACGTACTTCTCCGGCGGGAAGATCAAGTGGATCCTTGACCACGTCGACGGCGTCCGGGCGGCCGCGGAGCGGGGGCACGCGGTGTTCGGGAACACCGACTCGTGGGTGCTGTGGAACCTCACCGGCGGCCCCGAGGGCGGAGTCCACGCCACCGATGTGACCAACGCCAGCCGGACGATGCTGATGGACCTGGAGACGCTGGACTGGGACGAAGAACTGCTGGAGATCTTCGGAGTCCCCCGGGCGATGCTCCCGGCCATCCGGCCGTCCTCCGACGCCGAGGCGTACGGACGGACCCGCATGTCCCGCCCGTTGCGGGCCGCGGTCCCGATCGCCGGGGTCCTCGGCGACCAGCAGGCGGCGACGGTGGGGCAGGTGTGCTTCGCGCCCGGCGAGGCGAAGAACACCTACGGCACCGGCAACTTCCTGCTGCTCAACACCGGTACGACGCCGGTCCGCTCGCGGCACGGCCTGCTGACCACGGTCGCCTACCGCTTCGGTACGGCCCCGGCGGTCTACGCCCTGGAGGGCTCCATCGCGGTCACCGGTTCGGCGGTGCAGTGGCTGCGGGACCAGATGAAGGTGATCAGCGAGGCGAGCGAGAGCGAGCGGCTCGCCCGGACGGTGGACGACAACGGCGGGATGTACTTCGTCCCGGCCTTCTCCGGGCTCTTCGCCCCGTACTGGCGCTCGGACGCCCGGGGCGCCATCGTCGGTCTGGCCCGCTACCACACCAACGCCCATCTGGCGCGGGCCACCCTGGAGTCGATCTGCTACCAGAGCCGGGACGTGGTGGAGGCGATGGAGCAGGACTCCGGCGTCCATCTCGATGTGCTCAAGGTCGACGGCGGGGTGACGGCCAACGACCTCTGCATGCAGATCCAGGCGGATGTGCTGGGCGTCCCGGTCAGCCGTCCGGTGGTCGCCGAGACGACGGCGCTGGGCGCCGCGTACGCCGCCGGTCTGGCCACCGGGTTCTGGCGGGACCAGGACGAACTGCGGGAGCACTGGCAGGAGTCCAGGCGCTGGGAACCGCAGTGGGACGAGGAGCGGCGGGCGCGGGGGTACGCGGACTGGAAGCGTGCCGTGCGGCGCACCCTGGACTGGGTGAGTGTGGAGTGATCCGGTGGCGCGCCGTACGGGAGGGGCCGGGCCCCGTCCCGGACGGCGCGCCGGTGGCTCAGGTGTCGGTGCGCAGTCCGGCCAGGAGCTGGTAGACGGTCTCGGTGCCCCGGCGCAGGGCCTCGACCCCGATGTGCTCGTCGGTGCCGTGCATGCGCTTGAGCATGTCCCGGTTCACGGTGAACGGGTACATGCCGTACACGGGGATGTTCTCCTCCCGGAACGGCACCGCGCTGGTGACCGCCTCGAACTGGCAGGCGGTGGCCCGTACGCCGGGGTGGGTGTGGCGTACGGCGTTCTGCCAGGCGCGGAAGACGTCCGTGTCGTAGCTGGAGTCGGGGGTGGCGAGGTAGCCGCGCAGCCGGTCCAGGGCCTGCTGTTCGGTCTCGCCGGGGTTGCCAACGACGCTCAGTGTCGCCCGGTTGCCGATCAGCGAGCGCAGTTCGGCGACGACGCGTCCGGGGTCCTCGGCCCCGGGCAGGAAGGCGGCCCGGAACTCCGCGGTCGCCGTGCCGGGCACGATGCTCGGGTAGTAGCCGGACCGGGCGGCGGTGAAGGCCAGGGTGGTCCGGAGCATCGCGTTGTGCAGCTCCGGGGTCTCGCTGAGCCGTACCACCTCCTCCCCGGCCCTGTCCCGCTGCCGGTCGGTGCGGGCGTCGAGCAGTTCGCGCAGGGCCCGGGCGAAGGAGCGGTCGGTGGTGGCCTCGGCCAGTTCGGCGAAGTACCGCCGGGACAGGGCGTTGGGGCGGATGTGGGCGCGCCACTGCCCGAGCTGGTCGAGTACCTCGCCGAGCCGGATCACCGCCTGCCCGCTGAACGGCTTGGAGGTGTGGGTGGCGTACGACGCGGTCTCCAGGCGCAGCAGCAGGGACCGTTTGTCGTTGCAGGTGAGCGAGGCGATCATGGGTGTGGTGCCGTCGCGCTGGTTGAGCACCCAGCCGCCCTCGGTGATGACCGCTCCGGCCGTGACCCTGCCGGGGTGTTCGGTGAGGAACCAGCGCACGCCGTAGGGGCCCTGTTCCTCGTCGCAGTCGGACCAGAAGACGATGTCGCGGTCGAAGGCGGCTCCTTCGCGGACGTGGCGCAGCAGGGCGGCGACGAAGGCCGCGTTGACGCCCTTCATGTCCAGTGCGCCGCGGCCGTAGAGCTTGCCGTCCTTGATCTCCGCGGCGAAGGGGTCCGTCTCCCAGCGGTCGCCGATGGCGGGCACCACGTCGGAGTGGCCGAGCAGGACCAGGGGCTTGCGGGTGGCCGGTCCGCTGCCCGGGACGCGGGCGAGGAAGTGGACGTTGCCGTCCTTCGGGGTGGGCACGATCTCGGTGGTGACCCCGGCGGAGCGGAAGACGCCCTGGAGCATCCGGGCGAGCGGGAGCGTTTCGGCGCCGTCGCCCGGGTTGCTGGTGTTCTGGCGGATCATGGCGACGGCGAGGGCCACCGGGTCGGTGGGGTCGCCGTCGAAGGAGGCGTCGCCCTTCTCCGTAGCCGCGGGGGCGTCGGCCCGTGCCTCGGGGGCCGCCGAGGCCACCGCGCCGAGACCGAGCACCGTGGAGGCGACGGCCGTCGCCCCGGCGCCGAGCACGGAGCGCCGCGACGGCCGGGTGCCGGGGAGTCCGTCGAGGCAGGCGGCGATGACGGCGGCGGGGTTCTCCTGGTGGGCGTAGTGCCCGCCCTCGACGGAGGTGAGGGTGCAGGCGCCGCGGGTCCACCCGGTCCAGCGGCGTACGGCGGCCTCGGGTACGTGCGGGTCGTCGGTGGCCCACACGGCGCGCAGTTCGACTTCGGGGACGGTTCCCGGGCGGCCGTCGTACCCGGCGGCCAGCCGGAGATCGGCCAGGACGGGTGGGAGCAGCACCTCCTCGAACTCGGGGTCCGCCAGGAGTTCGGGATCGGTGAGTCCGGTCCCGGTGACAAAGGCGCGGGCGTCCTCGACGGTCACCTCCTCGCCGTGTCCGTGGAAGTCGCCGGGGCACTGTGCGGCCACCGCGCACAGCCGTGCGACGGGCACCCCGGAGTCGAGCAGGCGGCGGCAGGTCTCGTAGGCGAGCAGGGCGCCGAGGCTGACGCCGATCAGCACCAGGCGCCGCCCGTCCCGCAGTTCGCGGATCCCGTCGGCCACCGCGTCGGCGAAGGCGGCCATGTCGGTGACGGGTTCCTCGTCGACACGGGTGCCGCGGCCCGGGGGTACGACGGTGGCGAAGGCGGTGCCCTCGGGGAGCCGGCCGCGCCAGTGTGCGAACGTGGAGCCGTGGGCGCCGGTGGGTGCGAAGCAGACGACGAGGGTGCTGGTGGCGGCCGTGCGGTCGCCGGGCAGGGTGAGCCAGGGGCTGGTCATATCCGCTCCTCCCGCTGGATCTCGCGGCACGTGGCGGCGATCGCGGTGACGGTGGGGGCGCCGAGGATGCGGCGCAGCGGGACCCGGCGGCCCGCCACCGCGGCCAGCCGGTTGGCGAGCCGTACCGCGAGCAGGGAGTGGCCCCCGGCGTCGAAGAAGTTCTGGTCGGCCGATGCGGGCGGGGTGCCGAGCAGTTCTGCCCAGAGTGCGGCGACGGCGGCCTCGGTGTCGTCGGACGGGGTGAACGCGGTCTCGCCGGGCCGGCCGATGTCCGCGACGAGGGTGCGCAGGGCGGCGCGGTCCAGTTTGCCGTTGGTGCCGAGGGGGAGGTGCGGGACGCGCTGGACGCGGGCGGGGAGCATGTAGTCGGGCAGCCGGTCGCGGAGGTACGCGCGCAGGGCGGCCTCGGCGGGTTCGTCGCCGGTGGCGGTGACGCAGGCGACGATGCGCGTCTCGCCGTCCTCGGTCTCCGCGTATGCCCCGGCTTCGGCGATGTCGGGGGCCTTGCGCAGGACGGCCTCGATCTCCTCCAGTTCGACGCGGTAGCCGCGCACCTTGATCTGGTTGTCGGCGCGGCCGGTGATCTCCAGGCCCGAGTCCGGGAGCACGCGGCCCCGGTCGCCGGTGCGGTAGTGCCGGGTTCCGGTGTCGTCGGTGGTGAAGCGGTCCTCGCCGTCGCCGCCGACGTAGCCGAGGGCGAGCGGCGGGCCGGAGACCCAGACCTCGCCGGTCGTGCCCGGCGGCAGCCGGCGGCCGTGCCGGTCGCGGACGGTGAGGGCGGCGCCCGCCACCGGGGCGCCGACCGGGACGCGTTCGGCGTCGGCGGGCAGCAGGGCGGTGTCGTACGCGGCGACGTTCGAGGCGGTCTCCGTCATGCCGTACAGGTTGAGCAGGGTGGCGTCGGGCCAGACCTCGTGGAACCGCCGGACGGTCGCCACCGGCAGGGTGTCGGCGCCGCTGGTGACCAGGACCGGCTGGTGGCCGCCGGGGCGGGCGGCGCTCTCCTCCAGCAGTCCGGCGACGAGCTGCGGGGTGAGGAAGAGGTGGGTGACGCGTTCCCGCTCGACGACGGCGGCGAAGAGCGCGGGGTCGAGGAGTTCGTCGGTGGCGAGCACGACGGACGGGACGCCCTGGAGCAGTCCGCCCAGCAGTTCCCAGGGCGAGGCGACCAGGGCCAGGGACTTCTGTATGGCGAGCACCGCGTCGGCGGGGAACGGGTGGTCCCGCCACATCCACTCCAGTCGGCCGCGCACCGAGCGGTGGCCGACGCGTACGCCCTTGGGGTTTCCGGTCGTTCCGGAGGTGTAGACGATGTGGAAGAGCGCGTCCTCGTCCGGCTCCCGCTCGGGCGCCTGGTGGAGAGGGCCCTCGGTGAGCGGCGCCAGGGTGACGCGCGGTGCGTCCAGGGTGGGGAACTGGTCGAGTCCGGGTTCGGCCAGGACGCAGTGCGGTCCGGTCTCCTCCACCATCCGGCGCTGCCGGCGTACGGGGATCGCGGGGTCCAGTCCCAGGTAGGCGGCACCGGTCTTCAGGACGGCGAGGACTCCGGCGACGGCGGCGGGGCCGCGCTGGGCGGCCAGGGCCACCAGGGAGCCGGGGCCGGTGCCCTTGGCGGTGAGCCGGGCGGCCAGCCGGCCGCTCCACTCGTCGAGTTCGCGGTAGCTGACGCTGGTGCCGGTGTGGCGCAGGGCGACGGCCCGGGGGTGGGCCGCCACCTGCTCGGCGAATCGTTCCAGCAGGGTCGGCGTGGTCATCGTTGATCGTCTCCGGGCAGCAGGTCGAGGGAGCGAACGGTGGTGTGCTCGGCGCGCCGGGGGTCGGTGAGGGCCCGCAGCGCGATCAGGGTGGATTCCAGTACGTTCCGGGCGGCCGGGGCGTCGAGCAGTTCTTGCTGGTAGGCGTATTGGAGGAGGAGTCGGCCGGGGCCGTGCGGCTGGACGTAGAGGGCGCAGTCGTACTTGGTGTAGCCGGTGTCCAGTTCGACGAAGCGGAACCGGACGTCGGAGGCGGTGGTGGCCCGTGCCGGGTAGGGCAGCATGTTGAGCATGGTCTGGAAGACCGGGGTGGCGGACGAGCTTCGGGAGGCGGCGGGCAGCCGTCGCAGCGTCCAGCCGAAGGGGTGCTCGGCGGCGGCGTACGCGTCGTACACCGTCTCCCTGACCTGCGCGGTGAACTCGGTCAGGGTGGCGTCCGGTTCGAGGTGCAGGCGCAGCGGCAGCATGGCGAGGGTGAAGGCGGGTACGTCGGCGGTCTCCGGCCGTTCCCGTCCGGCCATCGGGGCGCCGACGACCACCTCGTCGGCGTCGCCGTAGTAGCCCAGCGCCAGCGCGTAGGCGGCCAGCAGGGGGACGAAGGCGGTGGCGGACGCGGCCACCGCGGCGTCGCGCAGCCGCCGGGAGAGTTCCTCGTCCAGGACCGTCTCGGTGACGCCGCCCCGGTATGTGGGGGCGGCGGGGCGGGGTTTCTGGGCGATCTGGAGGGCGGGGAGTTCGCCGGCGAGGCGGCGCTGCCAGTACTCCCCCGCCGCCGCGACCTCGTCGGTGGCCAGCCGTTCGGCCAGGTGGTCGAGGTAGCGGTCGTAGCGGGTGGCCCGTTCGGGGTCGGGGGCGGCGGGCCGGTGTTCGTAGAGTTCGGCCAGTCGTTGGAAGAGCACGGTCGCTCCCCAGCCGTCGAGGAGGAGTTCGTGCATGGTGACCAGGAGCCGGTGCTGTCCGTCCGGCAGGACGAACAGTTCGGTGCGCAGGGCCGGTTCGGCCAGGAGGTCGAAGGGCCTGGCGGCCTCCTCGGCGGCCACCGCGCGGAACTGCTCGGCGGTGGCTTCCCGGACGGCGGTGGGCAGCGGCACCTTCCAGTGCGGGTAGTGGTGGACGACCTCGTCCCCCGATTCCCCGCCGTCGGTCTCCTCGAACCGGGCGAGGAGCAGCGGGTTCTCGGCGAGCAGCAGGTCCCAGGCGCGGGCCAGGCGCTCCACGTCGAGGGGGCCGTCGAGCTCCAGGGAGCCCTGGTAGCTGTAGTAGGGGCTGAGCGGGTCGAGCCGCCAGTGGAAGTAGACGCCGGCCTGCTGCGGGGTGAGCGGCCGGGTGCGCGGTGCGCCGTCCGGCCGTGCGGGCGGGCGGGCGCCGGTGGCGGGGAGCCGGTCGCGGCCGAGTGCGGCGAGGGCGGCGGGGCTGCCGTCGCGCAGTACATCGCGCAGTCCGGCCGCCGATCCGGTGCCGCGCAGGGCGGCGACCAGCCGCATGGCGAGCAGCGAGTCGCCGCCCAGCTCCAGGAACCTGTCGTTCCGGCCGACCCGGCCGGTGCCGAGGAGCCCGGCGACGAGCCCGGCGATCACGGTCTCCGCCTCGCCCTGCGGCGGGGTGTACGCGCGGGTGTCGGGGCGGCTGCGGCGCGGCGGTGCGGGCAGGGCCTTGTAGTCGGTCTTGCCGTTGCGGGTGAGCGGGAGCCGGGGCAGGACGACGAAGGTGCGCGGCACCATGGGGGCGGGGAGCCGGTCGGCCAGGTGGGTACGGAGCTCCGACTCCGCCGGTTCGTCGCCTGAGGCGGTGAGATAGGCGACGAGGCGGGGCGGTTCCGCGGCCGCCGGGGTGTGGGCGCTCTCCCGGGCGACCAGGGCCCCGGTGTCGTCGGGGGTGTGGACGGTGACGGCGCAGGCGGCGACCGCGGGGTGGCTGCCCAGGACCGCCTCGATCTCGGCGAGTTCCATGCGTACGCCGCCGAGCTTCACCTGCCGGTCCACCCGGCCCAGGTACTCCAGTTGGCCGTCCCGCCCCGCGCGGACGGCGTCCCCGGTGCGGTAGAGGCGTCCGCCGTCGCCGCCGAAGGGGTCGGTGAAGAAGGCGCGCGCGGTGCGCTCCGGGTCACCGAGGTAGCCGCGCCCGACGACGAGTCCGCCGACGAACAGCTCCCCCGCCTCCCCGCGCGCGCAGGCGTGCCAGAGCCCGTCCTCCTCGCGCAGGACGTACAGTTCGGCGTTGCCGACGGGTGAGCCGATCGGGAGGTGGCGCACGCCGGGGGCGGGCGGGCCGAGTTCGGCGTGGGTGACGTCGTCGGAGCACTCGGTGGGTCCGTAGGCGTTGAGCAGCCGGATCCCGGGCAGGGTGTCGTGCCAGCGCCGGGCCAGGGCCGGGGGCAGCTCCTCGCCGGTGGCGATCATCCAGCGCAGCGCGCCGGGGCCGGTCCCCGCACCCTCCTGGGCGTCGAGGAGGAAGCGCATCAGGGTGGGCACGGTCTCCAGCACCGTGGTTCCCCGTTCGCGCAGTTCGGCCAGGAGCAGGGCGCCGTCCTGTGCCTGTTCGTCGGCGAAGACCTGTACCCGGCCGCCGACGAGCAGCGGGGCGAGCATCTGCCAGACGGAGATGTCGAAGCTCAGCGGCGCGGTCTGGGCCAGCCGGTCGTCGGCGGTGAGGCCGAGGTCGTCGACCTTGGCCCAGAGGTGGTTGAGCATCCCCCGGTGCTCGACGACCGCGGCCTTGGGACGGCCGGTCGAGCCCGAGGTGTAGAGGACGTAGCGCACCTCGTCGGGGGCGGGCGGCCGGGTGCCGGGGTGCGGGGTGCCGGCCGGTCGCGGGGACGCGGTGGGGACGCCGGCCGCGCGGGCGCCCTTGGCCAGTTCGCCGTGGTCCTCCGGTGCGCCGATGGTCAGCAGCAGGGCGGCGCCGCTGTCGGTGAGCAGGGACTCGACGCGGGCGGCGGGCCAGGCCGCGTCCACCGGCAGATAGACGGCGCCGAGCAGTTCCAGGGCGAGGAAGGCCACGACGACGTCGGCGCCGCGCCGGCCGCCGACCGCGACGATCCGCCCCTCCCCGATCCCGGCGGCGGCCAGCTCGCCGGCGGTGCGCCGGGTCAGCTCGGCCAGCCGGCCGTATCCGAGTACGGTGCCGCCGTCCTCGATCGCGGTCCGGCCGGGGTCCTGGGCCGCGAACCGCTCGACGTAGGTGTGGACCTTGTCGCCCAGCTCGTACGGTTCGTGCCGGGTGAGGGCCGCGGCGAGGGCCGCTTCCCGCGCCCCCTCGGCCAGCGGGAGCCGCGGGTAGTGCTCGGGTATGCCGGTCACCGCGCCGCCCGCTTCTCCGCGACGACCAGCAGGTACTCGACGGGGACGCCGGTGCCGCGCTCGTCGGTGGTGTGGAAGCCCTCGGTCATCTCGACCATCTCGGCGCGCAGTTCCTTCCACCGCGAGGCCGGCGAGATGGTGTTCCTCGCCGCGATGCAGGGGCCGAAGCAGTTCTCGAAGAAGGCCACCAGTTCTTCGGCCGCGTCGAACGGGTAGAAGAGTTCACGGCGTTCGGCGGTGACGGTGAAACCGGGGCCGAGGAGTTCGGCGAGGTAGTCCGGCGATCCCCACAGCATGGGCTGCCCCTGGTGGCCGTTGGGCGAGGGGAAGTAGGAGGAGAGGATCGCCTGGAAGTGCGCGGTCCAGCTCCGGGCCGTCCAGTTGCACATGCCGATCCGGCCGCCCGGCCGGAGCACCCGGTCGATCTCCCCGCCCGCGGCGGCGTGGTCGGGGGCGAACTGGATTCCGTAGGTGGAGGTCACCAGGTCGAACGAGGCGTCCTCGAAGGGGAGTTCCTGGGCGTCGCCCCGGTGCAGTTCGACCTCGACACCGGCCTCGGTGAACCGTTCGCGGGCGTCGGGGAAGAACTCGTCGGTCAGATCGAGACCGGTGACGCGGCAGCCGCGCAGGGCGGACAGCAGCGCCACGTTCCCGTTGCCGGTGGCCACGTCCAGATGGGCGGTGCCCGGGGCGGGGGCGAGCCGGTCGACCAGGTCGACGGCGCCCGGCCGCAGCAGGTCGGCGACGTGCCGGTACTCGCCGTACGACCACATGGTGCGGTTGATCTCCTGGATGTTCTGATCGATCGACATGCGGATTCCCCTCAGAGCGTGAGCCGGGCGCCGAGACCGGCGGCTTCGGCGCGGGCGTGGATACGGTCGGCCACGGCGACGTCGAGGATCGACATGCCGAACGGGTTGCTGATCACGGTCTCGTCCTGGTCGCGGCGGCCGGGGTGCCGCCCGGCGAGGACGTCGCCGAGCGTGCCGTCCACGGGACGCGCCCCGGGCCGGGCCGCCACCCCCTCGCGCGGGGTGCCGTCGGGGCCGAGCAGGGTGCCCGCCCGGTGCATCCGGCCGAGCAGTCGCCGGGGGTCGTCCCGGACCAGGCTCCAGTCGTCGACGATCACCGTGCCCGCCGCGAGCACGGCCGCCTCGGTGAGGTCGTCCAGCGAGACATGGCAGACGAGCGCGCCGGGCCGCAGCCAGTCCGGCTCGATGTACCCCTCCGTCACCGTGGTGACCGGGACCACAAGTTCGGCGCCTTGCACCGCTTCGCGCGGCCCTTCGGCAACGACGATCTCGATGGATTCCGCACCGGGCAGCGAGGCGATGTGCTCGGCGAGGGACTTCGCCCGCTCGGGCGCCACGTCGTACAGGGCGATCCGGCGCAGGGTGGGGACGGTGGGCAGCAGCAGCGCGATGTGTGCCCGGGCGAGGGGGCCGCAGCCGAGGAGGGCCAGTCCGCGCGGTTCCGCCACCGCCAGGTGGCGCACCCCGAGCGCGGTGACCGCGGCGGTGCGCATGGCGCTGATGTAGGCGGCCTCCATCAGGGCGAGGGGCCGGGCGGTCTCCGGGTCGAGGAGCAGGGTGAACCCCTGGGAGCGGGGTATCCCGCGCCCGGGGTTGCCGATGGAGGCGTTGATGGTCTTCATGCCGACGACCGGGGGCCGCCCCGGCCGGGTCAGGGCGCCGGGCATGGCCAGCAGCCTGGCCGCGTCGCCCTGCGGGGTGGTCCAGCCGAGGTACGCCTCCTCGGGGAGGACGGACTGTCCGGCGGAGTGCAGCGTGAGCGCCTCGGCGACCGTCGCCACGATGTCCAGGCCGCGCGCGGCCTCGACGACGTCCGCGCGGGACAGGTAGCGGAAGTCGCTGTCGGGGTAGTGCTCGAAGTCCATGACGGGAGGGGCTCCTTGACGAGTGGGACGAGTGGGGCGGGTGAGCGGGTACGGCGGGTGGCGGTCGGGACGGGAACGGTACGAAGGGGCGGGTTCAGCCGCCGGTGGCGCGCGCCGCACGGAGCATCGCGAAGGGGACGAGCGAGCCGAGCAACAGGACACCGGCGAGCGCGATCCAGCCGGCCGTGCCGAGGGCGAGGACGACGCCGGTCATCAGCACCGGGCCCGCGACCCGGTTGGCCACCGTGCGGCTGGTGTTGAACAGCACCAGGTAGGCGCTGCGCGCGCCCTCCGGTGCCAGGTCGAAGGAGAGGGTCCACGAGGCGCCGACCTGGAGCAGTTCGGCGAAGGTCAGCAGGACGACGGCCCCGCCGAGCACCAGCAGCGCCTGCCGCGGGCCGAAGCCGGGTGCGGCGGCGAAGGCCAGGGCGCCCACGGCGAGCAGCAGCGCCGCGGCGGCGTAGGAGAGCCAGGCCCGGCGCGTGGTGCGGTAGCAGGGGTTGAGCGGGTACTGGAGGGCGATGCACAGCACGGTGTTGACCGCGTACAGGATGCCGACGTAGCGCTCGGGGACGTCGGTCTCGGTGACGAGCCAGAGCGGGAAGGCCACGTTGAGCACCGGCATCCAGAGCGACACCAGCGCGTTGTACGCGGTGAAGCCCAGCAGTCGGCGGTCCTTGAGCAGGTCGAGGACGCGGGCGCTTTCGACCGTCGTCGCGCCCTCCTCCTTCCGCGCCGTCGCGTACACCGCGGCGACCACCACGTAGGCGAGCGCGCCGCCGATCAGCAGCGGCCGGAAGGCCTCCGGCGAGCCGGTGCCCAGGGCGACCCCGGCGATCAGCCCGCCGAGGCTGATGCCGAGGTTGACCACGGTGCGCTGGACGGCCATGACCTTCGCGCGCAGGCTGTCCGGGGCGCGGGCCCCGACGTACGACTGGACCAGCGGGGGCGAGGACTGCTCGGTGACGGCGATGACGGCGACCACCAGGAGGAAGCTCCACCAGCCGTCCACCCGGAGGTAGCCGATGGTGGCCAGGGCGCGCAGCAGCATCACGCCGATCAGCACGGGCTTCGGCCCGAACCGGGCGGCCAGCCGGGCGATGGGCACGGCGGCGGCGACGGCGATGGCGCCGCCGATGGTCAGGCCGGTGCCGACCGCCGAGGTGCTGAGGTGGGCGACCTTGACGAAGTAGATCGTCGAGACGGCGAGGAAGAGGCCCGTTCCGGTCCACTCGATCAGCGTGGCGCCCTGCACCAGGGGGAGGAACTCCCGCGGGCCGGGACGCGTCCGCGGCTGGTCGAGGGTGGTGCTGGTGCCCATGGGTCAGTGCTCCTGGTGCTTCCGGTCGAAGAAGAGACCCTCGCCGCGCAGTCGTCGCACGGCCGAGGCTATCTCCCTGGCCACGCCCTGCTCGGCCGCCCAGTCGTCGGAGTAGAGGGTGTCGCGGTACTTGGTCCCTCCGTCGGCGGCCAGGCAGACGGCGAGCCGGCCGTCCCCGCCCGCCTCCTGGTCGCTGAGCATCGCCCGCACGGCGCAGCCGCTGGAGCCGCCGAGCACGAGGCCGGTGTCCTCGGCGATGATCCGGCAGACGGCGATGGCCTCGATGTCGTCGACGTGGACGGCGCGGTCGTAGCTGTGCGGCGCGCCGAGGAAGACGGAGGGCCGGCTGGCCCCGATGCCCGGGACCAGACGCCGTCCGCCGCTGCCCGAGACGGCCAGCGAGCCGCGTACGTCCACGGCGACCGCGGCCACGTCGGGCCGGTGTTCGCGCAGGTGGGCGGCGATGCCCGCGAGGGTGCCGCCGGTGGAGACGGGGACGTACACCGCGCCGAGCGCGGGTCCGGCCTGCTCGGTGAGTTCGGGTCCGGTGGTGCGCCGGTGGATGTCGGGCGCGGCCCAGTTCTCATACTGGTCGGGCCAGCGGTATCCGGGGTTGTCCGCGCACAGTTCGCGCACCCGGCGCAGCCGGCTCAGCAGGTAGCCGCCCAGGCCGTCGGGCTCGTCGACGACGATGACCCGGGCGCCGCCGTCGGCGAGCCTGCGGCGGGTGGCGTGCGGGGTCTTGGGGTCGACCACGGCGAGGAACGCGCAGTCGATCGCGGGCAGCAGACGGGCCAGGGCGAGCCCCAGATTGCCGGAGGTGGACTCCACCACCACCGTCCCCGGGGCGAGCGGCTTCTCGTCGTGCAGCGCCCGCAGCAGGCCGAGGGCGCTGCGGTCCTTCACCGATCCGGTGGGGCCGTGGGATTCGAGCTTGAGGCCCAGCCGCCGCACCTGGCCGTGGTGGACGACGTCCAGGCGATATAAGGGAGTTGTGCCGATCTTTCGGGCCAGAACACTGTTGACACGTGACACTGATTCCCCCTGTGCGGTACGTGTGTGGCCACGGTGGATCGACGGACCGGCCCGGCTGCGCACTTCCAGACCTTAGGCAGGCGGGACCGGCGCCACCACGCCACCACGGCGTGTCGATCAACAGCCTTGGCCGGAACGGAACTTGACTCTCCGGTGACTTCATCCACCCACCCGTTCCGGGGCGGCCCATGGTGCGAAAACGTTCCTGCACCCGGGCGGACCCGGTCGGGTACGGGGCGAGGAATTGGCCGGTTCGGCGCCTGCCCGCGGACCTCTCGCACCGCCCGCGCGCCGCCCGCACCGGGAGTCCACCACGGGCGGCGCACCCCCTCGCGGGGCCTGTTATCTTTACGTGACTTCGCACCGCAACTCTCGGTCAAGCTTTGGCCTTTGCTGTGCCGGAGTTGCCCGCGCACGGGCCGCTCTCCGGGCGCCACGGGGGGACCGGTGTGACCACCGGCTGTGGGGCGACGGACGCGCAACGACCACCGCACGGACGCGGCCGCCCTTCGCGGCCGCGTCCGGCCTGGCACGGCTGGACGGGATGACACAACTCGACGTATTCAGCAGATTCCTGCGCTCCGCACGGGCCTTCGCGGGCCGGGGAACCGGACGCCGCAAGCAGCCCGGACGCCCCTTCGCCCGGCCGCGCAGACCGGACTACCCCCGGGCGGGCCGCGACGGCTGGCGGCGGTGGGTGCCCTCGTGGAGACTGGTCCTGGGCTCGGCGCTGATGTTCGCCGCCACCCTGGCGACCGTGGTGGGGATCGCCTACGCGCGCACCGAGATACCCGAGGACCTCAACGCCTTCGCCACGCAGCAGGACACCGTCTACTACTGGGCCGACGGCACACCGATGGCCCGGACCGGCTGGGTGAGCCGCCAGGAGATGCCCCTGTCGAAGATCCCCGAGCACGTCCGGTGGGCCGTGCTCGCGGCGGAGAACGCCGACTTCTACTCCGATCACGGGATCTCGACGCAGGGCATCACCCGGGCCCTGTGGCGCACGGTCGGCGACGGGGACACCCAGGGCGGGTCCACCATCACCCAGCAGTACGTCAAGAACGTGTACCTCTCGCAGGACCAGTCGTTCTCCCGGAAGTTCACCGAGATGCTGCTCGCGGTCAAGCTGGACCGGAAGCTGCCCAAGGACAAGATCCTCCAGGAGTACCTCAACACCAGCTGGTTCGGCCGGGGCACCTACGGCCTCCAGCGCGCCTCGCAGGCGTACTACGGCAAGGAGGTCACCCAACTCAACGCCAGCGAGGGCGCGTTCCTCGCCTCGCTGCTCAAGGGCGCCTCGCTGTACGACCCCGCCGTGAACCCCCGCAACCGCGCGCGGGCCGTCGCCCGGTGGTCGTGGACGCTGGACCGCATGGTGGAGATCGGCAGGCTGAGCAAGGCCGAGCGGGCCACGTACACCACCTTCCCCGAGCCGAAGCCGCCGCACCGGCCGAACGACGCGGGCGGCCAGGACGGCTATCTCGTCCAGCTCGCGGAGTCGTACGCCAAACGGGCCGGGCACATCTCGGACGCCCGCTTCGACCTCGGCGGCTACCAGATCTACACGACCTTCGAGAAGTCCCGGATGACCGCCCTCACCAAGTCCGTCCGCGACGCCCGGAAGCTGCTCGACCCCGACCGGCGCAAGGCCGACCGGTCCGTCCGCTTCGGCGCCTCCTCCGTCGCCCCGGACGGCCGCATCCTCGCGGTCTACGGCGGCCCCGACTTCGAACGGCAGGCGTTCAACGAGTCCAACGCCGCCACAGTGCCCGCGGGTTCGGCCTTCACCCCGTTCGTCTACGCCGCCGGCCTCCAGCACGGCGTGACCAGGAAGCGCGACGCCCCGCGCACCGCCATAGCGCCCTCCACCGTCTACGACGCCGACGACGGGACGCCGGTGATGACGCCCGAGGGGCCCTACTGGGACCGGGGCGGGAAGATGGTCAGGGGCGAGAACGACGGGAACGCCTCCTACGGCTCCATCAGCCTCCACGACGCCATGACGAAGTCCGCGAACGCGCCCTTCCTCCAGCTCGGCATGGACACCGGCCTGAGGAAGGTCCGCGACACGGCGGAGGCGTCCGGACTCCTGCCGTCGAGCTTCGGCCCGCCCGTACCGGCGTTCGCCCTGGGCAACTCCACCCCCAGCGCGATCCGGATGGCCGGCGCGTACGGGACGTTCGCCGCCCACGGGATGCACATGGACCCGTACTCGGTCCGCAGGATCACCCGCAACGGAGAGCCGGTCCGCCTCGACCTGCCGCGCCCCCGGCGCGCCATGCGGTCCGACGTCGCCGACGAGATCACCTCGGCGCTCGGCCGGCCCTTCGTCCGCGACGGCTCCGCGTCCGCGACCCGGTTCGCCGGGAAGACGGGGACCACCGAGGACGACACCGCGCGCTGGTACGTCGGCTACGGGCCGGCCGTGTCCACCGCCGTCGTGGTCTACCGGATGGACCTGGCGAAGAGCCTCGCACCGCTGCCGCTCAAGGGCCTGGCCGGCGGCGAGGACGACGGGAAGCTCCCGGCCCTGATCTGGAACACCTACACGGAAGCCACGACCACGTGACCGAGACCCGCACCACGTCCGCCGTCCGCCGCCTCCGGAAGCGCCTCACGCCCCGGGTCGCCCTGGGCATCGCCGGGTGCCTCGCGGTGTCGGGCACGGCGGCGCTCGTACCGCTGCTGTCCGCAAGCTCCTCCGACGACCGCACGCCGGCCGGTACCCGTACCGTCGCCGCGCCGACCCCGACCGCCCGGGAGCGTCCCGAGGGCGGCGGCAGCGCGGAGAAGGGCTGGGACGGAAAGACCAGCGTCCTCGGGGACGGCTCCACCTCGTACACCGGTCCGCAGCCGCACCAGCTGAAGGCCGAGCGGCTGAAGCCCGGCGAACGGCCGCCGCAGTTCGTGGTGTTCTCCTGGGACGGGGCACTGGAGGGCGACGACCGGATGTTCTCCCGCTTCCGCCGCGCCGCGAAGGAGAGCAACGCCCACATGACGTTCTTCCTCACCGGGATCTACCTGCTGCCGCAGGACAAACGGAGCCTGTACCGGCCGCCCCAGCACAAGCCCGGCTCCGCCGCGATCTCGTACCCGACGCGCGAGCACATACGGATGACGCTGGACCAGCTCGGCGGTGCCTGGAAGGAGGGCAACGAGATCGGCTCCCACTTCAACGGCCACTTCTGCGAGAAGAAGGGCGGCGGGGACTGGAGCACGGCCGAGTGGACCAGCGAGATCGACCAGTTCTACTCCTTCGTGCAGAACTGGAAGACCAACACCGGGTACAAGGACCTCGATCCGCTGCCCTTCGACCCCACCCGCGAGGTCGTCGGCGGCCGCGCGCCCTGTCTGGAGGGCCAGAAGACGCTGCTGCCGGCCACCAAGCCGTTCCACTGGCGCTACGACGCCAGCTCCCCCGGCGACTTCCAGCTCTGGCCGGCCAAGAAGAACGGCGTCTGGGACTTCCCGTTGCAGATGCTGCCGTTCCCGGGCAAGGAGTTCCAGGTCCTGTCCATGGACTTCAACTTCCTCTACAACCAGTCCGAGGGCAGCACCGAGGGCGACCCCGCCAAATATCCGGCCTGGCGCAAGGAGACCCGCGCGGCCTACCTCGCGGGCTTCGAGCGGGTCTTCCACGGCAGCCGCGCCCCGCTCTTCATCGGGAACCACTTCGAGGACTGGAACGGCGGGATCTACATGGACGCCGTCGAGGACACCATGCGCGAGGTCTGCCCCCGCAAGGGGGTGCGCTGCGTGTCCTTCCGCGAACTGGCCGACTGGCTCGACGCCCAGGACCCCGAGGTGCTCGCCGAGTGGCGGAACCTCGACCCCGCCCAGCCGCCGAGCTGGAAGCACCAGTAGCCGGGAAGCCGGTCCGGTCGTCCACGGGGACGGACCGGACCGGCCGGGCGGATCACTTCGCCCGGTCGACGAACTCCGTGGTGTATGTCTTGGCGAGGTCCACCTTGGCGTCCTTCAGGTTCGGGTTGAACGCCTTCAGGACCCGCTCGACGGTCGCGGGCCCGTCCGCGGGCATGACGCCGTCCGTGGTGAACATGGGCAGCGTGCTCTTGATGGCCTGGGCGTACAGGGCCTTGCCGCCGCCCTGGGCGTAGTCCGCGGGCATCTTCTCGGCGATCTCGTCGGCGCTGTGCGTGGACATCCACTTCAGCGTCCGGACGAAGGCGTTGGCGAGCTTCTGGACGGTCTCCTTGTGGCTGTTCACCCAGTCGGTCCGCATGTACAGGCTGGACGAGGGGTAGAGCCCGCCGAGCGCCTCCTTGGAGCCCTCCGGGGTACGCATGTCGATGAGGACCTTGCCGAGCTTCTTGTCCAGGATGGTGGCGACCGTCGGGTCGGTGGTCATCCCGCCCTGGATGGAGCCCTGCTGGAGGGCGGAGATGAACGTCTGCCCGGCACCGACCGCGACCGGGGAGAACTCGCTGGTCGCCACCCCGTTGCTGACGGCGAGGTACTTGGTGAGGAAGTCGGTGGAGGAGCCGATGCCGGTCACACCGAGCTTCTTGCCCTTGAAGTCCTTCGCCGACTTCAGGCTGTCGGCCGCCTGGTTGGAGACGATCTCGACCTCGCCGGGGGCCTGCGAGAACTGGACGACGGATTCGACCTGCTTGCCCTTCACCTGGAGGTCGAGGGTGTGGTCGTAGAAGCCCACGGTGCCCTGGACGTCGCCGGAGACCAGCGCCGTCTCCGCCTGCACTCCGGCGGGTTCGGTGAGGAGCTGTACGGAGACGCCCTCGTCCTCGAAGTAGCCGAGCCGCTCGGTGAGCATCGCGGGGAGGTAGATGACCTTGTCGAGGCCGCCGACCATGATCTTGACCTGGTCGCCCTTGCCCGCGGAGCCGGAGTCCTCGCCGCCGCAGGCGGTGAGCCCGGTCAGGGCGAGCGCACCGGCGACGGCCAGGGCGGGAACACGGAGGGAGGTACGCATCTGATGCACGTCCTTGTGGAGAGGGGGTCCGGGGTGGTGGGAGAGGTGGCGCGGGGCGTCAGCGGGGGCTGTCGGCATCGGCGGGCTTCCAGCGGAAGAGGCGTTTCTCCAGGAAGGTGAGCAGCCCCTCGGCCAGCAGCGCGACGATCGCGAGGATGACCATCGCGGCGTAGACACCGGCGGCGTTGAACGTGCCCTGGGAGGCGGCGACCAGCAGCCCGAGCCCCTTGGTCGCGCCGATGTACTCGCCGACGATGGCCCCGATGAGCGCGAAGCCGAAGCTGACGTGCAGGCTGGTGAAGATCCACGACGTGGCGGAGGGGATCACCACCTGGAGGGTGACCTGCCGGTTGCTGGCGCCCAGGATGCGGGAGTTGGCGACGAGGTTGCGGTCGACCTCCCGGGCCCCCTGGAAGGCGTTGAAGAAGACGGGGAAGAAGACCAGGACGACCGCGGAGGCCACCTTCGAGGCCGGTCCGAGGCCGAACCAGATGAGGAAGATCGGCGCGAGCACGATCCGGGGCAGCGCGTTGAGCACCTTGATGTACGGGCCGAGGACGTCGGCGGCGAACCGCACCCGGCCCAGCGCGATCCCGAGCAGCACACCGGCGACGACACCGATGACCCAGCCGAGCAGGGCCTCGTAGAGCGTGTACCAGATCTGCTCCCAGAGCGAGCCCTGGGCGGTGCCGTCCACGACCCAGGTACGGATCTGCTCCCAGATCTTCGAGGGCATGGAGAAGTTGAACGGGTCGATGACGGCGGTGCGGGCCAGCCACTCCCACAGCCCGACGACCGCGAGGAGCACCGCGATCCGGCTCCCCGTCACCAGGTACGCGCGGTTCCGGGCGGCCCGCGCCCTGGCCCGCGCCCGGTCGGTCCCGCCGGCGGGGACGGCCCCGGCCTTGGCCGTGATGGTGTCAGGCGACATCGCTGGCACCCCTCTCGCGGGTGATGCGGACTTCTTCGCCGAGCGAGGACCAGATCTCCCGGTAGATCTCGATGAACCGGGGCTCCAGCCGCACCTGCTCGACCTTGCGGGGCCGGGGCAGGTCGATCTCGAAGACCTCCTTGACCGTGGCCGGTCCGGCGGTCATGACCACGACCTTGTCAGCCAGCGCGATGGACTCCTCCAGGTCGTGGGTGACGAAGACGACGGAGGCGCCGGTCCCGCCCCACAGCTCCAGCAGCTCGTCCGACATCAGCGCCCTGGTCTGCACGTCCAGCGCCGAGAACGGCTCGTCCATGAGCAGGATCTCGGGGTCGTTGACGAAGGTGGCCGCGAGGGCGACGCGCTTGCGCTGGCCACCGGAGAGCTGGTGCGGGTAGCGGTCCTCGAAGGAGGCGAGGCCGACCCGGGCGAGCCACTCCCGGGCCCGCTCCTTCGCCTCGGCCTTGGGCACCCCCCGGAACCGGGGTCCCGCCATCACGTTGGACAGCACGGTCCGCCAGGGGAAGACCGCGTCCTGCTGGAAGACGAAGCCGACCTTGTCGCCGATGCCGCGCACCGGCTCCCCGGCCACCAGCACCTCGCCCTCGGTGGGCTCCTCCAGGCCGCTGACCAGGGTCAGCGTCGTCGACTTGCCGCATCCGGTGGGTCCGACGACGGCGACGAACTCGCCGCGCCCCACGGTCAGGTCCAGATCCCGTACGGCGGTGTGGAGCGCCCCCGACGGAGTCCGGAACGCTTTGCTCGCCCCCCGCAGCTCGATGGCGGGGCTCGTTTCGCTGTTCATGGGGCGGGACGCTAGAGGCGGCCCCGGGGGGCCGGGGAGCCTTGCGCCCACAACTCCCGGTTCTGCCGATAACCCGGGGTTCTGCTCGTTCTGCTCGCGGCAGGACAACGAATGCGCCACGAGGACTGGTCATCGGCGACCCCGGCGTTTACGTTGCGTTCACACGAGGGCGAAACGGAGCAACATGTTCCACACGAGCGGAAGGCAGAGGGCGAGCACATGCGCATCCACTGGCCCCGCCGTGTCTTCGCCCAGGTGCTCCTGACCCAGGTGGCCATCACCACCGGGGTGATCATGCTCGTCACGGGCCTCTTCCTCGCCCCGCTCAGCCGCCAGCTCGACAACCAGGCGATGCACCAGGCCCTGTCCATCGCCCAGACCACGGCCGCCGAACCCGGCCTGGTCGACGAACTGCTCACCACCGACCCCACCCCCGGCGGACCGGTGCAGACCGAGGCCGAGCGCATCCGGCGGGCCACCGGGGCGCTGTACATCGTCGTCATGGACACCCGTGGGGTGCGCTGGTCGCACACCGAGACCGGGCAGATCGGCAGGCATGTCTCCACCGACCCCAGCACGGCACTGGGCGGCCGGGAGATCATGCAGATCGACGACGGCACCCTGGGCAGGTCGGCGCGGGCGAAGGTCCCGCTGCGCGACCGGAGGGGAGCCATCGTGGGCGCCGTCTCGGTGGGCATCGCCTACGACAGCGTCCACGACCGGCTCCTGGGGACCATTCCGGGGCTGCTCCTCTACTCCGGTACGGCCCTCGCCGTGGGCGTCCTGGCCGCGCTGGCCGTCTCACGGCGCCTCCAGCGCAGTACGCACGGGATCGCCTTCGCCGACATCTCGGCGCTGCTGGACGAGCGCGAGGCGATGCTGCACAGCATCCGCGAGGCCGTGCTCGCCCTCGACGCGCGGGGCCGGATCCGGCTGCTCAACGACGAGGCCCAGCGGCTGCTGGAGCTGGACCGGGACGCCGTCGGCCGTCCGCTGGGCGAGGTGCTGCCGCCGGGCCGGATGACCGAGGTGCTGGCGGGCCGGGTGGGCGGCGACAACCTCATCACGGTGTGCCGGGGCCGGGTGCTGATCGCCAACCGGATGCCCACGGGGGACGGCGGAGCGGTGGTGACCCTGCGCGACCGTACCGAGCTGGAGCTGCTGGGGCGCGAGCTGGACTCCACGCACGGTCTGCTGGACGCGCTGCGGGCCCAGGACCACGAGCACGCCAACCGGCTGCACACCCTGCTGGGGCTGCTGGAGCTGGGCCGGCCCGATGCCGCGCGGGAGTTCGTGGAGGAGGTGACCAGCGGTCACCGGGCGTCGGCGGAGCAGGTCGCCGAGCGGGTCAACGACCCGCTGCTGTCGGCGCTGCTGGTGGGCAAGTCGGCCATCGCGGCGGAGCGGGGCGCGGAGCTGCGCGTCTCGCCGAACACCCTGCTCCCGGACGCGGTGGTGGACCCGCGGGACCTGGTGACGGTGCTCGGCAACCTCATCGACAACGCGCTGGACGTCGCCACGCTCGTCGAGGTGGAGCTGCTGGCCGAGGGCTCCACGGCGGTCCTGCGGGTCAGCGACAACGGCCCCGGGGTGCCGCCCGCGATGCGCGAGCACATCTTCACCGAGGGCTGGTCCACCAAGGAGTCACCCGCGCACCGCGGCCGCGGCCTGGGACTGGCGCTGGTGCGCCGGCTGGCCGAGCGTTACGGTGGCGCGGCCCGTGTCACGGCACGTGCGGGCGGCGGAGCGGTCTTCACCGTCGTCCTGCCCGAGGCACTCACCGTCCGGCCCCTGACAGAAGTGGGAGAGTCGCGATGATCGATGTCCTGGTGGTGGACGACGACTTCCGGGTCGCCGAGATCAACGCCGCGTACGTGGCGAAGGTCCCCGGCTTCCGGGTGGTCTCCCGTGCGCACACCGCCGCACAGGCCCTGGCCTTCCTGGAACGCGACCGGGTCGATCTGGTCCTCCTCGACCACTATCTGCCGGACGAGACGGGGCTGACGCTGGTGCGGCGGCTGCGCCAGCTCGGCCATCCGGCCGATGTGATCATGGTGACCGCGGCCCGCGACGTGGCGACCGTACGGACCGCCATGCGGTACGGGGCCCTCCAGTACCTGGTGAAGCCGTTCAGCTTCACCGGTCTGCGGGCCAAGCTGGAGAGTTACGCGGCGCTGCGCCGGACCCTCGACGGGGTGGGCGGCGGCCGGGGCGAGGCCGGGCAGGAGCAGGTCGACCAGATCTTCGGGGCCCTTCGCACCGCCGGGTCCGGTCCGTCGTCCGGGCTGCCCAAGGGGCATTCGGCGCCCACCGCGGAGGCGATCCGCCATGTGCTGTCGGCCGCCGAGGGACCGCTCTCCGCGCACGAAGTCGCGGCCCGTGCCGGGCTCAGCCGCTCCACGGCGCAGCGCTATCTCAAATACCTGGAGGGGGCGGGGCGGCTGCGGCTCAGCCTCAAGTACGGCGACACCGGCCGTCCCGAGCACCGCTACACCTGGGCGGGCCTCGGCGCGGAGCCGCTGCGATGAGCCCGGCGGGAGAGGCCGCGGTGGAGCTCACCCCGGCCGCCGAGGAGCTGCTGCGGAAACTGCGGGAGCTGCACGGGCCGCTGATGTTCCATCAGTCGGGCGGCTGCTGCGACGGCAGTGCGCCGATGTGCTACCAGGACGGCGAGTTCCGCACCGGCGGCTCCGATGTGCTGGTGGCCTCGCTCGACGTGGCGGGGGTGGCGGAGCCGGTTCCGTTCTGGATGTCGCGGAGCCAGTACGAGCTGTGGTCGCACACCCGGCTGATCGTCGACGTGGTGCCGGGGCGGGGCAGCGGTTTCTCGCTGGAGGCCCCGGAGGGGGTGCGCTTCCTCATCCGCTCCCGGCTGGCGGGCGGGGACGGGGACTGATACGGCGGTGCGGGACGCGGTGTGCGCCGCGCCCCGCGCCGGGGTCAAGGCCGCAGGCTGCCGACGACGTCGGCCGTGGCGGCCAGGCTGTCCTGGATGGTCGGTCCCATGCTCGAACCCGCGAGGAAGAAGCCGAGCAGCGCGCAGACCACCGCGTGCGAGAGTTTCAGCCCGTTGCGGAGGAAGACCACCGCCAGGATCAGCAGGAGCACCACCAGTGAGATCGAAATAGCCATGGCCAACCTCCTCCGCCGCGCCGGGTAGGCGGCATACGGCCGCCAGTCTGGCGCAGCGGAGAGGCCGTTCGGCGCCCCGGCGTGTCCGCCGATCGGGTGGGTGACCGTCCGTCACGCCCGGGGACGGGCCTCCTCGCCACGGGTGTTCCGGTCGTGGGCCCGCAGGAAGCGTTCCAGGCCCGCGAGGTCGTCGGTGTTGAGGTGGTCGACCCCGGCGGCCAGCAGCTCGGTCCAGACCGCCTCCCGTTCCGGCCCGGAGGCGTCGGGGGTGGCCCAGAAGCGGATGCGGCGGCCCTCCCGGTGGGCCCGGGCGACCAGGGTCCGCAGCCGCGCCCGCTCGGCGGCGGGGAAGGGGCCGGTGCCCTGCCAGTCGAACACCTCGCTCCAGCTGGTGCTGATGAGCGGGGCGAAGGACGCGGGGGCGGTGGTGCCGAGGTCATCGGGGCGGCCGTCGTAGAAGGCGTGGCGGGTGCGCTGGGCCTCCATCGGGACGCGGGCGGCGCGGTCGCCGGAGACGACGGGGGTGATGGCGCCGGGCCGTACCCGGCCGCCGTGGTACGAGGTCAGCATGGACCGGTAGCGGTGGAGCTGCCGGTCGAGCGCGAGATAGGCCGCGGCGCCGTCCGTCTTGATGTCGATCAGCAGCTGCACGGGGTCGTGGTAGCCCGGGTGGACCCTGCCGTGGTGGGCCCGGACCCTGGCCAGCAGCGGGTCGAGGTAGAGCGAGGCGAGGGTGCGGGCGGGGTCGAGTCCGGTGGCCTCGTGGGCGACGAGCAGTTCGCCGTCCACCAGGAAGACGTCCGCCTCGACGCTGGTGAAGCCGTGGTCGAGCGCGTCGTGCAGTGGGCGCGGGTGCAGGTAGTCGTTGTGGGCGTGGGCCCGGCGCAGCGCCCGGGGGCGGGGTGCCGGGCGGGACGCGGCGGCCGTTCTCGGGGGCAGCAAAATGCCTGCGGCCGCGGTGGCGAGCGCGGCGGTGACGACGCTTCGGCGGGTCGGGGGCGCCATGGGTTCTCCCGGGAGCGAGGGCTGGACGGGCGGACGGGACCGAGTATGCGCCGGTGCGCATCCCAACCGGCATACCGAACAGAAGAGTTGACTCGTTCGCCGCCCGCCCGCCGGCCGTCGTTCGTCCGGTGGGGGCCGGGTCAGGGCGCGGGCAGCTCCATGAGTTCGGCGACGGTGGCGCGGTGCCGTCCGGCGGTGCCGTACGCGATCGCGTCGGCCTTGGCCCGCTTGAGGTACAGGTGCGCCGGGTGCTCCCAGGTCATCCCGATCCCGCCGTGCAGCTGGACGCACTTCTCCGCGGCGTGCACGGCGGCCCCGGAGCAGTACGCCTGTGCCACGGCCACCGCGAGCGGCGCCTCGGGGCTGCCGGTGGCGAGGGCGTCGGCGGCGTTGCGCGCGGCGGCGCGGGCCGACACGACGTCGAGCCAGAGCTGCGCCATGCGGTGCTTGAGCGCCTGGAAGGAGCCGACCGGCCGGTTGAACTGGTGGCGTTGGCGGGTGTGTCGGACCGCCTCGGCCAGGCACCATTCGGCGATGCCGAGCTGTTCGGAGGCGAGCAGTCCGGCGCCCGCCAGCAGGCCCCGGCGTACGGCGTCGACGGCCGCCGCGCCGTCGGCGAGGCGGGTTCCCGGGGCCCCGGTGAGGGTGATGTCGGCGAGCGGGCGGGTCAGGTCGAGCGACACCAGCGGGGTCACGGCGACCCCCTCGGCGTCCGTGTCGACCGCGTACAGGCCGTCCGTCGTCGGCACCAGCAGCACATCGGCGGCCGTGGCGTCGGCGACACCGGTCACGCCGCCCTCCACCCGGCCCGCCACCACCGCCGCGGGCCGGACCGCCTCGGGCGCGTCGACGGCGAACGGTACGGCGAGCACCGCGACCCGGCGCCCGTCGGCGATCCGGCCGAGGAGTTCGGCGACGGCCCCGGCGGGCTCGCCCAGCGCGAGCAGTGTCTGGACGGCGACGACCGCACCGGTCAGATACGGCGCCGGGGTCACCGCCCGGCCCAGCTCCTCCAGGACCACGGCGGCCTCGCGGTGGCTCGCGCCCTGGCCGCCGAACCGCTCCGGCACCAGCAGCCCCGCCGCGCCGATGCCGCCGGACAGGGCCCGCCAGAGCTCCGGGTCGTACGGGGCGCCGGCCTCGGCGCGGGCGAGCAGCGCGGGCACGTCGCCCCGGTCGGCGAGGAGGGAGCGCACCGCGGCCCGCAGGTCCTCCTCCGCCTCCGAGTAGAGCAGGTCGGGCGTGCCGGTCGCGTCGGCGGATGCGGTCGGTGCTGTCATCGGGAGAGGTCCTTCCAGGCGACGTCCTTGTCGGTGCGCGGCTCGGCGGGCAGGCCGAGTACGCGCTCGGCGACGATGTTGAGCAGCACCTCGCTGGTGCCGCCCTCGATGGAGTTGCCCTTGGAGCGGAGGTAGCGGTAGCCGGCGTCCCGGCCGGTGAAGTCGACGAGTTCGGGCCTGCGCATGGTCCAGTCGTCGTACAGCAGCCCTTCCTGGCCGAGCAGTTCGACCTCCAGGCCGCTGATCTCCTGGTTGAGCCGGGCGAAGGCCAGCTTCATCCCGGAGCCCTCCGGGCCGGGCTGTCCGGCGACGAGCTGCTGGCGCAGCCGGGCGCCGGTGAGCCGGGCCACCTCGGCCTCGACCCAGAGGGTCAGCAGCCGCTGGTGGAGGTCGTGGGTGCGCAGTTCGGGGCGTTCGCGCCAGGTGCGGGAGACGGGGCCGATCATGCCGCCCTCGCGCGGGACGCGGGCCCCGCCGATGGAGACGCGTTCGTTCATCAGGGTGGTCTGCGCGACCTTCCAGCCCTCGTTGACCGGGCCGAGCCGGTGGTGGTCGGGGATGCGGACGCTGGTGAGGAAGACCTCGTTGAACTCGGCCTCGCCGGTGATCTGGCGCAGTGGCCGGACCTCGACGCCGGGGGCGGTCATGTCGCAGACGAAGTAGCTGATCCCGCGGTGTTTGGGCACGTCCGGGTCGGTGCGGGCGATCAGGATCGCCCAGCGGGCCAGATGGGCGCTGGACGTCCAGACCTTCTGTCCGTCGACCACCCAGTCCTCGCCGTCGCGCACGGCGCGGGTGGCGAGCGCGGCGAGGTCGGAGCCCGCGCCGGGTTCGCTGAAGAGCTGGCACCAGACCTCCTCGCCGACCCAGAGCGGGCGCAGGAAGCGTTCCTTCTGCTCGTCGGTGCCGAAGCCGAGGATGGTGGGGGCGGCCATGCCGAGGCCGATGCCGATCCGGCGCGGGTCGTTGTCGGGGGCGCCCGCGGCGGCGAGTTCGGCGTCGACGACGCCCTGGAGGGAGCGGGGCGCGTCGAGGCCGCCCAGCCCGGCCGGGTAGTGGACCCAGGCCAGCCCGGCGTCGAAGCGGGCCCGGAGGAAGGCGGTGCGGTCGGTGGTGGCCGGGGGGTGCGCGGCCAGCAGTTCCTGGGTCCGGCGGCGGAGTTCCGCCGCGTCGGGTGCGGTCATCGGGCGGCTCCTCGGGGAAGTACGGCGATCCGGCCGGTGCTGGCGCCGTCGGCGACGCGCTGGACGGCGGCGGCCGCCCCGTCGAGTCCGACGCGTTCGCTGACCAGGGGGCGGACGGCGCCCTCGGCGGCGAGCCGGGTGAGTTCGCCGTGGCAGGCGCGGACGGCGGCCGGGTCCTTGGCGTTGTAGAGGCCCCAGTGGAGCCCGAGGATCGAGTAGTTCTTGACCAGCGCGTGGTTCAGCGCCGGGGCGGGGACGGTCCCGCTCGCGAAGCCGACGACGACCACCCGGCCCTCGAAGGCGACGCACTTGACGGACTTGGCGTACGCCTCGCCGCCGACCGGGTCGTACACCACGTCGGCGCCGCGTCCGCCGGTGGCCTCCTTGACGGCGGCGACGATGTCCTCGGTACGGCGGTCGACGACCAGGTCGCAGCCGAGTTCCGCGGCGGTCCTCGCCTTCTCCGGGCCGCCGACGACCCCGATGACGGTGGCGCCCGCGGCCTTGCCGAGCTGGACGGCGGCGCTGCCGACGCCCCCGGCCGCCGCGTGCACCAGCAGGGTCTCGCCGGGCTGCAGGCGCGCCCGGCGGTGCAGGCCGAACCAGCCGGTCTGGTAGCCGATGTGCAGGGCGGCCGCCTCGGCGTCGTCGAGGGTGTCGGGGGCGGGCAGCAGGGCGGCCTCGTCGACGAGGGCGTACTCGGCGAACCCGCCGTGCGGCAGGGCCGGGGTGGCGAGCACGCGGCGCCCGTCCGCCGTGCGCCCGCAGATCTCCACGCCGGGGGTGAAGGGCAGCGGCGGCCGCACCTGGTACTGGCCCCGGCAGAGCAGCGCGTCGGGGAAGTTGATGTTCGCGGCGAGCACGTCGACGAGCACCTGCCCCTCGCCGGGCTCGGGCACGCCGGTCTCCTCCAGCCGCATCACCTCGCTCGGTTCGCCGTTCCGGTGCACTCGCCATGCCTGCATCAGGGGCCTCCACAACGCTGTCGGCATTACCACTGCTCCGGCGCATACTAAGCGGTTGCTTGCCTCTCTGGGAACAACTCGCCCGGTCCCGTGGCCGCCCATGCGTCCGGCCCGGGCCGAAGAGGGCTTCGGTCCGGGCCGGACGTGTGGGCCGTGCGGCGCGCGGGGGTCAGCCGGCGTCGGCCGCCACCACTTCGGCGACCTGCGGGGCGGACGTCCCGGAGCGCCAGAGGAGCCGCACCGCGTCGGCCTCCGCCCCGGCCGTGTCCACCCGGGTGTAGGGGCCGTCGACCGCGCCGGCCGTGTGCCAGGTGCCGTCGGCGGAGCGGAGCTGGAGGTCGGCGCGGCCCGTGGCCCCGGCCGCCTGCAGCACGGTGACGAAGGGCACCGCGCGGGCCGGGCCCAGCGCCAGCTCCAGCGCCTCCCCCGCCTCCGGCGCACGGGCCGCCCGGTAGACGGTGCCCGGGTCCCCGTCGGCCGCCGCGCGCAGCGACGACCCCTCGGCGGCGGGCGGTCCGCCGGTCACCGCCGCCTCGTCGGCCGGGACGCCGAACTCCCGTACCACCAGCCAGTTCTCCTGGCCCACGGTGGCCCGGGCCCGTACGTAGCGCGCCGTCGTCCCGGCGGGTGCGGCGGCGGTGACGTCCGGGGTTCCGGAGAAGGCGGTCAGCTGCCGCCAGTCCCGCCCGTCGGACGAATACTCCAGCACCCCCTGGTGGAGGTAGTCCTCGGTGCTGCCCGGCTTGCCCATCGCCAGGGTGACGGTGCCCAGCTCCCGCACCCGGCCGAGGTCGACGGTGACGCTGTCGCCCGCGGCGGGCGCCCCGTCGCTCCAGAAGTACGTGGTGTCGTCGCCGTCCAGCATCCGGGCGGCGGTGTTGCTCTGGTACGTGCCCAGGCTGGTCGAGGCCGTGGGCCGGCCGCTCACACCGAGGATCCGGTCGTGCTCGGCGGTGGCCGCGTCGACGAACCGGTCGAGGACACCGTCACCGACCAGCACCGGCACCCGGCGCCCGTCGAGTCCGGTGTACGTGAAGGACTTCGCCGCGGCGAGCTGCGCGGGCAGCCGCTGCCGCAGCTCCCAGGCCCGTGCGCCCTCTCCGGCGCGGGCCGCCTCCACCATCCCCAGCGCGGTGCGGGCGGCGGTGGCCCAGGCGGCGGTGGCGTCGAGCCAGGGCGCGGCGTCGGCGACGAAGCCCCGGTCCGGCAGGGCGGCGCGCAGCCGGGCGGGCGCCGCACCGAGCGTGTCGAGCGCCGCACCGAGCCGGGCGGCGTCGCCGTCCGTCCAGTAGCGGGCGAACTCGGCCGCCAGCTCGGGGGCCTGTGCCTTGTCGAGGGCCGAGCTGTAGTTGACGTCGGCGAAGGCCCGCAGCGCCTTCCCGGTGCGCGGGTCGCCGCCCGCGTACTCCTTCAGGCCCGCGCCCCAGGAGGTGCGCGGGTCGTACGCCGCGTCGTTCCACGCGTAGTCGGCGACGGTGTACAGCGCGAGTTTGGAGGCGTACGGCTGGATCATCGGGTTCGCCGTGATCCCCGCCAGCCTGCCGGGCAGCCCCTTCTCCCGCCCGGTGAACGGGCCGAGCAGCAGCCGGCTGGTCGTGTAGTCGTTGACCGGGTAGTTGTCCCAGGTGAGGATGGGGTGGCCGAAGACCGTACGGGCGGCCTCCGCCTGTGCCACGGTCATGGTCGGCGCGACGACGCCGATGCCGGTCCACTCGACGAGGACGTCCGGGTCGAGCTGTTCGGACAGCGCCTTCTTGTACGGCGAGCCGGAGACGTCGTAGTACTCGGTCGGGACCATCTGGAGCGGCTGCCCGCCGGGGTGGGTGGCGATGAACTCCCGGTTGACCCGGTTGAGCAGATACGCCTGCGCCGCCCCGGCCGCACCGCCGCCGGTGCCCCACTTCGCCTTGTCCTCGGCGCAGTTCCAGTCGGTGTAGCTGATGTCGTCGAGCGGGACCGCGAAGGTGCGTACGCCGACGTCCCAGATGGTCTGGAACTTGTCGGCCAGCGCCTCGGCGTCGGCGTCCGAGCTGTAGCAGACCGAGAGGCCGGGCGAGAGGGCGTAGGTGAACTCCACGTGCCGCCGTGCCGCCCGGTCGGCGAGTTCCCGGATCTGCGCCAGCCGGTCGGCCGGGTAGGGGTCGCGCCACTTGGCGCGGAGGTAGGGGTCGTCCTTCGGCGAGTAGGCGTAGATGTTCATCTTGTGCTCGCCGTAGTAGTCGAGCTGGTCGAGCCGGGCCTCGTGCGACCAGGGGGTGCCGTAGAAGCCCTCGATGGTGCCGCGCAGCGCGGTGCCGGGCCAGTCGCGTACGGCGAGTCCGGCGACGGTGGTTCCCGGACGGCTCGCTCGCGGCAGGACCTGGCGGAGCGTCTGGGCGGCGTAGTAGGTGCCCGTGGTGTCCTTGCCCGCCAGCACGATGCGGTCGGCGCCGATGCCGAGCACGTATCCCTCGGCCGGCAGCGCGGACGGGCCGTCGATCCGTTGCGCGGCGAGCGCGGCCGGGTCGCCGACGTGGACGGTGAGTCCGCCGCGCGCGGGGCGGTCGGCGCGTACGACGCGCTGGGCGCCGGCCCGGCGCAGCGCGCTCTCCACGACCTGGAGGGCGGACTCGTCGTAGACCCCGCCCGCCACCACGGTGACGGTCGGGCTGATGGTGATCCGGTCGGTGCGGGCCCGCGCCGACCGCGGGGTCGGGGTGATGGCGGGGACCGGCACGCTGTCCGCCGCCGGGCCGGCGGGGCGGGGGTGGTCGTCCGCCCGGGCGGACGGCGTCGCGGTCAGCAGGCCGCCGACGAGGAGGGCCGCCGCCGCGGAGAGCGCGGTGAGGCGGGAAGGGCGAGGTGTCACTGATTCTCCCTTGATCACTCAAGTCATCAGAGTCGCGCAACACAACTTCACCGAATTCAACATCATGGCAGTTGCATGTCAATGACACGGAACAAGCCGACCTCCGGTCGCGCGCCCCACCCCAGGAAAAATACCCCTGGGGGTATGAGTGTTAGCCTTGTTCCGTAATACCCCCAGGGGTAAAGCATCGCAGAAGGAGCCGCGTCGTGTTCTTCACCCGCACCCCCGGGGGCCCGTGCCCGCTCGGCCGCACACCGGGCCCCACCGGCCCCGTCCCGAGCGGAGGCACGATATGACCGCGCTGGTCGTGGCGCTGATCGCCGGCGCCGTGGTCGGACTGGCGCTCGGCGGGCTGGGCGGCGGGGGCAGTGTGCTCGCCGTTCCCGCGCTGATCTACCTGCTCGGGTTCACCCCGGCCGCGGCCACCACCGCCGCACTGCTCATCGTCATCGCGACCTCGCTCACCGGGCTGGTCGCCCACGCCCGCGAGGGCCACGTCCGCTGGCGCACCGGAGGGCTCTTCGCGGCGGCCGGACTCGTTCCGGCCGCGGTCGCCGGGGCGCTGTCGGCGCACATCCCGTCCTGGGCGCTGACGGCCGCCTTCGCGGCGCTCGCGGTGGTCGCCGGCGTACGGATGATCCGGCCGCGCGCCGGAGTGGACGCCCCGGACGGCGCGCGCCCCTCGTCCACCGGGCGGGTGGCCGGGACCGGGGCCGGACTCGGCGCGGTGACCGGCTTCCTCGGGGTGGGCGGCGGTTTCCTGGTGGTGCCCGCGCTGGTCGCCGTCGTCGCCGTGCCGATGACCTCGGCGGTCGGCACCAGCCTGCTCGTCATCATCGTGAACTCCACGGCCGCGCTGGCCACCCGGCTCACCACGCCCACCGTGCTGGACTGGGCGGTGATCGCCCCGTTCACGGCGGCGGCGATCCTCGGCGCCTGGGACGGGAAGCGGCTGGCCGCGAAGGTGTCCACGGCCGCCCTGCAACGGATCTTCGGCGTCGTACTGCTGGCCGTGGCCGTCTTCATGCTCGTCGACGCCGTGGCGTAGGACACGACGAAGGGGAGGCGCGGGACGAACCCGCGCCTCCCCTCGCTCCGCCCCCGGCCGGCTCAGGCCAGCGAGAGGAAGAGCTTCTCCAACCGGGCCCGCATCTGGTCCCGGTCCGCGGGCTCCTGCCCGCCGTCGGCCATGCAATGCTGCAGCCCCGTCGCGATGATCGCGAACCCGGCCCGGTCCAGTGCCCGGGAGACGGCCGCCATCTGCGTGATCACGTCCTCGCAGTCGCGCCCCTCCTCGACCATCCTGATGATCCCGGTGAGCTGGCCCTGCGCCCGGCGAAGGCGGTTGAGGACCGACTTCAGTTCGTCGGCCGCCATGTCGAGTTCCACAATTCCTCCTCCTCAATACCCCAAGGGGTATTCTAACCTGACCGGGGAGGGAGGGACCGCATCCCTCCTCTCCCGGTGAACGAAAGGAATCACTGCTCGTGACCAGCCCCGCATCCCTCTCCCCCGCCGAGGCCGCGGCCCGTCTCGCGGAGTTCACCGTGATCGACGTGCGTGCCCCCGGCGAGTACGCCTCCGGCCACGTCCCCGGTGCGCTGAACGTACCGCTGGACCGCCTCTCCGAGGCCGTGCCCGCGCTGAAGTCCGCCGCCGCCCGGGGCCCGCTGCTCCTGGTGTGCGCCTCGGGCGTCCGCTCCACCCGTGCCTGCGACATCCTCGCCGCCGCCGACATCGAGGCCGTGACGCTCACCGGCGGCACCTCCGCCTGGGAGGCCGAGGGCCGTGCCGTCGCGCAGCCCGCCGGGGCGCGCACCACCTGGCCGATGGAGCGCCAGGTCCGGCTCGCCGCCGGTTCGCTCGTGGTGGCCGGACTGCTCGCCGGGGTGCGGTTCCCCGCCGCGCGCTGGATCTCCGCCGGGGTCGGCTCCGGCCTGGTGTTCTCGGCCGTCTCCAACACCTGCGGCATGGCGGCCGTCCTGTCGAAGCTCCCGTACAACCGGGCGCCGCGCTCGGCCACCGGGCTCGCCGACACGCTGCACGCCCTGCAGAACCGTCACCCCTGACCCGTTCCGCGGCGTGGGAGCCGGTCGCACCGGACCGTACGGTGCGACCGGCTCCGCGCGTCGTCGGCGCGCTCAGATCTCGTCGCGGACCAGGGCCAGCAGCCGGTCCAGGACCTTCGGGCCGCCCGCGCGGACCCCGTCGTGCTCGTACTCGTCGGTGACCCAGGTGCGCAGGCCCCGGATCGCGGCGGCGGTACTCAGCGCGTGCGCGGTGTCGACGTACATGTCGTCGTGGTAGACGGCCGCCGCGACCGGCACCTCGTTGGCCGCCAGGCGCTCGCCGTCGTACAGCGGGGCCCAGTCGGTACGGGCGGCGAGCAGCTCGGCGGTCTCGCGCAGCGGACGCAGCGCCGGGTCCACCTCGAAGTGCCAGGGGTGGATGCTCTCGCCGGTGAACAGCACCGGGCCGTCGCCCTTCAGCGCCTCGGCGGCGTCGAACCGCGGGAACTCGGCGCGGACCCGCTCGGCGGACCAGGCGGTGGGCCGGGCGTCCTGCCCGTAGATCGCCTCGTGCATCAGCGCGTAGAGGGGGTGCCCGGCGAAGGAGGTGGCGGTCCGCAGCGCCTCCTGGAAGGTGTCGGAGAGTTCGGACCCGTGCGGGGTGCGGACGAAGGCGTTCTCCAGCAGGTAGTGCAGCTGGTGGCTGCCGCTGCCGCCGCCCAGCATGATGCCGAGCGACTGGAACGACTCGACGGTCAGCCGGTGCCCGGCGCTCTCGACGGGGCGTTCCAGCAGATGGGCGGCGATCTCCCGGGCTCGCTCGACGTCCTGCGGGTAGCGGGCGTAGTGGGCGGCTACCTTGCGTTCGATCCGGGGGTACGCGGCACGGTAGACGTCGTCGGCGTGGGCGTCGAGGGAGGGCAGACCGCCGGTGATGAGGACGGCCTTGAGCCCCTCGGGCGCGGCCGAAAGATAGCGGACGGCGCAGAAGCCGCCGAAGGACTGGCCCAGGACCGTCCACGGCTCACCGCCGGTGAGCTGCGGGCGGATCAGCTCGCAGTCGCGCACGATGCTGTCGGACCGGAAGTGCGTGAGGTAGTCGGCCTGCTCGCGCGGGCCGCCGCGCAGCGGCAGGGTCTGCCGGTTGGCGGGGGTGGAGAGGCCGGTGCCGCGCTGGTCGAGCAGGAGCACCCGGAATTCCCGGACGGCCCGGCCGAGCCAGGCCTCCGCGCCGACGAAGCGCCGGGCGCCGAAGCCGGGGCCGCCCTCCAGGTAGACCAGCCACGGCAGCTCCTCGCCGGTCCGGCCGCTCGCCACGGCCTCCCTGCCGAAGACCTCGATCTGCTCGCCGCCGGGGTCGCCGTGGTCGAGCGGGACCGTGAAGTAGCGGTCGGTGAAGACAATGCCGGGTTGCCGGTAGCTGCTCACAAGGTGCTCCTGAATCAGTTGTGCCACGGACAGTTCAGCACACGGCCGTGACCCGGACGGCCGCGGCCCGGGTGCCGGGTTCCGCGGTGCCCCCTACCGTGCAGGCATGATCCGGTTCGAGCAGGTCGGGAAGGTGTATCCGGACGGCACCAGCGCGGTCGACGACCTGTCCTTCGAGGTCGCGGAGGGGGAGCTGGTCACTCTGGTGGGTCCGTCCGGCTGTGGCAAGACCACCACGATGATGATGGTGAACCGGCTGATCGAGCCGACGTCGGGCCGGATCCTCCTCGACGGCGAGGACATCTCCGGGATCGATCCGGTGCGGCTGCGCCGACGGATCGGCTACGTCATCCAGCAGGTGGGGCTCTTCCCGCACCGCACCGTCCTCGACAACACGGCGACCGTCCCTTCGCTGGTGGGCTGGAAACGGGCGCGGGCCCGGGCGCGGGCGGCCGAACTGCTGGACCTGGTGGGGCTGGACCCGAAGACATACGGCTCCCGCTATCCCGCGCAGCTCTCCGGTGGGCAGCGCCAGCGGGTGGGGGTGGCGCGGGCGCTGGCCGCGGATCCGCCGGTGCTGCTGATGGACGAGCCGTTCGGCGCGGTCGACCCGGTGGTGCGCGAGCGGCTGCAGAACGAGTTCCTGAGCCTTCAGTCGCGGGTCCGCAAGACGGTCCTGATGGTCACCCACGACATCGAGGAGGCGGTCCGGATGGGCGACCGGATCGCGGTGTACGGGGCCGGGCGCATCGAGCAGTTCGACACCCCGGGCGCCGTGCTCGGGGCCCCCGCGACCCCTTACGTGGCCCGGTTCGTGGGCGCCGACCGGGGGCTGAAGCGGCTCTCGGTCACCGCGATCGAGCCGGCCGACCTGGAGGAGCCGCCGGTCGCCCGGCTGGACGAGCCGGCCGGCGTCGCGGCGGCCCGGCTGGGGGCCGCGGGCGCCCGCTGGGCGGTGGTGCTGAGCGGGGCGGGCGAGCTGCACGGCTGGGTGGCGGCGGACGCGCTGCGGATCGCCGGGGACCACGGCACGGTCGGCGAACTGGCCCGCCGGATGGATGCCTGGGTGCCGGTCGGGGCGCCGTTGAAGCAGGCGTTCAGTGAGATGCTCCAGCACGACGCGGGCTGGGTCGCGGTCCTGGACGGGGCCCGCTTCCTGGGCGTGCTGACCCCGGCCCGGCTGCACGAGGCGCTGCGCCGCTCGGTCGACGCGGACGCCCGGGGCGTGGCCCGGGACGAGGTGCGGTTCGACTCCGTCGCGGACGCCTGAGGACCCCGGCGCCGGTCCGGACCCGACCCGGTGCCGGGCCAGGACCCCACCCGGTGCCGGACCCTTGCCGTGTCCCGCCGGACGGCCAGACTGTCCCCATGACCGAAACGGCCGATCGGCCCACCGAACAGCTCCTCGACCGCTTCGTCGATGACCTGCGCCCCGTCGTACCACTGGTCGCGGTGTGGGCCCACGGGTCGCTCGCCGGGGGCGACTACCAGCCGGGCCGCAGCGATCTCGACCTGATCGCGGTCCTGGAGCGGCCCTGCACGGCGACGGAGGAACAGCGCCTGGGCACGACGCACGAGCGCCTGGACGGTGCCGTCCCGCTCGCGTCCGGGCTGCACTGCGCCTATCCGGTCGCCGCCGAACTGGACGACCCCGCTCGTCCGCACCTGGCCTGGGCCCATCGGGAGCTGCTCCACCGTCCGGTCACCCCCGTGACCCGACGCGAGCTGCACGCCTTCGGACGTGTCCTGTACGGCCCGCCGCCCGCGGAGGTCCTGACGCCGGTGACCGACCGACAGCTCGCCGACTTCGTCGTCGAGGACCTGCGCACCTTCTGGCGGCCGGCCCTGGACCACCCGGAGCGGTGGACGCGCGACATCTGGGTCGACCTCGGCCTGCTGACCCTGGCCCGGGCGACGGTGACCCTGCGGGACGGCAGGCTGATCACCAAGGGCGAGGCGCTCGACGTGCTCGCCGGACTGTGCGCCCCCGCCGAGGTCGTGGACGACATCCGCCGACGCCGCTACGGCACTCCCCCGCCCGCCGACCACCGGTGGGCCGAGCGGCGGGCCGGGCTGACGCTGTCCTTCCTCGCAACCGCGATCGGTGATGTCGTCGGTCCTCCACGCTCGGACCGCGGAAGGTGACCGGCCCCGACGGCGAGCGGGGGACTCAGCCGCCCCGGACGAGCCCCTTGGAGCGCAGATACGTACGCGCGACGTCCTCGGGCAGTCGCCGCCAGCTGTCGACCTGTTCGTTGAGCCGGGCCAGGTCGGCGGTGGTCAGAACGGTGTTGAGGCGGCCCAGCGCGGTGCGTACGCCCTCGCTGCCGGCCCGGGAGCGGTTGACGACGGGGACGATGTAGTCGGCGTTCTGGAGGTGCCGGTCGTCGGCGAGCAGGACGAGGCCGAAGCCGCCGAGCGTGGCGTCGGTCGTGGTGGTCAGCACCATCTGGTCCTCGCCGTTGCGGACGGCCTGCTTGGCCTGGGTGGTGCCGACGCCCTTGGGGTCCACGGCGGTGATCCGGATGCCGTACGTCTTCTTCAGCCCGGGTGCGCAGTAGGGCCGCTGCACGCATTCGTCACCGGCCGCCAGACGCACCGGCAGCCCGGAGCGGCCCAGGTCGGTGAGGGTCCGCAGATGGTGGCGGGCCGCGTGGTCGGCGGTGACGGCGAAGGCGTTCTGGTCGACGGCGCGTCCCGGGTCGAGGACGGTGAGGCCGCGGGGGGCGGCGAGCGCGCGCAGGGCCTTCATCGTGGCGGCCAGGTCGGGCGAACCGGCCGGGGCGGCGTCCGGGCCGTTGCTCCGGGCGTTCAGCCAGTCGGCGAAGGTGGCGGCGTACTCGGGTACGACGTCGATCCGGCCGCTCTCCAGGGCCGGTTCGTAGATCTCCCGGTTGGTGACGGAGATGATCTTCGTGGTGTATCCGGCGTGGTCCAGCAGGAGCGCGTACAGCTGGGCGAGGAGATCGCTCTCGGTGAATCCTGCGGTGCCGATGGTGAGGTGTCTGCTGTCGCCGGGCGGTGCGGTGACCTCGCCCCGGTCCTCCAGGGCCGGGCCGGTGGCGCAGGCGGCCGCCCAGAGCAGCACCAGCACCACGGGGACCTTGGTGCGGGCCCTCATCGCGGTCCTTCGCCGCGGAGCCGGGAGGGGGCCAGCAGCCGGCCCGCCTCGAAGAGGCCTTCGACGATCAGCGCGAAGGCCGCGACGAGCACCGCCCCGGCGACCACCTGCGGGGTGGAGGCGAGGTTGAAGCCGGCCGTGATGATCCGGCCGAGCCCGCCGCCGCCCGCCAGGGCCGCGAGGGTGGCGGTCGCGACGAGTTGGACGGCGGCGATCCGTACGCCGGTGAGGATCAGCGGCAGGGCGAGCGGCAGTTCGACGCCCAGCATGAGCTGTCTGCCGGTCATGCCCATGCCCCGGGCGGCCCGGACCACGTCGCGGTCGACCTCCCGCATGCCGACGTAGGCGTTGGTGAGCAGCGGGGGTACGGCGAAGAGCACCAGGGCGACGACGGTCGGCCAGTCGCCGTGGCCGCCGATCGGGGTGAGGAGCAGCAGTACCAGCACGGCGAAGGTGGGCACGGCCCGGCCGATGTTGGAGATGTTCACGGCGAGGGCGCCGCCCCGGCCGAGATGGCCGAGGAGTACGGCGACGGGCAGCGCGATCAGGCTGCTGATCAGCAGGCAGACGACGGTGAGGAAGAGGTGCTGGCCCAGTCGGTGGGTGATGCCGTTCTCGCCGGACCAGTGCGCGGCGGTGGTGAGCCAGGACCAGGCGTCGGCGAGGGTCTTCACGACCGGCCCCGGGTCCAGGGGGTCAGCAGCCGCTGGACGAGCAGGAGCAGCAGGTCGGCGGTGACGGCGATGAGGACGCAGAGGACGGAGGCGGTGAGCACCTGGGCCTTGAAGTAGGTGTTCATCCCGGAGTAGATGAGGTTGCCGAGTCCGCCGTAGCCGACGATCGCGCCGACGGTGACCAGGGAGACGGCGGAGACGGTCGCGATCCGCAGCCCGGCCATGGCGGCGGGCAGGGCGAGGGGCAGTTCCACGGTGAGCAGCAGGCGCAGCGGCCCGTAGCCCATGCCGCGGGCGGCCTGCCGGGTCTCCTCGGGCACGGCGCGCAGCCCGGCGAGGATGTTGCGGACGAGCAGGGTGAGCGAGTACAGCACGAGCCCGGTGACGACGAGCGAGGCGGAGAGCCCGTAGACCGGCAGCAGCAGCGAGAACATGGCGAGCGACGGCACGGTGTACAGGACGGTCGTCAGGCCGAGCACGGGGCCCGCGGCCCAGCGCCACCGCCGGGCCGCGAGGGCGAGCGGCACGGCGACGGCGAGTCCGATGAGGACCGAGACCGCGGTGAGCTGGACGTGCTGCACCACGGCGTCCCGGAGGATCCCGCGGCGGCTGGTGAGGTAGGCCCCGCAGATCCACTCGTTGCGCGCGAGGCAGTCGTCCGGGGGTGCGGTCACCCGTTCATTGGAGCGCGCCCGGCCGTGCGGGCGCGCGTCCTGATCGGCCGTCCGGCGGACGGGCCGGGGCGGGCCGGTTCAGTGGGGCCGGTCGGCCGGTTCGAGGACGAAGACCGGGATCTGCCGGTCCGTCTTGCGCTGGTAGTCGGCGTAGTCCGGGAACGCCTCGACCGCGCGCCGCCACCAGCGGTCCTTCTCCTCGCCGGTGACCTCGCGGGCGTTCATGTCCTGGCGCACCGGGCCGTCCTGGAGCTCGACGCGCGGGTCGGCCACGAGGTTGTGGTACCAGAACGGGTGGGTGGGGGCACCGCCCTGCGAGGCGACCACGGCGTACGTCCCGTCGTGCTCGACCCGCATCAGCGGGGTCTTGCGGATCTTCCCGCTGCGGGCTCCCCGGGTGGTGAGGATGATCACGGGCATGTCCCGCATCGTGGTGCCCTCGGTTCCGCCGGAGCCCTCGTACAGCTCGACCTGGTCGCGGACCCACTGCTGGGGGCTCGGCTCGTACTCTCCCTGGAGAGGCATGAAGGTGTCCCGTCGTCGTTTCGTCGTCGCGCCACGCGGACCGGCGGGGGCGCGTCCTGCCAACGTGGACAACTCTCGCACCTCCGCGTGGAATCGGCCTCCACGCCCGCTTCCGGCGGTGGAAAAACCGGTCGCCGGGCGGTCAATGGGGTGAAAGCCTCCGGGCATGACCTCACAGTACGTGATACGCGCCGACTACGACCCCCGCACCCTCGTGGTGTACCAGGCGTACTCCCCGGCGATCGCCGATCCGGCCCTGCGGGCGCAGCGGTTCGTGCCGCCGTTCTCGTTCGGCCGGATGACGTGGATCAAGCCGTCGTTCCTCTGGCTGATGCACCGCAGCAACTGGGCGCGCAAGCCCGGTCAGGAACGTGTCCTCGCGGTGCGGATCACCCGGGAGGGCTGGGAGGAGGCGCTGTCGCGGGCGGTGCCGACGACGGCCGGTGCGGCGGCGATCGCCGAGGCCGAGGTGCACGTCCAGTGGGACCCGGAGCGTTCGCTGCGCGGGGCGGCGCTCAATCACTACAGCATCCAGGTCGGGGTGGGGCGCGGGCTGGTCCGGACGTTCGCCGAGGAGTGGGTCACCGGGATCACCGACGTGACACCGACGGTCCGTAGGATCGCCGAGCTGCGGCAGAACGGCCGGGCCGCCCAGGCGCAGCGGCTGCTGCCGCCCGAGCGGGTCTATCCGCTGGCCGGGGCCGTGGCGCGGCGGCTGGGGGCCGGCGTCTGAGCGGCGCGGACTACAGCGGCGGTTCGGCGGCGAGTTCGCGCAGCCAGTAGGCGCCCTCCGGGTCACCGGCCCCGCCGAGGTCGTCGGCCGTGCCGGGGAAGAGCCGGCCCCAGGCGCCCGCCCGGCCGATCGCCCCGAGCCGCCAGGCCAGGCTCAGCGCCCGCCGCAGCTCGGCCCGGGTGTGCCCGTCGCCCGTCCACGCCTCCAGGTACGCGTCCCGCAGCCGGGGCAGGGCTTCGGGGCCGAACCGTTCGCGGGCGTCACGGGCGGGGATGAGGAAGCTGTGGAAGGGGTGGCCGATCAGCGCGTCGCCCCAGTCGAAGAAGGTGTAGCGGCCCTGTTCGGGTGCGAAGAGCTGGCCGTCGTGGAGATCGCTGTGGTCGAGGGTGTCGGCGATGCCCGTCGCGGCGAGCTCCTCGCACCAGCCGACGAGCCGGGGCCGCAGCTCCTCCAGCGTCCGCCGCTCCTCGGGCTCCAGCGCGGTGTTGTGCCGCACGGCGAGGTCGAAGAGGTCCGGGAGCACGGTGGCGGGGGCACGGGGGACTCCGAGCGCCGCGATCTCGCCGGTGTGCGGGACGAGTGCGCGCTGCACCGCCGCGTACTGGCGCAGCGGCTCCTCCCAGGCGCGGGGATCGGCGTCGGCACCGGTGGCCGCGTCGAGCGCGTCCCGGAAGAGCGTGCCGCCCTCCGGGAGGAGCACCCAGCCCCGGTCCGCGTCCACGGCGAGCGGGGTGAGCACCCGCCCCGGCACCCAGCGGGCCAAGGCCTCGGTGAGCCCCGCCTCGAAGGCGCTGCCGGGCGGGTTGGCCTTGAACCAGACGGCGCGGCCGCTCCCGACGGTCATCCGGACCAGTACGGACCACGGCCGCAGCCGTACCTCCCGGGGCCCGGTCTCCCGCAGCCCGTGGGCGGCGAGGGCGTGCTCCGCCCAGCCCAGGACGTCCGCCCGCCACTCGTCCCGTTCCCACGGTGTTCTCGCCGCGGGGTAGTCGCCCCGGTCCACGGCTGTCGGCACATCGATTCGCATCGCGCCATCCCATCACCGCCCGGGCCCGGTTCTCATCCGGTTTTCCGGGCCCCGGGGCGGCCGGCGCTATCCGTGTCCCAGCACGCCCCGGACGAAGGCCGCCTGGCCTGCGTGCTGGAGGTCGTCCGAGATGACGCTGATCAGCCGTACGCCGAGGGTCACCGGCGGCGACCAGGATTCGTCGACGATGTCGTTCAGGGTGCGGCCGTCCAGTTCGCTCACGAAGTCGAGGGTCTGTTCGTGGACGGCGTCGTAGTAGCCGAGGAGCAGTTCGCCCGACTCGACCCGGAGCGCGGAGACGTCCGCGCTGGTGTGTCCGTAGCCGGTGGCCTCGCCCGCGAAGGGCAGGCGGAACCGACCGACCCAGTCGTCCCGGAACCACACCTGTTCGATGCCCGCGGCGTCCGCGACGTGGTCGTCCTGGACCCGGGTGAGATGCCATACCAGCCAGGCGATCGAGTTCGCCCTGCTGCCGATCCGGGCATGGAGGTCGATGAGGGAGAGTCCCTCGACCGCCGAATGCACGGTCTCCTGGACGCGGTTGAACGCGTCGGTCAAAAGGTCAGCGCTCTTCATGCCCTCACCTTGGCGGCCGACGGGCCGCTCCCGGGCCATCGACACGCCTCGGCCACGATGCCAGGCCCTAGGGGGTGTCTGATAAATGAGTGCGGGTGAAGGAGCGGGGTCCGGTGCGTGCGATCGCAAGGCGCCGGGACGTCTGCGTGGCGGAGCCACGTGGGCGGTTCGGCAACGCCGCGAGCGTGCGTGCCGGACCCCGCGACGCCGCAGGCATTTGTCAGACACCCCCTAAGGTGGACCGCATGCCCTTCGACGTGCCCGCCGCCTTCATCGCCTCGTACGGTGCGAGCGGCGGTGAGTCCGGCCGTGCCTGGCTGGCCGCGCTGCCCGCGCTGGGGGCGGAGTTCCTGGATCGCTGGGCCCTGCGGCCGGACGGCGCCCCGGCGCACGGCATGGCCTCGTTGGTGCTGCCGGTGACCCGCGCGGACGGTATGCCCGCCGTGCTGAAGCTCCAGCAGGTCACGGAGGACAACGCCGGGGCCGCCACGGGGCTGCGGGTGTGGAACGGTGACGGAGTGGTACGGCTGCTCGACCACGACGAGGACAGCGGCACGATGCTGCTGGAACGGCTGGACGCGGAGCGGCCGTTGTCGGTCGTGGCCGACGACGTGGCCGCCGTCCAGATCCTCGCCGAGCTGCTGGCCCGGCTGGTCGCGGTGGCCGCGCCGCCGGGGATCCGCACCCTGGCCGAGGTGGGCGCGGCGCTGGTGGACGGGGCACCGCGCGCCGTACCGATGCTGCACGACCGCGCCGGACAACAGTTGCTGCGCACCTGCGCCTCGGCGGTCTCCGACCTCCTCTCGGAGCCCGGGGACCGGCTGCTGCACTGGGACCTGCACTACGACAACGTCCTGGCGGGCGAACGCGAGCCCTGGCTCGCCATCGACCCCGAACCCCTCTCGGGCGACCCCGGGTTCGATCTGCTCCCGGCCCTGCACAACCGCTGGGCCGAGGCGGAGGCGACCGGCGACGTGACCGGCACCGTGCTCCGCCGCTTCGACCAGCTGACCGAGGTGCTGGGCCTGGACCGGCAGCGGGCGACCGGCTGGACGCTGGGCCGGGTCCTGCAGAACGCGCTGTGGGACGTCGAGGACGGCGAGAGGGCCCTGGACCCGGCCCAGATCATCATCGCCGAGGCGCTGTTGAGCCGTTAGGGGGTGTCCGGGCGGGGGGCGAGCCGCGCGATCCGGGCCAGCCGGCGCAGGGAGTCGATCAGGCCGGCGCGGTCGTACGTGCTGGTCGTGACGAGCACTTCGTCGGCGCCGGTCCGTTCGATGACGGTCTCCAGCTGCTCGGCGACCTCCTCCTGCGTACCGTGGAGGTGGCCGCGCAGGCCCCTTTCGTAGAGGTGGCGCTCCTTGTCCGTCATGGTCCGTGCCTCGATCCGCTCGGCGGGTTCGAGCGGCGGGAAGACGCCGTGGGTCCGGGAGTACGCCATGGACCACGCCTCCGGGATCAGGATGCGCCGGGCCTCCTCGGTGGTCCCGGCGAGCGCCACGGTGCCCGCCACGATCACGTAGGGTTCCGTCGCCCGGACCGAGGGGCGGAATTCCCGCCGGTAGCGTTCGACGGCGGCGAGCAGCTTCTCCCGGCCCCGGAGGTCGCCGATCACCAGGGGCAGGCCCGCCCGGGCCGCGATGCCCGCGCCCTCGCCGGTGGCGAGCACGAACGGGGGGATGCGCAGTCCTTCGGCGGGCAGGGCGTGGACCTGCGGATGGGCCCGCTGGGTGCCGTCCAGCCAGCCGAGGAGTTCGTCGAGCTGTCCGGCGAAGCCGTCGGCGGCCGACCGGTCCTGGCCGAGCGCCCGCCGGATGCCGTCGGTGAAGCCCACCGAGCGGCCGACGCCCAGGTCGATCCGGCCGGGGAAGAGCGACTCCAGTACGCCGAACTGCTCGGCCACCACCAGGGGCCGGTGGTTGGGCAGCATCACGCCGCCGGTTCCGACCCGGATGGTGCTGGTGGCGGCCGCCACCGCCGCGGCGAGCACGGTCGGCGCCGATCCGGCGACGCCCGGTACACCGTGGTGCTCGGAGACCCAGAAGCGGTCGTAGCCGAGCTTTTCGGCCTCCTGGGCCAGGCGCACCGTGTCGCGCAGCGCCTGGCCGGGGGCGTGGCCCTCGCGGACGCGGGAGCGGTCGAGCACGGAGAACCGGGTGGATGCGATCAGGGAGCTCACACCATGGTCCAACGCGTGCGGGACGCGGGCATTCCCCGGCCGCGCCCCGGCGCCCGTACGGCGCTTCCCGTACGGGCGCCGGGCCCCGGCCACTGTCCCGGCCGCTGCGGGGGCGGGCCTACTCCATGGGGCGGATGTCCCCGCTCGCCATGCCGCTGACCTGCTCGCTCTCCGACGCGATCCGGTCGGCCTTCTCCTTCAGGCGGCGGCGCTTCTCGGGGTCGGTGGCGCGCTCGGCCTCGGCGTTCAGGTCCTTCGCCTTGGCTCTCAACTGCTGCACTCGGCTGCGGAGTTCGTCGGACTCGTTCATGATCGCTCCTTGGGTGTGCGAACCCCCCTGCGGCGGCAGGACCCGGCGCCCAGGAAACCCAGGCCGATGCCGAGCATCCAGGAGTCCTTGGCCAGCGGGATGCCGTCCTGGGTGGGCCGGAGGCTTCCGGGCTCCCGCATGCCGGGAACCCGTAGATACAGCCCGACCAGGCCACCGGAGAGTCCGGTCAGCGCCAGCCCGGCCAGTCGGGTGGGTACGCACGGGGCGAGCAGCGCCGCGCCGACCGTGATCTCCGACCAGGCGAGCAGCCGGGTGAACCGCTCGGGCCCGATCCGCTCCAGGAACGGGTAGGCGACGCAGGCCATGCCGTGCAGCCCCTGGGCCGTCTCGGCGTCGGCCTTCAGCTTGCCCACGCCCGAGTTCAGGATGAACGCGCCGGTGGCGAGGCGCGGGGGCACGTCACGCGGTTCGTAGAACGTCCTCATCGGAGTCTCCGTCCAGTACCGGGCCCCCCGTCGAGCTTAGCCAGAAGGGGCCGATGGCGCGCCACCGGACGCTCCTCACCCCCGCCGACGCACCGAAGTCGACTTCTGTCGGGCACGGAGCAACCTTCGGGGCGCGGGTGTCGTCTTGATCAACAACAGGGCGGCGCACCACCAGCAATACCGGCAGCATCCGCTCCGCCCGCACCACATGCAGCACAGGCACCACAGTGCGCCCGATCCCCACGAGTCACCAGGCCAGACCACGGGGCAACTATGCGCTTCATGTATACATAGAGTGCACAGTTGCCTTCCGTCACGATCCGGCCGTGCAGGAAGGCCCCCATGCAGAGCAAGGCACTGGCGCCCGAGTACCAGGGCGCCCTCACCAAGATGTCCGTGAACTCCTCCCTCACCGACGTACTCGCCGAAGGCATACGCCACTTGGAGGAGGCCGAGCGCTCCGGATCGCGGCAGGAGGTGGCCCGGTGCGGGCTCGCGGTCGCCGAGGCGCACCGCAGGCTCGGCAATGTGGCCGAGGCCGACCGTGCCTGGAAGGCCAGTTACCGCTCCGCCCGTTCGGCCGACGACCTCGGGGCGATGGCCTGGGCGCTGTGGAGCGGCGGCACCCTGGCCCGGCAGCGGGGTGAACTCCGGCTGGCCTTCCGGCTGTTGGGGCTCGCGGCCGACATGGGCAAGCGCGGCGGCGACATCGTCGCCCGGGGCTACTCCCTGGCGGGCCTCGCCGAGACCGGACGCATCCAGGGCGACTACCGGAAGGTCGCGGAGCTGCACGAACAGCTGCTGGCCGAGGCGCGGGCACGCGGCGAGGCGCGCCACACCGTGTGGGCGCTGGAGGGCATAGCCCAGATCCACCGCAACACCGGCTCGCTCGACACCGCCCTGGCCATGTTCGAGGAGGCGGCCGAGCTCGCCGGGAACGCGGACGACCGGCGGGGCCGGGCCTGGGCGCTGCGCGGGATGGCCGACATCGTCTCGCTGCGGGACGACCCGGAGCGGGCCCTGGCCCTCCTCGCGGAGGCGGAGACGGCCTGCCGTGAGATGAAGCTGTCCAGCGCGCTCGCCTACAACCACAAGATGCGCGCCAACGTCCTGTTCCGGGCCGGGCGTTACGAGGAGGCGCGGGACGGCTACGCGGGGGCGCTGGAGGAGTTCCGCGCGATGACCGAGCCCAGGGGCGAGGCGCTGGCCCGGCTCGGCCTGGTCAAGGCGCTGGCCCGGCTCGGCCGGGACCGGGCCGAGACCGCGGCGGACCTGGACGGGCTGCGCCGCACCCTCGACCGGATCGGGCTGCTCAACGCCCGCGAGATGGTCGACAAGGCGTACGCCGAACTCGGCGTGGCACCGGCCGGCACCACCCAGGAGGGCTGACGACGATGACCGCATCGCCCACGACCCAGCAGCTCCCCGTGGTGGAGGTCCTCTCCCGCTGCCGCGAGCAGGTCCGCCCGGCGCTGGTGCGGGCCGTGAACCGGCTGCATCCGTGGCACGCGGAGATGGCCGCCTTCTCGCTCGGCTGGGAGCGGGTGGACGGCACCCCGGCCCCGGGTTCGCAGGGCAAGGGCATCCGCCAGGCCCTCACCCTGCTCGGCGCCGGGGCCGCCGGGGCACCGGCGCGGGACGCGGTGCCCGGCGCGGTCGCGGTGGAGCTGGTCCATGTCTTCTCGCTCCTCCACGACGACATCATGGACGGCGACGAGACCCGCAGGCAGCGCGCCACCGTGTGGAAGGAGTACGGCACCGGCCCGGCGATCCTCGCGGGCGACGCGCTCTTCGCCCTGGCCGTGCAGACCCTCGCCGAGGCGCCGGCGGAGCACAGCGCGCCCGCGGTACGGCTGCTCGCCTCGACCCTGGCCGACCTGGTCCGCGGCCAGGCCGACGACCTGCTCTTCGAGTCCCGGCCGTGGCTCGGCCCCGAGGCGGTCCAGCCGCACGAGTACCGGTGGATGGCGGAGCACAAGACCGGGGCGCTGCTCGGCTGCGCGGCGGGCCTGGGCGCGGTGCTCGCCGGAGCCCAGGCGGCGACGGCGGACGCGCTGTGCCGGGCGGGCCGGCACCTCGGGGTGGCCTTCCAGGTGGTGGACGACCTGCTCGGCGCCTGGGGCGACCCCGAGGTCACGGGCAAGCCGGTGCACAGCGATCTGCGCCGGCTGAAGAAGACGTACCCGGTCCTCGCCGCGCTGGCCTCGGACCACCCCGCCGCCGGCCGGCTGGCCGCGCTGCTCGGCGCCGGGGAGCCGCTCGGCGCCGCCGACGCCCGCCGGGCGGCCGGACTGGCCGAGGAGGCGGGGGGCCGCGCCGCCGCCCTGGCCGAGGCGCACCGGCAACTGGACGGGGCGCGCCGCGAGCTGGAGAGCGTTCCGCTCGCCCCGGTCGCGCTCGGCGAGATCCTGGCGCTGTTCCCGTACCTCGTCGAGCGCGCGGAGTGAGGGACGCCCGGCCGGGGCGGGCCGGACGTGGGAGGGTGGAGGGGCACCCCTGTGCCGTGTCGTGGGAGGTCTCGGATGCCGGTGCGGCCGTTCGACGACGCCATGCTGCGGGAGCTGGTCGGCGATGCCGTCGCGGCCCCGTCGATGCACAACGCCCAGCCCTGGCGGTTCCGGTTCCGGCGCTCCAGCCGGACGCTCGCGCTGCGGGCGGAGTTCGGCCGTGAGATGCCGGAGGCCGATCCGTCCACGCGCGGTCTGCACGTGGGGTGCGGGGCGGCGCTGCTGAACCTCCGGGTCTCGGCGGCCCACCGGGGCCTCGCGGCGGTGACCACGCCGTTCCCGCGCCCGGTCGATCCGGAGCTGCTGGCGACGGTCCGCCTGGACCCGGGCCGGGCCGGGGATCCGGGGGACGCGGCGCTCGCCGCGCTGCACCCGGCGATCCGGCTCCGCCGCACCAGCCGCTATCCGTTCGACGACCGGGTGGTCCCCGACGACGTCCGGGACCTCCTCGCCGGGGCGGCCCGCCGGGAGGACGTCTCGTTCGCCTTCCTGCCGCCGGAAGCGCTGGAGGGCGTACTCGTCCTGATCCGGGACGCCGAGGCGCTCGACCTGTCGGACCCGGCGCGGGAGGCGGAGCAGCGCTACTGGACCCGGAACACCGACGACCGGGTCCCGGTGGACGGCGTCCCGGACTACGCCTTCGGCCCCACCGACGCGTCGGGCCGGGCGCTGAACCGGGACTTCGCGGGCACGGAGCCCGTCCCGGGCCGGGCCCACGCCCTGTTCGAGGACCGGCCGCAGCTCGCCCTGCTGCGCACCTCGCGCGACCGCCCGGCGGACTGGCTGCGGGCCGGTCAGGCGCTGGAGCGCGTCCTGCTGACCGCAGTGACGCACGGACTCGTCGCCTCGTTCGCGACCCAGCCCCTCGAATGGCCGGAGCTGCGCCGTCTGCTGCGCGACCCGGTCCTCGGCACGGGGCATCCGCAGATGCTCCTGCGCCTCGGCTACGGCCCCACGGGCCCGCCCACGCCGCGCCGGGGCGTGGACGAGGTGCTGACGATCGAGCCCTGACGGCGGGCCGGTCGCCCGGCCCGCCGCGCGGTCACTTCACCGTGACGGCGTCACCCGTCGAGACGACCTTCATGGTCGTGGCGGTGCCGAGGAAGGCCCAGCGCCAGCTGCCCGGGGCCGTGGCCCGCACCGTCGCGCGGAGATGCCCCCTGCTGTCGGTGGTCGCGGTCTTCACCGTGCTGTACCTGCCGCCGGGCTTCTTGTACTGGAGCTTGACCACCTGCTTGGTGTACGCGTGGTACTTCAGGTCCGTCCAGTTGGCCCGGGACAGCTTCCCCGTGACGGTGAGCGTGCCGCCCCTGCGCACCGGTTCGGGCGTGGCGTCGGTGGTGAGGGTCGCGGCGCGCTTCATCTTGAACAGGGCGATGCGGTCCGAGATCCAGTAGTCGCGGTCGTTGGCGTGGACCGTGGCGTTCACCTGCCACTCCCCCGCGACGTCGTTGGCGTTCCAGCCCCGGTTGCCGCTGCCGTAGGGGTCGATCCAGGCCGGGTCGATCTCCATCGTCGCCGTGCACACCGAGACCGTCGCACTGGTCTTCCGGCAGGTCGTCCCGAGGTACGACACCGGTCCGTGGGCGTTCTTCGCGTTGAACGCGGACACATCACTGACGTACTTCACCCCCGAGTCGTCCTTGATCGTCATGGTGATCGGGAACCGCTTGATGTTCTTGATCCCGACGATCACGTTGTCGCCGTTGTTGACGACGGTCCGGGTGATCCGGATGTCCCCGCGCCCTTCCGCGTGCGCGGCCGGTGTCACCGCGACGGTGACGCCGACCGCTCCCGCCGCGGCGAGCACGGCGATGCGTCTGTGCATGTCCCACCCCTTTTCCACCCCGCCCCGTGGCGGGGGCAGCACAGCGTACCGATCACCGCGCCGCGCCCCTCGGGCGGTGGCGGCCGTCGTGCTCAGAGGGCGGTGTCGCGGTGGGTGGGGCGTCCGTCGACCACGGTGAGCGGGACGGGCAGGGCCGCCAGGTCCGTCGCGGGGGTGGTGAGGGGGTTCTCGGCGAAGACGGTGAGGTCGGCGCGGTAGCCGGGGGCCAGCCGTCCGGACTCGTGCTCCTCGCCCGCGGCGCGGGCCGGGTTGAGTGTCATGCCCTGGAGTGCCTGGAGGGCGGTGAGGGCCTGCTCCGGGCCGTGCGGGGGGCGGGTGAGGTCGCGGGAGGGGCGGCGGTGGCGGGCCCCGGCCATCACCGTGAGCGGTGGGTAGGGCGCCACGGGCCAGTCGGAGCCGAGGACGACGGTGGCGCCCGACTCCCAGAGGTCGCGGCAGCGCCAGGCGCGGGAGGCGCGCTCCTCGCCGAGCCGCCGGGACCAGTTGTCGGTGTGGTCGGCGCGGGTGAAGTCGCAGCAGTGCGTGGGCTGCATGGACGCGATGACGCCGAGCTCGGCGAAGCGGCGCAGGGTGTCGTCGGGGACCGTCTCGATGTGCTCGACCCGGTGCCGTACGGTGCGCGCGTCCGTACCGGCCGCCGCCGCGACCGCGTCCAGGACGTGGCGGACGGCGGCGTCGCCGATGGCGTGGGTTGCGGTGGGCACCCCGGCCCTGTGGAACTGGCCGATGACGGCGGTGAAGGCTTCCGGGTCGGGCCAGAAGGCATGGGTGGACTCGCCGTGGCAGTCGGGCCGCTCCAGCCAGGCGGTGCCGTTGTCGATGGTGCCGTCCATGAAGAGCTTGACGCCCGCCACCCGCCACAGCCGCCCGCCGGTGCCCTGCCGGCCGACGATCCCGGCCACCGCCTCGTGGTCGGCCCCGGGCTGGCACCAGGGGGCGACCCTGAGGCGCAGCGGCAGCTCTCCGGCGTCGTCGAGCGCCGCGTAGAGCGACAGGCTGTCGCCGTTGGCGTCCATGGCGTGGCCGCCGGTGAGCCCGGAGGCGGCCACCTCGCGCAGGGCCTCGGCGACGCGGGCGCGCCGCTCGGCCGGGGAGGGCTGCGGAGCCACCCGTTCGACCGGTTCGAAGGCGGCGTCCTCCAGGAGCAGGCCCGTGGGGCGGCCCGCCTCGTCGCAGACGATCTCGGCGGACTGCTCGAATCGGCGCGGGCCGTCGATGCCCGCCAGTTCCAGCGCGCGGGGGCTGGCCAGCATGGAGTGGGCGTCGAAGAGCATCAGGAGGGCCGGGACGCCGTCCAGGACGGGCCCGATGGAGGCGGAGGCCATGGGCAGGTCGCCGAAGACGTTCGGGTCCAGGCCGTGGGCGCGCAGCCACGCGCCGGGGGCCAGCGAGCGCACTTCCCGGGCCAGGGCCTCGCGCACCTCGTCGAGGGTGGTGCAGCCTGAGAGGTCCAGGCCCTGGGCGAGTTCGGCGCCCATGACGGGGTGGAGGTGCCCGTCGACCAGCCCGGGGGTCACGACGGCGCGCCTCAGGTCGATCACCGTGGTCGCCGGCCCGGCGAGGGCGCGGACGCTCCGGTCGTCGCCGAGTGCGGAGATCCGTCCGCCGGTCGCGGCGAGGGCGGTCTGCGGGAGCGGTTCCCCGGCGACGACATCCAGCAGGCGGGCGTTGAGCAGAACGAGGCCGGGGTACACGTACGGACTCCTTGGGGCCGGCGGGTCGGTGGGCGGCGCGGAGGGGCCGGTCCCCCGTCACCGCCGTCCGCCGCCTTGTGGTGGTGCTCGGCGTTCTGGGACATGGTGACCGATCCGGGTGCGGATCCCCGGTCGCCCGGCCCGTCGGCGCGGCACGGACCCGATGCTATTGATCGTGCAACCAATAGACAAGTACGGGAGAGCCCTTAGGCTGGACGTGTAGGCACGCAGCCCGATCACGGAGGCGGCCATGGACAAGAACATCGAGTACTCGACCCCGTCCCAGGCCGAGGGCGAGCGGCTGGACGAGGACCGCGACCCGGCCGAGGAGCGGCACCCCGCCACCCGGCGCACCCAGCCGTCGCAGGCCGAGGGCGAGCGCACGGCGGAGGACGAGGAGCCCCGGCACTGATCCCTCCGGACGCGCCCCGGGGCGGCCGGTCGAGGAGTGCGAGACGCTCCCGTCGACCGGCCGCCCCTCGTCAGGAGGCGGCATCGACCTCCGCGAGCCAGGCGTCGGCGATCAGCCGGTGGCCGAGCGGGCTCGGGTGGACGCCGTCCCGGGCGAGCTCCGTCGCCTCCTTGTCCTCGGCGGCGCGGGCCAGCACCAGATCGGCGCGGACCAGCAGGGCGTCATGGGCGCGCGCCGCCCGCAGCACCGCTTCGGTACGGGGCGTCAGGTCCTCGAACCACTCCGCCTGCTCCGGGGTGACCGGCAGCAGGAACGGGGTGACCACGACCAGCCGCGCGGAGGTCTCCCGCCCGGCCCGGGCGAGCAGGCCGTCGAGGCAGCCCTCGAACTCATCGATGGGGCTGGGGAGTTGCTGGTCGTAGCGGCGCCAGGTGTCGTTGATGCCGATCTTGACCGTGACCACGTCGGGCTGGTGCTCGACGACGTCGGTGGTCCAGCGGGGTTCGAGGTCGTAGACCCGGTGGCCGCTGATGCCCCGGTTGATGACGGTGGGGCGCGGCCCGGCGTGCGGGCGCTCGCCCAGGGTGCGGGCGATCTCCTGGACGTATCCGTTGCCGAGCGACGCCGGGTCGGTGCGGTCGCGTCCGGCGTCGGTGATGGAGTCACCGATGAAGAGCAGGGTGTCCGTGTCCTTGATGTGCATGTTCTCGCCGTCCAGGTCGGGGTCGAAGGGAGCGTGGCTCAGCGCCGGTCCGCCGCGCGTCGCAGCGTATCCGCCTCGCGCGCCAGTACGGCGGGGTCGTCGCCGGGCACGAATTCCAGCAGTGCCTCCAGCGGGACGCCCCGCCGGCCGAGCAGGTCGAAGACGCTGGTCCACAGGTTCTGGCGGTCCGCCAGCGGCAGCCGGCGGTTGCCGGGCCACCACGAGAACACATGGATGGCGCCGACCCGGTCGCCCAGGGCGGCGAGCCCGTCCAGCGCCTCCTCGTCGGAGGCGTTCTGCGGCGGCTGCCAGTAGGTGCGGAGGTTGTCGGCGCCCACCTCCTCCAGGAGCCGGAGGGTGGAGGCGGCCGTGTCGGTGAGGGTGTTGCCGTGGAACTCCAGTCCGAGTTCGAGCCCGTGGTCGGCGCCGGTGCGGGCGGCCTCCCGCAGGGCGGCCACCGTCGCGGCCCGCTGCCCCGCGGTGGCCTCCCGCGACCCGGTGGTGCCCGCCCAGACCCGTACCCGGGGTGCGCCGAGCAGCACCGCCGCGCGGGCGACCGGGGCGAAGCCGTCGTCCGGTCCGGCCGGGCTTCCCGGCTCGGCCCGGAAGTAGGAGCCGTAGGAACAGCACCGCAGCCCGTGCCGTCCGGCCGCCTCGCGGGCGGCGCGGACGGCGGCGGGGTCGCCGGGCGGGGCGTGCACGTCGGCCCCCCACTCGACCGCCGCCAGCCCGGCGTCCGCGGCCAGGCGGGCGACCTCGTCGACGGGCAGCCGTCGGAAGGTGACCGAGCAGATCCCCGGGGTGATCAGGGGCGCGGGCGGCCCGCCCGGGGTGGGCGGGCCGCTGCGGGCATCACGGTTCACGTCGCGTTCGGCCCGACGTCCGCGCTGGTGAGGGGGTGCCGGAGGGCGGCCGCGGTGGAGTACTGGTCCGCGCCGATGTCGCGCTTGCTGCCACGCGGGTCGCCGTCGAGGTCGTCGGGCACCGACGTCCCGGTCAGGGTGGCCGCGCCGATCGCCGGGCTGCCCGCCGACAGCCGGGCGACCCCGTCCGCGCCCAGGACCAGCTTCGGGTCGGCGCGGGTGAAACCGCCGGCCGGGATGTTGCCGTTGGCGGCGGAGCCCCACAGCAGGTTGGTCTGCCAGGTGAAGCCGGTGGTCGCCCCCATCTCGACCAGGCTTCCGGTGTTGCCGACGAGCAGGTTGTCCGCGAGGACGACGTTGCGGGGCTCGTACGTCCGGTTCTCCCCCGAGAGCGAACCCGCGTTGTTGTAAAGGGTGTTGTGGACGATGATCGCGCGGTCGACGGCGTCGTTGCCGCGGCGCTCCTCCTCGGTCTCGCCCGTGTTGTGGTCGCGGGTGCTGCCACTGCCGACGACCAGGGCCCGCTTGGACAGTCCGGCGAGGTAGTTGTTGACGATCAGGTGGTCGTTGCCGTAGAGCCGGATGCCCTCCAGGCCGCCGATCACGTGGTTGCCCTCGACCCGGGAGCCGTTGCCGTGGCGGAGCACGATCCCGCCGCGGCTGTCGCGGATGGTGTTGTAGCGGATGGTGTTGCCGGAGGACTTCACCGAGATGGCCTCGGGGTCGCCGTTGGCGCGCTCGAACAGGTTGTACTCCACGACCGCGTTGGCGGCGGACAGGGCCCGTCCGCTGACGCCGATGCGGATGCACTCGCCGCCGTTGTCCCCGGCGAAGCTGTGGTCGGAGAAGTAGTTGCGGAAGATGTGGGTCCGCTGGGCCATGTCGGTCGAGCCGGGGCCGTCGACGATCAGGAAGATGCCCGTGGTCGTCTTGTTGTGGAAGTGGTTCCGGTCGATCTTCGTGTCGTCGGCCCGTACCACGACCCAGTACTTGTCGCCCGCGTCCGCGTGCTGGAAGTCGTTGCGGGTCAGCCGGATCCCGGAGCAGGTCACCGGGATCTCCAGCGTGGTGCTCTGCCGGAAGGCGAAGCCGCTGATGGTGATGTTGGTCGAGTTGGCGAGGACGAAGCCGCGTTCGCCCTTGAGGACCGCGCCGCCGCGGCTCTTGGAGACGATGGTGATGGGCGCGGCGCTGGTGCCGTTCTTGCCGGAGATGTTGATCGCCCCGCCGGCCGGGACGGTGTACGTGCCGTCGGCGAGGATGATCCGGTCACCGGGGGCGGCGGCGTTGATGGCGCTCTGGAGCTCGGCCAGTGTGCTGACGGGCTTGTCGGCCGCCGAGGCTTCGAGGGACATCGAGGTACCGAGGGGGACGGCGGCGAGCGCCGCCACCGCGGATCCCCTGAGGAACGTGCGTCGTTGCATGGTGTCTCCTGTCGCGACGAGTGGGACGGGGTGCTCCGGGGCGGTCCGCCCGGCCCGGGGTCGGGCGGACCGGAGGTGCGGTGCCGGGCGGGGGTCAGCGGGCCAGCGGGCCCACGTCGGCCGGGGTGAGCGGCGGGGTGCGGGGCGCGCGCCGGGCGTACTGGTCGGCGCCGACGTCCCGGGAGCGGCCGCGCGGGTCGCCGTCGATGTCGTGGGTGACGGGCGGCTTGCGCAGGGTGGCCGCGCCGATGGCCGGGCTGTCCGGGGCGAGCCGGGCGACCCCGTCCGCTCCCGTCACCAGCTTCGGGTCGACGCGGGTGAAACCGCCGGCCGGGATGTTCCCGTCGCCGGCCGCGCCCCACAGGATGTTGCCGGTCCAGGTGAACCGTTCGGTGTTCGCCATCTCGACCAGTGCGCCCGCGTCCGCGACGAACAGGTTGTCCGCGACGGTCACGTCGCGCGGCTCGTGCGGGCGGTGGCTCTCGCCGGAGAGGGTGCCCCCGTTGCCCACCAGGGTGTTGTGCGCGATGAGGATCCGGTCGGGCGCGTCGTTGCCGCGCCGCGCCTCGGGGGTCTCGCCGGGCAGGTGGTCGCGCTCCGAACCGCTGCCGATCACCATCGCCCGCCCGGCCAGGCCGGAGAGGTGGTTGTTGACGATCACGTGGTCGTTGCCGTAGATCCGCACGCCCTCCGTGCCGGAGAGGAAGTGGTTGGCCTCCACCCGGTTGCGGTTGCCGTGGCGCAGCACGATGCCGCCGAAGCTGTCGCGGATGGTGTTGTGCCGGATGATGTTGTCCGAGCTCTTCACCGAGATGGCCTCGGGGTCGCCGTTGGCGCGCTCGAACAGGTTGTACTCCACGACCGCGTGGGCGCTGGACAGGGCGCGGGGGCTGACGCCGAGCCGGATCGGCTCGCCGCCGTTGTCCCCGGGGAAGGTGTGGTCGGAGAAGTGGTTGCGGAAGATGTGGACGCGCTGCGCCATCTCCTCCGTACCGGCTCCCTCGACGCCGAGGTAGATGCCGAGGGTGGACTTTCCGTGGAAGTGGTTGTGGTCGACGGTGCTGTCGTCCGCGCGCACCATCAGCCAGTGCAGGCCCTCGATGTCGGCGAGCTGGAAGTCGTTGCGGCTGAGCCTGATGTGCGAGCAGTTCGGCGGGAGGTCGAAGGTGGTGCTCTGACGGAAGGAGAAGCCGCTGATCGTGATGTGGCTGGAGGCGTCGAGGACGAAGCCCTGTTCGCCGTCGAGGACGGCGCCGCCGGGGGTCCGGGCGGTGATGGTGAGGGGGGCGTGTGCGGTGCCCCGCTTGTTCCGGACGGTGATCGGCCGGTCGGACGGGACGGTGTACCGGCCGTCGGCCAGGACGATGCGGTCGCCCGGCCCCGCCCGGTCGATCGCGGCCTGGAGTTCGTCCAGCGAGGCGACGGTGACCGGGGCCGGGGCCGGGGACGCGTTCGCGGCGGACAGGCCGGTGGCGGTGACGGCGAGGGCCGCCCCGGTACCCATGAGGAACGTGCGGCGTTGCATGGTGCCTCCGTGAGCGTGGTGGTGGTGCGCGGGCCGGTCCGGTGTCAGCCGGCGGCCGGTTCGGCCGGGGCGTTCAGGAACAGCTCGATGACGGGTACGGGGGTGTCGGGACGCTGTACGGGGATTTCGAGCGTGAGCGTGCCGGCGGGCTGGCCGCCCATCTCGGTGTTCTGCGCGGGCCGGTCGGGGTCGATGTGGACCCGGACGATCTCCGAGGCGTCGTTGAGCAGTTGGGCGTAGCGGACCCGGCCGGCCAGTCCGGGCAGGTGCAGATGGCGCAGCGGCCAGGCGAACAGATGGACGTAGAGCCGGTCGCCGCGCTGGGTGTAACGGCACTCGGGGGGCGCGGTGTAGGAGGAGGGGCCGCAGCCGCGCACCGCGCGTTCGTGCAGGTCCATCCAGCGGCCGATCGATTCGAGTGCAGCGATGGCCCGGGGTTCGAGGTCGCCGCGCCCGGTGGGGCCGACGTTGAGGAGCAGGTTGCCGTCCTTGGAGACGCCGTCGACGAGCATCCGGATCAGCAGGTCGGCGCTCTTGTGGTCGAGGTTGTCGCGGTCGTAGCCCCAGCTGCCGTTGAGGGTCTGGCAGGCCTCCCACAGGACGGGGCGGCCGTCCTTGGTCATGGGGCCGGAGGGCTGGTACTGCTCGGGGGTGATGAAGTCGCCGGGCAGGCCGGTGCGGTCGTTGACCAGGATGTGCGGCTGGAGTTCGCGGACGGTCTCCAGCAGCCCGGCGGAGTCCCAGTCGGCCGGTCCCTTGCCGCCCCACCAGGTGCGGCCTTCGTAGGAGAAGTCGAAGAAGAGGTAGTCGATCCGTCCGAAGGAGGTCAGCAGTTCGCGGACCTGGCCGTGCAGATAGCGCTGGTAGTCGCGGATGTCGCGGTCGGCGTGGGCCGCCTTGAACTCCTCGTCGTCGCGCTGCGGGTGGGTGCCGTCCACGGGGAAGGACGGGTGGTGCCAGTCGATGAGGGAGTAGTAGAAGCCGACCTTGAGCCCTTCGGCGCGGCAGGCCTCGACGAAGGGGCCGACGAGGTCGCGGCCGTGGGGGGTGTTGGTGACCTTGTACTCGGTGAGGGCGCTGTCCCAGAGGCAGAAGCCGTCGTGGTGCTTGGTGGTCAGTACGACGTACCGCATGCCGGCCGCCCTGGCGGTCCTGGCCCACTGGACGGGGTCGTAGCGGTCGGGGTCGAAGTGGTCGAAGTAGACCTGGTACTGCTCGTCGGTCAGCTTCTCCCGGTTCTTGACCCATTCGTGCCGTGCGGGCAGCGCGTACAGGCCCCAGTGGACGAACATGCCGAACCGGTCGGTGGTGAACCAGGTGGTGTCGGGGGTCGCGGCGCTCGGGGTCATGGACATCGTTCCTTCTCGTCGGCGACCGGCGGGGCCGGTGCGCCGGCAGCGGGGCGGGGGTACGGGGCGGTCGGGGCGGACGGTCCGCCGGGTCAGCCCTTCAGTGCGCCGGAGGCCAGTCCGTGCACGAAGGAGCGCTGGAAGAAGAGGAAGACGATCACGGAGGGCAGCAGGGCCAGCAGGGAGGCGGCCATCACCACGCCGGGGGTGACGGCCGGGTCGATCCGCAGGGTGCGCAGCGCCAGCGGGAGGGTGTACGAGGAGGAGTCGGTGGAGACCAGGAGGGGCAGCAGGTACTGGTCCCAGATCATGGTGAAGCCGAAGACTCCGATGACACCGAGCGCGGGCTTGCACATCGGGAGGATGATCTGCGCGAAGATGCGCAGGTCACCGGCGCCGTCGATCCGGGCGGCCTCTTCCAGCTCCCGGGGTACGTCCTTCATGAACTCGGTCATCACCAGGATGGAGAATCCCCAGGCACCGAGCGGGACAATCATTCCGGCGAGGGTGCCGATGAGGTTGAAGTGGACGACCGGCAGATCGGCGAGGATCACGGAGAGCGGCAGGGCCAGGATCTCCTCGGGCAGCATCAGCGTGGCCAGGATGCCGACCAGCACCAGGGTCATCCCGGGGAAGACCTTGCGGGCCAGGGCGTATCCGGCGAGGACGGAGACGGCGACCTGGAGCAGCAGCCCGAAGCCGACCACGAAGAAGGAGTTCAGCAGATACCCGAGCACGCCCTGGTCGAAGGCGACCTCGAAGTTGTCCAGGGTGGCGCCGGAGGGGATGACGCTCAGTTGGGTCGGGTCCTTGACCTGGCTGAAGGCGCTGACGAGCAGGGCGAGCAGCGGCCCGGCGAAGACGATCAGGACGAGCAGGTAGGTGACGGCCTTCAGGATCCGCCCGCCGGGGCTGCGGCTCTCGGTCAGGCCCAGCGCGGTCTCGGTCGGCCCGTTCATTTGCTCTCTCTCCGTCGCAGCAGGTGGACGACGACTGTGAGGACCAGCGTCGCGAGGAACAGCAGGACGGCTCCCGCCGCGCCGACGCCGAGCCGGTTCTGCTCCAGCCCGAGCTTGTAGATCAGGGTCATCACGACTTCGGTGGATCCGTCGGGTCCGCCGTTGGTGAGCAGGAACACCTCGGTGAAGACCCGCAGTCCGCGGATCGCGGCGAGGATGAACAGGATCGAGAAGACCGAGCGCAGTCCGGGCACCGTGACGTGCCAGACCCGCTGGAGCCGGGAGGCGCCGTCCACCTTCGCGGCCTCGTACAGGCCGCGGTCCACCCCGGTCAGACCGGCGAGGAAGATCATCATGTCGTAGGGGGCGCCCCGCCAGACGCCGGTGACCATGATGGAGGCCATCGACGAGTCCGGGTCGTTGATGAATCCGGAGGGGCCGAGTCCCACCAGACCGAGGACGGAGTTGAGCATCCCGTCCGAGCTGGGGTGGTACATGATCCGCCAGAGTTCGGCGACGACCGCGATGGGCACCACCACCGGGAGGAACGCCGCGGAGCGGATGAATCCGAGCCGCCGTCCCTGACCCTCCATCAGCAGGGCGAGCACCAGGCCGAGCGCCATCGATCCGGCGGTCTGTCCGGCGGCCAGGACCACGGTGTGCCAGGCGGCCTCGCGGAAGCCGTCGGACTGGAGCACGGTGGCGTAGTTGTCGGTGCCGACCCACTTGTTGCCGAGGTAGGGCTGGACGTCCTGGAAGGACATGGTCAGGGCGCTGACCATGGGGATGAACTTGAAGTACAGGAAGAGCAGCAGGGCCGGGGCCAGGAACAGCCACGGGGTCCACCAGCGGCCGGCCCGACGGCTGTGCCCGCTGCGGCCGTCGGCCCCGCCGGCCGTGCGGCCCGGCTTCCGGGAGGTGGGCCCGGCCTCCGGGAGAGTGGCCGGGCCCGCCTGGTCGAGACTCATGACGCGGCGATTCCCTGTTCCTCGAGGATGTCGGCGAGCTGCTTGTCCAGCGCCTTGAGCTTGGTGGCGGTGTCCAGGCCGCAGTCGGCCATCAGGGCGTTGACGGCGTCGGCCGTGGTCTGCCGCACCGGGGTCCAGTTGGGGATGGACGGCGCGTAGCGGCCGGAGCTCTGGTAGATGTCCGCGTAGGTCTTCCAGCGCGGGTCGGGGCGGACCTGGGCGATGTCGACCGTCTTGTTGACGGGCAGTTGGACGGTGAAGCCGGTCTCGCCCTGCATCCCGGTCTTCTGGCCCTCGGCGGAGAGCGCGAAGTCGGCGAAGGCGTCCTGGCCCGCCGTGTTCCCGGAGCCGGCCATCAGGTAGACGGAGCCGCCCTCGGCGAGCACGGTGGCGTCCTTCGGCCCCTTGGGCATCGGGACGACCTCGTACTTGTCCTTGCCGAGGGTCTCGTCGAAGCGGGGCAGCAGGTACGGGCCGACGACGAACATGCCGGTCCGGCCGGCCTCGAAGGTCTCGTTGGTGGGCGGGGTCTCCATGGTGACGGCGCCGGGCTGGATGGCCTTCTTCCGGCAGCCGAGGTCGCGGAACCACTGCACGGCCCGGACCGATTCCTTCGTGGTCATCGCGGGCCTGTACTTCCCGTCACCGGCGTCGGCGATGAAGTCCCCGCCCGCCGCCCAGAGGAAGTTGGAGAAGTACCAGGAGGCGTATCCGCGCTTGGTGGAGAGCGGGGCGGCGAGGCCGTACGTGTTGTTCTTGCCGTCGCCGTCGGGGTCCTTGGTGGTGAACGCCTCGGCCATGGCGGCGAAGTCGTCCCAGCTCTTCGGGACGTCCAGCTTCAGCTTCTCGCGCCAGTCCTTGCGGATGAGGAGGGCGGACGCCTGGGCCGAGTACGGCAGGCCGAACTGCTTGCCGTCCACGCTCTTGCCGGAGTCCAGCCCCTGGGCGACGACGTCCTTGCCGCTCTTGAGCTTGGCCAGGTCGATCTCCCTGAGCAGGCCCTGGCTGTGCATGGCGCCGAGCTGGGTCACGTCGTTCAGGACGATGTCGGGGAGGTTCTTCTGCGCGGCGCGCTGCTGGAGCTTGGTCTCGAAGTCGTCGAAGATCGCCGTGACCTCGACCTTGAAGCCGGTGGACTTCTCGAAGGCGGCGGCGAGCCGGAGCGCGCCCTGCTCCCCCGGTCCGCCCGGTGTCGTCCGGGTCCACAGTTCGAGCGGTGCCTTCGGGTCCTGCTTGGCGTTCACTCCCGCAGGCCCGGAACTACAGCCGGTGAGGACGAGTGCCGAAGCGAGGACACCCGCACCTATCCACCGCGATCTCTGCATGACAACTCCTGTTTTCGCCGCATCACAGCTGGCCTGGAAAGCGCTTGCTCGGACGCTAACGGGGTCCGAATCCCGTGGTCAATAGTCCGATGAATACAAAGTCTCGCGGAGATGAACGCTCGCCCGCCCGGACGGCCCCACGACCGCCCGACGGTGACACGAGGTACGCACGGTGGACTGAGCTTTCCGTGAAAGTACCTCATGACGTGCGAATTTAACTGCCCCAGGCAACGATCCCTGGCCGGGATCCGACCGTTCACCGCCGCGAGCAGTGCGACGACCACAGGGATCGGATGTTCCGGCTTCCCCCGAGGACTTTTCAGTCATCCGATGTATCGTGCTGCACACCCATCAGCCATGACAATAAACAAGCCACGCCAATCTTCCCCATCCGGTCAGACATTTCCCCACGCACCCGATCAGGGTCGCGGACCGGCCGACCGACGGCCCGGCCGCGCAGAGCCGAGGAGCACATCGCCATGAACGAGCCGGCCCACCGACCGACCGCCCTGCTGGTCATGGAGGAGGGACGCAGGGCGGACGTCTATCCGCCCGAGGTCCTGACCGCGATCGGAGCTCTCACCCGGCTGCAGGGCCCGCCCCTGACGCGGCAGCAGCTCGACGCCGCGCCGGACGCGTTGCGCGAGGTCGAGATCCTGCTCACCGGCTGGGGCGCGCCCGTGCTCGACGCCGCCCTCCTGTCGCGCGCGCCCCGGCTGCGGGCGGTCCTGGTCGCCGCCGGTTCGGTGAAGCACCTGACCACGCCCGAGTTCTGGGCGCGCGGGATCCCGATCGTCTCCGCCGCCGCGGCCAACGCCGTACCGGTGGCGGAGTTCACCCTCGCCCAGATCCTGCTCGGGCTGAAGCACGCCCACCGCCTCACCCGGGAGATGGAGAGCAGCCGCCGCTTCCCGTCCGATCCCCGGGTGCCGGGCGCCTACCGCTCACGCGTGGGCCTGCTCGGACTGGGGCACATCGGCCGGCTGGTCGCCGCCCATCTGAGCCGGTTCGACGTCGAGGTCCTGGCCACCGACCCGATCGCCTCCCCGGGGGCCGCCCGGGAGGCCGGTGTCCGGCTGGTCGGCGTCGAGGAGCTGTTCGCCACCAGCCATGTCGTCAGCCTGCACGCCCCGTTGCTGCCCGGGACCCGCGGCATGGTGGGGGACCGGCTGCTGGCCTCCATGACCCCGGGGGCGACCCTGGTCAACACCGCGCGCGGCGCGCTCGTCGACGAGGCCGCCGCGGCGGAGGTCCTGCGCGCCAGGCCCGATCTCACCGCCGTACTCGATGTCACGCACCCGGAGCCTCCCGCCCATGACTCGCCACTGTTCACCCTTCCCAACGTGGTCCTGACACCCCACATCGGCGGTGCCCTGGGGGCCGAACGTCATCGTCTCGGAGAGCTTGTGCTCGACGAACTCCGACGCTTTATACATGACGTGCCTTTCGCGCACGCCATCGATCCGGAGCACGCGGCGTCGCTGGCCTGAGGCCACCCGGCCGTCGGCCCAGGTACGGCCCCGGTACGGCGGCGTGGCACCGGGGCGTCAGCGAAACGTCAGTGAAACGTCAGTACGAGGAAGAAGAGTTCGAAGCGGCAGAGGACCGTCTCCGGCACCGTCCGCCGCGTCGGTGCTCAGTGCGCCCGCCAGGTGAGCTTGTCGCCGCCCACCCAGCGCACCACACCGGGATCGTCGAGGTCGTGGACGTGGATCCCGTAGGCCGAGGCGAGGGTGAGCACATCCAGCATCGAGGTCGCCTCGCCGGCGACCTCGCCGTCGATCTCCACCAGGCGGAACGGCGGGTCGGTGCGCTGCACCCCCAGGACGACGATCCGGGGCACGGAGATGTGAGGACTGTTGCTTTCGGTCATACCAAGATCGCTTCCACGCGGCGGGCGACACTATGCCCCGGATCGGAAGGGGTGATTCCGTACCGTCCGGGGCGGGCCCGGCCGGGCCGCCGGAGGGCGGCCCGGCGCCCGCTCAGTCCTCGCCCTCCAGGTTGCCCTCCGTCTCCAGGTACGCCTGACGCAGCGCTTCGAGGACCGCCGGGTCGGGCTCGGCCCACATGCCGCGCGACTCCGCCTCCAGCAGGCGTTCCGCGATGCCGTGCAGGGCCCAGGGGTTGGCCTGCTGGAGGAACTCGCGGTTGACCGGGTCCAGGACGTACGTCTCGGTGAGCTTGTCGTACATCCAGTCGGCGACCACGCCGGTCGTGGCGTCGTAGCCGAAGAGGTAGTCGACGGTGGCGGCCAGTTCGAAGGCGCCCTTGTAGCCGTGGCGCCGCATCGCCTCGATCCACTTGGGGTTCACCACCCGGGCCCGGAAGACCCGGGAGGTCTCCTCGACCAGGGTGCGGGTGCGGACCGTCTCGGGGCGGGTGGAGTCGCCGATGTACGCCTCCGGGGCGGTGCCCCGGAGCGCCCGGACGGTGGCCACCATGCCGCCGTGGTACTGGAAGTAGTCGTCGGAGTCGGCGATGTCGTGCTCGCGGGTGTCGGTGTTCTTGGCCGCGACCGCGATCCGCTTGTACGCCGTCTCCATCTCCTCCCGGGCCGGCCGGCCGTCCAGCTCGCGCCCGTAGGCGTAGCCGCCCCACACCGTGTAGACCTCGGCGAGGTCCGCGTCGGTGCGCCAGTCGCGGGAGTCGATGAGCTGGAGCAGGCCGGCCCCGTACGTACCGGGGCGGGAGCCGAAGATACGGGTGGTGGCGCGGCGTTCGTCGCCGTGCGCGGCCAGGTCGGCCTGGGTGTGGGCGCGCACGTGGTTCTGCTCGGCGGGCTCGTCGAGCGAGGCGACGAGCCGGACCGCGTCGTCCAGGAGGCCGATGGTGTGCGGGAAGGCGTCGCGGAAGAAGCCGCTGATACGGAGCGTCACGTCGATGCGGGGGCGGCCCAGTTCGGCGGGCGGGATGGCCTCCAGCCCGGTGACCCGGCGCGAGGCGTCGTCCCACACGGGCCGCACGCCGAGCAGGGCGAACGCCTCCGCCACGTCGTCGCCGGCGGTCCGCATGGCGCTGGTGCCCCACAGGGAGAGGCCGACCGAGGTGGGCCAGTCGCCGTTGTCGGTGCGGTAGCGCTCCAGCAGCGAGTCGGCCAGGGCCTGGCCGGTCTCCCAGGCGAGGCGCGAGGGTACGGCCTTGGGGTCGACGGAGTAGAAGTTGCGGCCGGTCGGAAGGACGTTGACCAGGCCGCGGAGCGGGGAGCCGGAGGGGCCGGCCGGCACGAACCCGCCGTCCAGCGCGTGCAGGGCGTGGTCGAGTTCGGCGGTGGTGGCGGCCAGCCTCGGCACGACCTCGCGGGCCGCGAAGGCGAGGATGTCGGCGACGGCCGCCGGGTGCCCGGCCGCCACCGCCTCGACCGCCTCGGGCGACCAGTCGGCGTCCTCCATCGCCTGGACCAGCGCGCGGGCCCGCTCCTCGGCCTCGTCGGCGGTGATCCGGGTCGCGGCCGACTCGTCGAGACCGAGCGCCTCGCGCAGCCCCGGCAGCGAGGCCGTACCGCCCCAGATCTGACGGGCCCGCAGGATCGCGAGGACGAGGTTGACCCGGTCGGGGCCCTGCGGGGCGCCGCCGAGGACGTGGAGGCCGTCGCGGATCTGGACGTCCTTGATCTCGCAGAGCCAGCCGTCCAGATGCATGATGAAGTCGTCGAAGCCCTCGTCCTCCGGCCGGTCCGCCACACCGAGGTCGTGGTCGAGCTTGGCGGCCTGGATCAGGGTCCAGATCTGGGCGCGGATCGCCGGGAGCTTCGCCGGGTCCATCGCGGCGATCTGGGCGTGCTCGTCCAGGAGCTGTTCGAGCCGGGCGATGTCCCCGTAGCTGTCGGCCCGCGCCATCGGCGGCACCAGGTGGTCGACGAGGGTGGCGTGCGCCCTGCGCTTGGCCTGGGTGCCCTCGCCCGGGTCGTTGACCAGGAACGGGTAGACCAGCGGGAGGTCGCCGAGCGCGGCGTCGGGGCCGCAGGCGGCGGAGAGTCCGGCGTTCTTGCCGGGCAGCCACTCCAGGTTGCCGTGCTTGCCGAGGTGGATCATCGCGTCGGCGCCGAAGCCGTTGTCGTCGGCGCGGGCGGCGATCCAGCGGTAGGCGGCCAGGTAGTGGTGCGAGGGCGGCAGGTCCGGGTCGTGGTAGATCGCGATCGGGTTCTCGCCGAAGCCGCGCGGCGGCTGGATCAGGATCAGGAGATGGCCGAACCGCAGGGCGGCGAGCACGATGTCGCCCTCCGGGTTGCTCGACCGGTCCACGAACATCTCGCCCGGGGCGGGGCCCCAGTGCTCCTCGACGGCCTCGCGCAGCTCGGCCGGGAGCGTCGCGTACCAGCGCCGGTAGTCGGCGGCCGGGATGCGGACGGGGTTGCGGGCCAGCTGTTCCTCGGTGAGCCACTCCTGGTCGTGGCCGCCCGCCTCGATCAGCGCGCGGATCAGCTCGTCGCCGTCGCCCGAGACCAGGCCGGGGATCTCCTCCGTACCGAAGTCGTAGCCCGCCTCGCGGAGCCGGCGCAGCAGGGCGACGGCGCTGGCCGGGGTGTCGAGCCCGACGGCGTTGCCGATGCGGGAGTGCTTGGTCGGGTACGCGGACAGCACCAGCGCGATCCGCTTCTCGGCGGCCGGGATGTGGCGCAGCCGGGCGTGGCGCACGGCGATCCCGGCGACGCGGGCGGCGCGTTCGGTGTCGGCGACGTACGCGGGCAGTCCGTCCTCGTCGATCTCCTTGAAGGAGAAGGGGACGGTGATCAGGCGGCCGTCGAACTCGGGCACCGCGATCTGGCTGGCGGCGTCGAGCGGGGAGACTCCCTCGTCGTTGTCCTCCCAGTCGGTGCGCGAGCCGGTGAGGCAGAGCGCCTGGAGGATGGGGACGTCGAGGCCGCCGAGGACGCCCGCGTCCCAGGACTCGTCGTCGCCGCCCGCCGATGCCTCGGCCGGGCGGGTGCCACCCGCGGCGAGGACGGTCGTCACGATCGCGTCGGCGGCGCCGAGCGCCTCGATGAGTTCGGACTCGGGGCTGCGCAGCGAGGCGACGTACAGCGGCAGCGGGCGGCCGCCCGCCTCCTCGACGGCCCGGCAGAGCTCCTCGACGAAGGCGGTGTTGCCGCTCATGTGGTGGGCGCGGTAGTAGAGCACGGCGACGACGGGGCCGTCGGTGCGGTGGGCGGTGCGCTCCAGCGGGCCCCAGGAGGGGGCGGGGGCGGGCGGTTCGAATCCGTGGCCGGTGAGCAGCACGGTGTCGGAGAGGAAGCGGGCGAGCTGGTCCAGGTTGGCGGGGCCGCCGTGGGCCAGGTAGGCGTGGGCCTCGGCGGCGATGCCGACGGGGACGGTGGAGGCGGCCATCAGCTGGGCGTCGGGGGCCTGTTCGCCGGTGAGCACGACGACCGGGCGGCCGGTGGCGAGCACCTGGTCGAGCCCCTCCTGCCAGGCCCGTACGCCGCCGAGGAGGCGGACGACGACCAGGTCGGTGCCGTCCAGGAGCTCCGGGAGGTCCTGGAGGGGGAGGCGGGCGGGGTTGGCGTAGCGGTAGGGAACCGGGCCGTCGGAAGCGCGGGCGCTGAGCAGGTCGGTGTCGGACGTCGACAGGAGCAGGATCATGCGGCGTCGGGCCTTCCTCGGGGTGTCCACGCCCCGGGCGGTGTCGGATGGAACGCCCCTGCCCGGAGAGGACCGGGGGTTCCGGTGAGGGGAGTTCCTGACTCACCCGGCCGTGGCCGGGCTCACAGTGGCGGGACCGCGCCGGAATCGCACCGGGCTTCCTCCCCTTGTCGCCGTCTGTGGCGACGACGTGCCGGTTGGCCCGTCGCTAGGCATAGTAAGGGCCGGACGCCCGGCGGTGGCAGGCGCATCCGTTCGGTTCCGTCCGGATCGTCGGTATGCTCGCCGCCATGCCCCCACCTGCCGTTTCCCCCGCCGATCCGTCGGGAGCTCCGCCGTCCCGGGGCCGTGGTGACGCCTGCCCCGGCGCGCTGCGGCTGCACCGGGCGGACGACGGTGCGCTGGCCCGGGTCCGGGTGCCCGGCGGTCTGCTGACGGCGGACCGGGCGGACGCCCTGGGAGCCGCCGCGCAGGCCCTGGGCGACGGTGAGGTGCATCTCACTTCGCGCGGCAACGTCCAGTTGCGCGGGCTGCGCCCGGACTGCGGGGGCGAGCTGGCCGGACGGCTGGACGCGGCGGGGCTGTTGCCCTCCGTGCGCCACGAACGGGTGCGCAATGTCGTGGCGTCCCCGCTCAGCGGGCTCGACGGCCGCGGCGTACGGGACGTGGGGCCCTGGCTCCTCGAACTGGACGCGCTGCTGTGCGCGGACGAGCGGGCGGCCGGGCTGTCCGGCAGGTTCCTGTTCGTCCTCGACGACGGGCGCGGCGATGTGGACGCGCTGGGCGGCGATGTGTCGCTGCTGGCCCTGGACGGCGCGTGGGCGCTGCTGCGGATCGGTACGGCCGGGTCCGTGCTGCGGGTCCCGGCCGCGCAGGCGCCACGGGCCGCGCTGGTGGCGGCCGGTGCCTTCCTGGAGCGGGCCCCGGACACCGGGGTGTGGCGGGTTTCCGACCTGCCCGGTGGGGGTGACGGGCTCCTCGGCCTGGTCGCGGAACGGCTGCGCGAGGCGGGGGTCGATGTCGCGGCCGCCGGGCACCGGGAGTGTGCGGGCGGCTCGGACGGGCCGGTGCCGGGCATCGTGACCGGTGCGCCGTCCGGGACGGCCGCGCTGTCGGCCGGGCTGCCGCTGGGGCGCGCCACGGCCGCGCAGTGGCGGGCGCTGGTGGAGACGGCTCGTCACCACGGCCGCGGCGAGCTGCGTCTGACGCCGTGGCGCGGCGTCGTCGTCCCGGGCGTGGAGGAGCGGGAGGCGGCCGGGGCGCTGGACGTGCTGGCGGCGGCCGGTCTCGTCGTCGCGCCCGACTCCCCCTGGGCCGGGGTGGGTTCCTGCATCGGCCGGCCCGGCTGCGCCAGGTCGCTGGCCGACGTACGGGCCGAGGCGGCGGCCTCGGTGCGGGCCGTGGGACCGCTGCCGGTGTACTGGTCCGGGTGCGAACGCCGGTGCGGTCACCCGCGCGGCACCTGGGTCGATGTCGTGGCCGCTCCCGGCGGGCGGCACCATGTCTCCGTCGTACGGGACGGGGAGCGGGGCACGCACGTGCCGGTCGCCGACGGACCGGACGGGCTCGCCGCCGCGGTGGCCGCGGCCCGCCGCGCCCACGGCTGATCCCCGCCCCACTCCCCCGTACCCGAACCGTTGTCACCTTCGACGAAGAAAGCGAAAGCACTGTGCACCAGTACGAGAAGGACGGGCCGGCGATCTACCGCCAGTCGTTCGCCACGATCCGGGCGGAGGCCGATCTGGCCGGTCTGCCCGCCGATGTGAGCCAGGTCGCGGTCCGGATGATCCATGCCTGCGGGATGGTCGATCTCGTCCGGGACCTCGCCTTCTCCCCGGAGGTGGTGGTCCGTGCGCGCGCCGCGCTGCGGGCCGGTGCGCCCATTCTGTGCGATGTGGCGATGGTCGCCAGCGGTGTCACCCGCAAGCGGCTGCCCGCCGACAACGACGTGGTGTGCACCCTGTCCGACCCTTCGGTCCCCGACCTCGCGAAGGAGCTGGGCACCACCCGCAGCGCCGCAGCGCTGGAGCTGTGGCGCGACCGGCTGGAGGGGGCGGTGGTCGCCGTCGGGAACGCGCCGACCGCCCTGTTCCGGCTGCTGGAGATGGTCGAGGAGGGCGCGCCGCGTCCGGCCGCCGTCATCGGTGTGCCGGTCGGATTCGTGGGCGCCGCCGAGTCGAAGGACGCGCTGGCCGCGCATCCGTCCGGGCTGGAGCACCTCATCGTGCGGGGCCGCCGCGGCGGCAGCGCCATCGCGGCCGCCGCCCTCAACGCCATCGCCAGCGAGGAAGAGTAGACGTGAGCGACCAGAGCACGGGCCGACTGTACGGGGTCGGGCTGGGGCCCGGTGATCCCGCCCTGATGACCGTACGCGCGGTGGAGGTCATCGCCGAGGCCGATGTCGTCGCGTACCACAGCGCCCGGCACGGGCGGTCCATAGCCCGCTCCATCGCGGCGAAGCACATCCGCGCCGACCACGTCGAGGAGCAGCTGGTCTACCCCGTCACGACGGAGACCACCGACCATCCGGGCGGCTACCGGGGCGCCATGGAGGAGTTCTACGCCGAGGCGGCGGCCCGGCTGGCGGCACATCTCGACGCCGGGCGCACGGTCGCCGTCCTCGCCGAGGGCGATCCGCTCTTCTACGGCTCGTACATGCACATGCACAAGCGGCTCGCGGACCGCTATCCGACCGAGGTGATCCCCGGGGTCACCTCGGTCAGCGCGGCCGCCGCCCGGCTCGGGACCCCGCTCGTGGAGGGCGAGGAGGTGCTGACGATCCTGCCCGGCACCCTGCCGGAGGAGGAGCTGACGGCCCGTCTCGCGGCCACCGACGCCGCCGTGGTGATGAAGCTCGGCCGTACGTTCCCGGCGGTGCGCGGCGCGTTCGAGGCGTCCGGCCGGCTGCCGGAGGCGCGGTACGTCGAGCGCGCCACGATGGCCGGGGAACGGGTGGGCGAACTGGCGGACGTGGAGCCCGGTTCGGTGCCGTACTTCGCGGTCGCGGTCCTGCCCAGCCGGGTCGGGGCCGTGCGCCCGGAGCCCGCCCCGGAGGGCGGCGGGGTGACGGTGGTGGGCACCGGCCCGGCCGGGCCGCTCTGGCTGACCCCGGAGACGCGCGGGGCGCTGGCCGCCGCGGACGACCTGGTCGGCTACACCACCTACCTGGACCGGGTGCCGGTCCGGCCGGGGCAGGTGCGGCACGGCTCGGACAACAAGGTGGAGTCGGAGCGCGCCGAGTTCGCCCTGGACCTGGCCCGGCGCGGGCGGCGGGTGGCCGTGGTCTCCGGCGGTGACCCGGGCGTCTTCGCCATGGCGACGGCCGTCCTGGAGGTCGCCTCGCAGGAGGAGTACGCGGGGGTGCCGGTCCGGGTGCTGCCGGGGGTGACGGCGGCCAACGCGGCCGCGGCCCGTGCGGGCGCCCCGCTGGGCCACGACTACGCGACGATCTCGCTCTCCGACCGGCTCAAGCCGTGGGAGGTCATCGCGGAGCGGCTGCGCGCGGCGGCCGGGGCGGACCTGGTGCTGGCGCTGTACAACCCCGGCTCGCGGAGCCGGACGTGGCAGGTCGGCAAGGCCCGTGACCTGCTGCTGGAGCACCGCTCGCCGGACACCCCGGTGGTCCTGGGCCGGGACGTGGGCGGCCCGGCCCAGAGCGTACGGACGGTGCGGCTGGCCGATCTCGACCCGGCCGAGGTGGACATGCGGACGATCCTGATCGTGGGGTCATCGCAGACCCGCTGGGTGGAACGCGAGGGCGGGCGGCAGATCGTGTGGACGCCGCGCCGCTACCCGGAGGGCTGAGAGGTCGTCCTCCGCAGGGCGTGCCCGCGCAGCCAGGCGACGGCCGACTCCGGCGTCTCCACGACCGGTACGCCCTCGGGGACGGGGGGCCGCCGCACCACCACGACCGGGATCCCCGCCTCGCGGGCCGCGGTCAGCTTGGGGGCGGTGGCGGCGCCCCCGCTGTCCTTGGTGACGAGGACGTCGACGCGGTGGCGGCGGATCAGCTCGCGCTCCCCGTCCAGGCTGAACGGCCCCCGGTCCAGCAGGACCTCCATCCGGGCCGGGTACGGCTGCTCGGGCGCGTCCACCGAGCGCATCAGGAACCACAGCTCGTCCAGCCCGGCGAAGGCGGCCAGGCCCATCCGCCCCGTGGTGAGGAAGACCCGCCGCCCCAGTGCGGGCAGGGCCGCCGCCGCCCCGGCCAGCGAGCCGACCGGGTGCCAGTCGTCGCCGTCCCCGGGCACCCACCCGGGACGGCGCAGCGCGAGCAGGGGAACATGGGCGGCAGCGGCGGCGGCCGCCGCGTGGAAACTGATCGTCCCGGCGAAAGGGTGGGTGGCGTCGATGAGCACGTCCACCCGGTGCGTCCGCAGCCACCCGGTCAGCCCGTCCACTCCCCCGAACCCGCCGATCCTGACCTCACCGGGCGGCAGCCTCGGGCCCGCCACCCGTCCGGCCAGCGAGCTCGTCAGCCGGTCACCGGCGGGGAGCTCTTCCACCAGTGCCTCGGCGAGGCGGCGGGCCTCCGTCGTGCCGCCGAGTACGAGTACATGCATCGGAACCATCCATGGGTGAGATCGAGGGCGGGCGCGACGCCCAGCTGAAACACACCGGCCTGCGGCCGGGCTGGACCACCGGCGCCTGCGCGACGGCGGCGGCCACCGCCGCGTACACGGCCCTGCTGACGGGCGACTTCCCCGACCCGGTGACGATCACCCTACCCAAGGGGCAGACGCCCGCCTTCGCGCTCGCGGTGGAGGAGCTCACCGGGGAGCGGGCGACGGCCGGGGTGGTGAAGGACGCGGGCGACGACCCCGATGTGACGCACGGCGCCCTGGTCCGGGCCTCGGTGCGGAGGCTGCCGCCGGGCTCCGGGGTGGTGTTCCGGGCCGGGCCGGGGGTCGGCACGGTCACCCTGCCCGGGTTGCCGCTCGACGTCGGGGAGCCCGCGATCAACCCGGTGCCGCGCCGGCTGATCCAGGAGCACCTGGCCCGGGTCGCCGCCGGGCACGGGGGGTCGGGGGACGTCGAGGTCACGGTGTCGGTGGACGACGGCGAGGAGATCGCCCGGTCCACCTGGAACCCGCGCCTGGGCATCCTGGGCGGTCTGTCGATCCTCGGCACGACCGGGGTCGTGGTGCCGTACTCCTGCTCCGCGTGGATCGACTCGATCCGCCGCGGGGTGGACGTGGCACTGGCCGCCGGGCTGACCCATGTGGCGGGGTGCACGGGATCCACCTCGGAGCGGACCGTGGTCGCCGAGTACGGGCTGCCGGAGATCGCGCTGCTCGACATGGGGGACTTCGCGGGCGCGGTGCTGAAGTACATCCGCCGCCACCCGGTGGACCGGCTCACGGTCTGCGGGGGGTTCGCGAAGCTGTCGAAGCTCGCCGCCGGCCACCTCGACCTGCACTCCGGCCGGTCCCAGGTCGACAAGCCGTTCCTGGCCCGGCTGGCCCGGCGGGGCGGGGCGGACGAGGCGCTGGCGGCCGAGGTAGCGGTGGCGAACACGGGGCTCGAAGCGCTCCGGTTGTGCCTCGCGCGGGGGGTGCCGCTCGGGGACCTGGTGGCGGTGACGGCACGGGACGAGGCGCTGTCGGTGCTGCGCGGCGCGCCGGTCTCGGTGGACGTCGTCTGCATCGACCGGGCGGGCACGGTCGTGGGGCGCAGCGGGGTGCGCGGGCCGGTGCGCGGCGGCTGAGCGGTGCCTTCAGGCTCCGTCCCGCAGGCGCAGTACGTGGGCGGCGGTCAGCGCGACGGCCCGGTCCCGGTCCTGCGCCAGGGCGGCGAGGGCTTGCTCGGCCTTCGCGCCCGGGATGTCGGCGAGCGCCTGGGCGAGCCGCAGCCGCTCGGGCGGTGCGGTGCCGTTCCGGGCGAGCCGGCCGACCAGTCCGGTGGCGATCCGGTCGGCCGCGGCCGGGTCCTGGGCGAGGGCGGCGAGCGCGTCGGCGGCATCGGTGTCGCCCCGGCCTTCGACGACCATGGCGAGGAGTTCGGGGACCGCGTCGGCGGCGCCCCGGGCGGCGAGTGCCAGGGCCGCGGGGGCCCGGACCTCGGGGGCCGGGTCGGCGAGGGCGGCGCGCAGCGGTGCGGCCGCGGTGGCGTGCGGCAGGGCGGCCAGGGCCCGCGCGGCGCGTTCCCGTACCGGGGCGGAGGGGGCGCGCAGGGCCTCGGCGAGCAGGGCCTGGCCGTCCTCGCCCGAGCGGGCCAGGGCCCAGCGCAGGGCCCCGGCCACGTGCGGGTCGGATTCGGCCAGGACCGCCTCGACCAGGGCCTCCACCGGTACGGGGCGGTCGTCGGCGGCGGTGAGGGCGGCGCGCTGCCGGTCCGCGGGGCTGGCGGAGCCCAGTTCGCGCAGGAGCGCCACGGTCCGCAGGACACCGGTCCAGTCGGCGGGTCCGGCGGCGCCGATCCGCCGGAGCCGTTCGAGCAGTTCGGTCTCGGCGGCGATGCGTTCCCGCGTGCGGCGGACCAGGTCGTCGACGAGTGCGGCGGGCGCGAATCCTGGGTCGTCGAGCGCCCGTGCCACCTCGCGCAGCGAGAGCCCCAGGGACCGCAGGCTCTCGATGTGGAAGATCCGCCGGATGTTCTCGTCGGAGTACTCGCGGTAGCCGGAGTCGTTGCGGCCGTCGGGCCGGACCAGCCCGAGCGACTCGTAGTGCCGGAGCATGCGGGTGCTCACCCCGGACCGCCGCGCCACCTCGCCGATCAGCACCGTTTCACCGCTCCTCACCGGCGTCGGTGCCGAGGGCCACGACGCGTTTCGCCGCCTCGATCGCGGACCCGGCGTCCGGGTCGCGCCGGAGCCGTTCCGTGGCGAGCACGTGCGCGCGCGCCCGGGGGTCGGGGCCGGATCCGGCGGCGGCCAGGGCCGGCAGGGCCGCGTCCCCGAGCGCGATCAGCGCGCGGCTGAGGCTCAGCCGGGTCTCGTGCGGGCCGCGCCCGAGCTGTCCGGCCAACCCTACGGCCAGCCCGGGCTCCGCACCCTCGGGCACCAGCACGACCGCCGCCCGCCAGGCGCTGCGGGCCACCTCGTCGTCGGGATCGGCCAGCAGCTCCGGCGTGATCACCGGCCAGGCCGCCCGGTCCCCGATCTTGGACAGGGTGTGCAGGGCCTGGGCCCGTGCCCGGGCCCCTCCCGAGCGGACCTCGCCGACCAGCAGCGGGACCGTCGCCGCCGGGGCGTGCCGGGTGAGCGCCCAGGTCAGCATCTCGCGCACCTGGAACTCGGGCTCGATCGCGCACCGTTCGACGAGCGCGCCGACGGAGCCGGGGCCCGGGGCGGAGCCGACCGTCAGGGCCGCTCGGAGCCGGACCGACGGGTCGGTGTGCGCGAGCGCCCGCAGCGCGCGTACGGCGTGCGGGTGCCCGGTGTGCTCGGCCGGTGCGTTCCGGGCGTGCGTGTCCTCGGTGGGCAGGTTCATCGGGACCACCTCCTCGCCCCGCAGTGAACCGCTTGTCACCGTGTCAAGGTCAAGCCGGTGCGGGGCGGGCCGGGCGGGTCAGCACGTGTGGCGGTCGCGGTGGGGCGAGTAGAGGTGGCTGTCGCGGAACTGCTCGGCGCCCAGGGTCCGGCCGACCATGATGACGGCGGTACGGATCACGCCCGCCGCCTTCACCTGTCCGGCGATGTCGTCGAGGGTGCCGCGCAGGACGATCTCGTCCGGGCGGGAGGCCAGCGCGACGACGGCGGCCGGGCAGTCGGCGCCGTAGTGCGGCAGGAGTTCCGCGACGACGCGGTCCACGTACCGGGCGGCGAGGTGCAGCACGATCAGGGCGCCGCTGCGGCCCAGGGTGTCCAGGTCCTCGCCCGGCGGCATGGCGGTCGCCCGGTGGGCGATCCGGGTGAGGATGACGGTCTGGCCGACGGTCGGCACGGTCAGTTCCCGCTTGAGCGACGCGGCGGCGGCGGCGAACGCGGGTACGCCGGGCACCACGTCGTAGGGCACCCCGGCCTCGTCGAGCCTGCGCATCTGCTCGTTGACCGCGCTGAACACGGCGGGGTCGCCGGAGTGCAGCCGGGCCACGTCGTGACCGGCCTCGTGGGCGGCGAGCAGTTCGGCGGTGATCTGGTCGATGTCGAGCTGCGCCGTGTCCACCAGCCGGGCGTCCGGCGGGCAGGTGTCGAGCAGTTCCCGGGGCACCAGGCTGCCCGCGTACAGGCAGACGGCGCAGGAGGCGAGGAGGCGGGCGCCGCGCACGGTGATCAGGTCGGCCGCGCCGGGGCCGGCGCCGATGAAGTGGACGGTCATCTGTGGGTGTCTCCTGAGTGCGGTGCGGGTTCGGTCGGGGGTTTGCGCACGGACCACTGGGTGACCGGCATGGCCTGGCGCCAGCCGGTGAAGCCGCCGACCGGTACGGCGTGGGCGACGGCGAGCCGGACCAGTTCGCCGCCGTGGCGGCGGTGCGCCTCGGCGAGCAGGGCCTCGGACTCCAGGGTGACGGTGTTGGCGACGAGCCGCCCGCCGGGCCGCAGCGCCTCCCAGCAGGTGTCGAGCAGACCGGGCCCGGTGAGCCCGCCGCCGATGAACACGGCGTCGGGCACGGGCAGTTCGGCCAGTGCGCCGGGGGCGCGGCCGGTGACCACGCGGAGGGCGGGCACGCCGAGGCGGTCGGCGTTGCGGGTGATGCGCGCGGCGCGTTCCGGGTCGCGTTCGACGGTGATCGCGCGGCAGGACGGGTGGCTGCGCATCCATTCGACCGCGATCGATCCGGAGCCGCCGCCGATGTCCCAGAGGAGTTCGCCGGGGGCGGGGGCGAGGACGCCGAGGGTCGCGGCCCGGACGTGCCGTTTGGTGAGCTGTCCGTCGTGCTCGTACGCGTCGTCGGGCAGGCCCGGTACGGCGCCCAGGCGCAGGGCTCCGGGGGCGCGGCGGCAGTCGACGGCCACGATGTTCAGCGGGTCGGACGGGGGGTGCGGCCAGTCGTCGGCGGTGCCCTCCAGGCAGTTCTCGGCGGGCCCGCCGAGCTGTTCGAGCACCCGGAGCCGGCTGGGGCCGAAGCCCTGTTCGCGCAGGAGCCGGGCCACGGCGGCGGGGGCGTCGGCGTCCGCGCCGAGGACCAGGACGCGGCGGCCCTCGTGCAGGTGGGCGGCGAGCCGGGCGGTGGGGCGGCCGACCAGGGTGACGGTCTCGGTGTCCTCGACCGGCCAGCCGATCCGGGCGCAGGCGTAGGAGACGGACGAGGGGTGGGGCAGGACGCGCAGCCGGTCGGCGCCGAGCACCTCGGTGAGGGCCCGGCCGATCCCGTAGAACATGGGGTCGCCGCTGGCCAGGACGGCGATCCGGCTCCCGGCGTGCTCGGCGAGGAGTCCGGGGACGGCGGGGCGCAGCGGCGAGGGCCAGGCGATCCGCCGGCCGGGGCAGGACGGGGGGAGGAGGTCCAGCTGGCGTCCGGCGCCAATAAGGACCTCGGCGCCGGTCAGTGCGGTGCGCGCCGCGTCGGTCAGTCCCGCCCAGCCGTCGGCGCCGATGCCGACGACGGTCACCGGGTCCGGCCGGTCAGCCATGGGACACCTCCTTCAGGTAGGTGGCGAGGGAGGCGACGGCGGCGGGGTTGCGGGGGCTCTCCACGAGGTCGACGTAGTCGAGGACGTGGATGCGGTCGTTCTTGATCGCGGAGACGTTGGCCAGCGGCGGGTAGGACTTCAGGAACGCCTTCTTCTGCTCGGCGCTCCGGTCCCCGTAGTCGTTGATCACGATGACCTCGGGGTCGCGGGCGACGACGGTCTCCCAGCCGACCGTCACCCAGGTGTCCTTCAGGTCCTTCATGACGTGGTCGCCGCCGGCCTTGGTGATGATGTCGTGCGGGCCGGCGAAGACCCCGGCGGTCAGCGGTTTGTCCCGGCCGTCGTCGTAGAGGAAGACCCGGGGGCGGTCGGAGCCCTTGGGCGCCGTGTCGCGTGCCCGGGCCACCTGCTCGCGGAAGCCGGTGACGAGGGCTTCGGCGCGGTCCTCGACGTCGAAGATCCTGCCCAGGTTGCGCAGGTCGGTGTAGAGCGCGTCGAGCGGGGCCATCACCCCGCGCGCGTCGCCCCGGCCGTTGCGGCAGGACTCGCTGAGCAGGTACGAGTCGACGCCCACGCGCCGGAGTTCGGCGGGGGTGAAGCCGCCCTCCTCGCTGAATCCGTAGTTCCATCCCGCGAAGACGAGATCGGCGCGGGCGTCGAGGACGAGCTCCTTGTTGATGGTCTTCTTCGAGAGCCATGCGGTCTTCCCGTACCCGTCCTTCCAGGGTACGGAGGTGAGGTCGCCCTTGTCGTCGGGCATCACGTAGCCGGCCATGTGGTCCGCCAGGCCGAGCGCGAACATGATCTCGGTGATGCCGACGTCGTTGGTGACGACGCGTCGGGGGGCCTTGTCGTAGGTCTTCTTCTCGCCGCAGTTCTCGACGGTCACCGGGTAGTGGCCCGACGCGTCGCTACCGCTCTTCTCCTCCTGGGAGGTGGGCAGTTGGGCGCCGCACCCGGTGAGGACCAGGGCGACGGCGAGGGCGTACGCGGCGGGGCGTGCGGGGCGGGGCATGGCGGTGAGGCGTCCTCAGGAGTCGGTTCGGGCGGGAAGGAGCCGGTCGAAGATCAGTTGCACGGCGCCGGTCTCCGGATGGGCGACGCGGTGGGCGCGTACGCCGAAGACGTCGGCCAGCAGCTCGGGGGTGAGCACGTCGTGGGGGGCTCCGGACGCGACGATCCGGCCCCCGGAGATGACGTGGAGCAGGTCGCAGTGGAGGGCCGCGAGGTTGAGGTCGTGCAGGGAGGTGAGGACGGTGGGGCCGCTGTCGCGGACCAGGGCCAGGACGTCCAGTTGCTGGGCGATGTCGAGGTGGTTGGTCGGTTCGTCGAGCACCAGGAGCCGGGGCCGCTGGGCCAGGGCGCGGGCGATCAGGACCCGTTGCTTCTCGCCGCCGGAGAGGGTGAGGAAGCCCCGGTCGGCGAGGTGGGCGGCACCGACCCCGGCCAGCGCCTCGGCGCAGGCCGTGCGGTCCGCCTCGGTGGCCCGGCCCATCGACGACTGGTGCGGGGTGCGTCCCATGGCCACCACCTCGGCCACCGTGAAGTCGAACTCGGAGACGGCCTCCTGGGGAAGCGCGGCCAGCCGGCGGGCGCTCTCGCGCGGGCTCAGCGCGTACAGGTCCTCGCCGTCGAGCCGTACGGTGCCCGCGGAGGGGCGCAGCGCCCGGTAGACGCAGCGCAGCAGGGTCGACTTGCCGCTGCCGTTGGGGCCGACCAGGCCGACGAGCTGTCCCGCGCCCGCGCCGAGCGTGGCGTCGGCCACCAGCCGCGCGCCGGCGATCTCGACGGTCAGGGATTCGATGTCGATCCGCATCAGGCGCCTCCGAAGGTGTAGGTGCGGCGGCGCATCAGCAGCACGAAGCACGGCACGCCGATGGCCGCGGTCAGTACGCCCACCGGCAGTTCGGCGGGGGCGAGGACCACCCGGGAGAGGATGTCCACCCAGATCATCAGGACGGCGCCGACCAGGGGGGCGACGGCGAGCAGCCGCCGGTGGTCCGCGCCGACGAGCATCCGTACGCCGTGCGGCACCATCAGTCCGACGAAGCCGATCGCGCCGCTCACCGCGACCACCGCTCCGGTGACGGCCGCGCAGACCACGAAGAGTTCCTTGCGCAGCCGCCCGGCGTCGACGCCCAGGGCGGCCGCCGTCTCGTCGCCCATGGCGAGGGCGTTCAGCCGGCGGGCGGACCAGGCGAGATGGGCGATGCCGCAGAGCACGGCTCCGGCGGCGATCGGCACCGAGGCCCAGTTGGCGCCGCCGAGGCTGCCGAGCATCCACATCATGGCGGAGCGGGCGGCCTCGCCGTGTTCGGCCGCGAAGACCATGAAGGTGGTGACGGCGGAGAAGCCGTAGTACATCGCGGTACCGGTGAGGACGAGCCGCAGCGGGGTGAGGCCGCGCGCGGTGCGGGCGATGGCGTACACCAGCACCATGGCGAGGAGCGCGGCGAGGAACGACGCCGTGGACAGCGCCCAGATGCCCAGGGCGCCGAAGGCCCCGAAGATGAGGACGGCGTTGGCGCCGACGGCCGCGCCCGAGGAGATACCGAGGACGAACGGGTCGGCGAGCGCGTTGCGGACCATGGCCTGCACGGCGATGCCGATGGCGGAGAGCCCGGCGCCGACGACGGCGGCCAGTACGGCGCGCGGGAAGCGCAGCTCCCAGACGATGGTGTACGCCGCGACCTCGTCGGGCGCTATTCGGCCGCCGGTCAGCCCGGCCCACAGGTGGCGCAGCACCTCGCCCCAGGAGAGCCCGGACGCCCCGATGCCCGCCCCGCAGACCAGCGAGAGCAGCAGCGCCACGACGAGGACGGGCACGAGGAGCGCGGGTGACATCCGGCGTGGTGGAGCGGGGCCGGAGGCGGCGCGGGCCGCGCGGGACGGCACAGCGGGCCGTCGGTCGAGGGGGGTGGCCACGGGCGGTTCGCTTTCGCCTCGGGCCGTGCATCTACGTCATCAACGGAGCGGCCCGGACGCGGCGCGCCCGGTGCAGCACCCATCGCAGTCCACGGCGAATTGACAGGAGCCTTCACCGCCACGGGTGATCGGGCTCACGGGGCCCTTTCGGGCACCGTCTACCGTTGCGGGTCAGCGCCGGACTTCGACCGGACTTCCCCCGTGGGGCAGATGCAGCTTAACGCGAACGGTTTGGCGGGTTTCCACCCCGTCCTGGTCCGGGCGGGGCCGCCCTGTTCCTCCGGTGCGGCCGGCGGAGCCGTGGGCGCATCCCCCGAACGGCCGACACGGAGGTCGTCCCGACGGCCGCGCATCACCGACCGGTCCGGCTACCGCCGGGCCCGAACGCGCGCCGAGCATGGGGGGGGCGGGCCCGTACCGTCCGGGCGCCGTCCACGGATTCGCCCGGCTGCTGGGCGGCTGACCCGCCCTCAGGAGCGGCCGCGACGGGCTGCGGCGGCCCGGCGGCCCGAGATCAGGTGCCGGCCGGCCAGCTCCACCACGGTCTCGGCGTCCCGGTCGGCGATCGCCGCGTAGAGGTCCTCGTGCTCCCGCGCGACGCCCTCCAGGTCGTCGTGCTGCCCCAGCAGCCAGCGCATCCTGCTGCGCAGGGTGGCCTGGAGCTCGTTCAGCAGCTCGTTGTCGGCCAGGGCGGTGACCGTCTCGTGGAAGTCGGCGGCGGCCCGGCGGGCGGCCACGGCGTCGCCCCTGGCCGCCGCGCCCAGCTCGGCGTCCAGGTCCGCGCGGAGCTTTTCGAGCCCCGCGCGGGTGCGCCGCTGGGCGGCCAGCCGGAAGGTCAGGGCCTCCAGCGCCGCGCGCACCTCGTCGAGGTCGTCCACGTCCGCCGGGGTGAATTCCCGTACGACGGCCCAGGTCCGGGGCCTGGGGGTGACCAGGCCCTCGGTGACCAGCGCCTTCAGGGCCTCGCGGACGGGCAGTCTGCTCACCCCGAGCTCCGCGGCGAGTTCGCGCTCGACGAGTTTGCTGCCCGGCTCGCGCACACCGTCGATGATCTCGTCACGCAGCTGGCGCGTGACCCGTTCCGACTCGGGCTCGAAGTCCCCAGACCCTGTCATGTGCCCGATTCTCTCATCACCCGGTGCCCGCTCCGGGCAGGCCGTTCCCCGGTGCGGGCCCACCGGGCGGGGCGTAGCCGCGGGTACGGACCAGATCGTGGACGAGCCGGGTGAAGGCGCGGGCGGCGGCGCTCTCGTAGCCGCTCTCCCGGCGCAGCAGGGTCGCGACCCGGGTGGGCAGCGGGGGGTCGACGGGGACGTGACCGAGGTGCGGGTCGTCGTCCGTGACCGCCAGGGGCAGCACGGTGGCGAGGGGGCCGATGCGCCGGACGATCTCGGTGAGGGCCTGGATGGTGTTGGCCTCCACGGCGATCGGGGGGGCGATCCGGTGCCGGGCGAAGTAGTCGTCGACGTGGACGCGTGTGACGAAGTCGCCTCTGAGCAGGGCGAGTTGCTGACCGGCGAGTTCCCGTACCGGCAGGGGACGCTCGTCCCCGGCCCGGTGCGCACCGGTGACCAGGCCGAGGGGTTCGGTGAACAGCGCGGTCGATGCGATGCCCTGGAGGTGGGTTCCCTCGAAGGCGATGCCGAGGTCGAGTTCGTCGGCCAGCAGGCCCGCCTCCATGCGGTCCTGGGGCATCTCCCGGAGGTCCAGGGTGATGCCGGGATGGTGCGCGTGCAGCGCCGCCACGAGCGGGCCGACGAGATAGGCGGTGAAGGTCGGGGTGAGCGCCAGCCGCAGGTGCCCCCGGGCGAGATCGGCGACGTCGAGGACGGCGCGCTCGGCGGCGGCCAGCTCCCGCAGCGCGCGCCGCGCGTAGTGCACGTAGGCGGCGCCCGCGTCGGTGGTACGGACCCCCCGGCCGCTCCGGTCGAGCAGCCGGGCGCCGACGACCCGTTCCAACTGCTTGATCTGCTGCGACAACGTGGGCTGCGAGATGCGCAGCTCCTCGGCGGCGCGCGTGAAGTTGCCGTGCTCGGCGACCGCGATCAGATAGCGGAGGTGACGTAGTTCCGGACCCATGAACGCATTATAGAACCGACCTATAAGGATCATGGATATCAAGTCTTGGACTCTATAGGCCCAGGTCATGCATGGTGGTTCTCGTCAGCCCCTCGGGGCGGCCCCCATCGAAAGGAGTGACCGATGCAGGACCTCACGGACGGCGTCGCACGATTCCGCCGCGACGTCTTCCCCGAGAAGGCGGGGCTCTTCGCCCATCTGGCCACGACCCACCGCCCGAAGACGCTGTTCATCGGCTGCTCCGACGCCCGGGTGGTCCCGGAGCTGATCACCCAGAGTGATCCGGGTGAGCTGTTCGTGATCCGTACGGCGGGCAATCTCGTCCCGGCGTACGGGTCGGGCCGCGACGGCATCGCGGCGAGCGTCGAGTACGCCGTCGCCGTGCTCGGCGTGACCGACATCGTCGTCTGCGGCCACTCCGCCTGCGGGGCGATGACCGCCCTGGCGGAGGGGCACGACCTCGGTTCCGCCCCGGTCGTGGCCGACTGGCTGCACCACGCGGACGCCGCCCTGGCCCGTACCGCCGCCGGTCCGGCCGTGACCGGCCCGGAGCGGGTCGACGCCCTGGTGCGCGCCAACGTGGCCGCGCAGCTGCAGAACCTGAGCACCCACCCCTCCGTGGCCCGCGCCCTGGCCGAGGGCTCGGTCACCCTGCACGGCTGGGTGTTCGACATCGCCACGGGCACCGTCGAGCCGGCCGGGACCGCCCTGGCCGCCGCCTGACCACCCACACCCCCAACCGAACCACCGGCCCCGCCCGGGACCGGCCCCCGAAAGGAACCCTCGTGCCGCACGCGCAGTTCGACCCCACCGCCCGCCAGACCCTCGCCATCGCCGCCGTCGAGGCCAAGACCCGCAAGGACCTCACCTGGGAGCAGATCGCCGACGCCGCCGGGCTGTCGGTCGCCTTCGTCACCGCCGCGGTCCTCGGCCAGCACGCCCTGCCGGAGGACGCCGCCCGCGCCGTCGCCGAGCTGCTCGGCCTCGACGAGGACGCGGTGCTGCTGCTCCAGACCATCCCGACCCGCGGATCGATCCCCGGCGGCATCCCCACCGACCCGACCATCTACCGCTTCTACGAGATGCTCCAGGTCTACGGGACCACCCTGAAGGCCCTGGTCCACGAGCAGTTCGGCGACGGCATCATCAGCGCCATCAACTTCAAGCTCGACGTGAAGAAGGTCGCCGACCCCGAGGGCGGCGAGCGCGCCGTCATCACCCTGGACGGCAAGTACCTCCCCACCAAGCCCTTCTGACCCGCCCCTCCCCCCACCGCCGTACGCAACACGACACGGCGGGCCGGAAGACGCCCCCCACGGCGGACTCCGGCCCGCCGTGTTCCCGCATTCCGCTCAGGGCCTGGATCGCCGCGCAAATGGGATACGGAACACTCCGTCGCTCCCCGCACCGCTGGCCCCGGTCTCAGAGCAGTCCCCGGCGGGCGGCGATCACCCCGGCCTGGAAGCGGTTGGCGGCACCGAGCAGTTCGTGCAGCCGGCTGATCCGGCGGCGCATGGTCCGTACCGACCAGCCGAGCTGGCGGGCTATCGCCTCGTCCTTGAGCCCGCTGACCAGCAGGATGAGGACGAGCCGGTCCTCCTCGCCGAGCGGGTCCTCGGCGGGGGCCTCCAGTGGCAGCGCCTGCTTCCAGCACAGCTCCCAGTAGTGGGTGAGCGCGTCGAGCAGGGTGGACGGACGGATCACCGCGGCGCGTACGTCGTGGAGGTCGAGGGAGAGCGGCATCAGCGCGAGCTTCCGGTCGGCGATGGCGAGCTTGATCCCGAGGCCGGGCAGGACCCTGGCCTGCTCCCCGTGGCGGACCAGCTCGCGGATGTCGTCGAGGACGCCGGGCCACTCCAGCGCCTCGGGGGCGTAGACCGCGCGGTAGCGGACGCCCCGGCCCAGCGCCGTCGCCTCCACCGGATTGGAGGTGGTCAGGGCGTACGGCGGCCGGTCCAGGGTCATCACGTCCTCGCGGGCCTCCTGCTGGAGGCGGACGAACCAGCGGCCGAGGGCCTCGCTCCCGGTGGTGATCTCCACCTCGTCCTCGCCGCCCGCCCCGGCGCACGCCGCGGCGAACAGCCGGGACAGCTCCCCCGCCGCCGACCGGACCTTCTCCAGCTCCTTGCTCCTGGCCCGCACCAGCGCCTCGACGGCGGCCTCCGGCTCGATCGCCGCGTACCGGCGGCGGGCACCGGCGAGCCGGCCGACGAGCCCGTGGTCGCGGAGCCGGTCCAACGCTCGGGCGACGCGCTCGGCCGAACATCCGAGGTCTGCGGCGAGTTCGGCGGGCGCGGCGGTCCGCCGGGCGAGCACATGACGGTAGACGCTCTCGTCGAACGGATCGATGCCCGCGGCGGTGAGCTGTGAAGACTCGGGATTCATGGGGGGATCGTGGCCCAGTTGTGCCACCTGCAGCAATGGGCCACGGGGATCCGTTGTGCGACAAGTGCCGCGACCAGTAGGACCTTTACGCATGGCAATCAAGTCACGAAGACCACGTCACGCGGCACTCGCCGTCGTCGTGCTCGCCGGTGTCCTGGCGGCGACGCCGGGCGCCGCCGACGCGTCCACCACCCCCGACCCGCCGCGCCGGGTGCTCGTCGAACTCTCCGGCAGCCCCGCCGTGACCGCCGCGCCCGGCGGTTCGCTGCTCGCCGCCGGGGCTGCCCGCGACGTCGGCGCCGCGCGCCGCGCCCTCGCCGCACGGCAGGAGACGTTCCTCGGCTCGGCCCGGGATGCCGGGCTGCACCCCTCGGCCACCCGTAAACTCGGCCTGCTCGTCGACGCCGTGGCGATGACGGTGCCCGCCTCCGAGGTGGGCCGGCTCTCCTCGCTGCCGGGGGTCGCCGCCGTCCACCCCGACACCCGGATGCTGACGAAGACCGACGCGAGCGTGCCGCTCACCGGCGCCCCCGAGGTCTGGCGGCGCGAGGACCGCGCCGGGGCCCGGGTCACCGGCACCGGGACCACCGTGGCGATCCTGGACAGCGGCGTGGACTACACCCACCCCGACCTGGGCGGCGGTATCGGCAAGGGGCACAAGGTCGTCGGCGGGTACGACTTCGCCAACGGCGACGACGACCCGATGGACGACAACGGCCACGGCACCCATGTCGCGGGCATCGTCGCGGGCCGGGCCGCCGGCAAGGAAGGCGTCACCGGCATGGCGCCCGGCGCGAACCTGCTGGCGTACAAGGTGATGGGCGCCGACGGCTCCGGCTACACCTCGGACATCATCGCCGGGATCGAGGCGGCCGCCGACCCGGCCAATCCGCACCGCGCCGACGTGATCAACATGAGCCTCGGCGGCCCCGGCGACGGCACCGACCCGCTGGGCCGCGCGGCGACCGCCGCCGTGGCCGCCGGTGTGGTCGTGGTGGCCGCGGCGGGCAACGAGGGACCGGGCACCGGCACGGTCAGCACCCCCGGCATCGCCGAGGGGGTGCTCTCGGTGGGCGCCTCGACCAGCGGTCTGCGGCTGCCGAGCGCCTATCTGGCGGGCAAGGAGCCCGAGTTGATCCAGACCTACCGGGGCATCCTGTCCGCGAACCCGCCCGAACGGCCGGTCACGGCACCGCTCGTCGACCTCGGCAGGGGCACCGCGGAGGACTGGGAGCGGGCCGGTGACGTCCGCGGGAAGATCGTCCGCGTCGAGATGCTCATCGCCTCCGAGACCCGGGACGTGAGGGCCGACGCGCTGGAGTGGGCCCAGGAGGCCGAGAGGCGCGGCGCGCTCGCCGTGCTCGGCGGGCTGCCCACCTCCGACGGCCCGGTGTTCCTGGCCGGGGAGCCGGGAGCGGCCCGTCCGCCGGTGGCGGACCCCGGACCGGGCATCGTCCAGGTGCCTTCGTCGTCCGCGCGGATCGACGCCTCCGGCGACTCGCTGCGCATGGACCACCTGGTGGTCATGGGCATCGACCCGACCCAGTACACCGAGCTGAGCGCCCGGCTCGCCGCCGGAAAGGTGTCGGTGACCCTGCGCGGCACCGACACGACCGACAAGATCGCCTCGTTCTCCTCACGCGGCCCCACCCCGTCCTTCGGCCTCAAGCCCGACCTGGTCGCACCGGGCGTGGAGATCCGCTCCACCATCCCCTCCTCCCTGTACGGGCCCGGCCGGTACCGCATGTCCGGTACGTCGATGGCGGCCCCGCACGTCGCCGGGGCCGCCGCCCTGCTGCGCCAGCTGCACCCCGGCCGGACGCCCGCCGGGATCAAGGCCGAACTCATGGGCACCGCGCAGCCGTTGACCGGCAGCGGGCCCACCACGCACGGCGCGGGCCGGCTCGACGTGGCCGCGGCCGCCGCCACCGCCCTCGCCGCCTCTCCCCCGTCGGTGTCGTTCGGCCTCGCCGACCTGTCGGGCAACCGGGTCGGCGGCACCACGAAGGTGACACTGCGCAACACCGGCGACCGCGCCCTGTCGGCCGCCCTGAGCACCGACGGCCCGGCCACCGTCTCGCCGAAGCGGATCACGGTACCGGCCGGACGCACGGCGACCGTCACGCTCTCGCTGCGCACCGCCCGGCCCGGGACCGACACCGAGATCGCCGGCCGGCTCACGGCGACCCCCGACCGCGGCCCCTCGATCGGGGTGCCGTACCTGCTGGTGGTGCGGCACCTCGCCGTCCAGGCGGCCCCCGACCCCAGCGACGGCCGCACCACCGTGCACATCGCCCCGCCGACCCCGCTCGTCGCCCCGCCGACCGTCACCGTCACCCCGCCCCGAGGCCGGTCCGTCGAGGTGCCCGCCACCCTCGACACCCGGACCGGCTACTACCGGGCCCCGGCCGCCGGCGCCGACCCCGGCGTCTACCGGGTCTCGGTCCGCGGCACCGCCCACGGCGGCCGGCTGCTCACCGGAACCGGTTTCTTCGAGGTGACCCCGGTCGACAGCCGCGCGGGCCGCTGGCAGCCCGCCGGGCCCAACAGCGAGGCGGGCTGGGTCGCGCTCTCGCCGGACCGGCCGCAGCAGGCCGTCCTCACCCAGTACCAGCAGGCGGCCCCCTGGCTCACCACCGACCGCGGTGCCTCCTGGCGCCGTCTGGGCCGCCTCCCCGTCCCGGAGGGCACCGGACCGCTCGTGGTCGACGCGAAGAACGCCGACCGCTGGTGGTACGCGGTGAACAGCGTCCACGACGGCAGCAGGCAGGGCACCGTCCTGCGCACCGACGACAACGGACGCACCTGGCGCACGCTCGACGTCCCCGACACCCGGTTCGTGGCGCTCACCGCCGACGAGCGGACCCGCACCCTGGTCGCGGTCACCTCGGACGCGCTTCTGGTCAGCACGGACGCGGGCGACCACTGGACGACGTACCCGACTGGTGTACCCGGCCAGGTCAGGACCGCCGTCCTCACCGGGGACACCCTCTACCTGTCGACGTTGCACGGCATCTGGTCCCGGTCGGGCATCGGCGCGGGCGAGCCCGGCGAGGCGCGCCGGATCCTCGACCCGGACGGCGCGACCGTCGGCTCGATGGCCGCCGACGCCTCGGTCGTGGCGGCGTACGTCCCAGGCCGGGGCGTGGTCGGCTCCCACGACGCCGGGAAGACGTGGGCCACCCTGTTGCCCCTGGTAGAGCGCGGCGTCACTCTGCTGGCCTCGGGCGGTGACCTGTACCTGACCACGACGCTCGGCACCGGCCGGCTCAGCCGCGACGGCGGGAGGACCTGGACCGAGGTGCCCCAGCCGACCCCGGCGGCGCTGCCGCTGGACTACGACCGGTGGGCCGACGGGTCCGTGACCGTCGCCAGCGAGCAGGACGGCCTCTACCAGGGCTCCGCCCACGGCACCGGGCTCCGGCGGATCGGCGTCCAGGGACTGACCGTCAACGACCTCGCGGTCAGCGACGGCCATCTGCTCGCCGCCACCGACAGCTCGGTCTACCGCACCGCGCTTCCCGTCCAGGGCCCGGAGTGGGGCCGGTCGGGCGGCGAGGGAAGGAGAGGGGTCGCCGTCCCGCAGCTCGCCGTGTCGGCGAAGGACCCGAAGGTGGTCTGGCGGGTCCGGCGCACCGCGTCGGGGACGTTCGACGTCGAACGCAGCGGTGACGCCGGTGCCACCTGGCACCGGCGGGGCACCTCCTCCGAGGTCCCGACGTCCCTGCTGGTCCACCCCGCCGACCCGGACCGGGTGCTGGTCGGCTTCCAGAGCCTGCTCGGCAAGGGGTTGTTCGCCACCGGTGACGCCGGGGCCACGTGGAAGAACCTGTACCACGGCCGTTCCTTCACCACCCTCGTGGGCGACCCGGCCGATCCGCGGCGCCTGTGGCTCGGCAGCCGCGACGGTCTGTACCGGTCGGACGACGGCGGGGTGACCGTCACCAGGGTGGCGGACGGCCCGGTGACGGCGATCGGACTGGACGGGCGGCGCCTGGTCGTCGGCGGCGAGGACGTCCGGGTCAGCACGGACGGCGGCCGCACCTTCCGCACCTCGGGGACGGGCCCGCTCGCGGTCCACGTCTCCGACCTGCTCCGGGTGAAGGGCACCTGGTACGCGGCCACCACCGCCTCCCGGGCCAGCGGCCTCCCGCAGGGCGGGCGCGGCGTGCTGCGCAGCACCGACGGCGGCCGCAGCTGGCAGAACATCTCGTCCGGTCTGCAGAACACCGACACCACGAAGCTGGCCGCCACCCCCGACGGCTCCACGCTCTTCGTCGGCACCGTCGACGGCGGCGTCCACCGCCTCGCGCTGCGTCGCTGATCCACCGGCCCCGCGGGGGCGCCGGGACGGGACCGCACCGTCCGGGCACCCCCGCGGGCGCTGACGCCGGAGCCCGGCACCGAGCCCGCCCCGCTCCAGGCCCGTCTGGTGGCGGTCACCCTGGCCGACCGGGCGGGGGCGGCGATGGCCGGACGACCGGCACGGAGACGCACGGCTGACGGGGCGGGGCGGGCGGCTCACGGCCCGACGTCGCGGCCGACGAGGTCGGCGAGGGACTCCCGGCGGACCAGCAGCCGGGCGCGGCCGTCCGCCACGGCGGCCACCGGCGGGCGGCCCACCAGGTTGTAACCGGACGCCATGGAGAGGTGGTAGGCACCCGCGACCGGTACGGCGATCAGGTCCCCGGGGCGGACGTCACCGGGCAGGTCCACGTCGGCGGCGAGTACGTCGCCCGCCTCGCAGTGGCGTCCGACGACGGTCGCCGTGCGGGGCTCCGCCGTGCTCCGCCGCCCGACGAGCCGGGGTGCGTACCGCGCCCCGTAGAGCGCGGGCCGGGGGTTGTCGCTCATCCCGCCGTCCACTGCCACGAAGACCCGGGTACCGGTCCGCTTCACCGCGAGGACCCGGTAGAGCGCCACGCCCGCGGGCCCGACCAGCGCCCGGCCCGGCTCGACGGCGAGGCGGGGCACGGGGAGGCCGGCCCCGGCGCAGCTCTCGGCCAGTTCCCCGCGGAGGAGGGCGCCGAGGGCGGGGAGGTCGAGCGCGGTCTCCCCCGGCCGGTGGGCGACCCCGTGCCCGCCGCCGAGGTCCAGCTCCGGCAGGGCGGTGCCGTGCCGGTCGCGGATCCGGGCGAGCAGCGCGACGACCGTGCGCAGGGCGGCGGTGTAGGGCTCGGGCGTGGTGATCTGCGAGCCGATGTGGCAGTGCAGCCCGACGAGTTCGAGTCCGGGCTGGTCGAGGATCCGGGCGACGGCGCGCTCCGCGCCGCCGTCGGTGACCGACAGCCCGAACTTCTGGTCGTCCGTGCCGGTGCGGATCGCCGCGTGACCGCCCGCGCTGACGCCGGGGACCACCCGGACCAGTACCTTCTGGCGGGTGCCCGCCGGTACGAGCGCGGCGATCCGGGCGATCTCCCAGGTGCTGTCGATGACGATCCGGCCGACGCCCAGGCGCAGCGCGGCCTCCAGGTCCTGCGGGCTCTTGGCGTTGCCGTGCAGCACGATCCGTCCGGGCGGGAAGCCCGCGGTGACTGCGTACTCCAGCTCGCCCGCGGAGCAGACGTCGAGGCCGAGCCCCTCCTCGCGCACCCAGTGCAGCAGGGCGCGGCAGAGGAACGCCTTGGCCGCGTAGAGGACGTCGGTGTCCGGGAAGGAGCGCAGGTAGGTGCGGCAGCGCTCGCGCACCTCGTGCTCGTCGAGGAGGTAGAGCGGGGTGCCGAACCGTTCGGCCGCCTCGGTGAGCGGGACGCCGCCCAGCGCGACGTCCCCGCCGGGAAGGTGGCGTGCCGAGGCGGGCCAGACGGACAGACCGGCGGGGGCGGCGGGCGGCGCGGCCGTGTCCGGGCCCTCGGGAGCTGCGGTGGTCATGGTGGTCTCCCTCGGCCGGTCAGGAGGCGGATGTGGCGGACAGCGACGGCGTCCTGGCGGTGCGCGGTTCCCGCACCGTCCGGCACGCGGGCCGCCGGGGCACGGCGGCGGGGCCCGGTACGACGAGCAGCGGATCGACGACGAGTCCGGTGACGCCGAGCGGCGCGACCAGGGCGCGGACCGCCGGTTCGGACAGCCGGATCCAGTGCTGCCGGACGCCGAGGGCCCGGACCAGTTGCCGTTCACCGGTGAAGGCGACGGCGGTCCGCTCCCCGAGCGGCGTGCGGAAGAGGCGGGCGCAGCAGCCCGCCGGTCCCGGCCGGACCGGGACGAACAGCGTTCCGGTCCGGCCGGCCCGAAGCGGGTCGGGGTCCTCTGCGCACGGGTGGTCGTTCATGGCACTCCTTGTGGGAACGGGCGGTTCGCCCCGGACCGCCGATGGCCGGGGCACGGTACGACGCCGGGGTGCGTCGCCGGACCGCCGTCGCCGCCCGACGGGGCGGCCGGGCATCCGACGACACACCCTAGGCCCGCTCCCGCCCGTCCGGACCCACCCGTTAGCGCCCCCTTGACCTCGTACGCGCCCCTCTTGACGTCCGTTTGACGACCGGTCACCGGCCGGGCCCGTGCGGGCGGCGGCCGAGTTGGGTGACCACGCACGGAAGCACTGAATGTGACTTCACGCATGCGATTGAGTACGTTGAGTGAGTGATCGCTGCCGCGCCCCTCCCTCCGGCGCATCGCCGGGTGCGCGGCAGCGGTGTGCTCCTCGCGCTGGTCTGGATCGCCTTCCATCTGCTCGGCTGTGTGCACAGCCATGCCTCGGAACTCGGCGCCCACCACGTCCCGATGGAGGTGCGCGTCACCGCTCCGGCTGCCCCCGCCCCGCCCGGGACCGGCCCGGTGACGGCGTCGTCCTCCGATTCCGGCTCGTGCTGCCCGGAGTCGGATCACGCGGCGGACTGGCTCCGCACCGACACCCCGTCCGCGCCGGTGCCGGGCGGGGCGTTGACGGCGCAGGTCCGGCCCTGTCCGGCCGCCGCCGCGCTCATGGGGTGCGGAGCGGACCGGGCTTCGGTACGTCGGCCGGCCGGTGGGCGATGCGTTCTCACGGCACTCTGCGTGGCGCGGACCTGACAGGGCCGGGTTGTGTTCGGCGGATCCGGACCGGGGCGCCCCGGTCCGGATCCGCCGGGCATACCCCGGCGCCGCCGCCCGACCGCCCCCGGCGCCTCCCGGGCCGGTCGCGGGCCGTAGTGACCCGGTCCCCCATTCCCCGATGCCCCGACGGCCGCTTCCGGCCCGGGGCGAGGAGCCGTGACACCCGCATGAACATGTCCTCGTACGCACCTGCCCCGACCTCCGCCCGGGGGCCCTCCGAGCTGGTGGGCCGCACCCCGGTGCTGTGGATCGGCGAGCCCTTCGCCGATGCCGGCCGCGGTTTCTGGGCCAAGCTCGAAGGCGCCAACCCCGGCGGCATCAAGGACCGACCCGGCCTCCACATGGTGGCCCGGGCCCGCGAGCGCGGCGAACTGGCGCCCGGCGCCCCGGTCGTGGAGTCCTCCAGCGGCACCCTGGGACTGGGGCTGGCACTGGCTGGGATCGTCCTGGGCCATCCGGTCACCGTCGTCACCGATCCCGGCCTGGAACCGGGCATCAGGCGGGCCCTGACCGCCCACGGCGCCCGGATCGAGACCGTCGACACCCCGCATCCGTCCGGCGGCTGGCAGCAGGCCCGGCGGGAACGGGTGGCGGAACTGCTGGCCGCCCTGCCCGGGGCATGGTGCCCCGACCAGTACAACAACCCGGACAACGTGGCGGCGTACGCGCCGCTGGCCGCCGAACTCGTCGCGCAGCTGGGCCGGATCGACGTGCTGGTCGCCTCCGTCGGGACCGGCGGGCACTCCGCGGGGATCTCGGCCGCGCTGCGGCCCACGTTCCCCGGCCTGGAGCTGATCGGCGTGGACTCCGTGAGCTCGACGATCTTCGGGCAGCCGGCCGGGCCGCGTCTGATGCGGGGCCTGGGCTCCAGCATCCACCCGGGCAATGTCGCCCACTCCGCCTTCTCCGAGGTGCACTGGGTGGCCCCGGCCGAGGCGGTCCGCTCCTGCCGGTCGCTGGCCCGCCACCACTACGCCTCGGGCGGCTGGAGCGTCGGCGCGGTCGCGCTGGTCGCGGGCTGGGCCGCCCGCACCCGTCCGGCCGGTACGCGGATCGCGGCGGTCTTCCCCGACGGCCCGCACCGCTATCTCGACACCGTCTACGACGACGCCTGGTGCCAGGGGCAGGGCCTCGCGCATCTCTCCGCTCCGCCGCCGGAGGAACCGGACGAGATCACCGATCCGGGTGAGCGTACGGTGACGTCCTGGACCCGCTGCCGTACGGTCACCGGCCCGGCGGCCGGCACCGCCGGCATCGCAGTCGCCCCCGTCGTCGCGGCGGGTGCGCGGTGAGGGGGCTGCGCGCGCGGGTGCGCTCCTTCGATCCTGGCGTCCAGCTTCTGATGATCAATCAGTTCGGCATCAACCTCGGCTTCTACATGCTGATGCCCTATCTCGCCGACCATCTCGCGCACGGCCTGGGGCTGGCGGCCTGGGCGGTCGGCCTCGTCCTGGGCGTACGCAACCTCTCCCAGCAGGGGATGTTCTGGCTCGGCGGGACCCTGGCCGACCGGATCGGCTACAAGCCCATGATCCTTGCGGGCTGTGCCCTGCGGACCGGGGCGTTCGCCCTGCTGGCCCTCGCCGGGAACCTGCCCTCGCTGGTCGTCGCCTCCGCCGCGACGGGGCTGGCCGGCGCCCTGTTCAACCCCGCGGTCCGCGCCTGCATCGCCGAGGGTGCCGGGGAGCGCCGGGTGGAGGCGTTCGCCACCTTCAACGTCTTCTACCAGGCGGGCATCCTGCTCGGCCCGCTCGCCGGACTCGCCCTGCTCACGCTCGACTTCCGGGTGGTGTGCGCCGCCTCCGCGACGGTGTTCGGGGTGCTGGCCGTCGTCCAGGCGCGCCGCCTGCCCGGACGGCGTCCGGTGCCGGACCCGGAACGCGCGGGCGGCTGGCGGGGCGTCGCCACCGACTGGCGGACGGTCCTGGGCAACCGGCCGTTCCTCCTGTTCTCCGCCGCGATGGCCGGTTCGTATCTGCTGGCCTTCCAGACCTATCTCGCCCTGCCGCTCCGGGCCCGGGCCGTGCTGGGTGACGGGAACGGTGCCGCGATGGGGGTCGTCTTCGCCGTTTCCGCCCTGGTCGCGGTCGCCGGCCAGCTCCGGCTGACCGACTGGGCCAGGAAGCGCCTGGACCCGGCGCGGGCCATCGCGCTCGGCCTGGTCGCCATGGGCGCGGCCTTCCTCCCGCTGCTGCCCGGCCCGGACCGGGGCGCGGGCCGCGTGGGCGCCGCGCTGGGGCTCGTGGGTCTGGTGGTGTGCGCCGCGCTGCTGGCCACGGGGTCCTCGCTGCTGTACCCGTTCGAGATGGACACCCTGGTACGGCTCTCCGGGGAGCGTCTGGTGGCCACCTACTACGGTGCGTACAGCACGGTGGCCGGGATCTCCGTCGCCGTCGGGAACCTGGGGGTGGGCGCCCTCTTCGACCTGGCCGCCCGGGTCCAGACTCCCTGGCTGCCCTGGGCCGCGCTCGGCGCGGCATGCGCGGGCGCGCTGACGGGCCTGCACCGCACCGGCCACCTGCGCCTCACCTCCGCCGTCCCCCCGGCCGGAGCACCGACCGCGGCCTGAAGCGGGCGCGGCCGCCCGGGTCGGGGATGCGGGCGGTGGCCGGTCCCGTTGCAGAGGGCAGGGACGGGCACCGGGCATCGGTCATCGGGCATCGACGGATGCGCTGCCGTCGGGGCAGCCCTCTACGGCCTGGCCACCAGGGCCGCGCGCGACGTCCACCCCGCGACATAGGCCTGCCGTCCGCCGCCGCCCTGGTTTGCCAGCTGGTTTGCCACCCTGGACCGGACCGCGGCACCGATCGGCATCAGCACCATGGCGATCAGTACGCTGACAAGCCTCACTCCCGTCCGCCGACGCTCGTCCACGACCAACCCGTACGTCAGACCGCACTCATCCTCACACTGGAGGTTCCATGCCCAAGGGCTACTGGGTCAGCGCCTACCGCACCATTTCGGACCCCGAGAAGCTGGCCGCTTACAACAAGTTGGCCGCTGCGGCCGTCAAGGCCGCGGGCGGCCGGACCTTCGTCCGTGACGGTCGGGTCGTGGCGCACGACGCCGGAATCGCCGAGCGCACCATCCTGATCGAGTTCGACAGCTTCGAGCAGGCCGTCGCGGCGCACGAGAGCGCGGCCTACCAGGAGGCGCTGGCCGTCCTCGCCGACGGTGTCGAGCGCGACTTCCGCATCGTCGAGGGCCTGGACTGACCGAAGGTCATCCGGATCCTCGCTGACGCTCGGCGGCCTTCAGCGGGCGCGTCGGCTCGGGCATCGGGCCCGACATCACGAACGGTTCAGGTCCGGCGTGCTGACGAGGAGCCTGCCAGGAGGCGCCGTTCCTCGTCGGCATGGGCGTGTACAGCCCACACCGCACAGCACAACCGGGGCCCGGCCCGGCCCGGACCCGGGGAGCGATGAGCGCCCTTGCTGCCCGACTGCGAGACTTGTCGCACGGGCCGCGTGTCGGCGTACACACGCGGAAGCTCCAACTAACGAGCGCAGCCCCGACCCGTGCCTGGCGTGGCCGAGCCGACCGCCCCGCTGAACGACGCCGAGCACGACAGCCTCCTACGACGCGGGCGCGATCGTCCCGACGCGCAGATACTGCGCGAACTTGATGTGCGTGAGGGACGCGTAGCCGTCGCCGTTGGTGCCCGGCGGCTTCGATCCGTACTCGGACGTGAAGCTGAACCTCCCGGCGTTCTTGACGTTGAACGCGCCGTACTCCTGCAGCGACTTCGCCACCATCCGCTCGTACGGCCTGAGCGAGGTGTCGGCGTCGATGTTGTACGCGCGGTCCAGCCAGATGAACTGCCCCTCGCGCCAGCGGCCTTGCTCCTGGCCGTCGCTGCCGACCGCCGGAAAGACATACCGACCGTTGTTGTCCGGGGTGCCGAAGCTCAGGGCGTGATCGATGCGGCCGGCCTTCCAGTCCGCGCGGGTGATCACTCCGGCGAGGCGGGACAGGCCGCTGCCGGTGGCCTGGCCCTTGAGGGAGACCGATGAACCGCGGGTGTCGGACACGGCTCCCCATTCGCAGCTCGGCCTGCCGTCCCGCACCTCGGTCCGCCAGCACTCCACCGACCGGCCGTCCGGTGTGAGCACCACCGTCCATTGGCGATCCGGTGACGGCGCCTTCCACGACGCGTCCCAGGGAACGCCGACGCCTTCGAAGGGGTTGGGTCCCCACGGCCCGATGTGCTTGCGCGGGGTGACTTCGTAGGTCGGGGTGCTCGCGGTGGCTCGGTGGATCGGAGGCGCGGCCTTGCCGGTGTACAACTCCACCCGGCCCAGAGCGAGCAGGTCAGCGGCCATCTGCGCGGAGTCGGACGACAGGTGGGGACGCGGGTGCCGCTGATTGAAGGCGTCATCGTCGGCGAAGAAGCGGGGAGAGTGGTCGGGGCCGCCCGACGGTGGCGGCTCGTGCGCCAGCCGACTCGCGAGAACCGCCGCCGCGGCCACCAACGCGAGCGTCGCGGTACCCACGCCGACGACGATCGGCCACCGTCGTCCCGGTGCCGGTGCTGGCGCCGTGTCTTGCTCGGCCTTCGCCGCCCGCCACCGTCGTTCCCATTCCGTGCGGTCGCCGTGGCAGGCTTCGGCATAGGACAAGGCGACGTCCAGGGGCGGCAGTTGTCTGCCCTTCGCGGCGTTGGACAGGGCACTGGGCGACTGGCCCGTACGCGCGGCCATCTGCCGGTACGTCGGGCCGCCCGCCGAGTTGCGGAGGGCCCGTAACTCGAAGGCGAACCGCTCTGCCGGATCCTCCGCCGGATCTCCCGATGGGGGCTGTGATGCTGCGGCCACCCGTCCGCCCTCCAAGCCATGGCCTGTGATCGTCTGTGTGTGACGCCTGGTCAGCTTCTCCGAGTCTAGGAGGCACGCGGATCCGGGGAAAAGGTCTCGCGCGGCGGCGTACCACAGAAGGATGGACTCCATGGATGAAGGATGGGCTGCCCTGGCAGGAGCCGGAGTAGGCGTTGTCGGCGCTCTGTTCACCTCGTGGCTGGCGTACAGGGCCGCGCGGCGGCAGGCGCCCGACCAGGGGGTGGTCGAGCATGGCCGGGCGCTACGGAGTGAACGCCTCCAGGCGTACCTCGCCTTCATGGAGGCGGCGGAGCCGGTCGACAGCGTGCTGCACCGGATCGCGCACCAGGACGGCGCACGGGCGTCCGTCCGGGACACCCCGCCTCCGACCGATGTGTTGCGCACAGCCGTCGAGGAGCTCGGTACCGCGGTGGACGCGCTCTACAAGGCACAGGCGCGGCTCGATCTGATGGGGCCGGAAGCCGTGGCCGCGGAAGCCGTGAACGTATGGTCGGACGTGCGGTCCCTGCGGACGTACCTCGAAGGTGTGCTCCACGGGACACACGAAGGGGAGTTGTCGGACGGCGGGTACCGCACCGGCCTCGAAGACGCAGTAGACGCGGTGGAAGTGAGCCGGGAGAAGTTCGCCCGGCGTGCTCGCGGGGTGATGGAGACTCCACCGTGAGGCCGCAGGATGATGTCGGGGGCTGGGAGCGGCCGGTGGCCGGCCCAGAGGTCTCCAGGGCAGATGCCATGCCAACAGGGCCCGCACCGGTGCAGGACACCTCGCTGCTGCCCGCTACTTGGGCCGATTACACCGAGCCGCCGGTGGTCGTGCAGGGGTGCGCATGGGTGTGGCGGCGACGCACACACCGCTCGATGCCTCCCAACGCCTGCCCCGAGAGTAAAAGCCCAGCTCAACGCACCCGTCCCCGCAGCCTGAGCGGAGTCGCGCCCAGCTCAGGTAAGCGTGCCCGGTGCCGACGGATGTCCCGAAGCTGGCCGCGATCCTCGCGAGACCGTCATGGCGGCGCAGGTACACCGGAGCGACGGGCTCGCGCTGGTGCGGCGGGAGCATCGTGACCCACTCGACCAACCCGTGCGGGAGGTCGAGTGCGGCAGGACAGGGAACCAACCGGGCTCCTGTGCCTTCACCTCGGTGGGTCCTCGCCCGTGAGCCCGTCGACGGATTCACGGATGAGGTCGGCGTGACCGACGTGGCGGGCGTACTCCTCGATGAGGTCGAGGAGGATACGGCGGAGGTTGGGGCGTTCGCCGCTACGGGTGGTGTAGGCGCCGAGTTGGTCCAGTCCGCCCGTGCTGAGCGCCTGGTCGACGATGGCACGTGAGCGGGCGACCGATTCCCGCCAGAGAACGCGCAGTTGCTCGGGGGTGTCCTCGGCGGCGGAGCGGTAGTCCCAGTCGGGAGTGCTGTCCCAGTCGACGGTGTCCCAGGGAGCACCCACGGGGGACCCGAGCCACAACCGGGCGAAGTGACTGTCCTCTGTGTGCGCCAGATGCTTGAGGAGGCCGCCCAAAGTGATGGCGGACGTGCCGAGCGTGGCGCGAAGACCGGCGGCGTCCAGGCCGGAGCACTTCCAGGCAAGGGTGGCCCGCTGACGTTCGAGGGCGCCGAGGATCGCTGCGGCCTCGGTGCCGGCGAGGGGAGGTTCCGGCCAGGCTTCGGCCTTGTTCTCGATCATGGCTGCAGACCTTAGCGAACGGAGCTGACAGCGTGGCTGACGGGTGGACCGAACGGATCGCTCACTCAAGGTCCGCCGGACAGGCCGTGGTCCGGGACGCTCGATGTCGTTTCACCGACCCGCTTCATGAACGGGCTCGGCGCGCGAGTGCGGGTGCGGGGCCGCGTACAGGGCCTCTGGCGGAATGGTTGACGTATCGTCGGCTACCCGGGTTGCCCGGCAGATGACAACGTCCTTCCCCCGAAACGCCGTTGAGGGAGAGAAGGGCGCCCGGACGCCTACCGGACCGCTGCCCGGCCCGCCACAATCTCGGTATGACGATCACGCCGGGCCCTCCGAGCGCACCGCCGACGCGCCGCACCCCCCTCGACCTCGCCCGCGGGATCGTCACGGGCGCGGTGATCGGGAGCTCGCTCGCCGCACTCGTCGTCGGCACCGTGCTCGAACATGTTCCCCTGCTGGTCGGCGGCCTGGCCGTCCCCATCGCCTACGGACTGCTGGTCCTCGCCGCCGGGGCGCCCGCGCGCGCACGCGAGGCGGCCGTCGTCCCCCGTACCGCGCTCGCCATGATCGAGAGCCTGCGCGCCACCGGCGGGGAGGGCAGCGACGTGCCCGTCCGCTTCGACCTCACCGTCGCCCCGGACGGCGGACCGGCGTACCGCGTCGAGTCCACCCAGTCCGTCAATCTCGTCGACCTCCCCGACTACAAACCAGGCGGCATCGTCGTCGTCCAGTACCCACCGCACCGGCCGTGGGCGGTGAAGCTGGTGAAGCGCCCGACACCGGAGTGGGAGGACCGCGCGGCCGCGGCCCGCATCGATTCGGTGCCCGGCCCGGTCCTGGCCGACGAGCCGCCCCCGGGCGGCACCGTCGGCGGCTACCTGACGCTCCTCGCCCTCCTGCTCGGCGCGGCCGGCGTGGTCTTCGGCTTCCGGGCCGAACTCTTCGGCCCGGAAGACCCCACCGACCGGCCCCCCTCGGCCGCTGGGCCCGCCGACCCCGGCACCTCGTCCACCACGATCGTCTCGGCCGCGTCCGGCACCGTCGCCCTCGGCCCCGGGCAGTCCCTGTTCGACGAGGGCCGACTGCGTCTGGCGGTCGACTCCCTCACCAAGGGCGACGGCAAAAAGCGCCAGGCCCTCACCGTCGTCGTGCAGGACCGCCTCCTCACTGTCGTCTTCACCCCCGCGGGCTCGCAGGCACCCGGCTTCGACCTGGACGCCCTGCCCTACCCACGCATCCCCGCCCTCGTCCGGGAGGCCAGGACCACTCTCGGCGTCCGCTCCCCACGGACCTGGCAGCTCACCGCCGAGAGCCTGTCCGGCGCCCTCGTCCTCAGGGTCGGGGTGACCGGCACCGACGGCACCGCCTCGTTGGAGGCGAACGGCCACGGCGAGATCGTGCGGCGCGTCCCGGCGCGCTGACGGGACGGACGGGACGGGCACCCGGACGGAACGGGTGAGCCGGGCGGGGCAGGCGGTTTCGACCAGGAGGAGCACGGATGGATCGGCACGGATATCTGGCGTTGTGGTGCGTCGTTCTCGGCGCCGTCGCGCTCGTCGGATACGGACGGTCGCTGGCCGGGGTGACCCGCGGCCAGCGGGCGGTCCGCGTCATGGGCCGGATCGAACGGGTCGCGGAGCCCCGGCACGGGAGCTCGGGACGCGAGGGGATCGCCGTGGTCGTCACCTTCCGCGATCCCGCCACGGGTCAGGAGTTCACCGTCACCAACGACGGCGAGTGCGGCGACCGAATCAGCACGGCCTGGACGGGCCGGGAGATCGGCATCCGCTACCCTCCCGGCCGCCCGCACGCCTACCGCTTCACCACCGACCCGGACGCCGGACGGAGCGGGCTCGGCTGGCCCAACTTCGCGGTCTTTCTCGTCTACGTCGGGCTGGTCGTCGCCGCCTCGGTCGACTGCGGCTGGCCGTGGGCCCTCATCGGCTTCGGCGTGCCCTGGACGCTACTGGGCGCGGCCTACCTGCCCGGGGCCGTACGCGACACACGCCTGCGCATCGAGGGCCTCGCCTCCGGCGGCCCGGTCCCGGGCCGCGTCATCGCCGTACTGAAGGACGTCACGGTCGACGAGGACGGCGACACCGCCACCAGCCACACCCCGGTCGTCACCTTCACCACCCACGACGGCACCGCCGTCACCGCCTACCGCGCCGAAGGACTGCGCGATCCCGCCGGCTCGCGCGGCCGGGACCTCACGATCCACTACCGCCCCGACAACCCGGCCGTCTTCACCACGGACCTCGCCGCCGAACATCGCTCCCGCGTCGGCGAGATCGCGTTCAGCGTCGTGGCCCTTCTGGTGGGGGTGGCGGCGGCCGTGGCGGGAGGCATCCTGATCGCGGGCTGACGCCCACCGCCCCCTGACGTGCCGGCCCGGCGGCCGGCACGATGTCGGGCAACAGCCGACGCCTCCGAGTCGCCGCTCACTCCCTCGTCGTGCCGCAGCGCCGGCGGCGCGGGTCGGGCGCCCGTCGAACGAGGCATGGCGCGGCTGAGGTCCTGGCGGATCTTCCGTAGACCCCGCATCGACCCCGACCGCATGAGCGTCATCACCGAAGCCGTCCCCACCCTGGAGAGGCGCTGCTCGCCGACCTCCCGGATCTCGGCGTGGCTGTTGTTGCGCCATCGCTTCCAGCGCTTGAGCCGACGGCCCCGGAAGAGCACGCGGATGTGCCGTCCGGCACCTTGGTACGCCTTGTCCGCCCAGCGCTTCAGTCCCCGGCGAGTGCATCGACGATCCCGCGCCAGCGGGCAGAGCCGCTCGGCCCTCCGCACCCGCTGCGGTGCGAATTCGGCGGCCGGTGGTCAGGAACCCTTTGTCCGGACATCGGCACATCCAGGCGGATGCCGCTCTTCCAAGGGGGCGGTCCGTCCCGGGCCCGTCCGTCTCAACTGGGCAAGGGCACCGACAGCAAGAGGCTCCGGCACATCGTCGGCGGAACGGGCCCAGCCCACGGGCCTCACACGGAGTCCCGGGTGGTGGACGGACCAGTAGGTGGGCACTGCCGTGGCGGGGTGCAGGGGGCGAACCGCGAGGAGCACGCATCCGCCGGGGCGGGCTGCGACAAGCGCGTCGAGAATCCCTCTTTCGGTCCCTGTCGTCTCGACAACCACGGCAGGTGGCTCCTCCCCGGAAGGCCGACCCATGTTGTCGAGCGCGAGCCGGACGAGTCGGGCCAGCACGCCGTCGCCGAGCACGCGTACCGTCGCTCCCTCCGCCGCGGCCCTCGCGGCATCGGACACGGCGGTCGCGGTGGCCGCCCAGGCACGGGCCGCGTGCTTCTCGGCGTCCGGCTCCGGGTAGCCGACCGCCCAGGTCTCCTCGGCGGCGGAGTCGTCGACGAACCAGACCATGTGCGGTGCGGCTCCGGTGGGAGGCAGGTGTCCGCCGTCCGGGACCCGGACGACGCGCGACGGGCCGTTCATGCTTCACCGCCGTCGAGCAGCCGCGCGGGGTCGACGGCCCGGCCGAGGCGCGCGGCCTCGTAGCCGGCGGCCACGACCGCCTGGGTGCGCAGCCCGTCCGCGATGGTGACGTCGACCGGTGTGCCGTCCCGCACGGCTCGGGCGAAGCGGGTGAACGCGGTCGTCCGCAGGTCGATCGCGGTGGGCACCGGGTAGTCGTCGGGGGCCACGGGCCCGAGCGGGGCGCGCCGGACCAGCCGGAAGCCGGGGGTCAGCGCCACTTCACCCTTCTCTCCCCACACGCTGGTGCGCATGCCGGTCCCGCCGACCACGCTGGCACTTCCGATCAGGGTGGCGACGATCGGACCGAAGCGCAGGACGAGGCTGACCGCGTCCTCGATTCCCTCGGCGTCGGCCACCGCGGACGGCGCGGTCTCGGCGTAGACGCGGTCCACTTCACGGCCGAGCAGGGCGCGAACGGTGTCGATCTGGTGGATCAGGTTCATGATGAGGAAGCCACCGCCGGCCCGGGCGCGGTCGAGCCGCCAACTGGACGGGGCCCGGCCGCTGAGACCGCCCTGGAAATAGCCGGCCGGTTTGTCGGTGAAGTAGGTGGCGGTGACGCCCAGGGGTTCGCCGATCTCTCCGGCCGCGATGGCGGCCCGGGCCTGCACGAATCGGGGATCGGTGCGGGTCGGGAAAAGCACACCGGTGCGCAACGCCCCTGTGGAGTGGGCGCGTCGCGCCATGCGGCGGGCGGTGACGAGGTCCTGGGCGACGGGCTTCTCCAGCAGCACGTGCTTGCCGGCGGCCAGCGCTGCGGCGAACAGCTGCTCGTGGGTGTCGTGCGGGGTGGCGACGATCACGGCGTCCACGTCGTCCCGGGCGAGCAGGGCGGGTACGTCCGGAGTTCGGCCGCCGCCGAAGCGGGCGGTGGTCTCCTCGGCCAGATCGGCGACGGGGTCGAAGCAGGCGACCAGCTCGGCCTCGTCGGCAGCGGCGAGCGCCTTGGCGTCCTCGATGCCGATGTCTCCGCAGCCGATGAGGCCGAAGCGCAACGGGCGCGCGGACATGGGCGGTCGGCCGGTGGCCGGGCGGGGCGCGTCCCAGCGCAGGGTGGCGCTGATGAACGTACGGTCCGTGGCGACCCGGTGGTAGACCTGCGCGGCCTTGTGGGCCGGGTAGTCGGACAGGACGTCGCGCACGGTGAACCGGCCCTGCTCCAGAAGGGTGAAGAACTCGTCGCTCAGCCGGTCCTCGTCCGCTTCCCCGAGCCTGCTGACATGGGCGCCGCGCAGTTCCAGATCACGGTCGTGGAGCAGTTGGAGCGGGACGTCGGCGCGCTCGGTCCGGGGCGAGCCGAGCAGGACGACCCGGCCTCCGGGCGAAGCTGCGGCGATGGCGACGGCGAGGCCCGGACCGCTGTCGGTGACGTCCAGGACGAGCGGGGTGCCGTCGTCGTCGGGCCCGCCTGGCTCGTGGCGTACGGACAACGGTTCGGCCCGCAGGGTCCATGCCTTGGCGGTCGAGGCGGCGACCGCTTTCACCCTGGACGCGCCGCGTGCCGCGGCCAGGCGCCGGGTGATGATGCCGAGCAGCCCGCCGCCGACCACGGTGACCGGCTCGCCCGGACGCTGCCCGCCGGTCTCCAGGCCGTGCAGAGCGGTGAGGGCGAGCTGCCAGACCGCGGCGTCGACGGGCCGGACACCGTCGGGCAACGGCCGGACGAGGCGCTCGGGAACCACCGCGACCTGCGCGTGCCGGGCCCGGCGAACCGCGACCCGGGTGCCGGCGGGAAGCGAGGACCCGCTGCGGACGGTCCCGGCGCCCTGGTAGCCGGGGTACTCGGGAAACCGGGCGCCGGCGTTCGGGAGGTCCAGCAGGACGGCCCGTTCGGTCCCGGGACTGACGACGCTCACGCTCAGGTCCACCACGACCAGTCCGGGGCCGCCCGGAGGTTCGTCGCGATCGACGAATTCGCACTTCCCGGGACCGGTAAGGACCACCGCTCGCATGCATTCCTCCTGTGATTTCTTTTCGCCCATCATCACCACGCTCAACACTTCCGGAAAGAGCATGGACAACTGTCGCAGAGATTTCTGGAAATGATGACCGAAAATGATGATCAAAGAAATCTTACGGAACGCGGGGTTGACCGTAATTATTTTTCCGGCCATCGTGAGAAGAGTGATGAATTGGTTTCTGCGCAGACTGAATTTCGATCCCCGGACCGTGGCGTTCGTCAGGCACGACCTGGCTCGGCTGTCGGCCCGCCGCCGGTCGCGCCGCGTGGCGTGCGGGGGCGGGCTCCCGTGCTCCCGGAGACTCCATCTGGGCTGCGGCGGGCGGCGCGTGCCGGGCTGGCTCAACTGCGACGTGTCCGGGTCGGAGTTCGACGTGGACCTGGCGGCGGGCCGACTGCCGTTCGCCAGCCGCTCGACCGAGACCGTGGTGATGCAGCACGTGGTCGAGCACCTGGAGCTGCACGGGCAGTTGATCCCGCTGCTGAGGGAGTTGCACCGGGTGTGCACTCCGGACGGAGTGCTGTGGCTCTCCTGCCCGGATCTCGCCAAAGTCTGTGCCGGGTACACGGCCGACCGCGGGCAGGCACTGAAGGATGACCGGTGCAGCCGCTACCCGGACTACTCGCTGGGTGGCGCGCCCGTGCAGCAGTTCGTCAACGACCTCTTCCAGGCGCGCGGTCGGCATCGCAACCTCTTCGACTTCGAACTGCTCGCCTGGGCCCTCGGCCAGGCCGGGTTCGACCTGGTCAAGGAGGTGAAGGAGGCCGAACTGCTCACCGCGCACCCGGAGTTCCCACCGCGCCACGACGACGATCAGTCGCTCTATGTCGTGGCGCGCAGGTCGCGGTAGTAGCACCACAGGTCGTAGAGGGGAACCTCTTCGGGGGCCTGTTGGGTCGGTTTCACCGGCTCCGTCCAGTGGACCAGGAGGGTGGGTGGGACGGCGGGGTGCACGATCTCGCCGTCCTTCGCTTCGATGCCCGGTGTCCAGGCGAAGACCTCGGCGGGGATGGACTGGTCACCAGTGGTGGTGCGCAGGTGGTGCAGGCTGGTGCAGCGGTGACCGGAGGTCACCATCAGGTAGTTGAGGAAGGGCTGTTCGTAGCCGAGCTTCATGTGCGGTGCCACTTCCCGGGCGGCCGGCAGGGCGGCGGTGATTCCCTGGAGGGTGAGCGCCCCCTTCCGGGAAGCGACGAATCCGGTGTTCGCCCGGTATCCGTACTGTTCCGGGGTGAGGATTCCGGCTTCCTCGATGCTGTCCTTCCAGGCCCGTCCGGGAAGGTTGGACGTGGCGGTCAGGAATCCGTATCCGTCGAGCCGGTCGAATACGAAGTCGATGTTCCGGAGGACGGCCGTGTCGCTGTCGATGTACAGGAACTCGTCGAATTCTCCGTCCCAGGCCGCCAGCTTGCGGAAATGCCCTTTCGGGCTGTCGTGGAACGACAGGCTGATCTCGTCGCAGCGGGCCAGCAGTCCTTCGTCCGCCCAGACGTCGAAGCGGTAGCGCTCGGCGAGCGCGGCGATCCGCTGGTGATCGTCGTCGAAGGGGATGAGGCGCAGCGGGATGTCGGGGTTGTTGCTGCGGAAGCTGTTGAGGAACACGGTGGCGAGTTCGAGTACGCGGTCGTTGGCCACGAAGTAGACGCCTCGGGTGCCGGGCATTGGTCGTCGAACCCCTTCCGGTCAGTGGTCGCGGTATGCGGTGAGTGGTTCGCCGCGGACGGCCTCGGAGACGAAACCGTCCGGGCCGACGGGACGGTCGCCGAGCACGGTCACCCGGTGGAGGGTGCGGCGGTGGTCGGTGTGGTCGAGGTCGGCCGGCTGGAGGTGGGCGACGGCGCGGTTGTCCCAGATGGCCACGTCGCCGGGGGCCCACTGCCAGCGCACGCTGTTCTCGGGCTTTCCGATATGGCCGTGGAAGAGTTCCAGCAGGTGGCGGCTCTCCCACGGCAGCAGCCCCTGCACGTGGGTGACGGAGGCGGGCGGTACGAACAGGGCTCGTTCACCGGTCTCGGGATGGACGCGGACGACCGGATGGACGGAGAGCAGGGTGTCCTCGGTGAGCCGTCGCAGGACCTCGGTGTCCTCCTTGTCGGAGAGCAGCAGTCTGGTGGCGGCGTACAGGGTGTGTTCGGCACGCAGCCCGTCGGCGAAGGCACGCAACGGTGCGGAGAGCCCCTGGTAGGCGGCGACGAGACTGGTCCACTGGGTGTCGCCGCCGTACGGGGGCACGGTCTCGGCCCGCAGCACGGACATGGCGGGCGGATTGACGGTGGCGGCCAGGTCGACGTGCCAGTCGGAGTAGGGGGTGAGGGACTTGGGCCGCAGCCGCTCCTCGAACCGCTGTCCGTGCCGGGTGTCCTCCACGTCCGGGTCTACGGTGAGGATCTCCGGGTGTCCCTCGGGGTGGACGCCGTGCTTGCGGCCCGGACGCCGGGTCAGTTCCCCGAGGCGCCGTCCGAAGGCGACATGGCCGGCGTGGTCGAGCCGCTGTCCGCGGAAGAAGATCACTTTGTGCCGCAGCAACGCCGCGCGGATGGCGGCGATCACCGGTTCGGACAGCGGTGCGGCGAGGTCGATCCCGGAGACCTCGGCACCGATGCGGCCCGCGATCCGCCGGATGCCGACCGCGGGGTCGTGCTCCGTTCCTGACGCCATGCGGTCTTCCCCTCCGGTCGGTTCGGTGGGCCGGATCAGGCCCACTGCAGGACGGTCCCGTCGTCGAGCGGGCCGGTGATCCACAGGGCCACGGTGCGGCGTACGTCCTCGGATTCGCTGGGCGCGACGGCGTGGACGTTGCCGCCGTCGAAGACGTACATGTCCCCGGCGTGGATCGGCAGCGTGATCCGCTCCACGTCGGCCAGTGCCTCCAGCGGGTATCCGTAAGCGCCGGGCCGCATTCCCAGTGCCTGGCGGTCCTCCGGGCCGAACGCGGCCTTCCAGTAGAGCAGTTCGCCGCCGGGGCCGTTCTCCAGACATACCAGCGCGTTGCAGACGCGCGTCACTCCCTGGATCTCGAAGTCGAGGAGGTGCGGGAGCTGCCAGTTGTGCATGGCGTCGTCGTGGGGCAGCAGTCCGAAGTTCTCGCTGTCCGCGCGTGAGCGGAGTTTGTACGCGCCGGCCTGCCGTCCGTCGTGTGCGGCGAGGCGGAAGGGCACTCCGCGACCGGACAGGTGGGCGCGCCATTCGTCCATCAGGACGGGCAGGGTGCGGCCGGGCCCGCCGCAGATCTCGCCGAGACCGGTGCGGGAGCGCTCGGACTCGGTCAGGTAGGTGTCGAGGCTGTCGGAGGACACGAGGAGGGGGCCCACGGCGCATTCGCTGCTGCGGGTCGCGTTCGGCCTGGTCAGCAGGGGGCTGTCCCAGAACCTGCGGCAGGTGCGCTCGCAGATCTCGGGCGTCAGCGCCCCGCGGAAGATCGCACCGGCGACCCGGCCGCACAGCACCTCCCACCACGCGTCCCAGTCCACGTCGTCGCGTTCGAGGAAACGGAAGTACGCGTCCGTGCGGCGTCCGGCCGTCGGTGGATCGGAGCTCGTCTCGGTCATGGCTGTGGCACTCCCCGGGTCGGAGACTTCAGTGGACGATGCTCAGCACGGTCTGCGGCGATCCGTGCACCTTGTGGGCGCGCTCCTGCATGACCATCACACCGGCCAGGCCCTCCGGGGTGTAGAAGCCGCTGATCTTGGTGTAGGCGTCGAAGGCCACCCGTTCGCCGTCGCGGGTGACGCCGGAGGCCGGCTCCGGCAGCAGCCGGGCGTCCTGGGCCACCCAGAGGTGACCGGCGGCGGTGTCGACCCGCACCCGGTCGAACAGCGCGCGCAGGGCCGGACGGGAGAAGCTGCCCGCGTGGTAGACCGCGCGGCTGCCCCAGTTCAGGGTCGGATGGTGGCCTCCGAACTTGATGTAGTACTGGCGTTTTCCCTGCCCGAGCGCGCAGTACTCGTCCAGTCCGATCCAGTCGCCGTCGGGCAGGTGGAATCCGTCGGGTGTGATGATCTCGGTGTGCGGGAAGAGGCCGCGGATCTCGTCGGTGTAGTACTGCCGGGTCTTCGCCCAGAACGGCCAGGCCATGGTCACCTTGGCGTCGTAGAGCGGCGTCGGCGGGTGGTCGAAGAAGATGTCGCCGCGCTCGCACGCCTCCATCCACTGGTCGAAGAAGCCGTTGTAGCGCAGGTCGTAGAACTCGTGCCCGCGGATGAGCCGGCAGTCCTTCCAGTGGACCCGGTCGAAGGCGAAGTGCCGGATCCCGTGCTCGCGCAGCCGCTGCACGGTGTAGTGGACGCCGTGCGGCCGGGAGGCGTTGCCGGTGAGGTGGTGCACGACGAGGTCGTCACCGAACCCGGCGCGCAGCGATGCGGCGAGGTTGTCGATCGACGAGCCGAGCCCCCGCGTCGCGGCCCCGAAGTCGGCCGGGAACGCCTGGTACAGCCCGTGCACCTGGTCGGCGATCTCCCAGCCGGAAGCGGGGCACTGCACCTCCGCGATCTGGCCGGGAGACGGCTCGTCGGTGCGGAAGTAGCGCGGAAGCGCGAGCTGACGCTCCGTCAATCCTTTGTGGTAGGCGTGGTCGCGTTCCGGTGGCTGCCCCGCCAGTACGGTGTCGGCGATGGCAGGATCGGCCTCGCCGCGCACACTGGCCAGGAATACGTCGCGGGTGATCCGCTGGAACGCGCGGATCGTGGCGTTGCGGTCGACGAAGCCCTGGAGCGTCGCGTCGTCCATCGGGTACGGCCGGTCGGAGATCAGGTTGGTGAAGCCGACACTCGTGCGGGTCCTGCGTTCGATGTCCTCGTCGATGAACCGGTACCAGTTGTCCGTGCTCTGTTCCGCCATGCGGACTCCTCTGCGGTGGGCGGTGGGATCGCCGGGCGGTTCAGGAGGTCAGGGTGGCCAGGTCGAATCCGTACAGCCTGGCGCAGTTGCCGGCGGTCACGTCCTGGCGCGCCTGTTCCGGCGTGTCGTCGAAGCAGCGCCGCAGGACGTCCTGGGAGTTCGGCCAGCTTCCCTCGTAGTGGGGGTAGTCGCTCCCCCAGAGAAAGTTCTTCGAGCCGAGCAGGCGCATGGTGAGCACCCCGACCTCGTCCTCGGTGAAGGTGGCGTGCACCTGGCGGCGGACGTACTCGCTGGGACGCATGGCGAGGTCGCTGCGCAGAGCCGGGCCGAGTTTGTCGTGGATCCGGTCGGCGTGCAGCAGGTGGTAGGCGATCCAGCCGATGTCGTTCTCCGCGAGGACGACCTGCAGGTCCGGGAAGCGCTGGAGGACCCCGGAGAAGATCAGGTCGGTGAGCGTGTGCTGGAGTTCCTCGGGGTAGCCCATGTTGCGCCGGACACGGCCCAGCGGGCTGTCGTAGTCGAAGAGCTTGGGACTGTCCCGGTAGCCGGTGAGGCAGTGCATGGACACGGGCATGCCCAGTTCCTGGGCCTCCCGCCAGAACGGGTCGTTGGTTTGGCCGCCGAAGTCGCGCTCCACGGGGGCGGAGGCCCAGATCGCCGCGCCCCGCAGTCCCAGCTCCCGGCAGCGGCGCAGCTCCCGTACGGCTTCTTCGGTGTCCCACAGCGAGATGAGCCCGAGACCGGCCAGCCGCTCCGGTGCGTGGCGGACGTAGTCGGCGAGCCAGTCGTTGTAGGCACGGAAGCAGGCGCGCTGGAACTCCCCGTCCGAGAGCCAGAACAGATGCAGGCCGAGGCTGGGGTAGAGCACCTCTGCCGCGACCCCGTCCAGGGCCATGTCCTTCAGACGCGCCGCGGGATCGCTGCCGCCCGCGCGGGCGGCCTCCACCACCGTCTCCGCGTCGGCGACGAACCCTTCGGCGGTGGCGTCGGTGGCGTACAGGCTGTTGACCAGCGCCGGTCGCAGGTCGTCGCAGGTGAAGAACCAGCCTCGCCGCTCGGCGTCCCAGGAGACCCGGGGCGCCCGGTCCCGGTATCTGCGTTCCAGCCCTTCGGTCCACAGACGCACGGGTTCGACGACGTGCGAGTCGGCCGACAGCACGGGAGCGGTCACGGATGCACTCCTCACGGGAGGGAGAGTGGGCCGTCGCGGGTCCCGGCGGATGACTCACGGGAGCGGAGCGACGGTGGCGCGGTGGCACGCGGGAACTCGTGGATGGCCCGCCGGAAGGCGGACGGGCAGAAGCGCGGAGTCCATTGTTGTCGGACGCATGGTGCGGTCAAGGGGGCGTGCGGCCGGGCGCGCCGATCCGGACAGTGCGCGCCGGGCCGCGTGGTGGTGGAGCGGACCGGCGCTGTGCCACCATCCCCAGCATGGCGGACCCCATATCCGGGGCACCGGGGCGGCGCGGCGTGGACCTCCTGCTGCTCAGCGCCTCGAACTACCCCGCACTGCCCATCTACCCCTACGCGTTCGTCCAGGTCTCGGCGGTCGCCGCACGTCACGGTCTGACCACCGCCCGGCTCGATCTGCTGCACACGCCCAAGCCCGAGTGGCGTTCGGTGCTGACCACGACGCTGGAGCGCGCCGCTCCCCGCCTCATCGGCATCCATCTGCGGCAACTGGACTCCATCTTCATCTGGAACTACGCCGACACCGATCTCCCCGGTGCGCCGCCGGTGCGCCGCAACAGCTATTGGCCGATGCACGAGACCGAGGAGCTGATCACCCTCCTGCGGGAGTTGACGGACACGCCGGTCATGCTCGGCGGATTCGGCTTCACCACCCGCCCGCAGGCCCTGCTGGAACGGCTGCGGCCGGACTACGGTGTGGTCGGCGAGCCGGACGACGTCCTCGGCCGCTTCGACGACGTCCTGACCGGGCGAAATCTGGACAAGGTCGCCAACCTGGCCCATCGCCGCGACGGCGGCTACACGGTCAACGAGCGGGTCTTCCTTCCTCCCTCCGACCACCCGGAATACACCGAGGAGATCCTCGACGACCTGCTGTCCTTCTACGGTCGCGAGAACGTCCTCGGCCCCGACCCCCGGGTCCATGTACCGGTCGAGGTGCAGCGCGGCTGCCCGTACCGCTGCTACTTCTGCACCGAGCCGATGGTCAAGGGCCGTCGGCATCGGGTGCGGAACCTGGACACGGTCATGGCCGATATCCGCTTCCTCGCCGATCGTGGCGTCACCCGGATCTGGCTGGTCTGCTCCGAGATCAACGTCGGTCACAACACCCTGCTGTTCGACATGGCCGACCGGATGCGCCGGCTCAACCGCGGACGGTCACGACCGGTGCACTGGACCTGCTACCTGCTGCCCAATCCGGCGCTCGAACGCGCCGAGATCCGCATGCTGCTGGAATCGCACTTCGAGCCGAGCTGGAACCAGTTCGGGTCGTACGACGACACCAATCTCAAACGCACCCGTGTGCCCTACCGGGCCCGGCACGCGGTGCGGGCGCAGGTCTCCTGGATGGAGGAGGAACAGGAGTACCGCCGGGCGCTCGGCCTGCCGCCGGTGCCACTGCGCCTGGACATGTTCCTCGGCAACTCCTACGCCACGCCCGAGACCGTGGCGGTCACCCTGCGGACGGTCAGTGATCTGCGGCTGGCCGAACGCTTCGAGGACTCACTGATCACCCGTGCCACCCGCGTCTTCGACCTCGGCGAAGGAATCGCCGAGGAGCCGGGAGGCACGACCTACTCGGTCGGCCCCCGGGGCAGGCTGGACACCGTGGACCTGCTGTACCCGACCTTCAGCTATCCGCCCGCGCTCGTCGAGGCGCTCGGCGACGCCCGGACCGTGGACGAGTTCTTCGCCCATGTCGAGGCGACCTACCTGTCCCGTGCCTACCGCGCAGGCCTCGACTGGCACGGCTTTCTCGCCCGGCACACCGACGCGGACGAACTGGCCGGATGGTGCGCCCTGCTGGCCCGTGACGGGCAGGAGCACGAGTACGTGCGCGTCCTTCGCGCGGAGTTCGCGGCGGACGGCTGCGAGGGGCTCGTCGCGCGACTGCTGGCCCCGGCGGACGAGGCGGGGCACGAGGACCCGCCGGCCCGGTCCCTGGTGGAACTGGTGGTGGGCAGCGACCTCCCCGCCGTCCGCGCCGCTCTGGCCGGGATCGGCCTGCCCGGCTACTGGGACGACCGGACCGCGCTCACCGCCTACGAGGTGTGCGCCCGGCTCGCCGCCCGGTTCGGCTCCGTGGACAAGGTCCTGGCGGAGGCACGCACCGCGGTGGGGGCGGGCGACCCCGCCGTGGCACTGCTGGCCGTGCGGTACTGCCTGTACGAGAACAACGTCGTGCTCCGCCCGGACTACAGCCGGGTGCTGTTCGCCGCCTGAGCGGTGCGGGGCGGCCGACTCTGCGATCGGCCGCCCCGCACCGGACTCACCTTCCGGGCACCGACAGGTACCGGCCCGGGCCGCCCTCGCGCACGGTGTCCAGCGTGACGCAGTGGAACGACCCGCCGAAGCTGTAGACGTGCCGGAAGTCCACCTCGACGCAGCGGAAACCCCAGGCCGTCAACGCCTCGATCAGCGGCCGCTCCTGCCGTTCGACGACCACTGTCCCCGGATCCAGGGAGAGCACGTTCATGCTCACCCAGGGGCTGCAGAAATACATGGGCCAGTCCGCCGGGAGGGCGGGGGACGGGGCGGGAAGGATCTCCCATCCGTCGAACAGCTCGCTGTGCACATAGCGTTCGGGATTGACCAGCAGCTTCCCGGGCGCGAGCGGGGTGATGGTCGCGTCGATGTGCATGGCGTGGGGGTCGTCGGTCTCCACCACGTGCACGGAGAAGTCCGGTCCGAGGGCACTGCGCAGCCAGTCGATGCCGAAGGCGTTGGTGACGTGGCTGCGCTGCACGACCAGGTCCCGCCCGAAGCGGAGGAAGTCGGCGGCGTCGAACACCGGCTCGAACTCACTGACCGCCCACGGCCCGGAGTCCCCGACGTCCTGGTAGAGATCGTCGGTCAGCTGCGGGCGAGGGGCCGGCAGCCAGCGGGCACCCCGGCGGAAGTACGACTTGATCAGGGGCCGGAAGGCGTCGCTCTCGTGGAGTCGGCAGCGCCAGGACATCGGTGCCTCGACGATCGCGTCACCCACCACCATCAGCGAGTCCCTGGGCATCGCCGCGTACAGGCCACCGTCCGACTCCCACTCCGGTGTCCGGATGGGACGGTGGTGGCGGGCGGTGTCGGGACGCCGCACCCGTACGCCCTCGGACTCCAGTACTTCGGCGAGGTTGTCCAGTTCGGCCTCGGCCGCTTTGAGGTGGCGCTCCGGCAGCGGCGATCCGCCGCGTTCCCGGAACACCGGCCAGGCGGACGGCGGCATGGTGTGCTTCATCGATTCCTGCCAGGTCGGGAAGACCGCTCCCAGCAGGCTCCCCACCACCACCTCGCGCAGGGGGTCCCACTCCGTGTACGAGTTGACCGCCGGCCCGGCCCCGGTCCGGCCAGGGTTCCCCGTCGGCTGTACGCCCTCGCTCGTCATGCTTCCCCGTCCTTGCTCGGGCCGGGGACCGGCGTCCCCGGTACGTCCCGTCCGAATGCCCCGGCGGCCAACGGTGCGCCGGGCAGCCCGCTGGCGAGCCCGCCCGCCGTCTCGCCGCCGTCGATCACGAACGACTGACCGGTCACGAACGCGGCATCCGCGGAGGCCAGATACGCCACCAGGCCGGCGATCTCCTCCGGCGAGCCCAGCCTGCCCAGGGGCAGCGAACGCTCCTGCTCGCCGAGCTGCTCCGCGGTGTACTCGGCCCGTTGCATCGCGGTGAGCACATATCCCGGGCAGACGGCGTTCACCCGGATGCGCGGAGCCAGTTCCAGGGCCATCGTCCGGGTCAGCTCGATCAGTCCCGCCTTGCTGACGTTGTACCCGGCGTAGTGGGGCATGCCCACCATCCCGCTGACCGAGGCGGTGTTGACGATCACTCCGCCGTCGCCGGACGCCATGCGTCGGGCGGTTTCCCGGGCGACCAGGAAGGCGCCGGTGAGGTTCACCCGCAGCGTCCGCTCCCAGTCGGCGAGCGAGGTCTCCAGGAAGGGGCTCCGGATGCTGATGCCCGCGTTGTTGCAGACCACGTCGAGCCCGCCCCAGGCCGCGTCGGTCTCGGTGAGGGCGGCACGGAGCTCTCCCTCGTCACCGACGTCCGCGGCGAGGAGCAGCTCCGCGTCGGGTGTCTCCTTCCCGAATCGGGCGAGCGCGTCACGGTCGCGGTCGAGGACGGCCACCCTGGCGCCGTCGGTGAGGAAGCGCCGTGCGATGGCGGCACCGATCCCGGAGGCACCGCCGGTGACCAGGACCCGGCGCGGCGGACGCGACCCCGGTCCGGCGGACTCTGTCAGGTCGTACGGCATGCGAACCCTTCGGCTAGGCGTCGGTGCTCGGGTCGTTGCTGTGGGAGAAGCTTCCGGTCCGCAGCGCGTCGTAGAGCCGCCTCCCCGTCGACGCGGGGCTGAAGAAGAAGCGCGTCGACTCCTGGCGGCGCAGCATTCCGTGGGCCACGAAGTCGCGGGCGGTGGCCCGCCAGTACGCGGGTCCCAGCCGGCCGAGCAGACGCGCGTACTGCTTCAGCCCCAGTGGCTCGCCGAACCAGTGGTTGACGGAGACGGACGGCGAGTGCGCCCGGATGTCGTGCCACCAGCCGCGCGGGATGTACAGCAGATCCCCGGGCCGCATGCGCACATGGTGCAGGACGGCGTCGCGCAGTCTCGGAAACCGGTCCACGTCCGGTTCCGCCAGGTCGATCTGGCTGTTCACCAGGTTGTCGGGGAAGGGGTAGGCCGCTCGGCTGTCGCTCCAGGAGATGAGGATGACGCTCTTCTCGCCCCACACCTGGCAGAACAGGTTGTCCTTGAGGTCGGAGTGAAGCATGGAACGCGTACCGGCCGAGCCGATCCACACCCGGGTGTCGGTGGAGTGCCGGTCCGCCGGCAGCAACGAGGTGAAGTCGCAGTCCGCCGGGTCGAAGATCTCGTGGGCACGCTGGTAGGCGAGGTAGCAGGGGGCGGAGGCCGCGGTGGCGGACGTCATCCGGTCGAGGAACTCGGCGAAGGCCAGCTCCCGCTCGTAACGTCGTTGGTCCTGGGGGAAGAGCACACCGGTGGTGGGAAGGTCCAGCAGAGCGGTCACCGTGCGGTCGCCGTGCCGCTTCGTCAGGTCCTCCGGGTTCCAGGCGGTGCGCGCGGGCCAGTTCTCCAGCAGGCCGGTGCAGACCAGGGGGCCGGACCGGGTGGCGATCCTTCGGTGCAGGACGTCCGTTCCCGTAGGGCCGGTGCGCACGATCGGACGGACCGTCAGTCCTGCGGCCCGCAGGGTCGGCGCCACCTCGTGCTGCGCCTCGTGCCGCGTGTCCGTCCGCTCCCGCTCCCCCGATGACCGTCCTGCTCCGGACCGTTCGATTCGGGTCATGGCATCCCACTGTCGGGGCAATCCGGGGCCGTGCATAGACCCCTTCCCGCCGAGACCGGGCGGGAAGGCCCGATTTTGAGCCACGTGTGAGATACCGACGAGGAAATTACCGGCTCCGGGCATATGCCTATGCTCGAGCTTCCGTGACACCCTCTTGAGTTTGCGCCGCGCGTCACTAGACTGCGGGTTCGTGCGCTATCTCTCCATGGGCACTTCAGGATTACAGGTATCCGCGGTCGGCCTGGGATGCAATGAGTTGGGGCGATCCGTCGGACTGGAAGATTCTCGCGAGGTGATCGATGCCGCGCTGGAATCCGGGATCACCCTGTTCGACACGGCCGATGTCTACGGCGAATCGGAGTCCTTTCTCGGTAAATGCTTCGAAGGACGGCGGGAACGCGTCGTGCTGGCAACGAAGTTCGGACACCAGAAGCTGAGCATGGAATACGGCCCGGCAGCCGGGTCGAAAGGTGGACGTGCCTATATCCGCCGCGCCGTCGAAGAATCTCTCCGCCGTCTTCGCACGGATTACATCGATCTCTATCAAATTCATACGCCCGACCCGCACACTCCCGTCGAGGAGACCCTTGCCGCCCTGACCGAACTGGTCCGGGAGGGGAAAGTCCGCTACATCGGAAGCTCCAACTACGCGGGATGGCAGATCGCCGAGGCCGCGTGCGCGGCCCGCGCCCACGGGTTCGAGCCGTTCGTCTCCGCACAGAACCACTGGTCGCTGCTGGAACGCGGCATCGAGAACGAGATCGTGCCTGCCGCATGCCACTTCGGGGTCGGTGTCCTGCCCTACTTCCCCCTGGCTCACGGCCTGCTGACGGGGAAGGTACGGCGCGGCAAGGCGCTCCCCGAAGGCACTCGGATCGCGGAGAGCGCGCATCGGGTGACGAAGGAGCGGCTGGACACCGTCGAGGCTCTGGCCGACTGGGGCCGGCGCAACGGCCGCAGCCTCCTGGAGATCGCCATCAGCGGCCTCGGCGCACTCCCGGGCTGCGGTTCGGTGATCGCCGGCGCCAAGAGACCGGAGCAGGTCCGGGCCAACGCGGCGGCGGGCGCGTGGGAGCCCACGGCCGACGAACTGCAGGCTGTTCTGGCATTGCTGTAGGGCGGCACCCGGACCCGCTCGTCCGTGGGCCGACGCGACAGGACACGTTCAGGAACGCGCTCATTCCGGTGCATCGGTCTCCGGGCCCGGGGCAGAAACGGCGGTGTCATGAACAGCTCGGCCGACGGGGAGTTCGTCTCGGAGAGCCGCACGGGCGGGCCGTGGGGCACCGGTGCCGTTCGGGAGCTGAAGGGCGTGCCCCCGCCCCCCGGCGGACGACGTGTCGATCTCGTGGTGCGCACGGTCGGGGAACGCACCACGGACCTGGCTCTCCAGCTGGCCGTCCGGCATCTTCGGCCTCGCCGGGTGCACGTCGTCGACGACATCAGGCCCTTCTGGCGCGCCGTCGACCTGATGCTGGACATCGACCACGGTGGCGCCTCACACGTGGTCCTCCTCGACGCCGACTGCCTCGTCCTCGAAGACATGCGCCCGTTCCTCGACGCCAACGACCTCGCGTTCGTCGAGTGCTACGTCCAGGACCCGTTCCGGGGCCGGGTGCCGTGCGGTGTGCACATCGTGCGGGCCGACGTGATGGAGCGCATGCGACGGATCGAGCCGCCCAGGAACGACGTCGCGTGGATGCTGCGGCCCGAGAGCACGCGCCTGGAGCGCGCGCTGGAGGGCGTCCAGGATTCCGTGCAGTACCGGGGCGCGCACATCCTCCACGACCACTTCCAGCACCGTCACCACGTCTTCGCGAAGCTGGCGCTCCGGGAGCTCCGGAGCCGTACGGAGGCGAGCCGTCCCGTCCTGGCCGCGGCCGTCGCGCGGTGGGGCGACGGGCCCGACTTCGACATCGCCCGCGCCGCCGTCGCCCACGCGCGGGCGCATGTCCCCGACGACGCCCCGGCCCGTGACGTGCAGCGCTACATCGAACGGCTCCCGGAGACAGCTCTGCGGGAGGTGGCGGCGATGAGGCTGCCGGCCCGGCCCGGGCTCAGCCTCCGCGACGTCGCCCGGACCGCGGAGCGCGTCCGCACGCCGCACCGACCCAAGGTCTTCGGCCTGGGACTGCCACGCACCGGCACCCGCAGCCTGCGGTCGGCCCTGCACCTGCTCGGGTACGACGTGGCCCATTACCCCGTCGACCGCCCCTCGCTCGACACGCTGGTCCGGGGCGACGCCCGCTTCCCGCTGCTGGAGCACTACGACGGCCTGGTCGATGCGGCAGCCATCCCGTGCTTCCGGGAGCTCGACGCCGTGCACAGGGGCGCGAAGTTCATCCTCACCATCCGGGACAAGGAGAGCTGGCTCGCGTCCCTGGAGAAGAACTGGCCGGACACCACCGCCCCCGGATCGCCCTGCGGCCCGGACGACGACGCCCGGAACGCCGCCCGCCGGACGCGACACCTCCTTCGAGAGGCCGTCTACGGCTGTCACGCGTTCGACGCCGGGCGGCTCTCCCGCGTGTACGACGCGCATCTCGCCGCCGTCCGTCAGCACTTCGACGGTCGGCCCGGCGACCTCCTCGTCCTGGACATCGCCGGGGGCGAGGGCTGGAACCGGCTCGCGCCGTTCCTGGGAGTCCCCGCACCCGCCCGTCCGTTCCCCACCGAGCGCGGCTGACCGGCCCCGCTCCCCCCCGTCCTGGGAGGATCCGTTGGAATCCGTCCTACCGTGCGACGCCGTGCCGGGCCGGGCCCTGGTCACGGGCGTCGCGGGCTTCATCGGTTCGCATCTCGCCGACGCCCTGCTCCGCCGGGGCGCCCGCGTCGTCGGGCTCGACCGGCTTCCGCTCGACCGGGGCTGTGCCGCTGCCAACCTCCGGTCCAGCCTGGGCCACCCGGCCTTCGAGTACGTCCAGACCGACCTGCGGCACGACGATCTCGCCACGGCTGTCGCGGGAGCGGATGTGGTGTTCCACCTGGCGGGACAGCCCGGAGTGCGCCCCTCCTGGGGCGAGGCGTTCCCGGAGTACCTGACCTGCAACGTGCTGGCCACCCACCGGCTGATGGCAGAATGCGAGAAGCAGCACGTCCCCAGGCTGGTCCTGGCGTCCTCCTCCAGCGTCTACGGACAGATCAACGCGGGTGAGCGCTGCCGCGAGGACGCTCCGACCCGGCCGATCTCGCCCTACGGAGTGACCAAGCTCGCCGCCGAACAGCTGTGCCTCGCTTTCGCGCAACGCCCGGCCGCCACCACCAGCGTGGTCGCTCTGCGGTACTTCACCGTCTACGGACCGCGCCAGCGCGCCGACATGCTGATCGACAGGGCACTTCGCGCGGCGTTGTACGGGGCCCCGCTACGCGTCTTCGGGGACGGCAGCGCCCGCCGTGACTTCACCTACGTCGACGACGTGGTCTGCGCGACCTTGGCCGCCGCGACGGCCGAGGCACGGGCCGAGGTGATCAATGTGGGCGGAGGCCGCAGTGTCTCCGTCACCGAACTCCTGGAGATCGTGGGACGGGCAGCCGGGGCCTCCGTGCCGACCTGTTCGACGCACGACCAGCCGGGGGACGTCGGCGCGACGCTCGCTGATCCGCGCAAGGCGGGCGAGATCCTGGGCTGGAAACCTCATGTGGACGTGGCCACCGGAGTGGTCCGGCACCTGGCGTGGATGAGGCGGCACACACCCGTCTCACCGGACACGACCGAGGAGGTCGCCTCGTGACCCAGGAGTTCTCCAGGATCGTCGTCCGCCCCGTCGCGGGACGGATCGGGGCGGACGTCGAGGGCGTGGACCTGATGGACCCGGGCGAGCACGCGGCCGACATCATGGCGGAGATACGTGCCGCTCTGCTTCGCCACAAAGTGATCTTCTTTCGGGGCCAGCGTCTGAACCACGCCGGCCAGGTGGCTCTCGCACGCGGTTTCGGAGAGATCACCCGCCTTCCGGGACCGAAACACGGCCCGCACCCAGAAGGGTTCCCCGAGATACTCGTCGTCGATCCGAACATGAACGGCGATCGACGCGGCCTCAGATTCGAGGAGCGCCTGTACCGCAAGTCGGACCGGCACGACTCCGGATGGCATGTGGATATCGGAGCCGCCGTGAACCCTCCGGCCATTTCGGTCCTCAGATGCGAAGTTTCCGCGGAGCATGGCGGCGACACCCAGTGGACCAATCTCGTCGCCGCCTACGAAGGTCTGTCGAAACCGTTGCAGCGGCTGGCCGACGGATTACGGGCCGAGCACGCACTCCATGCCGGGGTGCAGTTGCTCTTCTCCGACGAAGAGGACGTGGCGATCATCCGCAAGAGAATCGCGGACAATCTGCTGTCGCTCCACCCGGTGGTGCGCGTCCATCCGGAGACCGGAGAGAAAGCGCTCTTCCTTCCGCCCGCGTCGGTTTCCCACCTCACCGAACTACTCCCCTGGGAAGGCCGGGGCCTTCTCGAAATACTCTTCTCCCACATCAGCCGCCCCGAGTACACGGTGCGGCACCGATGGGAGCCCGGCGACATCGCGGTCTGGGACAACCGCGCGGTGGCCCACCTCCAGCCCGCAGACCTCCACTACACGGACTACCGTCGCAGGATGTACCGGGTCGTGGTCCTGGGCGACCGACCGACGGGGCCGGACGGCTTCCGGTCCGAGTCCCTGCGCGGCGCGGCGCTCGAACCCTTCGTTCACCGGGGAAGCTCTCGCGGCGGAAGCTGAGCGGCTGACATCGGACGAGGCGAACGTGGAGTCGCGCGCCTCCCATTCAGCTGGGACTGAGCCGTCCCTACACCGGCGGGACCGCGCGCTCCGGAGAGGTGAACAGCCGGCCGTCCGACCAGATGTACCGGGTTCGGCCCCATTCGGCTGCCGACACGATGTCGGGGAAGAAGCCTCGTCCGTTGTAGTTGGCGCTGGTGTTGCACAGAACGGGGATGCCGGTCAGTTCCTCATAAGCCGTGAGGATGCGCGCGATGGCACTGCTCGACGTGGGTCTGACCGTCTGCAGCCGCGCGGTGCCGTCGAGGTGGATGATCGCCGGTACGCGCTTCACCCAGGCCGGCCGCACGCGGTGCTCGAAGAGCATGAACGGGTCCTCGCAGCCCGGGTCGAACACCTCGCCCGCCCGGTGCGCGAGACAGACCGGCGCGACGGGACGGTACGCCTCCCGCTCCTTCATCGCGTTGAGCAGAGCCCTGGTGCCGGCTTCGGTGGCGGGGGCGATGATGCTGCGGTTCCCCAGCGCCCTCGGCCCGAGCTCCGCCCGGCCCGAGAGGACGACGACGGGAGACCCGTCGGTGTGCAGCAGTTCGGCCAGGCGGCGTTCGTCGCAGGCCCGTACGCTCCACCCCTGCGGCAGCGTCCCCTCCTGGGAGACTCGCGGACCGCTGTGGACCTCCCAGGCGAGGGATCGGTGCTCCGTGCTGCTCACCATCTCGCAACAGGCAGTGCCGATGGCGGCGCCGGAATCATTGGGGAACGGCGGGACCCAGATGTCCTCGAAAAGCCCGCTGGCCCGGATCGCCGAGTTCCATTTGATGTTGAGTGCGCAGCCGCCGGCCATCACCAGGTGCGGATGTCGGCCCTCGTACCTGTCCCGCACCACGGATGTGAGGGCGGCTACGAGCGCGCGACCGAGATACTCCTGGAAGGTCGCGATCAGATCGGCGTCGGACATTCCCGGAAAGAGCCGCTCACGCCTGGCCGTCAACTCTCGGCCCAGGGCGACGCCGCTCTCCCTGTCCGCCTCGGACATTCCGCCGAGCAGAGTGTCCAGGACCGGGAGCGCGTCCTGCTCGATCCTGCCCAGCGCCGCGTAGGCCATCGCCTTGCCCGGGACGGAGCGGTAGCGGTAGGTGGCGTCGGGGTCGGCCTTCTCGGAGCTGGTGCGGAACGGCCCGAGGTTGGCGGCGAAGAGGGCGAACAGCCGCCCGCGGAACGGCAGCAGTTCGGCGACCGGTCTGATGGCCGCCCGCTCCGGCGCGACCTCGTACAGCCTGGCCGTGGTGCCGCCGTCCCACACGAGCGCGAGGGCCTCGTGGCCCGGCGCGGCGAAGGGACTGGAGCAGTAGGCGCCGAGCACATGGTTCGTGACGTGGTGGTAGCTGACGTATCCGGGAGACCTCTTGCTGAACTCGTGCGCGGTGAACGGGTAGCGGTGCAGGGGGTCGTCCGACAGCGAGCCGTCCACGTAGGGCGCTACGGGCAGGAAGATCGGCTCTCCGCCCTTGAGCGTGGACACGGCCCAGGGATTCGCGGCCGACGTCCTCCATCCGTCCACGACGAAGCGGTCGATGTCCTCGGGCTCCACGCCTTCGGACCTGAGGATGTCCGGCACCCGGCGGAGGTCCCCCAGCGGGCTGTAGCGTGGATTGTTGTCGATCTTCTCCAACTCGACGCTGAACACCAGGCGGTTTCCGTCGATCACCGCGATGCCACCGTCGTGCGAAACCTTGATGCCGCAGATCAACAAGGAGATGCCCTTCCCAACGAGGTGGAACTCGTCATGCGCCGCCTCGGCGGCCGGTGCGTACGGGCTCACCGCCGTCGTCCACACGCGTACTCAGCACACCATCCGGACGCCGCGCCTCCTGGCCCCTCCTGCCTCGACATGTCACGCCGGTGGCCCGCCTCCATGGCTACCCCCCGCAGCCTTCTCCATACCGTCCGCATGGCTGCCCCCGACGCGTTCCGGACACCGCCCTCGCCGCCCCTCCGCCGTCCGCTGCACCCCGAGAGGAAAAATTCAGGTCAGCGCACTCGTCCCCGCGGCTTCAACGGAGTCGCGGGCAGCTCGGGGGCAGGGAGCGGCGGGCCGTCGTACCCGTGGACGGTGCCGAACCGGTCTCCCGTCGCCCAGTCCGCGCGGGCCTGTGCGATCTCCTCCTGGGACCGTCCGATGAAGTTCCACCACATGATCAGTTCCTCCTCGAACGGCTCGCCGCCCAGGAGCATGAGGCCCGCGTCGCTGTCCGCGCGCAGCGGGAGTTCGGTGCGGCCGCAGCCGAGGTAGAGCATCGAGCCGGGCAGGACGGGCACCCCGTCGACCTCGGCCCGGCCGGACATGGAGAGCACGGCGTACTCGAAGTCCGGTTCGAGCGGCAGCCGGGCCTCCGCTCCGGCGGCCAGGGCGAGGTCGGCGCCGATGAGCGGGGTGTACGTGGTGCCGGGTGAGGCGGTGCCGTCGAGTTCGCCGAGGATCAGGGTGGCGGTGAGGCCGGGGGCCGAGACGGTCGGCAGGTCGGTGTGGTGCTGGAAGTGGGGCTCGACCCGCCGGTGGGCGTCGGGAAGCGCCACCCAGAGCTGGGCGCCGTGCAGGAGCCTCGCGTGGGCGCGGGGGCTCTCCTCGGAGTGGCTGATGGCCCGGCCGGAGGTCATCAGCCCGAGTTCGCGCGGGCGGATCGTACGGAGGCTGCCGAGGCTGTCCCGGTGCAGGACCTCGCCCTCGTGCAGCCAGCTGACCGTCTGGAGCCCCATGTGCGGGTGGGGCGGCACCTGCATCCCCGGTTCGTCCGCGATGTCGTCGGGGCCGTAGTGGTCGACGAAGGCCCAGGCACCGACCATCCGGCGGCCGAGGTTGGGCAGCAGCCTGCGGACCTCGGTGGACTCGCCCAGCCGCACATGGCGCGGGGCGAGGAGTTCGCGTACGGGCTCGGCGACGACGAAGCCGCGCCCGCCGCAGACGGCGGGAACGGCCTGGCGATCGAGATTGCTCATGGCGCTCAACCTATTCCCGCGCGGCACCGGGGTGCCGGTACCCACGCCGAAGATTTGGTGGAATATTCAACCACTGCATGCGGTTGGAGCGTGCGGAAGGACCGGGCGGCAGCCGGGTCGGCGGCAGGACCGGGCCGGGGACATTCCCGGTGGCGGTCCACGACGGAGGAGACCAAGTGAGCGATACCTACTTCGAGTTCGGCACGGCCGCCGACCGCTGGGACCGGGCCGGGATGTTCTTCGAGGCGAAGGAGTACCTGACGGCGGCGCGGATCCTGGAGGGGCTGGTCGAGGAGGCTCCGGAGCTGGTGGCGCCGCGGCTGCTGCTGGCCCGGTCGTACTACCACTCGGCGCGGCTCGGCAAGGCCGAGACCGAGCTGCGGGCGGTGCTGGACCGCGACCCGGTGGAGCACTACGCGCGGCTGATGCTCGGGCGCACCCTGGAGCGCCAGGGCCGGGGCGCGGAGGCGGCGGGCCACCTGCGGATGGCGGCGGCGCTCGCCGGGGACTTCGACGACTGAACGAGGAAGAGGGAGCGGGCGGAGAGGACGGGGACGAACCGGAGGAAGGGGCGAGGCCCTGCGGGGAGAACCGGCGCTTCGGCGGCCGCTCCGGTGCGGGGCTCGCCCGGGGCGGGCAACCGGGCCGGGCCGGGCCGGACCAACCGCCTCTTCGGCGGACGCCCAGCTCGCTTTGGCGCCCCGGGCGGCCACGACATGGGGATCACGACGCTGCCGTACGCGCTGCCGTAGCGGTCCGCGCCCGTACCGGCTCCCCGGCCGCGCCGGGGAGCCGGTTCCGGTCAGCCCGCGGTGGCCACGGTGCGGTCCGGCCCGGGGGCGACGGCCGCTCCCGGCACCAGCAGCCGTTCGGTGAGGTGGCCGAAGACCAGGCCGAAGGCCGCCCAGAGCGTGGCCTGCACGGCGAGGGTGCTCAGCCGGAACTCCCACAGCAGGGCGGCCGGGAAGTCCTTGCCGACCTCGTTGTACGAGGGCAGGAAGACGTACGAGACCCCGATGACCACGACGTAGGCGAGGGACGCCACGACCGTGGCGTTCCAGTTGCCCAGGCGCGGGGCGAGCCGCTTGCCGAGGATCACCGCGGCGACGGCCAGCAGCACGCTGAGCGCGACCATCAGGAAGAAGAGCGCGGTGCGCTTCCCGATGGTGTCGGGGTTGCCGACGGCCGGCGGGTTGGCCGGGTACTTCAGGAACGGGACGACGTACACGGCCAGCAGCGCCGCGCCCGCGATCAGAGCGGCCGTGGCACGTGGCCCGAACCGGCCGATCCGGCCGAGGACGTAGCAGAAGACGAGCGCGGCGATACCGCCGATCGCCACGCCGAAGACGAGCACGCCGGTGGCGAGCCCGGCGGTGGACTGCACGGTGCGGCTGACGAGTTCCTCGCCGCCGTCGTGGGAGTGGCTGTGCGCCTCTTCCAGGGCGATGGCCGCGTCGACGCGCGACTCACCGAGGAAGTAGGCGACTAGCAGGGCGAGCACGCCCGCGGCGAGGCCGGCCAGCATGCCGCGGACGAGCAGGGCTCTGACGGATATGGAGTTCATGGGGGTTCCCCTGGATCGCGCGGTGGGTCAGTGGCAGGGGAAACCGAGAAGGTGGCGGCCGTCGTGGACCCACTCGTGGACGCCTTCGCCGGAGATGACCGCGGTGGCCCCCTGCTCGGCGCCGACGAAGTAGAGCAGGACGAGCATGAGGATGCCGAAGAAGACCGCCCAGGGGGCGATGGCCTTCAGCGAGATGGGGGTGATCGCCGGTGCGGCGGTGGCGGGGGCAGCAGTCTGTGCCATGGCAGAACCTCCTGGGGAACACGCGTCCCGATCGTGGTGCCTGAGACGTGGGTACTGGGTCTGACTTCCCGCACACGTACGGGTTCACAGTGGCGCGACCGTGCCGGATTCCCACCGGACTTCCAGATGCACCCACGTCGTGTCCGCCGTGACCATACCGCTCGGGAGGACGCGCCGCCATGGCCCCGGCAACGGCTCGGACGCGCCGGTGCGAGGGTGGACCCCTCGGCGGGCGCGGAGCCCGAACACCCCTAGGAGTTGACCGGAGATCATGACGGTACGCGTGATGTTGATCTCGCCGGCGCTGAACGCCGCGCTGCGCGAGGCCCGTTTCGACGGGGACGCTCCCCTGGACGCCGCCGGGGCCCGCCGGGCCCGGGCCGCCGCTCCGGGTGTGCCGGACGCCGGACGGCGGCTGCACGGACCGTCCGTACGGTGTGCCGGGACCGCCGAGGCTCTGGGGCTGCGCGCGGTGCCCGAACCGGCCGTACGCGGCTGGGACCTGGGCCGGTGGACCGGGCTGCGGCTGGACGACGTGGGCGCGGCCGAGCCGGCGGCGGTGTCGGCCTGGCTGGCCGATCCCTCGGCGGCTCCGCACGGCGGCGAATCCCTGCTGGAACTGTGCTCCCGGACCGGGCGCTGGCTGGATTCGCTCGGCTCCAGCTCCGGCTCCGGCTCCGGCTCCGACGGGCGCGCCGGGGAGGGCCGGGTGCTGGCCGTCGTCGAGCCCTCGGTGGTGCGGGCGGCGGTCGTCGCGGCACTGGCCCTGCCGCCGGAGTCCTTCTGGCGGCTCGACGTCGCCCCGCTCACCCTGACCGCGCTCTCCGGACGGTCCGGCCGGTGGAACCTGCGGTGCGGGCAGCCCCTTTCCCCGGCACCGGCCGACTAATCCCGTCCGGCCCGTGTCGTCCCTCGTCCGTGTGCAAGAACTACGGTCCGTACCCGCTTCTTGACACGGTATTGCTTCACTTCTTAAATCACGTACAGCACCACGACCTCTCCCTGCTCCCCCACACATGCGGCCCGTCATACGTATGACCGAGCTCCGGCCGCTCCCTTTCGCACGGGAAGGACCCCCATGACTCCTCCGTACCGTCCGCGGCGTCTGCTGACGTCCGCGCTCTGCGCGCTCTCCGCCCTCGCCCTCGTACCGGCCCTGTCGGGACCGGCAGCCGGAACCCAGCCCCCCGGGCCGCGCGCGGCCGCCGCGGCGGCGGGCTTCGTCGACGACTTCGACGGTCCCGCGGGCTCCGCCGTGGACGGCGCCAAGTGGCAGACCGAGACCGGCGACAACGTCAACAACCACGAGCGGCAGTACTACACGGCCGGGAACAGCAACGCCGCGCTCGACGGCCAGGGCCACCTGGTCATCACCGCCCGCCGCGAGAACCCGGGCAACTACCAGTGCTGGTACGGCACATGCGAGTACACGTCGGCCCGGCTGAACACCTCGGGCAGGTTCAGCCAGACGTACGGGCACTTCGAGACCCGGATGAAGATCCCGCGCGGCCAGGGCATGTGGCCGGCCTTCTGGATGCTCGGCGACGACATCGGCCAGGTCGGCTGGCCGAACTCGGGCGAGATCGACGTGATGGAGAACGTGGGCTTCGAGCCCTCCACCGTCCACGGCACCCTGCACGGTCCGGGGTACTCGGGCGCGAACGGCATCGGCGCCCCGTACAGCCTCCCCGGCGGCCAGGCGTTCGCGGACGACTTCCACACCTTCGCCGTCGACTGGGCACCGGACTCGGTGAGCTGGTCGGTGGACGGGAACGTCTACCAGCGCCGCACCCCGGCCGATCTGAACGGGAACAACTGGGTGTTCGGCAAGCCCTTCTTCCTGATCCTGAACCTCGCGGTCGGCGGCGACTGGCCCGGCGAACCCGACGGCAACACCACCTTCCCGCAACAGCTCGTCGTCGACTACGTGCACGTCACCACCAGCGGCGTCCGGCCGCCCGCCTGACGCGTCACAGCCGGCACGGGGAGGCGGCGGAGCCGGTGTCGGCCGGATCGGCGGCCGGGTGCTGGTGATGAAGGGCGCTCCCCGGTCCCGGCCGCCCGCGCTGCCGGGCCGCCGGCGCTCAGCCCCGGTACGCCTCCAGCAGACGCAGCCAGACCTCGCTGATCGTGGGGTACGCGGGGACGGCGTGCCACAGCCGGTGGACGGGCACCTCGCCCGCGACGGCGACGGTCGCCGAGTGCAGCAGTTCGCCGATGCCGGGGCCGACGAAGGTGACGCCGAGCAGGATCTCCCGGTCGAGGTCGACGACCATGCGGGCGCGGCCCCGGTAGCCGTCCGCGTAGAGACCGGAGCCGGCGACGGCGGCGAGGTCGTGGTCGACGGCGCGGACCCGGTGGCCCGCCCGTTCCGCCTCGGCGAGGGTGAGGCCGACCGAGGCGGCCTCCGGGTCGGTGAAGACGACCTGGGGTACGGCGGCGTGGTCGGCGGTGGCGGCGTGGGCGCCCCAGGGGCCGGTCTCCAGGGGCGGGGCGCCGGTGGCGCGGGCGGTGATGGCCGCTCCCGCGATGCGTGCCTGGTACTTGCCCTGGTGGGTGAGGAGCGCCCGGTGGTTGACGTCGCCCACCGCGTAGAGCCAGTCGCTGCCCTCGACCCGGCAGCTGTCGTCGACGGTGAGCCAGGAGCCCGGCTCCAGGCCCACCGTCTCCAGCCCGAGGTCGTCGGTGCGCGGGGCCCGGCCGGTGGCGAAGAGGATCTCGTCGGCCTCGATCCGTTCGCCGTCGTCCAGCTCGACGGTGACGGGCCCGTCCGGGGCGGGGCGGTGCACGGCGGTGGCCGAGGTCCCGGTGCGGATGTCCGCGCCGGCCTCGGTGAGGGCCCGGGCGACCAGCTCACCCGCGAAGGGCTCCATCTTCGGCAGCAGCCCGGTGCCGCGGACCAGCAGTGTCACCCGGGCGCCGAGGGCCTGCCAGACGGTGGCCATCTCCACGCCGACCACACCGCCGCCGACGATCACCAGACGGCCGGGCACCTCCTTCGCGCTGGTCGCCTCCCGGCTGGTCCAGGGGCGGGCCGTGCCGACGCCGGGCAGTTCGGGGACGACGGCGCGGCTTCCGGTGCACAGGGCGACGGCATGGCGGGCGGTGAGCCGGTGCTCCGTGCCGTCGGGGGCGGTGACGGAGACCTCCTTCTCGCCGGTCAGCCGGCCCGTGCCCCGGTGGATGTCGGCGCCGATCCCCTCCAGCCAGGCGGCCTGGCCGTCGTCCTTCCAGTACGAGGCGTAGGAGTCGCGGTGGGCGAGGACCGCCCCGGTGTCCAGCGGCCCTTGGACGGCGGCGGCGAGCCCCGGGACGCGGCGGGCGTCGGCGCGGGCGACCACCGGGCGCAGCAGGGCCTTGCTGGGCATGCAGGCCCAGTAGGAGCATTCGCCGCCGATCAGTTCCGACTCGACGACCGCGGCGGTCAGCCCGGCGGCCCGGACCCGGTCGGCGACGTTCTCGCCCACCGGGCCGGCTCCGACGACCACGACGTCGTATTCCGTGTTCAGGGAAGGATCTGTCATGGGGACAGTCTGGTGGCGGGTGTGGACGGCGGCCACATGGGCAGGCGGAATAGCACGGGGTCGGGCACCGTTGTCCGGACAGATTCCGAGCGGGCAGAGAAAGAGGTATCGAGGACATGAGCACCATCGAGCTCACCAAGGAAAACTTCGACGAGGTCGTCAGCGGGAACGACTTCGTCCTGATCGACTTCTGGGCTTCCTGGTGCGGTCCGTGCCGCCAGTTCTCGCCGGTCTACGAGGCCGCCTCCGAGCGCCACGACGACGTGGTCTTCGCGAAGGTCAACACGGAGGAGCAGCAGGAGCTGGCGGCGGCTTTCGAGATCCGCTCCATTCCCACGCTGATGATCGTCCGGGAGAACGTGGCGGTGTTCGCGCAGCCCGGGGCGTTGCCGGAGGCCGCGCTGGAGGACGTCATCGGGCAGGCCCGGAAGCTGGACATGGACGAGGTCCGCAAGTCCATCGAGGAGCAGAAGAACCAGGCGCCGGGGCAGTAGGCCCGGTTCTCGCCGGGGCCGGGCCGGGGCGCCTCAGCGCCCGGCGGCGGTCCCGGCGTCCCGCGCCCTGACCCTGACGGTGAGGCCGTAGGTCAGTTCGGCCCCGTCGACCAGCAGGGCCTCGACCGTGCGGGTCGCGGGGTCGATGTCGGCCACGACGCCGTCCCCGGCGTACCGGGGGTATCCGGACGCGCCCGTCTCGCCGGTCGCCGAGACGACCGCCGAGCGGACGGCACCACCGGCGCCGCCGTCCGGTTCGGCGGGGTCGTCGGCCCCGGCGGGCTCGGCCGTTGCGGTGGTGCCGTCGCTCTCCCCGGTCCCGGGGGTCTCCTCCACGAATCCGGGGACGAGGAGGATCTCGTAGCTCTGCGGATGGCTCATGGCCCTCACGTTAAGGGCTCTCCCCCGGTCCGGAACGGATCCGTGCGTGCCGGACCGTCCGGTGTCTCAGGCGGACTCGCGCCGTACCACCGCGACCCGGAGCAGGTCGTGGCGCTCGGGGTCGGCCCCGGGCTCCTTGACCAGCCGGTCCACCAGCTCGGCGAGCGGCTGCGGGGTGGCCAGTTCCATCCGTACGGTGGTGAGCCGGGGCCGCAGGAGCCTGCCCAGCATCAGGTCGTCGGCGCCGATCACCGCGGTCTCGCCGGGTACGTCGATGCCCGCGTCCTGGAGGGCCCGCATCAGGAGCATCGCGTACGCGTCGTCGAAGGCGAAGACGGCGTCGAGGTCCAGGGAGCGCCACCGGGCGGCGAGCCGGGCGGCCGACTCCTCGTCGTACCGCAGGGGCAGCGGTTCCACCCGGGCGGTGTGGCGCCGGGCGGCCCGCCGGGCGCCGGTCAGCCGGGGGCCGGCGAGGCGGTCCGGTCCGCTCTCCTCGGGCATGACCACGCCGATCCGGCGCCGGCCGCCCGCCAGCAGGTGCCCCACCGCGCAGTCGCCGACCGCCTGCTGGTCCATGACCAGGGCGTGGGCGCCGGGCACCGGGCGCGGGCCGAGGGTGATGACGGCCCTGGCCCCGGACCGCCGGAGCATCGCTATCCCGGGCGGGGTGAGGTCGACGGCGCCGGGGGCGATCACGGCGACCGGGCGGAGTTCGGCCCAGGCGCGCGGCGCGTCCTGCGGGTCGAGGCCGGTGCTGCCGTACTGGACGACGGTGTAGTCGAGTCGGCGCAGCCCCGCCTCCAGTTCGCGGAAGAAGCGGTGGTGGAGCGGTCCGGCCGGGGGATCCACGGTGGGCAGCAGGACCATGCGGGTGTGTCCGGCGCGCAGACTGCGGGCCGCGGCATGGGGCACGTAGCCGAGTTCGGCGGCGGCTTCCCGGACCCGACGGCGGGTGGTCTCGCTGATCCGCACGGAGGCGCTGTTGTTCAGTACGTACGAGACGGTGGCCCTGGAGACCCCGGCGAGCCGTGCGACGTCGGCGCTGGTGGGGACGGGGCGTTCGGTGGGCTGGTTCGGTAACTGGCTCATGGCTTGCGGCAGTCTTCCAGAGCGCGCCGCCCGAATGCGCCCCGGGGCACGTACCGGTCCGGCGGATGTCCCGTCCGCCCCCGCGCCCCGGCTCCGCGGGGCGGGCCCTACGGTGTGGGGATGATCATCGAACACCGTGACGACAGCTTCGATCCCTCGGCCGACCTCCCGGGCCGCTCCGGCCCGGCCGCCACGACGGAGGTCGACCCGTTCGGGGTGGGGCCGGTCCGCACCTCCTACGCACCGGACCGGGACGGCGACCCGGATCCCGGGGAGATCGTCTGGACGTTCGTCCCCTACGAGGAGAACGACGGGCGGGGCAAGGACCGCCCGGTCCTGGTGGTGGCCCGGGAGGCGGCGGGCACACTGCTCGCGGTGCGGCTCTCCAGCAAGCAGCACGACCGGGACCGCGAGTGGGTGGCGCTCGGCTCCGGCCCCTGGGACGGCTCGGGCCGCCCGTCCTGGGTGGACCTGGACCGGGTGCTGCGGGTGCACGAGGACGGGATGCGGCGGGAGGCGTGCGCCCTGGACCGGGCGCGGTTCGACCAGGTCGTGGGGCGGCTGCGGGAGCGCTACGGCTGGGCGTAGGCGCCGGGGCGTGTCCGGCGGACCGGGGACGGGCACCGCGACCCCGGTTCCGGCCCGTCGCCACACGCCCCGTACGGCGCTACGCGGTACCGAAGGCGCGGTCGAAGGCGGCCCGGGTGGCGGAGTCCGGGGCCCGGTCGAGGACGCCGAAGACGATCTGTTCGAAGTGCCCGGCGAACCGGCCGCCGTCCAGCAGCAGCGCCCCGAATGCCCCGGCCACCTGCGCCGGATCGTTGCGGAACACCCCGCAGCCCCAGGCCCCGAGCACCAGCCGCCGGTACCCGCGCACCGCCGCCACCTCCAGCACCCGCTCCGCCCGGGTGGCGAGGGCGGCGGGGATGCGGTGGGCCTCTTCGGGGGTGCGGGCGCGGACGACGCCGGCGTTGGGCGCCGGGGAGGTCAGGAAGCCGACGGTGAACGGGGTGTCGAGGAACCGCCCCCGGTCGTCCCGGAAGACCGGTACGCCCGGGGAGTGGATCACCCGGTCGGTGTAGAGGGGGCTGCGTTCGGCGCGGTGGTGGGCGTAGAAGTCGGGGGCGCGCAGCAGGGTGGTGTACAGGCCGGAGGACCGGCACAGCGCCTCCTCCTGGGCCTGGGCGCCGTTGAGGTAGCCGCCGCCGGGGTTGCGGGCGGAGGCGTAGTTGAGCACGGCGACCTTGCCGGGGCCCTCTCGGGTCATCCGGTGGGCGGCGGCCAGGCTGCTCTCGCCGGTGACCTCGACGGACGGGGTGCGGTCGCCGTCCAGGACGACGAGCGGCAACGGCTCGGGCCCGTACAGCGTGGTCCCGGAGATCGCGCTGCTCAGGGCCCGTTCGATGGACACCTCCCGGCCGTCCGGGGTGCGGTAGCGGCCTGCTGCGACGACGGCCTCGGTCTCGCGCGCGATCCCGCGCAGCCTGGCGCTCATCGGTACTCCCCCGTGTGGTGCATACGGGGCATGCTCGGCGCCCGGACGGCGGCGGCGCAACCCGATTTCTCCCGTCCAGGGGCACTCTTGTGCGATCCACTCGCAGGGGTTTGGGTGGTGGGAGAGACCTGTGGAAGGAGGCCCGCATGTCGTACGACACCTCGGGGGGCCATGGCCCGCCCGGCGGTTCCCCGCCCCTGGACGAGGGCGAGGCGGAGGACTTACTGCGCTGCATCTGTTTCAAGACGGGACCGCCCCGCAGGGTCGGTGTGGAACTCGAATGGCTCATCCACGACCGGGACCGTCCGCGTGTCCCCGTCGAGCACGACCGCCTCGAAGCGGCCACCGCCGTCCTGCGGGCCCTGCCCCTGAGCGCGGCGGTCACCTTCGAACCCGGCGGCCAGCTGGAGCTCAGCTCGCGCCCCGCCGACTCCCTGACGGAGTGCGTCGAGACCACCGCCGCCGACCTGGCCGCGGTGCGCGCGGCCCTGGACCCGCTGGGGCTGGTGCCGGTGGGGCTCGGCGTCGACCCCTGGCACGCCCCGCGCCGGCTGCTGCGCGAACCCCGCTACGACGCCATGGAGATCGCCCTGGACCGGTCGGGTCCCGCCGGTCGGGTGATGATGTGCAACACCGCGTCCGTCCAGGTCTGCCTGGACGCCGGGGAGGAGGAGCCGGGGCCCCTGGGATACGGGCGGCGCTGGCAGTTGTGCCATCTGCTGGGCGCGGTCCTGGTGGCCGTCTTCGCCAATTCGCCCCTCCGGCTGGGCCGCCCCACCTCCTGGCGCTCCACCCGTCAGTCGCTGTGGGCCGCCCTCGACCCTTGGCGGCCGGTGGCTCCGCCGCACGGTCCGCTGCCGCGCGACGCCTGGGCCGGGCATGTGCTGGACACACCGGTGATGTGCATCCGGGAGGAGAGCGGTCCGTGGTCCGTGCCGAACGGACTGACGTTCCGGGACTGGATCCGCACCGGCGCCCCGAGACCTCCGGTGCGCGCCGATCTCGACTACCACATCAGTACGCTCTTCCCGCCGGTGCGCCCGCGCGGCCATCTGGAGCTGCGCATGATCGACGCCCAGTACGGGGCGGACGGCTGGCTGGTGCCGCTCGCCGTGACCACCGCCCTGTTCGACGATCCGGAGGCCGCCGAGACGGTGTTCCGTGCCGTGGCGCCCCTGGCCGGGGCGGCCGGGCCGGAGCCCGCGCCGCTCAATGCGCTCTGGACGCGCGCCGCCCGCGACGGGCTGGCCGATCCCGAGCTGCGGGCGGCGGCCACCGCCTGCTTCGGGGCCGCGCTGGAGGCACTGCCCCGGCTCGGGGCGTCCGGGCGGGTCCAGGAGGCCGCGGCCGGTTTCCACGACCGGTACGTGGCCCGGGGCCGCTGCCCGGCCGACGACCTCCCCGCACTGCTCGCACCCATCGGGCCCGGCGGTCCGGGCCACCACTTCGAGGGACTCCGCCCATGAACGACTCCCCCGCCCCCCACGGGATGGACCCCGAGCCGCTGCGCAGCCGCGCCCTCGCCGCGCTGAGCACCGCCCGGGACCGCACCACCCGGCTCACCGACAGCGTCGACGACCGCGAACTGACCGCCCAGCACTCGCCGTTGATGTCCCCGCTGGTCTGGGACCTCGCCCACATCGGCAACCAGGAGGAGCTGTGGCTGCTGCGCGGGGTGGCCGGGCGCGAGGCGATGCGCCCGGAGATCGACGGCCTGTACGACGCCTTCGAGCACCCGCGGGCGACCCGCCCCTCGCTGCCGCTGCTGCCGCCCGCCGAGGCGCGGGCGTACGCGGCGGAGGTCCGCGGCCGTGCCCTGGACGTCCTCGACACCACCGCCCTGGACGACGACCGGCCGCTGGTGCGGTCCGGATTCGCCTTCGGAATGATCGCCCAGCACGAACAGCAGCACGACGAAACGATGCTGATCACCCATCAGCTCCGGTCCGGACCGCCCGTGCTGGCCGCGCCCGTGCCGCCGCGCGCCGAGGACACGGCGGATCTCCCTGCCGAAGTCCTGGTCGGGGGCGGCCCGTTCACCATGGGGACGTCCGCCGATCCCTGGGCCCTGGACAACGAACGCCCGGCGCATGTGCGGGACGTACCGGGCTTCTACCTCGACACCGCACCGGTCACCTGCGGCGCGTACCAGGAGTTCGTCGAGGACGGCGGCTACACCGAGCGGCGCTGGTGGGCGCCCGAGGGGTGGGAGATGGTCCGCGCGCACGACCTGGCCGCCCCGCTGTTCTGGCGCCGGGACGGCGGCCAGTGGCTGCGCCGCCGCTTCGGGGTCACCGAACCCGTCCCCGGGGACGAACCGGTGCTCCACGTCAGCTGGTACGAGGCGGACGCCTACGCCCGCTGGGCCGGGCGCCGGCTGCCCACCGAGGCGGAGTGGGAGAAGGCGGCCCGCCACGACCCGGTGTCCGGGCGGTCGCGCCGCTACCCCTGGGGCGACGAGGACCCGGCGCCCGAGCGGGCCAACCTCGGCCAGCGCCATCTGCGGCCCGCACCCGCCGGGGCGTACCGGCAGGGCCGGTCCCCGCACGGGGCCGGGCAGTTGATCGGTGACGTGTGGGAGTGGACGGCCAGTGACTTCCTGCCGTACCCGGGATTCCGCGCGTTTCCCTACCGGGAGTACTCGGAGGTGTTCTTCGGGTCCGCCCACAAGGTGCTGCGCGGTGGTTCGTTCGCCGTGGACCAGGTGGCCTGCCGGGGCACCTTCCGCAACTGGGACCTGCCGGTGCGTCGGCAGATCTTCGCCGGTTTCCGTACCGCGCGGGACGTCGGCTGATGTGCCGTCATCTCGCTTATCTGGGGCCGCCGGTGGCGCTCGGCGAACTGCTGTCCCGGCCACCCCACTCGCTGGTCCGCCAGTCCTGGGCACCGCGCCACCAGCGGTACGGGACGGTCAACGCCGACGGCTTCGGCGTCGGCTGGTACGCGGACGGCGACCCGGTGCCCGGACGGTACCGGCGCCGGGGCCCGGTCTGGGGCGACGAGACCTTCGCCGACCTGGCCCGGGTGGTGCGCAGCCCGGCCCTGCTGGCCGCCGTCCGGGACGCCACGGAGGCGGGCGCCGACGGCGAGGCGGCCGCCGCGCCCTTCACCGCCGGGCCGCTGCTCTTCAGCCACAACGGCGCGGTGCGGGGCTGGCCGCACGCGGTGGCCCCGCTCGCCGCGGCGCTGCCGCCCGCCGAACTGCTGTCCCTCACCGCCCGCAGCGACTCGGCGCTGCTCTGGGCCCTGGTGCGACGCCGGCTGGCGGACGGCGACGCGCTGCCCGAGGCCGTCTCCGCCACCGTGCTGGACGTGGCCGCCGCCGCACCGGAATCCCGGCTGAACCTGCTGCTCATCGATGGCGCGTCGATCGTCGCGACGGCCTGGGGCGACACCCTGTGGTGCCTGACCGGACCGGGCCCGCGCACGGTCGTGGCCTCGGAACCCTACGACGACGATCCGCTCTGGCGCCCGGTCCCCGACCGCACCCTGCTGGTGGCGACCCGCGCCGATGTCTCACTGACCCCGCTCAAGGAGCCCCTTGCGTGAGTCCCTTCCTGCTGACCCGCACCCTGCCGGCCGACGCGACGGACGCGGCGCTGCGCGCCGATGTCCTGCACGGACTGACCCGGCATCCCAAGTCACTGCCGCCCAAGTGGTTCTACGACGCCCGGGGCAGCGAGCTGTTCGAGGAGATCACCCGGCTGCCCGAGTACTACCCGACCCGCGCCGAGCGGGAGATCCTGATCGAACGGGCCGACGAGATCGCCCGCGCCTCGGGGGCCCGGACCCTGATCGAGCTGGGGTCCGGTTCGTCGGAGAAGACCGGCCATCTGCTGGACTCGCTGCCGGAGCTGCACAGTTACGTACCGGTCGACGTGAGCGAGAGCGCGTTGCGCGGTGCCGGCGAGGCGCTGCTCGCCCGGCGCCCCGGGCTCTCGGTGCACGCCCTGGTCGCCGACTTCACCGGAGGTCTGGCGCTGCCGGGGACGCCGGGGCCCCGGCTGCTGGCCTTCCTGGGCGGCACGATCGGCAATCTGCTGCCCGAGGAGCGGGCGGCGTTCCTGCGGTCGGTGCGGTCGCTGCTCTCTCCGGGCGACGCGCTGCTGCTCGGCACCGACCTGGTGAAGGACGAGAAGGTGCTGGTCGCCGCCTACGACGACGCCACCGGGGTGACCGCGGAGTTCAACCGGAACGTGCTGCGGGTGGTCAACCGGGAGCTGGGCGCGGACTTCGACCCGGAGGGCTTCGACCATGTGGCGCTCTGGGACCCGGGGAACGAGTGGATCGAGATGCGGCTGCGGGCCCGGCGGGCGCAGACGGTGAAGGTCCCGGCCCTGGATCTGCTGGTGGGTTTCGAGGCCGGTGAGGAGCTGCGTACGGAGGTGTCGGCCAAGTTCCGCCGGGAGCGGGTCCGGGCGGAACTGGAGGCGGCCGGTCTGCGGCTGGATCAGTGGTGGACGGATTCCGGGGAGCGGTTCGCGCTCTCGCTGGCGACGGCCCTCTGAGCGCGGCGGGCCAGGGCCCGCCGGTCCGGCAGGGCGGCCGCCGGGACTGGTGGCAGGACGTGGAGCTCGGCGGTCAGTCCGGCCGCCCGCACCACCCGCCACAGGGAGGCGGGGAGCGGATCGTCGCCGACGAAGGCGGCGGCACCGGCCGGGGCGTGGCGCTCCGCCGGTGCCGCCCGGTGGCCGGTGACGCGGTAGCCGATGCGTACCGGCAGGACGGTGGCGCCGGCGTCGATCGCGGCCTGGAAGGCGGCCGGGCCGAACCGGCCGCCGGGGCCGCGCCCGCACCAGGTGGTGCCCTCGGGGAAGACCACCACCCGTGATCCGCCGCGCATCGCCGCGGCGAGGGCGCGGACGGTCGCCGGCAGCGCGCGCAGCCGGTCGCGGTCGACGAAGAGGGTGCCGCCGTGGGCGGCGAGCGGCCCGAGCACCGGCCACCGGCGGATCTCGCGCTTGGCGAGCATCCGGCCGGGGACCACGGCGGCGACGAGCGGGATGTCCAGCCAGGAGATGTGGTTGGCGACGACGAGCGTCCCGGGTGTCCCGGCGGGCGGTACGGGGTCGCCGGTGACCCGCACCCGTACGCCGAAGGCGCGTACGGCCCCGTACGACCAGCGGCGGATCAGCCGCTCCCGGCGGGCCGGGCCGAACAGGGGCAGGAACGGCGCCCCCAGCACACCGGCCAGGGCCCAGGCGCACCCGGCGAGCAGCAGGGCCGCCGCGACGGGAGGGAGCCGGGTCCGGCCGGTGTGGGCGGCGCAGGTCCCCGGGGCGCACGGCGCGGTGGGCAGCCAGGGGTTCATCGCAGCGGGGCGAGGGCGAGGAAGTGGCGGAGGTAGCGGGGGTCGGTGCGGCGCAGCGACAGCAGGACGTACAGGTCGGCGACGTCGAAGTCCGGGTCGTGGGCGGGTGCCCCGCACACCTGGGCGCCCAGCCGGAGGTAGCCGCGGAGCAGCGGGGGCAGGGTGGCGAGTCCGGTGCGTACCGGTCCGGCCGTGCCGGAGGGCTGCCAGAGGCGGTGCGGGGTGACCCAGTGGTCCTCGGGGGCGAGGTACTTCGTCCGTACGGTCTCCCAGGCTCCGGCCGCCGCCGTGCCGCCGTCGGAGAGCGGGATGGAGCAGCAGCCGGCCAGCCAGTTGTGTCCGGTGCGTTCCATGTAGCGGGCGAGTCCGGCCCAGATCAGGGCTATGACGGCGCCGTCGCGGTGGGCGGGGTGGACGCAGGACCGTCCGACCTCCACCAGGTCGTCCCGGATCGGGGTGAGCCGGCCGAGGTCGAACTCGCTCTCCGCGTAGAGGCCCCCGGCCGCCTCCGCCCGTTCGGGAGGCAGGACCCGGTAGGTGGCGACGACCTCGCCGGTGGCTTCCTCCCGGACGAGCAGGTGGTCGCAGTACGCGTCGAACGCGTCGCTGTCCAGGCCGGGTTCGGGGCTGTGCAGACGGGCGCCGAGTTCGCCGGCGAAGACGAGGTGGCGCAGGCGCTGGGCGGCGCGGACCTCGGCCGGGCCGGTGGCCAGGGAGACCCGGTAGCGCGGCCGTTCGGGGGCGGTCGGCGGTGAAGTGGCGGGAAGGGAGGCAACGGGCATCGCGTTCATGACAATCTCCCGGACGGATCGGCAAGGCGGCCGCCGGGCCGTCGCACGGGGTGCGACGGCCCGGCCCCTTACTTCTTCCGCGACCGACTGGATTCGACATGACGGTCCGGGAGCGCCGACATGTGCGACGGCTGAATCCCGGGGGTGGCCGGTTCGGGCCCCTCCGGACGCCACCGGCGGGGCCCTGCGGGGTCAGCCCCCGAAGAGCTTGGCGGTGATCTTCCCCGAGGCGGTGCGCGCCTCCCGCAGGGGGTCACCGCCCTCCAGGACCGCCGTCATGTACGGCTTGATCGGGTTGTCGGCCTCGACGTCGGCCCACTGCGGCGAGTTCGGGGTCGCCCGGCCCTGCGTGGCCCCCTCGGCCATCGCGGCCGTACCCGCCTGTCCCACGACAGCCTTCGCGAGGCCCGGCTTGTTGGGCACGTAGCTCATGGTCCGGGCGAGTTCCTCCTGCCACTTCCGGCTCGCCAGCGCCTTGACCACCTCGACGCCCTCGGCGCGCCGGTCCGCCTTCTCCGGGACGATGAGGTCGGAACCGCCGGTGAAGACGGCGCCGGGCTTCTTGGCGGTCTTGCCCGGGATCGGGAAGTAGCCCAGCTTCCCCTTGAGTTCGGGGTTCCGCTTCACGATCTGGGCCACGCTGCCGGGCACCGAAATGATCTGCGCGACATTCCCCCGGGCGAACACGTCGGACTGCGGCGGCTTTTCCTCGTCGGCATCCTTGGGGCCCTCGCCGAGCGCCTGGAGCTCCTTGTAGAAGTTCATGCCGCGGAGCGCCGCGGGGCTGTCCAGGGCGCCTTTCCATGATCCGCCCTCGTCCTCGGCCAGTTCACCGCCCTCGTCCCAGATGAATCCGGCGAGCACGTACCAGTTCTGGCCCGCGAGATAGATCCCCTGATTGCCGTTCTCGTTCAGCAGCCGGGTATCGGCGATCCACTCCTGCCGGGTTTTCGGCGGATTCTTGATTCCGGCGCGCTCGAAGATCTCCTTGTTGTAGATCACCACCCGGTTGGCCGCGTACCAGGGAATGCCGTACTGCATGCCGTCGATGCTGCCCGGGTCGGCGAGGCCCGGAAGCCAGTCCTCGCTGCCCATGTCCCGTACGGCCTCCAGCGTCAGATCGCGCAGGCCGCCGCTGGCCGCGTACTGGGCGACCTGGGTGTTGCCGACCTCGATGACGTCAGGGGTGTCCTTGCCCTTCAGGGCGCTGATGACCTTCGGGCCGATGCCGCCCCAGCCCTGGAACTTGAACTCCAGCTCGATGGAGGGGTGCTCGTCCTCGAAGTCCTTGGTGAACCGCTTGAGGAAATCGGCGGAGACGCTGTCCTTCATCAGCCAGACAGTGACCTTCTTGCTGTCCGAGCTCCCCATGCCGAATACCGTTCCACATCCTGTGAGCGCACAGGCGGAAACGAGCGCGACAGCTCCGACGAGTATGCGGTTCTTCACCAGGTTCACCTTCTGCTGAACAAAAACGGCTTGATTCAGGAACCCGGTGTGGGGGACTGCGGGCGGCGCCCGCACGGGCGTGGCTGGATTTTGGTATGGACCATTGATTTGGTCAAGGGCCGTTCACCGGGCGTTTTCCGCGCCGATCCCTCGCGGAGCGGGGTCGGATGGGGCACCGTGATAGGGACGAGAGGAGACATACCATGTCAAATCACACCTATCGGGTCACCGAAATCGTGGGAACCTCCCATGAAGGGGTCGACGACGCCATCCGGCGGGGCGTCGCAAGAGCTTCGGAAACGTTGCACAATCTCGACTGGTTCGAGATCACCGAGGTGCGCGGGGAGATCAAGGACGGCCGGATCGAGCACTACCAGGTGGGCCTGAAGGTCGGCTTCCGGCTCGACGGGACGAGCTGACCCGGAGGCACTCCGACGGAGTACGGCCGGTCAGGTACGCCCCTCGCGCTCCTGGGCGTCCTTCAACGCCGAGGACTCCTCGGCCCAGCGGGCCCGCACCACGGTGAAGCCCGCCCGCTCCGCCGCGTCGCAGACGAGTTCGTCGTCGTCGACCAGCATGCGGACCTCGCGCCCCCGGCCCAGTCGGCGCAGGATCTCCAGCTTGGCGTGCCGGGCCGGCCGGCGGTCGTCGTCGCGCCGCATGTGGAGCCGCCCCTCCGGCAGCCCGTGCGCCGCGAGCCAGGCCAGGGTGTCCGCACGGCACCGCTCGGGCCGCCCCGTGAGGTATCCGACCTCGCACTCCTCGGCGCTCTCCAGCGCCAGCCGCACCCCTTCGGGCAGGGGCGGGTCGTCGACGGCCGCGGCGAAGAAGCCGTCCCAGTCGCGCCGCGGACCTTCCAGGTAGTGCTGGCGATGGCCGCTGTCCGCGAGGGTGCCGTCCAGGTCGAACACGGCCAGGGGCCGGGGGTCGCTCTTCATGTCCCCATCCCACCAGACCGCCCCGCGGTCGACAGCGCCGATCGGCCGCTCCGGGCGTCACCGACGCCGGCACTCTTCCCACCGAATCGGCACAAGTGAGCACAGAATCCTCGCGCACCGACCGCGCACGGAGGTGACATCACCTGCTCACGTTCCGCCAAGATCGCAAAAGGTTGTACAGGATGCACGTGGAACCAAAAACGATCGTAAAGCTATATTCATCTTTGTGGCATCGAACGTGAACGACGTGAAGCGAATACTCCTGCGCTCGGGGAAGAGCCCCTTTGACGTGGTCCCGGTCGAACGCGCCCTCCATGAGGACGTGTTCGCCACCAACTCGGGCAACCTGATCTTCAGCGACGCCGCCCACAAGATCCTCCAGACGCCACACACGGAGGTGGTCTCCAACGGGATCGCCACCCGGATCGCCGACGTGGACCGCATCAACAGCGAGTACGACGTCTTCGTCGTTCCGCTCGCCAACGCCTTCCGGCCCTCCTTCGAGCCGCAGCTGAAGCGGCTGACCAAGCTCATCTCGAAGCTGAAGATCCCGGTGGTCGTTCCGGGCGTCGGCGCCCAGACCGGGGTCAACTACTCCGCGGACCGGCTGAAGCCGATGCAGTCCTCGGTCTACGCCTTCGTCTCCGCCGTGCTCGACCGCAGCGCCTCCATCGGGGTGCGCGGCGAGTTCACCGAGCGCTACCTGCGGGACATGGGCTTCCGGGACGTGGACGTCATCGGCTGCCCGTCGATGTTCCTGCACGGCGACACGCTCACCATCCGGGAGGGTGGCGGGGCGCTCGGCCCCGGGTCGCGGATCGCCGTCAACGGATCGCACGACGCGGTGCGCAAGACCAAGCTCGGGCAGATCATCGACCGCACCCACGCCCGCTACCCGCACCTCCGGTTCATCGGCCAGAACCTCTCCGACGCCCGCCAGCTGCACTGGCGCGACCTCTCGCACCCGAACGCCGCCGTCACCGGCATCCCCACCCACCCCGACCACCCGATGTACGCGGAGGACAAGGTCCGCGTCTACATCGACCCGGTCACCTGGATGGAGGACCTGCGGGGCTTCGACTTCTCCTTCGGCTCCCGGATCCACGGCAACATCGCCGCGCTGCTGGCCGGGACACCGGCCACCGTGCTCTGCGGCGACTCCCGGACCCTGGAGCTGTGCCGCTACTTCGAGATCCCGCACCGGACGCTCGCCCAGGTCCCGGCCGACCTCGACCCCGCCGAGCTCCACAAGTCGGCGGACTTCGGACCGCTGACCCGCGGCCACCGGGAGCGGTTCGACCGGTTCACCAACTTCCTCGACAAGAACGGGCTGCAGAACACCTTCACCCACGGCGACGGCGGCGCGGCCTTCGAGCAGCGGATGAGCAAGCTCTCCTTCCCGCCCGGCGTCCGCCCCTGGACCGGCCCCGAGGCCGCGGAGCTGGCCCCCCGGCTGAACTGGCTGCAGACCCGGCTCACCGAGGTCGAGGCCGAGAACACCCGGCTGAAGCGCACGGTCGCGAAGAGCGCGGCGCTGCCCGCCCAGCGCTCCACGTACCAGCGCGCCCGCAGCGTCGTGGGACGGCCGATCAAGCGCGCCCTGCGCCCCTCCCGCTGACCCGCCCGCCCCGTACCGGTCCGGCCGGTACGGGGCGTCCCGGAACCGTACGGCCCCGCCGGGCCTACTATCGGAGTGTTTGCCCCGGTCCGCCCCCGGACCACCGGCCCGCCCCGATCCGTACGGAGTCCCGCGCCCATGCCCACCCCCCACGATCCGTACGTACGGGTGCGCGGCGCCCGTGAGCACAACCTCAGGGACGTCTCCGTCGACATCCCGCGCGACACCCTCACCGTCTTCACCGGGGTCTCCGGCTCCGGGAAGTCCTCGCTGGCCTTCGGGACGATCTACGCGGAGGCCCAGCGCCGCTACTTCGAGTCCGTCGCCCCGTACGCCCGGCGGCTGATCCACCAGGTCGGGGCGCCCGCGGTCGGCGAGGTCACCGGTCTGCCGCCGGCCGTCTCGCTGGAGCAGCGCCGCTCGGCGCCCGGGGCCCGCTCCTCCGTCGGCACGGTCACCACGCTCTCCAACTCGCTGCGGATGCTGTTCTCCCGGGCCGGGGACTACCCGGCCGGGGCCGAGCGGCTGGACTCCGACGCCTTCTCGCCGAACACCGCCGCCGGGGCGTGCCCGGCCTGCCACGGACTCGGCCTCGTCCACCGCACCACCGAGGAACTGCTGGTCCCCGACCCCTCGCTGTCGATCCGCGAGGGCGCCATCGCCGCCTGGCCGGGCGCCTGGCAGGGCAAGAACCTGCGCGACGTGCTGGACGCGCTGGGCCACGACGTCGACCGGCCCTGGCGCGAGCTGCCCGCGAAGGAGCGGGAGTGGATCCTCTTCACCGACGAGCAGCCGGTGGTGACGGTCCACCCGGTCCGGGAGGCGGGCCGCATCCAGCGCCCCTACCAGGGCACCTACACCAGCGCCCGCCGCCATGTGCTGCACACCTTCGCGGATTCCAAAAGCCGCACGCTGCGGGCCAAGGCCGAGCGGTTCCTGACCTCCGAGCCGTGCCCGGAGTGCCACGGCAGCCGGCTGCGCCCGCAGGCGCTGGCCATCACCTTCGCCGGGCGGACCATCGCGGAGCTGGCGGCGCTGCCGCTGAGTTCGCTCGCGGAGCTGCTGGGCGGGGCGGGCGGCGACGCCACGGCCCGGATGCTGACGGCGGACCTGCTCGCCCGGATCGCCACCGTCACGGAGCTGGGCCTCGGCTATCTCAGCCTGGACCGGACGGCCCCGACGCTCTCCTCCGGCGAGTTGCAGCGGCTGCGGCTGGCCACCCAGCTCCGTTCGGGCCTCTTCGGTGTCGTCTACGTCCTGGACGAGCCGTCGGCCGGGCTGCATCCGGCGGACACCGCGTCGCTGCTCGGGGTGCTGGGGCGGCTCAAGGAGGCCGGGAACACGGTCTTCGTGGTGGAGCACCAGATGGACGTGGTGCGCCGGGCGGACTGGCTGGTGGACGTGGGGCCGCTGGCCGGTGAACACGGGGGCCGGGTGCTGCACAGCGGTCCCCCGGCCGGGCTCGCGCAGGTGCCGGAGTCGGCCACCCGGCGGTTCCTCTTCGACCAGGGCCCGCCGCCGGAGCGCACGGTGCGCACACCGACCGGTTGGCTGCGGCTGACCGGGGTGGACCGGCACAACGTGCGCGGGGTGGACGCGGCCTTCCCGCTCGGGGTGTTCACCGCCGTGACGGGGGTGTCGGGGTCGGGGAAGTCGACGCTGACCGGTCAGGTGCTGGCCGGGCTGCTCGCCGACCGGCGGCCGTCCGCCGATTCCGGGGAGCCGGGCACGGAACCCGCGCGCCGCTGGTGCGCCTCGGCCGAGGGGTTGGCGGCGGTGGACCGGCTCGTCCAGGTCGACCAGCGGCCGATCGGCCGTACGCCCCGGTCCAACCTGGCCACGTACACGGGGCTCTTCGACGTCGTACGGAAGCTGTTCGCCGCCACGGACACCGCCAAGGAGCGCGGCTACAAGGCCGGGCGGTTCTCCTTCAACGTGGCGGGCGGCCGGTGCGAGACCTGCCAGGGCGAGGGCTTCGTCTCCGTGGAGCTGCTCTTCCTGCCCAGTACGTACGCGCCCTGCCCGGACTGCCACGGGGCCCGGTACAACGCGGAGACGCTGGAGGTGACCGTGCGCGGGCTCGACATCGCCCAGGTGCTGGATCTGACGGTGGAGTCGGCGGCCGGGTTCTTCGCCGGGACCGCGGCCGCGGAGCGCAGTCTGCGGACCCTGCTCGACGTCGGGCTCGGGTATCTGCGGCTGGGGCAGCCCGCCACGGAGCTTTCGGGCGGCGAGGCCCAGCGGATCAAGCTGGCGGCCGAGCTCCAGCGCACCCGCCGGGGCCACACGCTGTACCTGCTGGACGAGCCGACGACCGGGCTGCACCCCGCCGATGTCGAGGTGCTGATGCGGCAGTTGCACGGCCTCGTCGACGCGGGCGACACCGTCGTGGTGGTCGAGCACGACATGGCGGTGGTGGCGGGGGCCGACTGGGTGATCGACCTCGGTCCCGGCGGCGGCGACCGGGGCGGGCGGATCGTGGCGGCGGGCACTCCGGCCGAGGTGGCGGCGACCCCCGGCAGTCGCACGGCTCCGTACCTGGCCGCGGCGCTGCACCGTCCCTGACGCCAACTCGCCGAGTTGGATGGCGAGTTGACGGACGGCAAGCAATGGGGAATGAAACGGCAAAGACTCTTGACCGCGTTCTGGTCCAGACCAATTATGGGCATGCCTCACGGCCGCTCCACACCGTGCGGCGTGTGACCCCCGGCCGGGATTCACAGGAACGGGCCGCGCCCTTCGACGGGCGCGGCCGAGCCGTGCGATCCGCCCGTCGTCTCACCCCCCGGGAGCATCCCCCATGCGATGTCCAAGAGCACTCGGCGCAGTCCTGAGCGCCCTGGCCACCACCGTCGCCTCCGCCGGACTGGTCCTCGGGGCCGGTGCCGGTGCCGAGGCCGCCCCCACCGCCGCGACCCCCATGCCGGCCCATGTCTTCGCCCCGTACTTCGAGGCGTGGAACGGCGACAGCCCGGCCGCGCTGTCGCAGGCCTCCGGTGCCAAGTACCTGACCATGGCCTTCATCCAGACCGAGGCCCGCGGTTCCTGCACTCCGTACTGGAACGGCGACACCGGCACCCCCATCGCCCAGTCCGTCTTCGGCTCCGACTTCACCACCATGCGGTCCCGGGGCGGCGACGTGATCCCGTCGTTCGGCGGCTACACCGCCGACAACGAGAGCACCGAGATCGCCGACAGCTGCACCAACGTCGACTCGATCGCCGCCGCGTACGAGAAGGTCATCACGACCTACGACGTGTCCCGCCTCGACATGGACATCGAGGACAACTCGCTGGACAACAACGCCGGGATCGACCGCCGCAACAAGGCGATCAAGAAGGTCCAGGACTGGGCCGCCGCCAACGGGCGCCCGCTGCAGATCTCGTACACCCTGCCCACCACCACGAGCGGTCTCGCCGACAGCGGGCTCGCGGTGCTGGAGAACGCGGTCTCCAACGGCGCCAAGGTCGACGTCGTGAACCTCATGACGTTCGACTACTACGACGGCGCCACGCACAACATGGCGCAGGACACCAAGACGGCGATCACCGGTCTCAAGAACCAGCTCGCCCAGCTCTACCCGTCGAAGACCGAGGCGCAGCTCTGGGGCATGGCGGGCATCATCGAGATGCCCGGCATCGACGACTACGGCCCGGCCGAGACGTTCACCACCGCGGACGCCCCGGTGGTCTACGACTGGGCGGTCTCCAAGGGGCTGAGCACCCTGTCGTTCTGGGCGCTCCAGCGCGACAACGGCGGCTGCCCCGGCACCGGCGGCAGCGACACCTGTTCCGGGATCGCGCAGGACACCTGGTACTTCAGCCACACCTTCGCGCCGTTCACCGGTGGCGGCAGCGGCCCGGTGACGGACGACTACTCGGTCGTCCTCTCCCCCGGTTCGGCCACGGTGGCCCCCGGTGGCTCGGTCTCGACGGCGGTGAAGACCGCGGTCGTCTCGGGCAGCGCCAAGACCGTCGCGCTGACGGCGAGCGGGGCGCCCGCCGGGGTGACCACGACGCTCAGCCCGGCATCGGTGACGGCGGGCGAGAGCGCCAAGCTGGCGATCGCCGTCCCGGCCGCCACGGCGCCGGGCACGTACCGGATCGACGTGACCGGGACCTCCGGCACCCTGAGCCACACCGCCACCTTCACGCTGACGGTCCCGGGGCCGGGCGGCGGCACCGGGGTCCTGGTCAACGGCGACTTCGAGTCCGGCTCGCTCAGCCCCTGGACCTGTGGCGCGGGCGGCGCGGTCGTCTCCACCCCGGTGCACGGCGGCACGCACGCGCTCGCCGCGGCGGCCACCGCCTCACAGACCGGCGAGTGCGCGCAGACCGTCACCCTGTCCCCCAACACCACGTACACGCTGAGCGGTTGGGTGCAGGGGAACTACGGGTACCTCGGGGTGCGCGGTGACGCGACCGCCAGTGTCTGGGGTTCGTCGAGCGGCTACGCGAAGCAGTCGGTGAAGTTCACCACCGGTTCGACCGGCGCGGTCACCGTCTACCTGCACGGCTGGTACGGGCAGGGCACGGTCTACGGCGACGACATCTCCGTGACGTCCTGATCCGCCGCGTCCGGTGAGTCTTCCCGGTCCCGGGGGTGGGCGGCCCCCGGGACCGGGAATCCGTGCGTACGGGCCCCGCGGCCGGTCAGCGGCGCACCTTGCGGGTGGCGCGCAGCCACTCCTTGTTCATGGCCGAGATCGACGGGAGCGGGATGCCCTTGGGGCAGGCGGTGGCGCACTCCCCGGTGAGGGTGCAGCCGCCGAACCCCTCGGTGTCCATCTGGCCGACCATGTCCAGGACCCGGGTCTCGCGCTCCGGGGCGCCCTGCGGCAGCACGTTCAGGTGGTTGACCTTCGCCGAGGTGAAGAGCATCGCCGAGCCGTTGGGGCAGGCCGCGACGCAGGCCCCGCAGCCGATGCACTCGGCGTGCTCGAAGGCGGAGTCGGCGTCCGGCTTGGGCACCGGGGTCGCGTGCGCCTCGGGGGCGGTGCCGGTCGGGGCGGAGATGTAGCCGCCGGCCTGGATGATCCGGTCGAAGGCCGAGCGGTCCACGACCAGGTCCTTGACGACCGGGAAGGCCGCGGCGCGCCACGGCTCGATGTCGATGGTGTCGCCGTCCTCGAAGGACCGCATGTGGAGCTGGCAGGTGGTGGTCCGCTCGGGGCCGTGGGCGTCGCCGTTGATGACGAGGCTGCAGGCGCCGCAGATCCCCTCGCGGCAGTCGTGGTCGAAGGCGACGGGGTCGTCGCCGTCCAGGATGAGCCGTTCGTTGAGGGTGTCGAGCATCTCCAGGAACGACATGTCCCGCGAGATGCCGTCCACCTCGTAGGTGGACATCGCTCCGGGGGCGTCGGCGTTCTTCTGGCGCCAGACGCGCAGGGTGAGCTTCATGCGTAGCTCCGCTGGGTGGGGTGGACGTACTCGAAGACGAGTTCTTCCTTGTGCAGGACGGGGGGTTCGCCGGTGCCGGAGAACTCCCAGGCGGCGGCGTAGGAGAACTCCTCGTCGCGGCGGGCGGCCTCGCCGTCGGGGGTCTGGGACTCCTCGCGGAAGTGGCCGCCGCAGGACTCGGCGCGGTGCAGTGCGTCGAGGCACATCAGCTCGGCGAGTTCCAGGTAGTCGACGACGCGGTTGGCCTTCTCCAGCGACTGGTTGAACTCGGTGCCGGTGCCGGGGACCTTGATGCGGCGCCAGAACTCCTCGCGGATCCGGGGGATGCGGGCGAGCGCGGTGCGCAGTCCGGCCTCCGTGCGGGCCATTCCGCAGTGTTCCCACATGAGTTCGCCGATCTCCCGGTGGAAGGAGTCCGGGGTGCGGTCGCCGTTCACCGAGAGCAGCAGGTTGAGCCGGTCCTCGGTGTCGGCGACGGCCTCCTCCACGGCGGGGTGCGAGGCGTCGATCTCGTCGTGGTGCGGGTGGCGCGCCAGGTAGTCGTTGATCGTCGAGGGGAGGACGAAGTACCCGTCGGCGAGGCCCTGCATCAGCGCGGAGGCGCCGAGCCGGTTGGCGCCGTGGTCGGAGAAGTTGGCCTCGCCGATGGCGAAGAGGCCGGGGATCGTGGTCTGGAGGTCGTAGTCGACCCAGAGCCCGCCCATGGTGTAGTGGACGGCCGGGTAGATCCGCATCGGGGTCTCGTACGGGTCCTCGGCGGTGATCCGGGCGTACATGTCGAAGAGGTTGCCGTACTTCTCCTCGACCTTGTCGCGGCCCATCCGGGCGATGGCGTCGGCGAAGTCCAGGTAGACGCCCTGGCCGCCGGGGCCGACGCCGCGTCCCTCGTCGCAGACGTTCTTCGCGGCGCGGGAGGCGATGTCCCGGGGGACGAGGTTGCCGAAGGAGGGGTAGATGCGCTCCAGGTAGTAGTCGCGCTCCTCCTCGGGGATCTCGGCCGCGGGGCGGTCGTCGCCCTTGGCCTTCGGGACCCAGATCCGGCCGTCGTTGCGGAGCGACTCGCTCATCAGCGTCAGTTTGGACTGGTGATCGCCGGTGCGCGGGATGCAGGTGGGGTGGATCTGGGTGAAGCAGGGGTTGGCGAAGTACGCGCCGCGGCGGTGGGCCCGCCAGACCGCGGTGGCGTTGGAGTTCATGGCGTTCGTCGACAGGTAGAAGACGTTGCCGTAGCCGCCGCTGGCCAGGACCACCGCGTCGGCGAAGTAGGTGTCGATCCGCCCGGTGATCAGGTCGCGGGCGACGATGCCGCGGGCCCGGCCGTCGACGACGATCAGGTCGAGCATCTCGGTACGGGCGTGCAGTTCCACGGTGCCCGCGGCGATCTGCCGGGACAGCGCCTGGTACGCGCCGAGCAGCAGTTGCTGTCCGGTCTGGCCGCGGGCGTAGAAGGTGCGGGAGACCTGGACGCCGCCGAAGGAGCGGTTGTCGAGGAGGCCGCCGTACTCGCGGGCGAAGGGGACGCCCTGGGCGACGCACTGGTCGATGATCTCCACGGAGATCTGGGCGAGCCGGTGGACGTTGGACTCCCGGGCGCGGAAGTCGCCGCCCTTGACCGTGTCGTAGAAGAGGCGGTGGACGGAGTCGCCGTCGTTGCGGTAGTTCTTCGCGGCGTTGATGCCGCCCTGGGCGGCGACCGAGTGGGCCCGGCGGGGCGAGTCCTGGAAGCAGAACTGGACGACGTGGTAGCCCTGTTCGGCGAGGGTGGCGCCGGCCGAACCGCCGGCCAGGCCGGTGCCGACGACGATCACGGTGTGCTTGCGACGGTTGGCGGGGTTGACCAGCTTGGCCCGGAAGCGGCGGGTGTCCCAGCGTTCGGCGACGGGCCCCTCGGGGGCCTTGGTGTCGGCGACGGGGTCGCCGGTCGCGTAGTGCGCGTAGTCGGTCATGTCAGCTCACGACTCCGGTCATGACGGCAACGGGTACGGAGATGAAGCCCAGGGTCAGCACCGCGGCCAGGGCGTTGGCGAGGGCCCGCAGGAGCCGGTCGCGGCTCGCCCGGCCCGCGCCGAGGGTCTGCGCGGCGCTCCACAGCCCGTGCCGGACATGGAGCCCGAGGGCGAGCACGGCGGCGATGTAGACCGTGTTGCCGTACCAGGTGGAGAAGGTGTCGACGACGTTCTGGTACGGGTGGCCGGGCTGGAAGCCGCCGGGGTGCGCGGTGCCCGTCGTCAGGTCGAGGATGTGCCAGACGATGAACAGGGCGAGGATGATCCCGCCCCAGCGCATGGTGCGGGTGGCGTAGGCGGCGCGCGGCCTGCGGTGCACGTAGCCGGTGGGCCGCGCCCGGATGTCGCGGCGGCTGAGCTGGTACGCGGAGACCGCGTGCAGGACCACGGCGGCCACCAGCACCACCCGGATGATCCACAGGGCCCACTCGTAGTGCAGGAAGGGCTCGCCGAGGGTGCGCAGCCAGTGGGCGTAGTGGTCGAACTCGCCGGGACCGAAGAAGATCTTCAGGTTTCCGATCATGTGGACGACCAGGTAGGCCAGCATGATCAGGCCGCTGACCGCCATGACCGTCTTCTTGCCGACGGACGAGTCCCAGAGCGTACGCGTCATGGACGGCCGTCGGTCCGTCCGGGTTGCCAATGCCATGCCCACGACGCTAGGGCCGAACGGCCTCATCAGTCCAAGACATGGAGCGGCTGATCTCCATAGGGAATGGCTATCGTGCGGGCTAGAGTGGGTGCATGCAGTTCCAGCAGCTGACGTATTTCGTGGCCGTGGCCGAGACCCTGCACTTCACCCGCGCCGCCGAGTCGGTGCACGTCTCGCAGCCCTCGCTCTCCCAGCAGATCCGGGCGCTGGAGAGCGAGCTGGGGGCGGAGCTGTTCAGCCGGGCGCGCGGCCACATCGCGCTGACCGACGCGGGCGAGGCCCTGCTGCCGCTGGCCCGGCGCATCCTCGCGGACGCGGACACCGCGCGCCACGAGGTGCAGGAGCTGGCGCAGCTGCGCCGGGGCCGGGTCCGGCTCGGTGCGACGCCCAGTCTCTGCACCGGCCTGCTCCCCGACGTGCTGCGCGCCTTCCACGACCGGCATCCGGGGATCCGGCTGCTGCTGGAGGAGGGCGGCTCGCTCGATCTGGTGCGGGAGCTGGCGCGCGGCGCGCTGGATCTCGCGCTGGTGGTGCTGCCGCTGCCGGCCGCGTCGCCCGCGCTGACGACGGTCGAGCTGCTCCAGGAGGACCTGGTCGTGGTGTCGTCGGCCGAGGCGCCCCGGCCGGGGCGGGGCGGCCGGGTGCGGATCGCCGATCTGGCGGGCGAGCCGCTGGTGATGTTCCGGCACGGCTACGACCTGCGGGAGCTGACGGTGGCCGCCTGCCGGGCGGAGGGGTTCGAGCCGTCCTTCACGGTGGAGGGCGGCGAGATGGACGCGGTGCTGGGCTTCGTCCGGGCGGGGCTCGGGATCGCGGTGGTGCCGAGCATGGTCGCCGGACGCTCCGGCCACGGGCTGCGGACGACTCCGCTGGCCCGGCCCGGTCTGCGGCGCACCATCGCGCTCGCGCACCGCAGCGACGTGGCCCCGCCGCGTGCGGCGCGCGAGCTCCAGAAGATGCTGCTGGCGGTCGGCTGAGCCGGCCGGCGGGGGTACGGGCGGCTCTCCCGTACCCCCGTCCGGTCACACCGCGTCGGCCAGCAGCAGCGAGTGGATCCGGTCCGGGGCGCCGGGGCGGGCGTAGTACCAGCCCTGGGCCGTGTCGCAGCCGAGCTTGCGCAGCTGTTCGGCCTGGGCGCCGGTCTCGACGCCCTCCACCGTGACGGCGAGGTCCAGGCTGTGCGCCAGCGAGACGATGCCCTCGACGATCTTCAGATCGACCGGGTCCGCCGGGTGCTGCTGCATGCCCATGGTGAACGAGCGGTCCAGCTTGAGCACGCTCACCGGCAGCCGGCGCAGGTTGGCCAGGTTCGAGTAGCCGGTGCCGAAGTCGTCGAGCGCGATGTCGACGCCCATCTCGGCGAGTTGCCGCAGCGGCTTGAGCAGGTCGTCGTCGGCGCCGATGAGCGCGGACTCGGTGACCTCCAGGCAGAGCGCCTCGGGTTCGAGCCCGGACCGCTCCAGGACGTCGACCGTCTCGGCGACCAGCCGGGGGTGGTGCAGCTGGGTCGGCGACAGGTTGACGTTGATCCGGACCCGGCCGTTGTCGCTGTGCCGGTTCTGCCAGAAGTTGGCCTGGCGCACCGACTCCTCCAGCACCCAGCGGCCCAGGGGCACGATCAGTCCGGTGTGCTCGGCGAGCGCGATGAACCGGTCCGGGCCCAGCACCCCGTGCTGCGGGTGGCACCACCGCACCAGCGCCTCCGCGCCGTGCACGGTGCCGTCGCCGAGGTGGACCAGCGGCTGGTACTCGATGAAGAACTCGCCGCGCTCCAGGGCGGCGGGCAGCGCGGTGGTCAGCCCGTGCCGGGTGATGGCCCGGGCGTCCGCCTCGGCGTCGGCGAACTCGAAGCGGTTGCCGCCGGCCGACTTGGCCCGGTACATGGTGATGTCGGCGCTGCGCAGCACCTCGGCGGCGTTGCGTTCGCCCGCCGGGCCCTCGACGACCCCGATGGAGCCGCGCACGGTCAGCTCCCGGCCGTCCAGGCGGATCGGGGAGCCCAGCGCGCCGAGGATGCGGCAGGCGAGTTCGTCGACCTCGGTCTCGGTGTCGGGTCCGGTGGTCAGGGCCACGAACTCGTCGCCGCCGAGCCGCGCGACCATCTCGCCGGGCGCGGTGGCGCAGCTCTGCAACCGGTCGGCGACCTCGACGAGCAGCCGGTCGCCCGAGGCGTGGCCGAGGCTGTCGTTGATCGCCTTGAAGCCGTCCAGGTCGAGGTAGCACAGGCCGAAGCGGTTGCCGTCGTCGGCGGAGAGCGCTTTCTCCAACCGCTCGAAGAACAGCGTCCGGTTGGGCAGCCCGGTGAGCGCGTCGTGCGTGGCCTCGTACCGCAGCCGCAGGTTGAGCAGCCGACGCTCGGTGGTGTCCTCCATCAGGGCGAGCTGGTACTGCGGCCGGCCCTCGGTGTCGCGCAGCAGGGAGACCGTCAGGTTGGTCCACAGCACGGTGCCGTCGTTGCGGTAGAACGCCTTCTCGACCCGGTAGTGCTCGCGTTCGCCGCGAACCAGCTCGTCGTAGTACTTCCACACGTACGGCGGGTCCTCGGGGTGGACCCACTCGTTCACCTTGTGGCTGCGCACATGGTGGTCGAGTCCGCCGAACATCCGGGTGAGGGTGTCGTTGATCTCCAGCACGTTGCCGTCCAGGTCGGCGATGCCGATGCCGATGGCCGCGTCCTTGAACACGGCGCGGAACCGCGTCTCGGTGGCGTGCAGGGCGCGTTCGGCCTCCGTCCGGGCGGTGAGGGCGGAGCGGGCGATGGCCTCCTGCTCGGACCGGGTGCGTTCGCGCAGCGCCCGGGTGAAGCCGGCCGCGAGGGCGTGCTGGATGCGGGCGCAGCGGGCCCGGCCGTCCTCGGCGGGCAGGGAGGTGGTGCCGTCGCTGCCGCAGTAGAGCACCAGATACGCGTCGACGACGCCGAGCGTGCTGCTGAGCGCCTCCGGGTCGGTGCAGTGCGCGGCGACGAGCGCTCCGCCGACCTCGGCGGCGGGGGCCGCGTCGAAGGGGTGCGCGTGCAGGACGGAACTGAGCGCGCGGGCCAGCGGCAGCAGATGCTGCTCGAACTCGGCGCGGGTCAGGGAGGTGGCCGTCGAGGGGAAGATGGCCCGGCTCCAGATGGTGGCGAATCTTCGGAGCCGGCCCTCGGGACCGTCGGGCTCCGTGTCCGGTGTGCCCGACGACTGGGCGGGGATGCTCACGCCTTGCGTCCCACTCCCGCGAAGCCCGAGAACGCGTAGGGGTCCTCCTGCTCCGCGACGACCGGGGTGTCCGGGCGCCAGTGCGGCATCTGCACCAGTCCGGGCTCGACCATTTCGTATCCCTCGAAGAAGCGCGCGATCTCGTCATGGGACCGCATGACCAGGGGCTTTCGGATGCTGTTGTAGACCTCGACCGTGCCGCCGGCTTCCTCCCGGCTGAGCGGTATGCCCTCGTACGAGGCGTGGGTGAGGACGACGAGGCTGCCGGGGGCGAGGGCCTCGCGCAGTTCGGCGAGGGAGCCCAGCGGGTCGTCGGCGTCCTCGATGAAGTGGAGCACGGCGACGAGCAGCAGGGCCACCGGGCGGTCCAGATCGAGAAGTCCGGTTATCTCGGGGTTCTTCACGATCTCCTGGGGGCGGCGGAGGTCCTCGGCGGCGATCACCGCGCGGTCGTTGCCCTCCAGCACGGCCCGGCTGTGCGCGACGGCGACCGGGTCGTGGTCCACGTACGCCACCCGGGCCTCCGGGTCGGCCGCCTGGGCCACTTCGTGCACATTGCCGAAGGTCGGTATTCCGGATCCGATGTCCAGGAACTGGGTGATGCCCTCACTCACCGCGTATCGCACGGCTCGGCGCATAAAGGCGCGATTCGCCTGCATGATCTTGGGCAGCCCCGGCATGAACTCCATGGCCCTGCGGGCGGCTTCCCGGTCCACCTCGAAATTGTGCGAGCCGCCCAGATAGAAGTCGTACATGCGGGACACGCTCGGCACCGAAATGTCTATGCCTCGCGGTGCCCAAGCGGGACGCTCCATCAAAGTCTCCAACAAGTCGCTACGGCGATCCGGCCATGTTCATGGTCAGTGTTGACCAGAGGCTACTGATCGTCCGCCAAGAGAGCGAGCGGAAACGGAAATTAGCCGTCCGTTATTGGTCACACACCACTGGCATGTGCAACCGACCCGTCGCTACGTGTGACATTCGGTACCGATCGGGCGGGCGTCGGGCCATCGACCCATCCGCCCCTCCTGGCCCGGCCGTTGTTATATCCGGGCACGGCACCGGTTTTATCGCGCGGGAAATGGGACGGACCGGACGACACGCCTTGTCCGGTCGCACGGGAGTGGCGCTTCGATTGCGTTCGGTAAAACCACGGTCACCGACTTTATTGGCAGCATTCTTTACCAATACGGCATTGGCGGGCGTCGCACCCCTCCGCGCCCCGCCCTTCCGCGGCCCTCCCCCGCCCGTTGCCACACCCCCGACCGCCACGGCAGCAACTCCCTTACCAGAGAACCGGGTTGGCCACCACCCCGGCCAGGGCCCCGGCCAGGGCATGGAAAGCCGCCGCCACCTGCGCCGATACCCTTCCACCCGGCGCGCGGCCACCGAGGAACCGGCTTCTCCAGATCCCCACCATCAGGCGAATCACGCCCCCGCACCGCGTGTCGCGCGACGCGCCGGTCCATGCTCCGGCTCGTGTACGGATCATTCATAGGACGGTTCGGGGCGGCCCTCGCGCTGCTCTGGCTGCTGGGCACCCCGACGCCCGCACGGGCGGACAGTTGCGCGTACGCCTCCGTCGGCGAGGCCGGTGACGGCTCGTCGTGGATCGCCACGGCGGGGATCGGCCCGTGCTTCCCGAGCCCGACGCCCACACCGAAGCCGCCCGCCCCGCCGCCCTCCTCGTCCCCTCCGCCCGCGCCCGTCCCTCCGCCGCCGTCCCGGCCCGCACCACCCCGGCCGACGCCCGGCCCCGTGGTGCCGCCACCCCCCGCGCCACCGCCCCCGCCGGCTCCCTCGCCCGACCCGACCCCCTCGTCCTCGGCGCGCCCCGCGCCGCCCTCGCCGCGCCCGGTGGCGCTGCCCCACTACCGCAGGCCGGAGCGGAAGACCGTACGGCACAGCGGCTCCGTGGTCACCACCACGCTGCTGATCACGGCGCCCGCGGTGTTCGCCGTCGCCGTGCTGCGCCCCCGCTCCCGCTGACCTCCGGAGAAAACACATGTCGGAATGGCTTGTTCTCACCCTGGCCATGACCGCGGCCTGTGCCGTCGTCCTGACCATCGCCGTCCTCACCAACCGCCGGGTCCGGGCCGATGACGACCCGTCCGAGACCCCCGACGTCATCGAGTACATGACGATGATGATCGGGGTGGTCTACGCGATCGTGCTGGGGCTCGCCATCGCGGGCGTCTGGGAGGGCCGGGGCGAGGCCCAGGAGTACGTACGCCAGGAGGCCCAGGCCCTGCACGAGGTGCAGGCCCGGTCCTCGGCGTACCCGGCGGAGGTGCGCTCGCGCATCCGCGCCGATGTCGACGCCTATGTGCGCCATGTCGTCGACGACGAGTGGCGGGCGATGAGCGAGCACGGTTCCCTCACCGCCGAGGGGACCCGCCTGCTGGACCGGGTACGGGCCGACGTCACCGATTACCACCCGCGCAACGACTACGAGGGGCAGTCGTATCAGCCACTCGTCGACCAGGTCGCCGCGGCCGACGACGCGCGCAGCGCCCGCGGCCAGAGCGCCGGTGCGACCATGCCCGGCGTGGTCTGGTTCGGCCTGATCGCCGGTGCCCTGGTGACGGTCGGTCTGCTGTTCACGCTCCAGATCCGCAGAACCTTCCGCGAACTCCTCCTGGCCGGTCTCTTCAGTGTTCTGATCGCCTTTCTGCTCTTCCTGATCTGGGACTTCGACACCCCGTTCGGCCGGGACATCTCGGCCACCGCCGAGCCGTTCTTCGATCTGTTCCCGCATGCCACCGGCGGCTGAGGCCGATCCGCCGGGACGGTCCCGGCCGCGCCCGATGCTCCGCCCGGGGGATGCCGGTGCCCCGGGCGGAGCACCCGGTTCGCGGCGCCCCCGGGCGACTCCTAGCGTGTGGCCCGTCGAGGTGCATTTCTGACACTCTGTGGAAACTCGTTCCGCAAGTGCTCCTCGGGGACCCGGAGGACTCACCCATGCGCTCGATACGAGTAGCACCCGTCGCCCTGCTCGGCGCCGCCGCTCTCGTCCCGACGAATCCGGCCGCGTACGCGTACGCGGCGGCGTCGGGAGGCGCGTCGCCCGCGACCGGGGTCACCGTCGCTCCGTCGGTGACCCCGCCGGGACGCCAGGCCGCCCTGGCCGCCCGGGGGTGCCCCACCACCGCAACCGCCGGTTCCGGCGCCCTCGGCGCGGTCACCGTCACACGTGACGGGTCCGTCGCCGCGAGGGTCGACCGGGACGCGAGGCCCGGCGGCGCCGTCGACCGGATGAGCACCGCCACGACGGCGGTCGGCGCGGCGCCGGCAGTGACCGCCGTCGCCGGAGCCGCCGTGATGGCGCGTCACCGCGAGGAGCGCCGCGCGCACTGACAGCAGGGCAGTGCCGGACGGACGGCACGTCGCCCCGGGTCCTTCCCCAGGCCCCGGGGCGACGTACGTCGTGCCCCCTCTCCGCAGCTGGCGCAGCCTACGGATAGCCTCACTGCCGTGACAGAACGGCAGCCCCATCAGTTCGAACGTGGCACGGACGGCCCGAAAGTGATCGTCGCGGGCCTGGACGGTTCCGATTCCTCCATGCGGGCGGCGGCGTACGCGGCCGGCCTGGCCCGGCGCCAGGGTGCCGTGCTCGCGTTGGTCTACGTACAGCCCGTGCTCTCCGCCGGGGCCGCGCTCGGCGCGCCGATCGCCGACACCACCGGCGAGGTCGCCCAGGGGCTGGTGGACGAGATCCGCGAGGCGACGCACCGGATCAAGGACACCTGGAACGTGCGCTGGGAGTTCCACACCTTCCGCGGCGATCCGTACAACGGACTGGTGGCCGCGGCGGACGAGCTGAAGGCGGATGCCGTGGTGGTGGGCGCCTCGGAATCGGCCGGTCACCGCTTCATCGGCTCGGTCGCGGTACGGCTGGTCAAGGCGGGTCGTTGGCCCGTCACGGTGGTTCCCTGACGATTCCGGTCCGAACCGGGACGGACCGAGGAACAGACCGGGGAACGGACCGGGGCGCGTACCCGCGCGGACCGGTCCGGACGAACCTGCGGAAAAGATACGGAATCATCCATTCCGTCCGACGGCACGCCTTCTTTCGCACCAGCCCCACCTGAGCCATCATGAGCGCCCGTCAGGGACAGCCGTCGGTGGAGAGGTGACTCATGGCAAGGCTCCGAGTGGGCGAGGGCGTACTGCGCCGCAAGCCGATCGAGCAGATCGACGAGAAGGGTCCCGAGGGCGGGGCCGTCTCGCAGCTCACCAGAACCCTCGGGCTGTGGCAGCTCACCGCCATCGGCGTCGGCGGCATCATCGGCGCCGGCATCTTCACCCTCGCCGGCACGGTGGCCAACGGCACCGCCGGTCCCGCCGTGCTGGTCTCCTTCCTCATCGCGGGTCTGGCGAGCGCGGCGGCCGCCTTCAGCTACGCCGAGTTCGCGGGCCTGATCCCGAAGGCCGGCTCCGCGTACACCTACGGGTACGCGGTCCTCGGCGAGCTGGTGGGCTGGTTCATCGGCTGGGACCTCCTGCTGGAGTACACGGCGATCGTGGCGGTGGTCGCGATCGGCATCTCCGGCTACTTCAGCTTCCTGCTCGGCGAGGTGGGGCTCGACGTGCCGAAGTGGATGCTGGGCGCGCCCGGCACCGGCGACGGCCACAAGGTGGACCTGTTCGCCGCGCTGCTCTGTCTGCTCGTCGCGTACCTGCTGACCCTCGGCATCAAGAACGCCGCCCGGTTCGAGACGGTCGTGGTGGTGCTGAAGGTGCTGGTCGTGCTGCTGGTCATCGGGGTCGGGGTGTTCCACATCAACACCGCCAACTACAACCCGTTCTTCCCGTTCGGGGTGAGCGGGGCCTTCACCGGCGCGGCCACGGTGTTCTTCGCGGTGTTCGGCTACGACGCCATGTCGACGGCCGCCGAGGAGTCCAAGGACGCCCAGCGCCACATGCCGAAGGCGATCGTGTACTCGCTGGCCATCTCGATGGTGCTCTACGTGGCGGCGTGCCTGGTGCTGACGGGGATGCAGAACTACAAGGACATCGACCCGGAGTCCGGTTTCTCCACGGCGTTCAAGTCGGTGGGGCTCAGCAGCCTCGCCGATGTGATCGCGGTCGGCGCGATCATCGGCATCCTCACCGTGATGTTCACCTTCATGCTCGGGGTGACCCGGGTGTGGTTCTCGATGAGCCGCGACGGGCTGCTGCCGAAGTGGTTCGCCAAGACCCACCCGACCCGGCACGTGCCGACCCGGGTGACCTGGATCGTCGGCGCGGCCTCGGCGCTGATCGCCGGGTTCCTGCCGATCGGCGAGGCGGCCGAGCTGACGAACATCGGCATCCTGCTGGCCTTCGTGGTGGTGTGCATCGCGGTGATCGTGCTGCGCTACAAGCGGCCGGAGCTGCCGCGCACCTTCCGTACCCCCGGCATGCCGGTCGTCCCGGCCCTCGGGGTGGTGTTCTCCCTCTGGCTGATCACCTTCCTGCAGTGGCAGACCTGGGTGCGGTTCGTGGTGTGGTTCCTGGTCGGCCTGGTCATCTACTTCGGCTACTCGTACCGGAAGTCGGAGATGGCGAAGGCGCCGGAAGCCACCCCGGAGCAGCGCTGACCGGGTCGCCGGGCGGCCGGGCGGGGGCCGTCGGGCGGCGGCCGTCCGCGCCGCCGCCCGACCGTTCACCGCACCACTCGCCGCACTGTGCGACCGCTCGTCGCAGAGAACCGCCCGTCGCCTGTTCCTCGGCGCTCCGATGCGTTCGGATACGCGAATCGGCAGTGCGGCGGCAGGGGCCTCGGCGGAAAGGGCGTTCACGATGACCACCACGACGACCGACGAGCGGGCCATCGCCGCGCTCCAGCGGGACCACGGGCCCGCCCTGCTCCACTTCCTGCTGGGGCTGACCTTCGGCGACCGGCAGCGGGCGGAGGACCTGCTCCAGGAGACGCTGGTGCGGGCCTGGCAGCACCCGGAGGCGTTCGACGCCCCGTACGAGTCGATGCGGCCCTGGCTCTTCACGGTGGCCCGGCGGCTGGCGATCGACGCGCGCCGGTCCCGGCAGGCCCGGCCGGCCGAGGTCGGCGACGCGGTGCTGGAGACCACCGCAACCGGCACCGACACCGCGGAGGCCACGGTCTGCGCGCTCGACGTGCGCGAGGCGGTGCGCACCCTCAGCCCGGAACACCGCGCGGTCCTCGTCCAGATGTACTTCCGCGGCCTCACCGTCGACGAGACGGCCGAGGTGCTCGGCATCCCGGCCGGCACGGTCAAGTCCCGGTCGTACTACGCGCTGCGCCGGCTCTCCCGCAGCCTGCCCGGCTACTCCAGCAGGTCCTCCTCGCGCACCAGGGCGAGCAGCGAGACCGCTTCCGCGGCCGCCACGTAGTCGGCGGCACAGCGGTCGCAGGACTGAAGGTGCCGGGAGACCTCGCGGGTCTCGCCGTCCGTGAGCGCGTCGAGTACATAGGCGCCGAGCACATGCCGCACGTGCGTGCCCTCCCCGGGGTCGGCGGTCATCGCATCCTCGCATCGTGAGCGGATCCGGTCCCGACGGATCCGGTACTTCTGGCCACGCGGGGCGCACTCCCCCGGTTCAATGCTCCCTGAAGCGCGGTACCGAACAGAGAAAGAGGCACGACAGGATGGGCCCGGAGCGTCAGGACGGAACCGGTGGTGGCGGGCTGCTGGTCCCGATGGACTGGATGTACGCGGAGTACGTCGCCGACACCATGCTGCGGACCGGCGATCTGATGGAGCCGGCCACCTTGGAGTACCGGGCCGGGCGGGACGCCTTGGCGCTCACGGTCTTCCTCTCCGGCGGTGCGGTGCCCGAGGCGCTGTCCGCCGCCCGGCTGGACGAGCTGATCCTGCTGACGGCGTACGGGGCGGCCTGGTCCGGCTGGGTCCGGGAGCGGCTGGACGCGCTCGGCGCGCACCCGGCGGCCGGCGGGGACCCGGACCTGCGCCTGGCACGGGCCGCCTGGCGGTGGCTGGAGGAGACGGAACTGCTGGCGGCCGACCTGGACGCGATCGGCTCGCCGCCCCCGGCCCCGCCGGAGGAGCGGCCGGACCTCTCCGACCCGGCGCAGGACGCGGCCCAGGTCTGGACTCCGGCCTGGCAACTGGGGCTGCCCCTGGGTCATCTGGCGATCCATCTCCACTGAGCGCCGCCGGTCATGAGCCGTGCACCCCGGCACGGTACTTCGGCAGCCGTACGGTGATCTTCATCCCGGCGCCGATGCCGGTCTCCATGACGAGCCCGTAGTCGTCCCCGTACACCTGGCGGAGCCGTTCGTCGACGTTGAGCAGGCCGATGCCGGTGGAGCGGCCGCCCTCGCCGCGCAGGATCTGGCGGAGCCGTTCCGGGTCCATGCCGGTGCCGTCGTCCTCGATGACGACCTCGGCCTCGGAGCCCGCGTCGAAGGCGCTGATGGTGATCCGGGTCGCGCTCCTGGTCCCCTCGGCGCCGGAGGTGCCGCCGGCGCCGGCCTCGCTCCGGGCCGCGGGGACCGCCCCTTCGAGGCCGTGCTTGACGGCGTTCTCGACCAGGGGCTGGAGGCAGAGGAACGGCAGGGCGACGGGCAGCACCTCGGGGGCGATCTGGAGGGTGACCGCGAGGCGGTCGCCGAACCGGGCCCGGACCAGCGCCAGGTACTGGTCGATGGAGTGGAGTTCGTCGGCGAGCGTGGTGAAGTCGCCGTGGCGGCGGAACGAGTAGCGGGTGAAGTCGGCGAATTCCAGGAGGAGTTCGCGGGCCCGCTCGGGGTCGGTGCGGACGAAGGAGGCGATGGCGGCCAGTGAGTTGAAGATGAAGTGCGGGGAGATCTGCGCCCGCAGGGCCCGGATCTCGGCCTCGATGAGCTGGGTGCGGGAGCGGTCGAGCTCGGCGAGTTCCAGTTGTACGCAGGCCCAGCGGGCGACCTCCCCGGCGGCCCTGGCCAGGACCGCGGATTCGCGGGGCGCGTAGGCGACCAGGCTGCCCAGCACCCGGTTGTCGACGGTGAGCGGTACGGCGACGGCCCAGCGCAGCGGGCAGTCGAGGTCGTCGCAGTCGCTGCGGAAGGCGGTGTCCCGGCCGGTGGCGAGCAGGTCGCGGACCTGGTCCATGACGGGGCGGCCGTGGTGCTCGCCCTCCCCGTCCCAGACGAGGACCCGGTCGCGGTCGGTGAGGCAGAGGGCGTCGGTGCCGAGCAGGGAGCGCAGTCGTCGGGCGGCCTTGCGGGCGCTCTCCTCGGTGAGCCCGGCGCGCAGCGGGGGTGCGGCGAGCGAGGCGGTGTGCAGGGTCTCGAAGGTGGCGTGCTCGACGGGGGTCCCCACGTCGCTGGTGCGCAGCGGGCGGGCGGTGCGGCGGCCGAGCAGGAACCCGGCGCCGAGCAGCAGGAGGGCGAGCAGGACGAGTGCCGCCCAGCCGGCTCCGGTCATCGGTGTCTCCCGGAGGTGAGCGCTTCGGGCAGGTGGAAGCGGGTCATGGCGGCGTTGGTGCCGGGAGGGATCCGGCTTGGGGTGGCGAGGGAGACCAGGACCATCGCGAGGAAGCCGACCGGTACGGACCAGACGGCGGGCCAGGCGAGCAGTGCGTGCGGCCAGCCGGGCGGCTCCACCGCGCCGCTGACGGTGATGGTGACGGCCAGGAACGCGGAGCCGCCGCCGAGGAGCAGTCCGGCGACGGCTCCGGGCGGGGTGAGCCGCCGCCACCAGATCCCGAGGACGAGCAGCGGGCAGAAGGAGGACGCGGAGACCGCGAACGCCATGGCCACCGAGTCGGCCACCGGCACCCGGCTGACCAGCAGCGAACCGGCCAGCGGCACGCACATCGCGAGGAGCGTGGCCAGCCGGAAGTGCCGGACCCCGCGGGAGGGGAGCACGTCCTGGGTGATGACCCCGGCGACGGCCATGGTGAGCCCGGAGGCGGTGGAGAGGAAAGCGGCGAATGCGCCCCCGGCGATGAGCGCGCCGAGCAGGTCGCCGCCGAGCCCGCCGATGACGCGTGCGGGCAGCAGCAGGACGGCGGCGTCCGCGTCCCCGCCGTGGACCAGTTCGGGGGCGTAGAGGCGGCCGAGTGCCCCGTAGACCGGGGGCAGCAGGTAGAAGACGCCGATGAGGGCGAGGACGGCGACCGTGGTGCGGCGGGCGTCGCGGCCGTTGGGGCTGGTGTAGAAGCGGACGACGACGTGCGGCAGGCCCATGGTGCCGAGGAAGGTGGCGACGATCAGCCCGTAGGTGGCGTACATCGGGTGCTCGGCGCGGAAGACGGGGAGCTGCTCGGTGAAGGTGACCCGGGGGCTGCCGTCGCCCCGCCAGGCGAGGACCAGGAAGATCGCGGGGACCAGGAGCGCGGTCAGCTTGAGCCAGTACTGGAAGACCTGGACGAAAGTGATGGAGCGCATGCCGCCCGCGGCGACGGCCACGACGACGACGGAGGCGACGAGCACGTCGCCGAGCCAGCCGGGCGCCCCCGTGAGGATCTTGAGGGTGAGGCCGGCGCCCTGGAGCTGCGGGACGAGGTAGAGCCAGCCCGCGGCGACGACGAAGACGCTGACCAGTCTGCGCACCGTCCGCGACTCCAGCCGCCCCTCGGCGAAGTCGGGCAGGGTGTACGCCCCCGAGCGGCGCAGCGGCGCGGCCACGAAGACCAGCAGGACGAGGTACCCGGCGGTGTAGCCGACCGGGTACCAGAGCATGTCCGGGCCGTGCACGAGGACCAGTCCGGCGATGCCGAGGAAGGAGGCGGCGGAGAGGTATTCGCCGCTGATGGCGGCGGCGTTGAGGCGGGGGCGCACGGTGCGCGAGGCGACGTAGAAGTCGGAGGTGGTGCGGGAGATGCGCAGTCCGAAACCGCCGACGAGCACGGTCGCGAGGACGACGACGGCGACCGCCGCCACCGCGTACGTACGGCTCACGGGGTGGGGCGGCCTTCCACGAGCCGGGCGAAGTCGCGTTCGTTGCGCTCGGCGCGCCGCACGTACCACCAGGCGATGAGGGTGAGCGGCGGATAGGCGGCGAAGCCGAGGACCACCCAGACCAGCGCCGAGCTGTGCAGGGCCTCGAAGACCAGCGGCAGGGTGGCGACGACCACCGCGACGACGGTGAACGCGGTCAGTCCGGCCCGCAGTTGTCCGCGCATCAGCGAGCGGACGTACGCGCCGCCGAGCGCGGTCTGCTCGTCGATCTCCGACTGGGTGCGGTAGCGCGGCAGCGGGCGCACCCGCCGGGGCTCCCCCGTCACCACTTCGCGCCGGGGTGTTGGCTCTGCGGACATGGGGCCGGAGTGTACGCAGCCCCCGACCGCCGTGGGAAGGCCGGATTCCGGCGGGAGGTGGTCAGCGGCCGGTCTGGCGCATCAGCAGGTCGCGCAGGGCGCGGGTGTGGCGGCGGCTGACGGCGAGTTCGGCGGTGCCGATGCGGACGCTCATGCTGCCCGCGTCGAGGCGGAGTTCGTCGATCCGGCCGAGGGCGACCAGGTGGCGGCGGTGGATCCGGACGAAACCCCTCGACCGCCAGCGCTCCTCCAGGGTGGTCAGCGGGACGCGGACGAGGTGGCTGCCGGTGGCGGTGTGCAGCCGGGCGTAGTCGCCCTGGGCCTCGGCGTAGGCGATGTCGTCGACGGGGATGAACCGGATGACTCCGCCGAGTTCGACGGGGATCTGGTCGCCGGGGGTGTCGAGTACGGGGGCGGTGCGGTCGCCGACCTGTTCGGCGACCCGGCGCACGGCTTCGGCCAGCCGCTCGCGGCGTACGGGTTTGAGCACGTAGTCGACGGCCTTGAGGTCGAACGCCTGGACGGCGAAGCCCTCGTGGGCGGTGACGAAGACGATGAGCGGGGGTGCGGCGAATCCGGCCAGCAGCTGGGCGACGTCGAGGCCGGTGAGGCCCGCCATGTGGATGTCGAGGAAGACGACGTCGATGGCGGCCGGGTCGTCCGGACCCGCCTCGACGGCGCCGCCGATGCGGCGCAGTGCCTCGGTGGCGCCGGTGGCCCCCTCGGCGCTGCGGATGCGGGGGTCGGCGCGCAGGAGGTAGAGGAGTTCCTCCAGGGCGGGTTCTTCGTCGTCGACGGCGAGTACGCGGAGCATGGCCGGAGTGTAGAGCGCACATCGGGCCGCGGGGACCGGTCGAGGCACGGATCCGCTCTCCGTCGCGGTCATTTGAGCAGCCGGGACATCCGGCGGTCGGCCAGCGGCCGGCCGCCGGTCTGGCAGGTCGGGCAGTACTGGAGCGAGGAGTCGCTGAACGACACCTCGCGGATGGTGTCGCCGCAGACCGGGCACGGCTCGCCGGTGCGCCCGTGGACCCGCATCCCGCTCCGCTTCTCCGACTTGAGGTCCTTGGCCGCGAGCCCGGCGGAGCGCGCCACCGCGTCGTCGAGCGTGGTACGCAGGGCCGTGTGCAGCCGGGTGATCCGGTCCTCGGTGAGGTCGGTGGTGAGGAGGTACGGCGACATCTTCGCGGCGTGCAGGATCTCGTCGCTGTAGGCGTTGCCGATGCCGGCGATGAGCGACTGGTCGCGCAGGGCGCCCTTGAGGCGGCGGCGCTCGCGGCCGAGCAGGGCGGCGAACGTGTCGCGGTCGAAGGCGTCGTCGAGCGGGTCGGGGCCCAGCCTGGCGATGCCGGGCACCTCGGCGGGGTCGCGCACCAGGTACACGGCGAGGCGTTTGGTGGTGCCTGCCTCGGTGAGGTCGAAGCCGTCGCCGCCGGTGAGGACGGTGCACAGGGCCAGGGGGCCCTTGCCGGGGCGCGGCGGGGCGGCGGGGAAGGAGTCCCTCCAGCGCAGCCAGCCGGCCCGGGCGAGGTGGGTGATCAGGTGGAGCGGCCCGGCCTCGACGTCCAGGAACTTGCCGTGCCGGGCGAGGCCGGTGACCGTGGCCCCGTGCAGGGCGGTGAGCGGCGGGTCGTAGGTCTTGAGCACGCTGATGTTGAGCGGCAGGACGCGGTCGATCTCCCGGCCGGCCAGATGGTCGTCGAGGAAGATCCGCAGGGCTTCGACCTCCGGCAGTTCGGGCATGGTTCCAGACTGCCAAAGAGCCCGGCGGGGCGCCTGTCAGAGCCGGTAGACCCGTTCGGCGGTGGTGGCGAGGACCTGGGCGCGCTCGTTCTCGCCGAGGGTGTCGGTGAGGCGGTACGCCGTGTCGACGACCTCTCCGTACGTCGCGGCGAGCCGGCAGACGGGCCAGTCGGAGCCGAACATCAGCCGGTCGGGCCCGAAGGCGTCGAGGACGGTGTCGGCGTACGGGCGCAGGTCGTGCACGGTCCAGCCGCGCGGATCGGCCTCGGTGACCAGCCCGGAGAGCTTGCAGACGGTGTTGGGGCGGGCGGCCAGGGCCCGTACGTCGTCGGCCCAGGGCTGCGGTTCGCCGGTGGCTATGGGGGGTTTGCCCGCGTGGTCGAGGACGAAGGTCAGTCCGGGCACCAGTTCGGCGGCCCGGACGGCGGCGGGCAGCTGGTGGGCCCGGACGACGAGGTCGTAGACGAGACCGGCGTCGGCGACGGCGCGCAGTCCGCGCAGTACGTCGGGGCGGAGCAGCCAGCCGGGGTCGGGTTCGCCCTGGACCTGGTGGCGGATGCCGACGAGCCGGTCGCCGCCGGGGAGCGCGCGCAGGGCGGCCAGGGTGTCGGCGACGTCGGGTGCGGTCAGGTCGCACCAGCCGACGACCCCGGCGACCAGGTCGCTGCCGTGGGCGAGGGCCAGGAACTCGGGGGTCTCCTCGGCGACGGTGACGGTCTGGACGAGCACGGTGGCGCGCACCCCGGCGGCACGGGCCTCGGGTTCCAGGTCGGCGAGGGTGAAGTCGCGGCGGAGCGGGGCGAGTTCCTCGCCGGTGATCCAGTCCTGGTCCCGTACCGCGAGCTCCCACACATGGTGGTGGGCGTCGACGATGCCCGGTCCGGTGGTCATGTCACAGCTCCCAGGCGACCGGGAGGCCGGCCCCGGCGCCCTCGGCGGAGTAGTCGTGGGCGACGTCGAGCAGTTCGTCCATCCGGGCCTGCCAGGCCACGTTGACCGGGAGCTGCTCGAGTTCGGCGAGGAGGGCCGCGTAGTCCGCGCACTCGATCACGTGGAAGAGGTCGGTGCCGCTGCGCCAGATCGTCCAGGAGGTGGCGCCCGCGGCGCGGATCGCGGCGGTGAGTTCGGCGGGGACCTCGCGGTGGGCGGCCTCGTACTCCGCTATGCGGTCGGCGCGGACCTTGGTGTGCAGGGCGATTCTCATGTCAGTTTCCGTTCTCGGTGAGCAGGCCCTCGGCGCGCAGCTCCTCCCAGAGCTGGTCCGGGACGGCGCGGCGGAGCAGGTCGGCGGCGTCGCGCACCTCGCCCGGGGAGCGGGTGCCGACGAGGACTCCGGCGACGGCGGGGTGGGCGAGCGGGTAGTGGAGGGCGGCGGCCCGCAGCGGGACGCCGTGGCGTTCGGTGACGGCCTTGATGCGCAGCGCCCTGTCCACGAGGGCGCGCGGGGCGGTGGTGTAGTCGTACGTGGCGCCGGGGCGCGGGTCGGCGAGCAGCCCGGAGTTGAAGACCCCGCCGACGACCACGGAGCGGCCCCGGGCGGCGGCCTCGGGCAGCAGCTCGTCGAGGGCGGACTGGTCGAGGAGGGTGTAGCGCCCGGCGCAGAGGACCACGTCGGCGTCGGTGTCGCGCAGCAGGCGGGTCAGCATCGCGGTCTGGTTCATCCCGGCGCCGATGGCTCCGACGACGCCCTGGGCGCGCAGTCTCTCCAGCTCCGGGTACGCCTCGTCGAAGGCGGGCCCGGCGTGGTCGTCCGGGTCGTGGAGATAGGCGATGTCGACGCGGTCGAGGCCGAGCCGTTCCAGGCTCTCCCCGATGCTGCGGCGTACGCCCTCGGCGCTGAAGTCCCAGCGCCGGACGTGGGTGGCGGGGACGGCGAAGCCCTCGCTGAGCCCGTCGGGGCCGGGTTCGGCAGCGGCCCCGGCGGGGAGCGGGTCGAGCACCCGCCCCACCTTCGTGGACAGGACGTACGAGTCGCGGGGGCGGTGGCGCAGGGCCTCGCCGAGCCGCCGTTCGGAGAGGCCGAGCCCGTAGTGCGGCGCGGTGTCGAAGTAGCGGACGCCCTCGTCCCAGGCGGCGTCGACGGCGGCGGTGGCCCTCTCCGGGTCGACGGCGGTGTAGAGGTTGCCGATGGCGGCCGCCCCGAAGGACAGCTCGGTGATCTCCACCGCGCTCTTTCCCAGCGTGTTGCGCCGCATGCTTCCGCCGCCCTCCCCGATGATCGCTTCCTGCACAGAGCGAATATTCATCGGATCACTTGGGCACGTCAACACCCGGGCTGCCATCATATCCGGCATTTCTCGGGAAATCTGTCCGATCTCTGAACGGCTCCTATGACTGCTCGACGGGTCCGGGGCGGGGGGCCGCGACGGACGGCAGCAGCGCGAGCAGCTCCGCCACCTCCTCGTCGGCGCAGCGCGCCAGCCGCTCCAGGTCGGGCAGCGCCTCGCCGTCGGCGACCAGCCCGACCCGCACCCGGCCGCCGTACGTGGCGAGCGCGACGGCGAGCGCCTGGCCCCGGGCGAGGGGCGCCATCGGGTAGACGGCGCGCAGCGGGCAGCCGCCGAGCGAGAGCGCCGAGCGCGGCAGGGGAACGCTGGTGACCAGGACGTCGAAGAGCATCCTGGCCGCTCCCTGGGCGAACGGGGCGCCGAAGCGGTGGGCCAGCGAGGGGAGCTGGTCGGCGAGGACGGCGACCGCCCCGGCGCCGCGCAGCGGGCCCGCGGCCTTGTTGCGGTCCATGGCGGCGCGCACGGCGTCCAGCCGCCGCCAGGGGTCGGGGTCGCGGACCGGGAGGTCGAGCAGATAGCCGGAGAGCAGGTTCCCGCTCGTCGCGGACCGGCCGGGTCTGCGCCGGGAGACCGGGACCAGGGCGCGCGGGTCCTGGCCGGGCAGGGGTTCGCCGCGCTCGCCCAGCCAGCGGCGCAGCGCCCCGGCGACGACCGCGAGCAGGACGTCGTTGACGGTGCCGCACGCGGCGCGGCGGATGCGGCGGAGGGCGTCGAGGTCCAGGTCGGCGGTGGCCAGCCGCCGGGTGCCGCTGGAGGGCGCGGTGAGCGCGGGGGTGCCGCGCGGGTCCAGCCGGCTGGCCCGCACCATGGAGGCGCCGACGCCGAAGGCGCGCCCGAGGTCCTCGATCCGGCGCAGCGCGAGCGGGCCGGGCGGCCGGGAGCGGGACGGAACGGGGCGGGACCGGCCGACCGGGGCGTGCCCGGCGGCGATCTCGTCGAAGATCCCGGACCCGATGGTGACCGCGCGCATGCCGTCGGCCAGCGCGTGGTGCAGTTTGACGAGCACCGCGAAGGGGCCGCCGGGGGCGCCGTCGATCAGGTACATCTGCCAGGGCGGCAGCCCTCGTTCGAGGGGCCGTTCCATCAGTTCTCCGGCGAGCCGGGTGGCACCGGCCATGAAAGCGCCGTCCTCCTCCCCCGGGGCGGCCCCGGTCAGCCGTAACCGGTGGACGTGCCGGCGGACGTCGAAGTCCTGGTCCGTGAACCAGGCGGCCCCGCCGACCGGCAGCAGCACGTCCCTGACCCGCATCCGCAGCCGGGGGATGGCCGCGGCCCGGCTGCCCAGCAGGGCCAGCACCGCCTCCGCGTCCGCGGCGGGCGGCGTGGCCGGGTCGAAGACCGCCAGCGCGCCCAGGTGCATCGGATGGGCGGCGGATTCGAGGTGCCAGAAGGCCAGGTCGAGCGGGGCCAGCAGCTCAGTGTCCAACGGGTCCTCATGGGGGCGCGGCGTCGCCGGAAGGCGGCGGAAGACAGAACCGACGGAACCGCAGTCAATCGCTATGGTTGATTACGGTCAAGTACAGACATGTAGCGATCTGTTGCGGTCGGACAGTGCGGCCCAGGCGTCACTCGGGTGCCGGGGCGCCCGCCGCGTACGCGGTCACCCGGGTACCGGGATGACGAACTCGCACCAGACGCACTTGCCGCCGCCCCGGGACTCCACGCCCCACAGGTCGGCCAGCCGGTCCACCAGCATCAGTCCCCGCCCGGAGACCCCGGTGTCCCCCGCGTCACGCCGTCTGGGCAGCGCGCTGGAGCGGTCCTCGACGTCGACCCGCAGGCGCCGTTCGGGGCCGGCGAGCACCCGGACCGTGACGATGGCCCCGCCGTCGGTGTGCATCAGCGCGTTGGTGATCAGTTCGTCGGCGGCCAGCTCGATCTCGTCCGCCCGCTCCTTGGCGCCCCAGGCGCGCACCGCCGCCCGGACCATGTGGCGGGCGGAGCTGAGCGCCTCCGGGTCGTTCTGGGCGACGTGCTGCTGGAGACGGCCACCGGGCTGCGGGGCGTGCGCGGCCTTGCGGCGCAGCAGCAGGACCGCGACGTCGTCCTCGCCCCCGCGTTCGTCGACCGCGGCGCAGAGCCGGTCGGCGAGCCGCTGGAGGTCCTGGGGGCCGTTGCGCACCATGGCGGTCAGCAGTTGCACGCCCTCGTCGAGGTCGGCGCCCGGCAGCTCCACGAGCCCGTCGGTGAAGAGCACCAGGGTCTGGCCGGGGTCCAGCTCCACGGTGCTGACCGGGTACTCCAGCCGCCCGAACTCGGCCGAGAGCCCCAGCGGCAGCCCGCCCTCGACGGAAAGCCTGCGGCAGTCGCCGTCGCTCTCGCGCACCAGCGGGTCGACGTGCCCGGCCCGGACGAGCTGCACCACTCCGGTCGTCAGGTCGGCCTCGGCGTAGGTGCAGGTCGCGAAGCGGTCCGTGTCCAGCTCGTGCAGGAAGACCGAGGCCCGCGCCATCACCGTGGCGGGGCTGTGCCCCTCCGCCGCGTAGGCCCGCAGCACGATGCGCAGCTGCCCCATGACGGCCGCGGCGTGGGTGTCGTGTCCCTGGACGTCCCCGATGACGGTGCCGACCCGGCCGCCGGGCAGCGGGATCACGTCGTACCAGTCGCCCCCGATGTCCCGGCCGAGCCGGGCCGAGCGGTAACGGACGGCGATCTGCGCGCCGGGGACGTCCGGGATCCGGCGGGGCAGCATGGCCTGCTGGAGCCCCTCGGCGAGATCGTGCTCCTGCTCGTAGAGCATGGCCCGCTGGATACTCTGCGCGATCGAGCTGCCGAGCGCGATCAGCAGGTTCCGTTCGTCCGGGGTGAAGCCGCTCTTGTCGCGGTAGAGCAGGCCGAGCGCGCCGATCGGACGGGCCTGGGCGACCAGCGGCAGATAGGCGGCCGCGGTGATGCCGAGGTGGCTGATGTGCGGCCACAGGATCGGGTACGAGGCGGCGAAGTCGGCGGCGGAGTCGATGAAGCGCGGCACGAGCGTGCGCACCACCTCGCTCATCGGGTACTGCTCGTCCGTCCGGGTGTAGCGGGTGCCCGGCACGAACGATCCCTCCGGACCGTCCGCCACCAGATGGATGCGCCCGGACTCCATCAGCCCCATCACCAGGCTGGTCGCGCCGAGGAGCGCCAGGCCACGGGAGTTCTTCAGCACCTCGATGACGTCGGCGACGGTCCGGGCGTGCGCCAGGGCGGCCGTGGTGGCGTCGACCAGGCTGGTGCGGCGGCGGCGCTCCAGGTCCAGTTCGTGGCGGGCGGTGGAGTCGGCCAGTTCCTGGGTCGCGTCGCGGACGATGCCGATGATCCGGCGGGCGCGGCCCTCGCCGTCGCGCCGGATGAAGCCCTGGGTGTGCGTCCAGCGCAGACCGCCGTCGCGCCGCCTGATCCGGAAGTACGCGCCGTAGTTGGCCTGCCCGCCCCTCAGCGCCCGCGCGACCATGGCGTCGAGCCGTTCGCCCTCGTCCGGCGGCACCCGGACGGCGAGCGATTCCGGGCGGTCGTCGTACTCCTCCGGCCGCAGGTCGAACACGTCGAGCGCGGGCCGGTCCATGTGCATGAGGCCGCTGTCGAGATCCCAGTCGAAGCTGCCCATACGGTTCAGGGCGAGGCTGAGATCCGGGTGGGCGGGCCAGTCGTCCGGGAGTGACAGGGCACCCGCTACCCGATCATCCATGTGGGTCACTCTGCCATCATTTGTCCGTTTCTTCGAGCGAACCCCGCGCGGTCGGGCGAATCACCCGAGCACCACCCGGCCGCCACCGCGGACCGCCCCGCGGCGCCGGCCGGCGGGACGGGGCGTCTCGCAGGGCGAACCGGACGTGGCACCCGGACGGGCAGCGGATACCGTATCCACGGGCACGGTAAGTCCAGCCTTACCTTTACCCTGAGCTGCACAGACCGCACCAGTTCGTTCTAAGGACCAGCACCTGATGACCCGCCCCGTCCGTGTTGCCATAGTCGGAGCCGGCCCCGCCGGCATCTACGCGGCGGACGCGCTGCTGAAATCCGATGCCGCCCAGGATCCGGGGGTTTCGATCGACCTGTTCGAACGGATGCCCGCCCCCTTCGGTCTGATCCGCTACGGGGTCGCCCCGGACCACCCGCGGATCAAGGGCATCGTCCAGGCGCTCCACCAGGTGCTCGACAAGCCCCAGCTGCGTCTGTTCGGCAACGTCGACTACCCCAACGACATCGGCCTGGACGATCTGCGCTCCTTCTACGACGCGGTGATCTTCTCCACCGGCGCCGACGCCGACCGCGCGCTCGACATCCCGGGCCACGACCTGGACGGTTCGTACGGCGCCGCCGACTTCGTCTCCTGGTACGACGGCCACCCCGACGTCCCGCGCACCTGGCCCCTGGAGGCCGAGAAGGTGGCCGTGCTCGGCGTCGGCAACGTGGCCCTGGACGTGGCCCGCATCCTCGCCAAGACGGCCGACGAGCTGCTGCCGACCGAGATCCCGGCCAACGTCTACGACGGCCTCAAGGCCAACAAGGCGCTGGAGGTGCACGTCTTCGGCCGTCGCGGCCCCGCGCAGGCCAAGTTCAGCCCGATGGAGCTGCGGGAGCTGGACCACTCGCCGAACATCGAGGTCATCGTCAACCCCGAGGACATCGACTACGACGCGGGCTCCATCGAGACCCGGCGGGGCAACAAGCAGGCCAACATGGTCGCCTCCACGCTGGAGAACTGGGCCATCCGGGACGTCGGCGACCGCCCGCACAAGCTGTTCCTGCACTTCTTCGAGTCGCCGGTGGAGGTGCTCGGCGAGGACGGCCGGGTCGTCGGCCTGCGCACCGAGCGGACCGAGCTCGACGGCACCGGCAACGTCAGGGGCACCGGCACCTTCACCGACTGGGACGTGCGGAGCGTCTACCGCGCGGTCGGCTACTACTCCCAGGAGCTGCCGAAGCTCCCGTTCGACGTGGTCTCCGGCACGGTCCCGCACGCCGCGGGCCGGGTCCTGGACGGCGGGGAGCACCTGCCCTCGGTCTACGTCACGGGATGGATCAAGCGCGGCCCGGTCGGGCTGATCGGCCACACCAAGGGCGACGCCAACGAGACGGTGGCCTGCCTGCTGGAGGACCGCGCCGAGGGCCGGCTGGCCGCGCCCGTCCGCCCCGAGCCGGAGGCCGTCACCGCCTTCCTGGAGGACCGCGGCATCCGCTACACCACCAAGGACGGCTGGCACCGCCTGGACGCCCACGAGCAGGCGCTGGGCGCGGAGCAGGGCCGCGAGCGGATCAAGGTCGTGGACCGCGAGGCGATGCTGGACGCCTCCGAGCCGCAGGACTGACCCCGTACGGAACCGACCGGCCGGCCGCGTGACGCGGCCGGCCGGTCGGCGTGGGGCGGCCCCGTCCACCTCGGCAGGGCCGCCGGTCCGGTGACTCCGGGGCGTCAGCGCCCCTGGAGCGCCTTGACGTTGTCCCCGAAGGTCCAGCCCTTCGAGCCGTCCCAGTTGAGCGACCAGGTCATCAGGCCCTTGAGCCCGTTGTTGTAGCGGTTCCACGCCTGGGCGACCTGACCGGTCGACATGTACCCGCCACCGGCACCCGGCTGGGCCGGGAGCCCCGGCACCTGCTTGTCGTACGGCACCCTGATCGTGGTGCCCTGGATGACGAGCCCCTTGTCCAGGCAGTCCGTCTGGGCGGTGAACCCCTGGACGGTGCCCGCGGAGTACGAGTCGCCGGAGCAGCCGTACATGCTGCCGTTGTAGTACTGCATGTTCAGCCACCACAGGCGGCCGTTGTCCGCGTACTTCTTGATGATGGGCAGGTACGCGCCCCAGATCGAGCCGTAGGTGATGCTGCCGCCGGTGACGTAGGCCGTCTCCGGCGCCATCGTCAGGCCGAAGTTCGAGGGCATCCGGGCGAGCACGCCGTCGATGATCCGGATCAGGTTGGCCTGCGAGGCCGAGAGCTGGTTGATGTTCCCGCTGCCGGAGAGTCCGGTCTCGATGTCGATGTCGATGCCGTCGAAGTTGTACTTCTTCAGGATCGGCACCACGGTCTCGACGAAGCGGTCGGCGACCGTGCTGGAGCTGAGGTCGATCCCGGCCGTCGCGCCGCCGATCGACATCAGCGTGGTGAGGCCCGCGGCCTTCGCCTGGCACATCTCGGCCGGGGTGGGGACCTTCACCGTCGAGTCCATCCCGTCCTCCCACTTGACGGTGCCGTCGGAGAGGATGACGGGGAAGGCCGCGTTGAGCACGTTGTAGCCGTGCTGGGCGATGCGGCTGTCGGTGACCGGGATCCAGCCGAGCGGCGGGTGCACCCCGTTGGAGGCGCCGTCCCAGTTCTCCCAGTAGCCCTGGAGCACCTTCCCGGCGGGCTTCGACTTGACCGCGCAGGTCTCGTCGGCGGCGGAGCTGGGTGTCGCCGCCACCAGCATCTGTACGGCACAGGCCGCCGCGAGGCCGACCCCCAGCAGGCGCGTTGTCCGACCGAACATGGTTGCTTCCCTTCCTGTCACGGCCGGGCACCACCGGGGTGGCGCACAGGCCCGAATCGGCCCGGTGCGGGGCGAGTTGACCCGTGGAATGACATGCGCCTGACAACGCAGAGACGGAACGCGGTCCCGCATTTCACGGCCCGTCACACGCTAGGGAGGCCCGAACGACCCGTCAATAGGTCTGGACCAAAGAAGCCCCACTCCCCCGAGGGCGTTTGTCGCCGTGAAATGTATTAGCTTAGGCTTACCTAACTCTCTGCGACACGCATCGGGGCCGTCGTCGTACGCCTTCGGCCACCGCTTCGGCACGCCCTCGTGCGGTCGCCGGGTCCGCTCCGTCCCCCAGCACGAGGAACACCCATGTCCCGCTTCACCCGCGTACGTCGCCGCACCCTCCTCGCGACCGCCGCCGCCACCGCTCTCGCCCTCGCCGTGGGCGGCTGCTCGTCGGGCGGCGACGAGGAGAAGTCCGGCGCGGCCGGAAAGAGCTCCGGGGCGTTCCCGGTCTCCATCAGGAGCGCGCTCGGCACCGCCGAGATCGAGCGGCGGCCCGAACGGATCGTCACCCTCGGCCAGGGCTCGGCGGAGACCGCCATCGCGCTCGGCCACACCCCGGTCGGCATCGAGAAGTACGAGTGGGGCAGCGACAAGTCGGGCTACCTGCCCTGGGTGCACGAGGCGGTGAAGAAGTCCGGCGACAAGCTGCCGGTCCAGTTCGCCGGGGGCGAGGACATCGACTTCGAGGCGATCACCGAGCTCGAACCGGACGTCATCCTCGCGCCGTGGTCCGGGATCACGCAGAAGGACTACGACATCCTCAAGGACATCGCCCCCACCGTCGCCTACCCGGGCCAGGCGTGGAGCACCGGCTGGGACGAGCAGATCGACATCATCGCCAAGGCGCTCGGCCGGCCCGAGCAGGCCGAGGTCCTCACCTCGAAAATCGAGAAGCAGTTGGCCGACGCGGCGGCGAGCCGGCCGGAGTACAAGAAGCACACGTTCTCGTACATCTACAACACCGGCCCCGGCACGCTCGGCGTGTTCAAGCCGGAGGAGCAGCGCGTCTCCATGGTCTCCGCTCTCGGGCTGAAGGTCGACCCGGTGGTGGACACCTTCAAGGAGACCAAGGGCACCGCCTCCGCGCTCATCGGTCTGGAGAACGCCGAGAAGCTGAAGAACAGCGACCTCGTCTTCACCTTCTACATGAACGACAAGGCCCGCGAGGAGATCGAGGCGCAGCCGCTGTACGCCGCGATCCCGGCGGTGCGGAGCGGGGCCGTGGTGGCGGGGACGGACAACTCGTTCGTCACCGCTTCCTCGATCATCAACCCGCTCACCGTGCCGTGGGTCCTCGACCGCTATCTGCCGCTGATCGACCGGGCCGTCAAGGCCGCCGACAACGGCTGACCCCGCCCCCCATGGTCACCACCACGCACGCGCCGCCGGGCGCCGCCGGAACCTCGCGGTCCGGCGCCGTCCGGCGGCTGTCCCTGCTCGTCCTCGCCGTCGCCGTGCTGGCGCTCGCGGTCTGTGCGAGCGTCATGTACGGCAGCCGGACCACCTCCTTCACCGATGTGCTCCACGTCCTGGACGGCACCGCCGACGCGGGCGTCACCACCGTCGTCGAGAGCCGCTACCCGCGCACCGCGCTCGGTCTGCTCGCCGGGCTCTGCCTGGCCGTCGCGGGCACCCTGATGCAGGGGGTGACCCGCAATCCGCTGGCCGACCCGGGGCTGCTCGGGATCAACGCGGGCGCCTCCGCGAGCATCGTCGCCGCCACCGCGTTCCTGGGCGCCTCGGGCGGTACGGCCACGATGTGGTGGGCGCTGCCCGGCGCCCTGGGGGCCGGACTGCTGGTCCATGCCCTCGGCTCGACGGGATCGGGCGGCGGTCTCGTCCGGCTGGTGCTCGCCGGGGCGGTGCTCTCGGCGGTGCTGACGGCGTTCGTCCAGGCGGTGACCCTGAGCCGGCCGAAGGTGTTCGACAGCTACCGGTACTGGGTCGTCGGCGCGCTCGGCGGGCGGGACTTCGACGTGTTCTGGTCGGTGCTGCCGTTCGCGGTGGCCGGTCTGGTGGTGGCCGCCCTGCTCGGTCCGGGGCTCAACGCGCTGGCCCTGGGCGACTCCACCGCGGCCTCCCTGGGCGCCTCCCCCGCGCTGGTGCGCGCGGGCGGGCTGCTGGCGGCCACGCTGCTGAGCGCGGCGGCCACCGCGGCGGTCGGCCCGGTCGCCTTCGTCGGGCTGGCGGTTCCGCATGTGGTGCGGGCGCTGGCCGGGGTCGACTTCCGGGCGCAGCTCCTCTTCTCGGCGCTGGCCGGTCCGGCGCTGCTGCTCCTGGCGGATGTCGTGGGGCGGGTGGTGATGCGCCCGCAGGAGCTGATGGTCGGTGTGGTGACCGCGTTCCTCGGGGCGCCCGCGCTGCTCGTCGCCGTACGCAGGATGAGAGGCGAGGCGGGATGAGGGACACGGCCATGACGGCGCGTCGGGCTGCGGTCCGCACCGCGTCGCCGCGGAAGGTGCTGACGGTCGGCCGGCGGGTGGCGCTGCCGGTCCGGCGGGTGTCGGTGCTGACGGCGGTGGCGCTGCTGGTGCTGCTGGCGGCGGGGGCGGTGGCGACGTTGTCGCTGGGACGGCTCGGCATCGCCCTCGCCGATCTGCCCGGGGCGCTGACCGGCGGGGCGGAGGGCAAGGACGCGTTCGTCCTGGAGCGGCTGCGCGGGCCCCGGCTGACGGTCGCCGCCGGGACCGGCGCGGCGCTCGGGCTCTCCGGGGCGCTGTTCCAGTCCGTGACCCGCAATCCGCTGGGCAGCCCGGATGTGATCGGGCTGGCCTCCGGTGCCGGTGCGGGCGCCGCGATCAGCGCGCTGTTCCTCCCGGACAGCGTGCCGGTGGCGCTCGGCGCGCTGCTCGGTGCAGTCCTCGCCATGGCCCTGGTGTACGTGTCGACCGGCACCGGCTTCCGCGACCCGGCCCGGCTGGTGATCGCGGGCATCGGGGTGGCCGCGATCGGTACCGCGATCACCCAGTACGTCGTGTACGCGATGGAGCGGGACCGGGCGGCCGTCCTCACCGCCTATGTGAACGGCAGCCTGTCCGCGCGCTCCTGGACCGACGCCGCGACGATCGGTCTGGTGCTGCTGGCCGTCGCCCCGTGCGCCGCGCTGGTCTCGCGGCGGCTGGACATCGGGGAGATGGGCGACGACATCGCACACGCGCTGGGGGCGCGGCCGCGTACCACAAAGACCGTGGCCGTGGTCCTGGCGATCGTGCTCTCGGCCGGAGCGGTGAGCGTCGCCGGGCCGATCGCGTTCGTCGCGCTGACGGCTCCGCAGATCGCCCGGCGGATCACCCGGCTCCCGGGCCCGCATCTGACGCTGTCGGCGCTGACCGGTGCGGTGCTGCTCGTACTGGCCGACCTGTGTGCCCAGCAGTCGCCGCTCTTCGACAACCTGCCGGTCGGCATCTACACGATGGCCGTCGGCGGGGTGTACCTGGGGTGGCTGTTGGTCCGGGAGTGGCGCCGAGGGGTTCTCTGACCCCGCCCGGAACAGCAGGAAGGGGGCGGTCCCGTGACCGGACCGCCCCCTTCCGGCTGTTCGCCCACCCCCTTCTTGAACGCGTTCAAAAGAAGTCGTAGAGTCACCGCCAGACGGACTTGAACACGTTCAAGTCGAAGGGGGCGGTGCGGCGATGTCGTCGTTGGTCAACGTGATCGTGATGCTGGGCATGCTGGTGGTGGTCCCGATGGGGCTGCGGCTGGTGGGGGCGCCCGAGCTGGACCGGATACGGCGGCTGTGGCCGCTGTTCGCGGTGCCCGGCGCCGTCGCCCTGTGGCTGCCGCGCGGACCCGCGGCCACCGCGCTCGCCGCCTGCTACGCCCTCGGGACCGCACTGCTCGCGCTGCACGCGCCGCAGCGCCTGCTGCGCGAGCCCCGGGCCCACCGGGCACCGGCCGAGATCGCCCTGCTCACCGCCCTGGTCATGCCGTCGATCGCGGCCACCGCGCTGGTCGCCGAGCGCTCGGGCCACCGGCTCTTCGGCTTCGGGCTCGGCATCCTCGCGCTGACCGTGCCGCACTTCCACTTCGCGGGCTTCGCCGCGGCGCTGGTCTCCAGGCTCGTCTGCCGGGTCGCCGACACCCCGGCGGGCCGGTTCGCCGCGCTGAGCGTGCCGCTGGGCACCCTGCTCGTCCTGGGCGGCTACTTCGTCGGCGACCGGGCCGAGCTGGCCGGTGCGCTCGTACTGACCGCGGGGATGTGGGCCGTCGCCCTGCTCACCTGGCGTTCGGTCCGGGGGCCCGACCGGGACCGGACCACCCGGCTGCTGCTCGCGGTCTCCTCCGGCGTGCTCGCCGTCACCATGCTCCTCGCGCTGAGCTGGGCGCTCGGCGAGGCCACCGGAATCCCCCATCCCACCCTGGGCTGGATGGCCGCCACCCACGGCCTCGGCAACGCGCTGGGCTTCGCGCTCTGCTCGCTGCTCGCCTGGCGAAGGCTCCGGGAGGCCCCGGCCGCCCACGGCCGGACGGCTCCCCGGCACGACACCCACCACGAAGGACGGACCGCGTGAACGCATTCTCCTACCCGGAGGTCGGGACCACCCGGCTCGGCCCGCTGCCCGACGGGTACCACCACCTCCATCACCGGACCCGGGTCGGCCGCGGCCGGGCCGACCTCGAAACGGTCGGCGCCGCCATCACCGGCTGGGGCATGCACCGCGGCTCCGGGGCCCGGGTCGAGTCCTCGGCGGACCGGGCCGAGGCCGGGACCACCCTGACCGTCTCGCTCGGGATCGGCCCCCTCCGCTTCCACGCCCCCTGCCGGGTCGTCTGGACCGCGTACGAGCCCGACCGGATCGGGTTCGCGTACGGGACGGCCCCCGGCCACCCCGAGTCCGGCGAGGAGTCCTTCGTGGCGGAGCTGACGGACGACGGGACGGTGTGGTTCACCGTCACGGCGTTCAGCCGGCCGGTCGCCTGGTACGCCCGGCTCGCGGGGCCGGTCGTACCGGTGCTCCAGCGCTGGTACGCCCGCCGTCTCGGAGCCACGCTGCGCCGGATCACCGCCTGAGAGCCTGCCGGGCGTCCTCTGACCGATACTGGAGGCGATGCAGTGGTTCACCGCGGACGGGTACTGGCTCAGCCGGCTGGTCTTCCAGCGGGCGCTGGCCGCCGTGTACCTCGTCGCCTTCCTGGCCGCCGCGCTCCAGTTCAGGGCGCTGATCGGCGAGCGCGGCATGCTGCCGGTGCCGGCGTTCCTGCGGCGCACCGACTGGCGCGACGGCCCCGGCCTCTTCCGGCTGCACTACAGCGACCGCTTCTTCGCCTCGGTCGCCTGGACCGGCTGCGCGGTCGCCGTGGCGCTGCTCGCCGGGGCCGACGCGTACCTGCCGCTCTGGGCGGGGATGGCGCTCTGGGCGGTGCCCTGGGCGCTGTACCTGTCGATCGTCCAGGTGGGCCAGACCTGGTACGGCTTCGGCTGGGAGTCGCTGCTGCTGGAGACCGGCTTCCTCGCGGTCTTCCTCGGCAACGGGCACACCGCCCCGCCGGTGCTGGTGCTGTGGCTGCTGCGCTGGGTGCTGTTCCGGGTCGAGTTCGGCGCCGGTCTGATCAAGATCCGCGGTGACGACTGCTGGCGGAAGCTGACCTGTCTCTACTTCCACCACGAGACCCAGCCGATGCCGGGGCCGCTGAGCTGGTTCTTCCACCGGCTGCCCCGGCCCCTGCACCGGGCCGAGGTCGCGGTCAACCACGTCACCCAGCTCCTGGTGCCGGTGCTGCTCTTCACACCGCAGCCGGTGGCGAGCGTGGCGGCCGGACTGATGGTGGTCACCCAGCTGTGGCTGGTCCTCTCGGGCAACTTCGCCTGGCTGAACTGGCTGACGATCACGCTGGCCCTGTCCGTCGTCGACTGGTCGCCCCTGGCCGAGCCGCCCGCCCAGACCGCGCCGCCGCTCTGGTACGAGGTGGTGGTGGCGGCGGTGACCGCGCTGGTGCTGTTCCTCAGCTACCGCCCGGCCCGCAACCTGGTCTCCCGCCGCCAGGTGATGAACCGCTCGTTCGACCCGTTGCACCTGGTCAACACGTACGGCGCGTTCGGCAGCGTCAGCCGGGTCCGGCTGGAGGTGGTGGTGGAGGGCACGGACGAACGGGTCCTCCACGAGGGCACGCGCTGGCAGGAGTACGGCTTCCGCGGCAAACCGGGCGACCCGCGCCGGCTGCCCCGCCAGTTCGCCCCGTACCATCTGCGGCTGGACTGGCTGATGTGGTTCGCGGCGCTCTCCCCCGCGTACGCCCGGCCGTGGTTCGGCCCGTTCATGGAGCGGCTGCTGGAGAACGACCGGGACACCCTGCGGCTGCTGCGGCACAATCCGTTCCCCGACGCCCCGCCCGCGCACGTCCGCGCCCGGGTGTACCACTACCGGTACACCACCTGGCGCGAGCTGCGGGCCACCGGACGCTGGTGGCACCGCACCTACGTGCGCGAGTTCATGCCGCCGGTCTCGCTCGGCCCGGACCGCCGGTCCTGAACCTCCGGGCGCGGGTCACTTGGACTCCTCCCGGGCCCGCAGCAGCCGGGTGATCTGCTTGACGAGCTCGTCGTCGCTGGTGATCCGCTTGCCGGCGATCAGGGCGCCGAGGCGTTCGGCCGTCTGGAAGTCGTAGGCGCGCTCCCGCTCCGTGCCGGGGACCTTCTCGTACTCGTCCTTCGCCCGGAAGCCGACGGCCACATCGACCAGTTTCGCGATGATCCAGGTGAGCAGGAAGGAGAACGCGATCACGCAGACGATGGCGAGGAGCTGTCTGCCCAGCAGTCCCCAGCCGCCTCCGTAGAACAGCCCCTTCTTGCCGCTGATCCGCGCGGTGGCGAACAGCCCGACCATGATGAGCCCGACCAGTCCGCCGACCCCGTGCACCCCCACCACGTCGAGGGTGTCGTCCACGGAGAACCGGTACTTGAGCGTAATGGCGAAGGCGCAGACCGCCCCGACCACCAGTCCGGTGATGACCGCGCCCAGCGGGTCGACCTCGCCACAGGCGGGGGTGATGGCGACCATGCCCGCGACGGCCGAGGAGACCACGCCCATGGTGGTGACGGTGCCGGTGCGCCACTTCTCCACCAGCGGCCAGGTGACCATGGCGCCCGCGGCGCCCAGCTGGGTGTTGAGGAACGCGGCACTGGCGGCGCCCTGGGTGGTGAGCGCCGAGCCCGAGTTGAAGCCGAACCAGCCGAACCACAGCAGCCCGACGCCGATCACCACCAGCGGGATGTTGTTGGGGCGCTCCTCCCGGCGGGCGAAGTCGCGCGGGGCCCGCAGCACCAGCGCGACGGCCAGTCCGGCGACCCCGGAGTTGAGCTCCACCGGCAGCCCGCCCGCGAAGTCCAGCGCCCCCAGGTGCTTGACGATCCACCCGTTCTGGTCGAACACCCAGTGCGCGAGCGGGGCGTAGACGACGAGCAGCCACAGCGGGACGAAGACGAGCCAGCCCCGCATGGTGGCGCGGTCCGCGATCGAGCCGCTGATCAGGGCCACCGTGATGATCGCGAAGCCCATCTGGAAGGTGCTGTAGACATAGGTGGGGATGTGCCCGGTGAGGGTGGTCAGCCCGATGTCGTGCATGAACACGTGGTCGAGGTTGCCGATGAGTCCGGCGCCGCCGACGTCCGGCCCGAAGGCCAGCGAGTAGCCGATGATCCACCAGACGAGCGTGCCGAAGGCGAGTGCGGCGAAGCTCATCTTGATCATCATCAGGATGTGCTGGGTGCGCACCATACCGCCGTAGAAGAACGCCAGTCCCGGCGTCATCAGCAGCACCATGGCGGTGGAGGCGAGCAGCCAGGCGGTGTCACCGGAGTCGTACGCCGGCGGCATCGGTGGGGGTGCGAAGTTCATCGGCGGGTCCCTCCTCGTGGTGGGGTGTCAGGGCTTGCGCAGGGCGGGGGCGGGGTGGCCGGTGAGCAGTCGGCGTACGGCGTCCCAGGCGGCGGCGTGCGCGGCGGCGACCCGTACCGGGCTGTCGTCCAGCAGCCGCAGCCAGGCGCCGCAGTCCCGGGGCAGCACGCTGACCCCGTACAGGACACCGAGCCCGGCGAGCGCGGTGTGGAGGGTGTCGGCCAGCTCACCGGCCGGGGCCCGGTCGGTGACGACGAAGAGCGAGGCGACGTGGTCGTGCCCGGCGAACACCCCGGGGCCGAGGACGCCGCCGTCCGCGGCGCCCGGCGTCAGGCGCAGGGTGTCGAGGGCGAGGAGGGTGCCGTCGGGGCGGGTGACGCGCAGATCGGTGGCGAGCGTCCGGTAGGCGTGGCGCTCGCCGCGGGCGAGCCGCCCGGCGGTCACGGTGTCGCCGAGGAGCACGGTGGCGCCGGGGGCGACGGTGGCCTCGGTGCGCTGGTAGAAGCGGGAGTCCGCGAACGGGATCAGCGGGTCGGGCAGGTACTCGACGTAGGCGCCGTCCTCCGCCGTGATGTGCACGCGCTGGCTGGCGTAGTCGTGCTCCATCCGGAAGATCTTGGTCGCCGCCTGGGTGGTCAGGTGGACCTGGGTGCCGGGCCCGCAGCGGAAGTCCATGCGGTAGCGGTCGGCCTGGGCGACCCCGCCGCCGGTGGCCATCAGGTAGACGTAGCTCATCCCGGGCATCGCCGGGTCGATCCAGAGCGGCCGCATGATCTGGAGCGGGGTCTTCTGGTAGCGCTCCACGAGTTCGGTGCGCCCACCCCGTACGGCGAAGGCCAGGTCGAGGATGCCGACCTTGGCCGGTGCGCCGGGCCCCAGCGTGTCGGGCACGGACGCCAGGGCCGCCACCTCCGGGGGGAGGCGGTCCACGGTGTAGTGGCCGGGGGCGAGCCGGTCCGGCCGGGGCGGTGACGGGGTGGGCCGCATCTCAGATCAGCGCCTTGCGACGGGATTCCAGGTAACCGGCGACGTCCTCGACCCCGATGCCGGTGAGGCAGTCGGTGAGGACGACCGGCCCGTCCCCGCGCACCCGGTGGGCGTCGGACTCCATGACGCCGATGTCGGTGCGCACGTACTTCGCGATGTCGATCTTGTTGATGACGAGCAGGTCGGAGTCGGTGATGCCGGGGCCCCGTTTGCGCGGCATCTTCTCGCCCTCGGCGGTGTCCAGGACAAAGACGAAGAGGTCGACGAGGGCCGGGCTGAACGTGAGGGTGAGGTTGTCGCCGCCGGACTCGTAGAGCAGGGTGTCGGTGTCCGGGAAGCGTTCCAGCATCTCGGCCCCGGCGGCCAGGTTCATCGTGGGGTCGTCGCGGACGGCGGTGTGCGGGCAGGCCCCCGTCTCCACGCCGACGACGCGCTCCGGTTCGAGGACCCCGGCGAGGGTGCGGCGGATGTGCTGGGCGTCCTCCTGGGTGTAGATGTCGTTGGTGATGACGCTCGGGCGGTGGCCGCGCTCGATGAGCACCGGCACCAGCGCCTCGATGAGCGCGGTCTTGCCGGAACCGACCGGTCCGCCGATGCCGACCCGCAGTACGTTGTCGTCCATGGTGTTCCCTTTTCCTCGCGTCGTTGGGGGGTGGGGTGGGGATCAGCTGGCGAACAGCCGGGCCTCGGCGCGTTCGTGACGGCCCGACATGATGTCCGAGGCGAAGACGGTGGCGCCGACGTCGGCCAGTTCGCGCCGGAGCGCCGCCTCGGTGGTCTCCTCGACGACGGTTGCGGCGTTCCGCAGCAGGACCTGGGCCCCGCGGTGGTCGGTGAGCCGCAGCCGCAGCGCGGCGCCGGCGAAGCTCGCGCAGAACGCGAACAGGTCGCAGGCCACCGCCTGGCGGACGGGGACCCCGGCCGCCGCGTGGACCACCCCGGCCGCCACCGCCTGGGTGCCGGGCGACTCGCCGCGTACGACACGGTCGAAGTGCTCGGTGATCTCCGGCCGGTCGAACACCTCGGCGGCGAGGTCGAGGAGCTGCCGCCCGGTCCGGGTGGCGGCCTGGCGCATCTCGCGCCCCAGTTTGGTGGCGAACAGGTGCTCGTCGATCCGGACGACGGCCGCCGCGTCGCCCGCCCGGGTGGCCCGGTGGGCGAGCGCGAGCGCGGTGGCGTCGGCCGGACCGACCCCGTGCCGCAGCAGGTCCGCCAGCAGCGCCGGGAGGCTCTGCCGGTCGACCGCCCCGGCCTGCGCGAACCCCTCCAGGCTGTGGGAGAGCGTGTAGAAGCCGCTGGGGAACGCCGAGTCGGTCAGCTGGAGGCCGACCAGCAACGGCCCGAGCGCCGGCCCGGCCTCCGCGTTGGCCTTCGCGTTGGCCTTCGCCTCCGCGTTCGCCGGGGCGGGCGCCACCCCGCCCCGGATCTCTTCCTCGTCCTGGTACACGGCCGCGTCTTCCTCGCGCCCTAGACCAGGAAGTACAGATGGTTGAGCGGGAGCTCCTCGGCCGGGTCGATGGTGGCGACCTTGCCGTTGAGGGTGACCTTGAACGTCTCGGGGTCGACCTTGATGTCGGGCAGGGCGTCGTTGCGCACCATGTTGTGCTTCCCGATGGTCCGGGTGCGCCGGACCGGCAGCACCTTGCGGTCCAGGCCCAGTTCGGCCGGGACCCCGGCGGCGATCCCGGCCTGGGACATGAAGGTGACGTGGGTGCTGGCCTGGGCCTTGCCGTACTGCCCGAACATCGGCCGGTAGATCACCGGCTGCGGGGTCGGCAGCGAGGCGTTGGGATCGCCCATCTGCGCCCAGGCGATGATGCCGCCCTTGATGATCATCTTCGGCTTGGCGCCGAAGGAGTGCATGGGCCAGAGCACGATGTCGGCGAGCTTGCCCTTCTCGATGGAGCCCACGTGGTCGGAGATCCCGGTCGCGATGGCCGGGTTGATGGTGACCTTCGCGAGGTAGCGCAGCACCCGCTGGTTGTCGTTGCGGGCGGAGTCGCCCTCCAGGGTGCCGAGCTTGTCCTTGCAGTGGTGGGCGATCTGGAAGCAGCGGGTGACGGACTCGCCGACCCGGCCCATCGCCTGCGAGTCGGACGAGATCATGCTGATCACGCCGAGGTCGTGCAGGACCGACTCGGCGGCGATGGTCTCGGCCCGTACCCGGCTGTCGGCGAACGACACGTCCTCGGGGATGTCGTGGCTCAGGTGGTGGCAGACCATCACCATGTCGAGGAGTTCGTCCACCGAGTTCCTGGTGTACGGGAGCGTCGGGTTGGTGGAGGACGGCAGGATGTTGGGCTCCCCGGCGACCCGCAGGATGTCCGGGGCGTGTCCGCCGCCCGCGCCCTCGCTGTGGAAGGTGTGGATGGTGCGGCCGTCGATCGCGGAGCGGGTGTCCTCGAAGAATCCGCTCTCGTTGAGGCTGTCGGTGTGGATGGCCACCTGGATGTCGTGCCGGTCGGCGACCTTGAGCGCGTTGTCGATGACGGCGGGCGTCGCGCCCCAGTCCTCGTGGACCTTCAGCGCGCAGACCCCGGCCCGGACCTGTTCCTCCAGTGCCTCGGGGAGGCTGCCGTTGCCCTTGCCCATGATGCCGAGGTTGATGGGGACGCCCTCGGCCGCCTGGAGGAAGCGGGCGATGTTGAAGGGGCCGGGTGTGCAGGTGGTGCCGTTGGTGCCGTCGGAGGGGCCGGTGCCGCCGCCGATGAGCGTGGTGATGCCGTTGGTGAGCGCCTGTTCGGCCTGTTGCGGTGCGATCAGGTGGACGTGGGTGTCGATGGCGCCCGCGGTGGCGATGAGGTGCTCACCGGCGATGGCCTCGGTGCCGGGGCCGACGACCAGGTCCGGGTGGACGTTGTTCTGCGTCTGCGGGTTGCCGGATTTGCCGATGCCCGCGATGAAACCGTCCTTGATGCCGATGTCGCACTTGACGATGCCGACGACGGGGTCCATGACCACCACGTTGGTGATGACGGTGTCGAGCGCTCCCTGCGCGGCGGTGGCCTGCGGGTCGGCGGCCATGCCGTCGCGCATGGTCTTGCCGCCGCCGTAGACGACCTCGTCGCCGTAGAGGCCCTCGCTGTAGTCCTTCTCGACCTCGACGACGAGGTTGGTGTCGGCGAGGTGGAAGCGGTCGCCGACCGTCGGGCCGAACATGTCGGTGTACTGCTTGCGCGGCAGGATGGGCATCAGCGCGAACCCTTCTTCTTTTCCTTGGCGTCCTTCGCGGCCTTGGCGCTCTTGGCGTCCTTGGTGTTCTTGCCGCCCCCGGCCTTCTCCTGGGCCCCGGCGAAGCCCAGCTCGATCGCCCGGCGGACCGCCTCGATCCGCACCGGCTGCGAGGCGAGGCTGCCGTTGAACAGCCCGCTGAAGCCGACGAGCCGGCCCGTGCCGGCGTACGCGCACAGCTCCACCTCGCGCGTGCCGCCGGGCTCGATGCGCACCGAGGTGCCGGCGGGGATGTCGAGGTGCATGCCGAGCGCCTGCTGCCGGTCGAACGACAGCGCCGAGTTGACCTCGAAGAAGTGGTAGTGCGAACCGACCTGGACGGCCCGGTCCCCGGTGTTGCGCACGGTGAGCTTCACCCGGCGGCGCCCGGCGTTGATCTCGATCGGTTCCTTGCCGTAGATGTACCTCTGGCGGGATGTCATGCGGTGCTCCTGATGACTCGGCCCGCACCGTGGACATGCGGGTGCGGATGCGGGTGCGTGTGGACGGCCCCGTGGGGGTGGCCGTGCCCGTGGCCGTGGGGGTGGCCCTCGCCCGGGGGGTGGGTGTGGGCGTGGCCGTGGTGGTCGGCGGCGGTCAGCCCGGCCGCGATGCCGTCGTCGCCGTGCTCGGCCCGGTGGCGCCGGGCGTCGGCCACCCGCTCGGCGAGCACCCGGGCCAGCGCCGCCGGGGAGAGCAGCGGGCCGCCGTCCGTGATCCGCGCGCCGGGTACGTCCGGCAGCGGCGGCCGGGCGAACGCGGCCGGGAGCAGCACCACCTCGCGGGCGCCGAGCAGTTGGCAGCGCCGGACGCCCTCGGCGGGGCCGGGGTCTCCCCCGGCGAACGCGACCTCGACCAGTTCATGGCCGCCGTAGCGGCGCACCAGGCTGGCGACGCGGTACAGCTCGGCGTCCTCGAAGGGGTCCCCGGCCGGGGCGGTGACCAGCAGGGCGGCGGTTCCGGGGGCCCGGCCGGCCGCCGCGCGCAGCCAGGCGGTCAGGTGCTGCGCGGTGCCGAACGGCTCGGTCAGCAGGGTGCGGGCGCGGGCGGCGGGCGGCAGTGCCCGCAGGGTGCGGGCGGTGTCGGCGACGAGTTCCGGGTCGCGGCCGAGGGTCATCGGTACGACACAGGCCTCCTCGCCGCGGCGGGCGAGGGCGGTGACCGTCCGGAAGAGGGCGCGCCCGTCCCGTACGACGGTGGGCCCGGTCTCCGCGAGGTCGTGCAGGGCGGCGCCGTACCCGGCTTCGTGGCCGCAGACGGCGATCACCCGGCGGTTCGCGTCCACCGGGTTCAGCCGCCGATGGGATCGTGGCAGGAGACCAGCTTGGTCCCGTCCACGAAGGACGCCTCGATCTGGAGCAGGCCGAGCATCTCCCGTACGCCGGGCATGGTGTCGTCCTCGCCGACGACATGGCGGCCCAGCTCCATGCAGTCGGCGACGCTCTTGCCGTCGCGGGCCGCTTCCAGGATCGCCTCGCTGATCAGTGCCACGGCCTCGCTGTAGTTGAGCTTGAGGCCGCGGCCCTGGCGCTTGCGGGCCAGGTCGGCCACGACGTAGACCAGCAGTTTGTCGATCTCGCGGGGGGCGAGGTTCATCGTCAGTACCTCTCTGGGGTGAGGGGGAACGGGCGGTCAGCCGCTTTTCCGGAACCGGGGCAGCAGCGGCACCGCCGCCATGAACGCCCAGGTCACGAGGATGAACGGCCAGGTGAAGGTGTGGCCGCCGAAGGGTTTGAAGAACGAGGTCAGGGAGGCCGTGAGGCCCGTGGAGGCGGCGGCGCCGAAGAGCGCGTACGCCCCGTTCCACACCGTCGGGGTCAGGAAGACCGCGCCGATGGCGATGGCGACGAGCACGGCGTTGTATCCGTAGATCCCGTTCGCGATCAGCGAGCTGGGGGCGCCCAGCAGCCAGGCGGCGAGGATCCCGACGACGCTGCCCCCGGCCGCGAAGAGCACCACCCGCACCCCGGCGCAGGCCAGGCCGACGAGCATGATGAGCCCGACGTACCAGGCGTCGACCAGGAAGATCTGCGAGACGTTGGTGAAGAAGCCGTGCCACAGATCGCTCCAGGAGAGCCCGGTGGCGCCGCTGGTGGTGCTGGACACCTGCTTCGGGGCGCCGTGCCAGATCCGTGCGAAGGACGGCGCGCCGAGCACCATGACGCCGGAGACCAGGCAGAACGGTGCGGTGAGCGCGGTCAGTCCGTACGGTTTCAGCAGGTTCGTCAGGGCCATCGTCAGCACGGTGCACATGATCGAGCCGATCACCGCGAGGACGTACGTGGCGGGGTGGTGGCCCAGCGAGGTGACCAGGGCGATGCCGGTGAGACAGCCGGAGTACCCGTGCAGGCCGAGGGCGATGGAGGGGCGGTCGACGCCGAACGCGTAGGCGGTCAGCGTCGAGAGGGCGGTGCCCAGGGTCGCGAAGAGACCGATCTGCCAGCCGGCCGCCCAGAGTCCGGCGAGGATGAACGCCCCGGTCCACAGGCACGACTGGAGGTCCACCTGCCCGACCCCTCGGATCGTGGCCAGCAGGAACGCGGTCGGCTGCCGCTGCTCCAGCCTGCGGACGGCAGTCGGCTCGGCGAGGGACAAGGGGACTCCAGCGCATAGCGGATCAGGGATGGAACGCTCTTCGCGGTCTGCCGCCATCAACGCACAGGTCGGCCCGGTCTTCTCGCGGAGCGCCGTCCGGCTGCGCCGTTGGGGTCGTGAACCGCGCCGTCGGGCGTGGGAGACGGGGATGTCCGGACCGGCTCGTTAGCTTCGGTGGATGTCCCCGCAGATGCGCCTGCACCATCGCACCCACCCCGATCACCACCCCGGAGCGCAGCCCGCCGTCGTGGCGGCGGTCGCCGTCGGCGGCGCCGTGGGCGCGCTGGCCCGCTACGCCGCCGAGCGGCTGTGGCCCGACGGCCCCGAGGCGTTCCCCTGGACGGTGCTGCTGGTCAACGCCGTGGGCTGTTTCCTCATGGGCATCCTGATGGTGACCCTGAAACTGCGGTTCCCCGGCGCGCCCCGGCTGATCAGCCCGCTGCTCGGCACCGGGGTGCTCGGCGGGTTCACCACGTTCTCGCACTACACGGACGGGGTGCGGCAGCTCTTCACGGAGGGCCGGACCGGTGACGCGGTCGGCTGTCTGCTGCTGACCGTCGTGGCGGCGCTGGCCGCGGTGACGGCGGGTGCCTTCGCCGCGCACCTGGTGCTCGGGCGGGGTTACGCGGAAGAGCCGGAGAGTGCCCGATGACCGACTGGCTGCTGGTGCTCGTCGGCGGGATGGTCGGTGCGCCGCTCCGCTACCTGCTCGGGGTGGACGCGAAGTTCCGCCTGCACACCGCCTTCCCGTGGGGCACGTTCGCGGCCAACGCGGGGGCGGCGTTCTTCCTCGGCTACGTCTCCGAGGCGGTGACCGACGGGGAGTTCGGGCCCCGCCTCCAGTTGCTGCTGGCCACCGGATTCTGCGGGGCGCTGTCGACCTGGTCGACGTTCTCGTACGAGCTGCTGACCCTCGCCTCGGCCCGGCGGACGGCGCTGGCCGCCGGATATCTGACGCTCACCGTCGCGGCGGGCATGGGGCTGTCCTTCGCCGGGGCGGCTCTGGCGGACGCGGTCCGATGAGCGCGGGGCGCGGGCGGCGACGGTGCGGGCGGCGGGGACGGGTCCGCGCGCCGGGGTGGCGCACGGCCGGGCAACGGGTTTCGGCCCCGGCCCGCGCGGAGCGGACCGAGGCCAAGGCCGAAAAGAGGTGGTTCCCGGGGGGCCCGGGGTGGAGCGGGATCAGTCGATGCCGGGCAGGATGTGCGGCTCGGCGAGGTCGTCCTCGTAGCCGGCCAGCCGGATCGGGGCGGACCGGGCCCACACCTCGATGTTGCGCAGCTTCTCGGGCCTGCGGGCCGGGCCCGTGTGCCGATCGGCGGGGCGCTTCTCGTGCTTCGTCAGTTCCGGTGTCGTCACCGCGCACTCCTTTGTGTCGCATCGCCCCGGACGGCGCCGAAGCTCCGGCCTGACTGCCGGAATCGGCCGCCCGTGCGGGGCAGGGGCAGAGAACAGCTCGGTCGCGGTGGCGCCGGGTACAGGGCGGGACGGCGACCTGGTTGACAAGTCTGTCCCGGGACGGTCGAGGAGGGTTTGTGGACTTCTCGATGGCGTCCGTTCACATCAGAGTAACCAAATGAGCGCTTCCGCGCTCGATAGAACGTGTGCAGTAGGTCACTTTCAGCCACTCCGCAGGGAAAAGACCCGTCCGCGATCACGGCCCGGAGAGCGGCCGTGACGGACAGCATGGCACCGCACCCCGCGTGTCCGGGACGGCATGTCGGCAAGCTGCCGGTACCCCGCCGGGCGGAGCGGCATCACGCGGTCCGCCCCATGACGACATCCGCCCCGGGGCGACGGGCCCCGGGGCGGATGTCCGGACGGCTACCAGTTGGCCGGGGCGTAGTCCTTGAGGAAGCAGCCGTAGAGGTCCTCGCCGGCCTCGCCGCGCACGATCGGGTCGTAGACCCGGGCGGCACCGTCGACCAGGTCGAGCGGGGCGTGGAAGCCCTCCTCCGCCAGACGGATCTTGTCGGGGTGCGGGCGCTCGTCGGTGATCCAGCCGGTGTCGACGGCGGTCATCAGGATGCCGTCGTTCTGGAACATCTCCTGCGCGCTGGTGCGGGTGAGCATGTTCAGGGCGGCCTTGGCCATGTTGGTGTGCGGGTGACCGGCGCCCTTGTAGCCGCGGCTGAACACACCCTCCATCGCGGAGACGTTGACGACGTAGGCCCGCTTGGCCGCGGTGGCCGCCATGGCCGGGCGGAGCCGGCTGATGAGGATGAACGGGGCGGTCGAGTTGCAGAGCTGGACCTCCAGCAGCTCGATCGGCCCGACCTCGTCGACGGTCTGCACCCAGCTGTTCGTGTCGTGCAGGTCGGGGACGAGCCCACCCGCGTCGATCGCGGTCCCGGCGGCGATCCGCTCCAGTGAGGCGGAGCCGGTGACCAGGGCGAGCTCGGTGACGTCCTGGGCGCTCAGCCCCTCCTTGCGGGCGGACGGCAGGGCGGCCACCCGGTCGACGGTGCCGCTGCCGAAGGTGCCGATGACCTCGGCGGCGGGCAGCTCGCCCGCCGGGAGCGGCGCGGACTCGGCGTTGACCAGTTCGCTGTAGGCGTTGGGTGAGCGGCGCACCGTCTGGGCCGCGTTGTTGATCAGGATGTCCAGCGGGCCCTCGGCGGCCACCGAGTCGGCGAGGGCGACGACCTGGGCGGGGTCGCGCAGGTCGATGCCGACGATCTTCAGCCGGTGGATCCACTCACCGCTGTCCGGCATCGCCTTGAAGCGGCGGATCGCGTCGTTGGGGAAGCGGGTGGTGATGGTGGTGTGGGCGCCGTCGCGCAGCAGCCGCAGCGCGATGTACATGCCGATCTTGGCCCGGCCGCCGGTCAGCAGGGCGCGCTTGCCCGTGAGGTCCGTCCTGGCGTCGCGGCGGGCGCGGTTCTCCTGCGCGCACGACTGGCAGAGCTGGTGGTAGAACGCGTCCACCTCGACGTACCGGGTCTTGCAGATGTAGCAGGACCGGGGGCGCTGGAGCACGCCCGCGATCTCGCCGCGGGTGGACGACGACGGCAGGACGCCCTGGGTCTCGTCGTCGATCCGGTCGGCCGAGCCGGTCGCGGTGGCCTCGGTGACCGCCTTGTCGTGGGCGGTCTTGGCGGCACGGCGCTCCTGGCGGCGGCGCTGCTTCACCGTCCGGTAGATCCCGGCGGTGGCACGGCGCACGGCGACGGCGTCGGGGTGGTCGACCTCGATACGGTCGAGTTCGTCGAGCACACTGAGGCAGACGGCGAGCCGCTCCGGGTCGATCCCGGGGCCGAACTCCTCCGTACCGGGAGCGAGCTCCTGGCTGTCCTCTGTCACCGTCATCGCCGTTCCTCTGCCGTCCGTCTCTCATGGCGGCCGACCGCCGTACCTGCTTGTGCCGGGCCGAAACGCCCCGGTCAAGTCTGCCATGCACCTGATGCTGCTCCGTTCGCGTGACGGGGTGGGACCGGCCGTACCCGGGGGCGGTACTCTTCGCTGCGGCGTCGTGGCCGACCGGTGCGGCGGTGGCCGGGAACTGCCGGGTTTCCGCCGGAGTGGGACCGTGCTTCGCGGGTAGGCGGACACCGAGAAGCCGTCACCGAACACCCCTGCGTCGCCCTGGCTGGAGCACATGAACGAACAGGTCACCTCACGACCGGCGGACGGGCCGTGCCCGGACCGGCCCCTGGAGGTTCTGCACAGCGCCGAGGTGTTCGACGGCGAGCCGGGCTGCATCGCACAGGCCCGCGCGCTGGCCGACCGCTTCCTCGTCCGGCTGGCCGCCGAGTGGCTCGCGGTCCTGGGCGAGCGCACCCGCGGCGATCTGCTGCTGGCGGTGAGCGAGCTGGTCACCAACGCCGACCGCTACAGCCAGGGCCCCTACCTGCTGGAGCTGGAGGGCACCGCGGAGCGCGTCAGTGTGACGGTGTACGACTCCAGCACCGCGCTCCCGGTCTTCTACTCCCCCGACCCGGCACGCCCCGGTGGCCACGGCATGGAGATCGTGGTGGCGTTGTGCGACCGGCTGACCGCCGAGCGGGTGCCGGTGGGCAAACGCATCCGGGCCGAGTTCGAGCTGAGCAGCTGAGCCGCCGGACACCTCGACCGCTGGGCGGGCGGGGTCAGCGGCGTTCGAAGACGCAGTCGCCGCACAGTCCGCCCGCCGGGACGCGGTAGTAGAGGCAGCAGCTGCGCCGGCGGAACGCCGTGTCGTGCGGGGCGCCGGTGGTCCGCAGGTCCGGGTGGTCGAGGAGTTCGGCGGTCAGGGCACGGGCCCGGGCCGCCGCGTCGGGGCGGCGGTGCGTCGCCGCCCAGGAGACGAGCTGGCGCAGGGCCCCGGCGAGCGCGGAGCCGGCGTTGCCCCACAGCAGCCGGTCGGAGAGCGGCCCGTCCCGGTGGACCGCGTCGGCGAGCGGTACGAGGTGCCCGTACTGGACGGTCTCGCGGATACGGTCGGCGGTTCCGGGCAGCGATTCGGTGCCGTCCAGCCACAGGTCGTCGGGGGACGACTGCCCCGGGTCCCAGTGGAGGGAACCGGCCGACAGGTCGGGGAAGCGGCCGGTCACCACCGCCGGTCCGAGCGCGGTCGACCAGAGGCGGGCGGCCAGCCCCAGGTGCGCGATCGAGGCGGCCACCCTGCGCTCGGCGGTGCCCAGCCGGGCCGCGACCGTGTCGATGCGGGCCGTCAGCGGGGCCTGCTCCCCCGCGTACAGCCGTGCCAGGGGGCGGTGTTCGCCACCGGTCGGTGCGACGGACCGCAGTGCGAAGAACCCCTCCGCCGGACCCTGGGCGGACTCGTCCATGGGCTGTGCTCCTTCCCGGCGCCCGTCTTCCGGGGACGAAGCGGCCCCGCCCACCGTAGACCCGTGGGCGGAGGGGGAACGGCTCCGGGTGGAAGGGCCACCGACCGGGGGCGGAGAAGCGGGCCACGCCCGTACTACTGGAGCAGTACGTCCGATTGCCCTCTCAGGGACGACGACGTGGCGCCGCCGGAGCGACATGGTGGGGTACATGAGCTCCCTCGCGCTTTCCGTGCTGCTTTCCCTGGTCTCGGCGGTCGCCTACGCGGCCGGGGCGATCGTCCAGGAGCGCGTGGCGGCCACCGGTGGCGGTGGTGCGTTCGCCCCGCTGCGCGACCGGGTCTGGTGGGCCGCCGTGGCCCTGAACGGGGTGGGGGCGCTCCTCCATGTCGTGGCGCTGGCCTGTGGTCCGCTCAGCCTCGTCCAGCCGCTCGGCGCGCTGACCATCGTCTTCGCCCTGCCGATGGCGGCGCTCCTCGTCCGCCGCCGGGCCGGGGCCACCGCGTGGCGGGGCGCGGTGATGGCGGCCGCGGGGCTGTCGGGGCTGCTCGCGCTGACGGGGCATGCCACGTCCCATGCGCTGCGCGGTCCCGAGCAGTTGGTGCTCGCCGGGGTGGCGCTGGGCGCGGTCGCGCTGCTCGCCCTGGTCGCCACTGCGGGGGTGCGCCGACCGGCGGTGCGGAGCGTGGTGCTGGCCGGGGCGGCGGGCATCGCGTTCGGAGTCGCCTCGGTGTTCATAAAGACGGTGGCGGTGGCGTGGACCTCGGGGACGGTGCTGGTCGGGCTGGTGGCGATCGCCGTGTTCGCGGCCGCCGGTACGCTGCTCTCCCAGGCCGCGTACCGGGGCGCCGGGCTGACCGCGCCGCTCGCGACGGTGACGGTGGCGAATCCCGTGGTGGCGGCGGTCGTCGGCATCACGCTGTTCGGGGAGCGGTTCCGGTACGGCACGGCCGGGACGGTGCTCGCGCTGGGCTGCGCGGTGGTCGCCGCGGGCGGTCTGGTCCTGCTCGTGACGGAGCGGCTGGGCGCCGAGCGGAACGGGGCGGCGGACGACGGGCGCCCCGGAGCGGACGGCGGTCCGGGAACGGCCGGGGCCCCGGTGCCCGTGACGCGTCCGCTGCCTCCGGTCCTGCCGTTGGAGCGCCTGGACCGGGTGACGTTCGCCACGGGGAACCCCGTCGGGCCCCGGGCGGCCGGGCGGGGTCCGACGGTCCGCCCGGTCCGTACGCCGCCGTTCAGACCTTGACGCCGCCCGCCCTCAGGTAGGCCAGCGGGTCGATGTCCGATCCGTAGCCGGGGCCGGTACGGATCTCGAAGTGCAGGTGCGGTCCCGTGACGTTGCCCGTCGCTCCGGAACGGGCGATGCGCTGGCCCGCCGTGACATGCCGGCCCTCGCGCACATGGAGCGCGGACAGATGGGCGTACTGGCTGTACTTGCCGTCGCTGTGCCGGATCACGACCTGGTAGCCGTACGCCCCGCCCCAGCCCGCCGAGACGACCGTGCCGGAGGCGATCGCCCGGATCGACGTACCGGTGGGGACCGGGAAGTCGACCCCGGTGTGGTAGCCGCTCGCCCAGGACCCGGGCTTGTGGTACGGCGTCCCCAGGCCGGCCGCCACGGGGGCGACGAGGGCGGGGCGGTGTGCCGTCTCCTTCGGGTGCGGCTTGGCCTGCTCGTGCTGGGGCTTCGGCCGGGTCGTCGGCCTGGTCTTGGCGGGCTCGTGGCGCGTCCCGGGCTTCGCGGACTCCTGGTGGGGCTTGGCGGCCTGCTGCTTGGGGGCGGTGGCCCGGTCGTGCCGGTCGGTGTTCGCGGCCTCGGTCCGGTGCGGCGTCGCGGCCTTCGCAGTCCCGGTCCCGGTTCTCTTCGGTGCGGTGGTCTGCTGGCGCTTCGGTGTGGTCGCGGGGGCGGAGCGCTTCTGCGGACGGGGGGCGCGGGTGGCGTCCAGGCTGAGCCGCTGCCCGGGAAGGATGAGGTCGGGGTCGTCGCCCACCACGTCCCGGTTGCGCTCGTAGAGGTGCTGCCAGCCGCCCTTGAGGCGCTTGTTCGCCGCGATCGCGGAGAGCGAGTCCCCGCGCGCCACGGTGTACGACTCCCGCTTGCCGGGCACGGTGGTCGGGGTGGCGGGAGCGGCGGCGGGGCGCGAAGCCGGCTGCCCGGTCCCCGCCTTCCGGGTGGTCTGCGACTGGGGGGCGACGTCGGGTTCCTGCCCGTCGCGGGTCAGCCCCGCTCGCGTGGAACAGGTCGGCCAGGCACCGGGCCCCTGTGCGTCGAGCACCTTCTCCGCGACGGCGATCTGCTGCTGCTTGGTGGCCAGGTCGGCGCGCGGGGCGTAGGCCGTACCGCCGTAGGCCGACCAGGTGGAGCGGGTGAACTGGAGCCCGCCGAAGTGGCCGTTGCCGTTGTTGATCTGCCAGTTGCCGGTGGACTCGCAGGCGGCGACCTTCTCCCAGACGTCCGTCGGGGCGGCCTCGGCCGGTACCGCGGCGATGAGCGGGAGCGCAATGCCCGCACCGCCGATGGTGACCGTGAGCGAGGCGCGGTTGATCCGGCTGGGCTGGTACTTGCGGTGCCGTCCGTTCGCGGCCATGACTTGGCTCCCCCACTGGCATAGGACACGTCGCAATCGCCCAACTTATGTGCAGGTGAAGGGAGATGACAAGGGAGCGAGGGGGCGCACGGGGCATGGGGGGCGCACCCGCGCCGCCCCGCCGCGGCCCGTGCGTCAGAGTGTCGGCACGCCCGCCCGGGTGACGGAGCGGTCCCGGGCCGCTGCCACGAGCGCGGCCATGACCCGGGTGTCCTCGCCCGCCTCGGGGTGCCACTGGACCCCGAGCACCAGGGCGGTGCGGCCGGTCAGCTCGATCGCCTCCACGGTGCCGTCGGCCGCGTGGGCACTCGCCGTGAGCCCGGCCCCCAGCCGGTCCACGGCCTGGTGGTGGTAGGTCGGCACCGCGACCGGCCCTGCGACGGCCTCGGCGTAACGGGTGCCGGGCACGGGGGTGACGGTGTGTTCGCCGAAGACGCCGGTGCCTCCGGTGTGCCCGTCCAGGTGCTGGTGCAGGGTGCCGCCGAGGGCGACGTTGAGCAGCTGCATGCCCCGGCAGATGCCGAGCAGGGGGACGCCCCGGTCGATCGCCGCCTCGATCAGCGCCAGCTCCCAGGTGTCCCGGGCGCGGCTGGGCGAGCCGGTGCGGGGGTCGGGGCGGGCGCCGTAGCGGGCCGGTTCGACGTCGGCGCCGCCCGCGACGACCAGGCCGTCCAGCGCGTCGACGGCCTCCCGGGCCGCGTCGGCGGTGTCGTCGGGCGGCAGCAGCACCGCCAGCCCGCCCGCCGCCCGCACCAGGCGGGGGTAGCCGGCGGGCAGCAGGGCGGCGGGCATCTCCCACACGCCCCACCGGGCCGGTTCCTGGTAGGTGCTGATGCCGATGACGGGCCGGGCCATGGGGCTTCCTCCGGTTTCTCCCCGACTCCCTTGCCGGTCGGGGGTGTTCAGTCGCGTGACAGTTCGGCCTCGGCCGCCGCCAGGGCGGCGAACTCCTCCTCCGGGGCGCCCGCGACCAGACGGTGGCGGCTGTAGAACGCGAAGTAGGCCAGCGCCACCGCGTACACGCCGAGGGCGATGAACGCCGCGTCCCGGTCCACCAGGAAGGTCGCCACCAGCGCCGAGCATGCCAGGACGAACGCCACGGAGGAGGTGAGCGCGCCGCCCGGGGTGCGGTAGGGGCGTTCGAGCGCCGGTTCGCGGCGGCGCAGCACGATGTGGGAGAGCGCCATCAGGGCGTAGCTGATGGTGGCGCCGAAGACGGCGACGTTCAGGATCCGGCCGCCGTTGCCGATCCAGGCGGCCAGGGTGAAGCCGATCGCGCCGGGGATCAACAGGCCGAGGTAGGGGGACTTGCGGCGGTTGGTCAGCGAGAGGAAGCGCGGCAGGTAGCCGGCCCGGGAGAGCGCGAAGAGCTGGCGGGAGCCGGCGTAGATCAGTGAGAAGAAGGACGCCACCAGTCCGGCGAGGCCGGCGTAGTTCACGAAGCGGCTCAGGCCGGTGGGTCCGCCCCCGCCCTCCAGCGCGACCACCAGGGGGTTGCCCGCCTCCTGGATGGCGCGGGCGCCCTGGGCCCCGGTGGCGGCGAGGAAGGTGAGCACCGCCAGCCCCACCAGGACGGTCAGCGAGATGGCCAGCGCCCTCGGCATCGACCTGACCGGGTCCCTGGCCTCCTCGGCGGCGAGCGGCACGCCCTCGACGCCGAGGAAGAACCACATGCCGAAGGGGAAGGCGGCCCAGATGCCGAGCAGCCCGAAGGGCAGCCAGCTCGACGCCCCGAAGGCGCCGTGGTCCACCGGTATGTCGTCGAGCCGGTGGACGTCGAAGTCGGTGAGCGCGCCGACGGCGAAGACGAGCAGCGCGGCCACCGCGACGGCGGTCACGACCAGGCTGAACCGCAGCGCCTCGCCGACGCCCCAGAGGTGGATGCCGATGAACAGGGCGAAGCAGACGAGGTAGACGGGCCATCCCGAGGTGAGCCCGAACAGACCGAGGGATTCGACGTAGTCGCCGATGAACAGCGAGATGGCGGCGGGGGCGAGGATGTACTCGATGAGGATGGCCGTTCCGGTCAGGAAGCCGCCCCAGGTGCCGAGCGCCCGGCGGGCGAAGCCGTAACCGCCGCCCGCGGTGGGCAGGATGGCGGAGAGTTCGGCGAGCGCGAAGACCAGGCAGGCGTACATCAGGCCCATCAGCACCATGGCCGCCGCGAGTCCGCCGAAGCCGCCCTTGGACAGGCCGATGTTCCAGCCCGAGTAGTCGCCGGAGACGACGTACGCGACGCCGAGACCGGTGAGCAGCAGCCATCCCGCGCTGCCCCGGCGCAGGGTGCGGCGGTGCAGGTAGGCGTCGGTGCCAGACGGTTCGCCGGGTGGGCTGGTGGGGGTGTCGGTTCCCTGGGTCATGGGCGCTCCAGACGTGTGGCGACGGCTCCGTGTCGGCACGGAGTCGCGGGGAGACGGGGAGACGGGGAGGGCAGACGGACCGGTCGTCGATCAAAGGTTCAACCGCACACCTTTGTGGAACGCCCGGTGAAACACAAGAGGCAGGCATCGAACGGCGACACGGATGACGCGATCTCCCGTCATCAGCCACCGTCAAGACCTCCGCACCCACCCGCCTCAAGCGACCGGAACACCGGTCCGGCACCCTCGGCCGGGCCCCCTTCCCAATCAATGGTCTCCTGTCATACCTTACGGATCCCGGTGCACCCAAGGAGGAATCCCGTGGCAGACCGCACACCCCCGCTGACCGTCGAGAAGCTGCGCGCGCTCGTCGCGGACGGGTCCGTCGACACCGTCGTGCTGGCCTTCCCGGACATGCAGGGGCGGCTCCAGGGCAAGCGGTTCGCCGCGGACTTCTTCCTCGCCGAGGTGCTGGAGCACGGCACCGAGGGCTGCAACTACCTGCTCGCGGTGGACACCGAGATGAACACCGTCGACGGGTACGCGATGTCCTCCTGGGAGCGCGGTTACGGCGACTTCGCGATGCTCCCGGACCTGGCGACGCTGCGGCCGGTGCCCTGGCACCAGGGCACCGTGATGCTGCTGGCGGACCTCGCCTGGGACGACGGCAGCCCGGTCGCCGCCGCACCGCGCCAGGTGCTGCGCCGTCAGCTGGACCGGCTGGCCGCCCTCGGGCTCCGTGCCCAGGTGGGGACGGAGCTGGAGTTCATCGTCTTCAAGGACAGCTACGAGCAGGCCTGGGACCGCGGCTACCGGGGGCTGACCCCGGCCAACCAGTACAACATCGACTACTCCATCCTCGGCACCGGCCGCGTCGAACCGCTGCTGCGCCGCATCCGCAACGAGATGCGGGGCGCCGGACTGACCGTCGAGTCCGCCAAGGGCGAGTGCAACCTCGGACAGCACGAGATCGTCTTCCGCTACGACGAGGCGCTGGTCACCTGCGACCAGCACGCCGTCTACAAGACGGGCGCCAAGGAGATCGCCGCGCAGGAGGGCGTCGCGCTCACCTTCATGGCCAAGTACGACGAGCGCGAGGGCAACTCCTGCCACATCCATCTCTCGCTCACCGACGCCGACGGCGTGAACGCCATGGCCGGTGACGGCCCGGACGGCATGTCGGAGCTGATGCGGCACTTCCTCGCCGGGCAGCTCGCCGCGCTGCGCGACTTCTCCCTGCTGTACGCGCCGAACATCAACTCCTACAAGCGGTTCCAGCCCGGCTCCTTCGCGCCGACCGCCGTCGCCTGGGGCCACGACAACCGCACCTGCGCGCTGCGCGTGGTCGGGCACGGCTCCTCCCGCCGCTTCGAGAACCGGCTGCCCGGTGGCGACGTCAACCCGTACCTCGCCACCGCCGGACTGGTCGCCGCCGGGCTGTACGGCGTGGAGAAGGGGCTGGCACTCCCGGAGCCCTGCGCGGGCAACGCCTACACCGCCGGGTACGAGCAGGTGCCCACCACCCTGCGCGAGGCCGCCGACCTGTGGGAGGCCAGCCCCATCGCCAAGGAGGTGTTCGGCGAGGAGGTCGTCGCGCACTACCTGAACATGGCCCGTGTCGAACTGGCCGCCTACGACGCCGCCGTCACCGACTGGGAACTCCGGCGCTCCTTCGAACGCCTGTGACCTCCTCCCCCGCCCCGTCCGCCACTCCCGATCGAGGCCCGTACGTGTCCCACCCGAACGCAGCACCCACCACGGACGCACGAGTGACCCTGGACGTCCTGAACCCGGCCACCGCCGAGGTGGTCGCCACCGTCCCGGCCGCCACCGCCGCCGATGTCGACGCGGCCGTCGTCCGCGCCACGGCCGCCCAGCGCGTCTGGGCCGCCGCGGCACCCGCCGACCGCGCCCGGCTGCTCCGCCGGTTCGCCTCCGCGGTCGACGCGCACGTCGAGGAGCTGGCCCTGACCGAGGTCCGCGAAGCCGGTCACACCCTCGGCAACGCCCGCTGGGAGGCGGGCAACGTACGCGACCTCCTCGACTACTGCGCGGGCGGTGTCGAGCGGCTGCTGGGCCGTCAGATCCCGGTCGCCGGAGGCATCGACTTCACCCTGCTGGAGCCGCTCGGCGTCGTCGGTGTCATCGCGCCCTGGAACTTCCCGATGCCGATCGCCGCCTGGGGAGCGGCGCCGGCGCTCGCCGCCGGCAACGCCGTCCTGCTCAAACCCGCCGAGACCACCCCGCTGACCGCACTGCGCCTGAGCGAACTGGCCCTGGAGGCCGGTCTGCCCGACGGACTCCTCCAGGTGCTGCCGGGCGAGGGGCCGGTGGCCGGTGCCGCCCTGGTGGAGCACCCCGGTGTCGCCAAGATCGTCTTCACCGGTTCCACCCGGACCGGAAAGCACATCATGGCCCGCTGCGCCGACCGCGTGAAGCGGCTCACCCTGGAGCTCGGCGGCAAGAGCCCGAACGTGGTCTTCGCCGACGCCGATCTGCCGGCCGCGGCGGCCGCCGCCCCCATGTCCTTCCTGGACAACGCGGGACAGGACTGCTGCGCCCGCACCCGCATCCTGGTCGAACGGTCGGTCCACGACCGCTTCCTGGAGCTGCTGGAACCGGCGGTCGCGGGCGTGGTGGTCGGTGACCCGTCCGACGAGAAGACCGCGATGGGGCCGCTGATCTCGGCCGCCCAGCGGGACCGGGTGCGCTCCTACGTGGCCGGCGCGCCGTCGGCCGGGACGGGCAGGATCCTCGGCTCGGCGCCCGACGGCCCGGGGTTCTGGTACCCGCCGACCGTCCTCGTCGGGGTGGATCCCGACGCCCCGGTCGCCGTCGAGGAGGTCTTCGGCCCGGTCGCCGTGGTGCTGCCGTTCGACGACGAGGCGGACGCCGTACGGCTGGCGAACGCGACGGAGTACGGACTGTCCGGGTCCGTGTGGACCCGGGACGTGGGCCGTGCGCTGCGGGTCGGCCAGGGGCTGCGGGCCGGGAACCTCTCGGTCAACTCGCACTCCAGCGTCCGGTACGCCACGCCCTTCGGCGGCTACCGGCAGTCCGGGCTGGGCCGCGAGCTCGGCCCCGACGCCCTCACCGCGTTCACCGAGACCAAGAACATCTTCATCAGCACGGAGGACTGAGCACCATGACCGACACCACCAGTGTCTGCCGCCGCCTGACCGGCCGTACCGCCGTCGTCACCGGGGCCGGGAGCGGCATCGGGCTGGCCACCGCGCGACGGCTGGCCGCCGAGGGCGCGCACGTCGTCTGCGCCGATGTGGACGAGGAGCACGGCAAGGCCGCCGCGGAGGAGGTCGGCGGCCTCTTCGTCCGCACCGACGTGACCGACGCCGAGCAGGTGGAGGCCCTGTTCAGGGCGGCGTTCGACACCTACGGCTCGGTCGACATCGCCTTCAACAACGCGGGGATCTCGCCGCCCGAGGACGACTCCATCCTGGAGACCGGGCTCGACGCCTGGCGCCGGGTGCAGGAGGTCAACCTCACCTCCGTCTACCTGTGCTGCAAGGCGGCCATCCCGTACATGCGCCGCCAGGGCAAGGGCTCCATCATCAACACGGCGTCCTTCGTGGCCAGGATGGGCGCGGCCACCTCGCAGATCTCGTACACCGCGTCCAAGGGCGGGGTGCTGGCGATGTCGCGGGAGCTGGGCGTGCAGTTCGCGCGGGAGGGCATCCGGGTCAACGCGCTCTGCCCCGGGCCGGTCAACACCCCGCTCCTCCAGGAGCTGTTCGCGAAGGACCCGGAGCGGGCCGCCCGCCGGCTGGTGCACATCCCGGTCGGCCGTTTCGCCGAGGCCACCGAGATCGCCGCCGCCGTGGCCTTCCTCGCCAGCGACGACTCCTCCTTCGTCAACGCCACCGACTTCCTGGTGGACGGCGGGATCTCCGGCGCGTACGTCACGCCGCTCTAGAGCCCGGCCCCATACCCCTGTTGAACGTGTTCAACAGGGGTATGGGAGGCTGCCGCCGACGGCTTGACCGGAACGGGCCGCGTACGGGAGGTCCCGATGTCGGGTGGAGGCGGGCCGCGCACGCGGCGGGCGTTCCTCGGAGCCGTGGCGGCCGTCGTGGTGGCCGCCACGACGGTGTCGTGCGCCGGCGCCGCCCAGTACTACGAGGGAACCGGGCTCCACGACGCGACGGTCACCGAGGTGGCCGGGGACTGGAAGTCCGTCGAGGGGACCCGTGTCGTCCTCCGCCGGGACGGCACGGCCGTTCTGGAGAAGCTCGACGGACAGGGCTTCGACTACGACGACGGCTGGCGCCTCTCCGGCCGGGGAACCTGGCGACTGACCGACACGAGCGGCGGACAGACCGTCCGACTCGTGCTGACGGACCGGACGCGGGTGGACCGGCGTCCTCCCGGGACGTCCGCCGAAACCCCGGAACCCGGTACCCCGGAGCCCGATGCCTCCGAACCCGGCGCTTCGGGCCCCGAGGCCCCGTCGACGTACGCGTGGAGCTTCCACGTGGACCGCGACAAGCGCGACGCGCCGGTGCTGTTCTTCTTCTGCGGCGACCCCGACATCGGGAACACCTATGTGATGGAGCGCGGGTCCGCGTCGTAGCCGAAGGCCGCGCGCGCGGGCGTCACCGCCGGTACCGCCGCGCCACCGCCGCGAACGCCTCCTTGGGCTCCCATTCCATGTCGGGGTAGGTGTGCCCGCGACGGCCTTCGAGGAGTTTGACGATGCCGAGCCCGGCCCGGTCCAGGTCGTCCCGGGGGTCACCGTCCGGGCGGTGCGGGTAGCCGGACAGGGCGAACAGGAACACGAACGCGCTGTCCACGCCCTCGGTCTCGAAGACCTCCAGCAGTTCGTCCAGGTAGGCGGCCTGACCGGCCTCGTCGCGCTCGTACACGCCGTCGAGCCGCACCGGCGCGCCGGTCTCCGGATCGTGCTCGACCACGTCCAGCACGCGTCCGCCGCGGTCCCCCGCGCCGAGGTAGGCCGCGGTGCCGAACCCGGTCATGGCGAGCGGCTTCGGCCCCCGGGCCAGGGTGCGCACCGCGTCCCGGAACAGATGGGCGATCCCGGCGGAGCGGATCAGCTCGAACGTGGTGATGTCGAAGGGGTCCCAGTCGATCTGCTCGAACTGGATGGCCGCGTAGGTGAGCCGTCCCCCGAACCGCTCGCGGACGGTGGCCGCGGCGTCGCGGAGGAACGCGTTGACACGGACGCCGAGTTCGCCCATCGCCTCGCTCCGCCGCTCGGGCCGTCCCATCAGCCCCTGGACCCGCTCCTCGGGAGTCCCGCCGGGCAGGAAGCCCCGGTTCATCACACTCAGCTCGACCCCCGCGACGAAGACGACGTCGGCTCCCCGCCGCCGGATCCGTTCGGCCCGCTCGGCGCAGTCGGCGAAGAGCGCGAGGATCCGCTCCGGCTCGAGCTCCAGGGGGTAGGGCGAGAACCAGACCTCCAGACCGAGCTCCGCGGCGATCCCCGAGGCCAGCTCCAGCCGACCCGGGTCGCCACCGATGACCTGGACGGCATTGCAGTGCAGGTCGTCGCGGATGACGGCGAGTTCGCGCCGGACCACCTCGGGGTCGAGCCGCTCCCGGGCCGTCCGGCCGTTCCGGACGAATCCGGTGTCGTAGGTCATTCCTCTTGCTCGCACGGTGGCGTCCTTCCTCTCGCTCCCGGAGACACCGAGGCTGACGCAAAAAGTGCGTGCACGCAAGTTTGCGTGCACGCACTTTCACATGGGAGGCTGTCGCCATGACGACACCACCACCGGGTCTGCGGGAACGGAAGAAGCAGGCGACTCGTGCGGCATTGCGCGAGGCGGCGCTGCGCCTGGCCGTGGAGCACGGACCGGACCAGGTACGGGTCGAGGACATCGCCGAGGCGGCCGGGGTTTCGCCGCGCACCTACAACAACTACTTCGCCAGCCGCGAGCAGGCGATCGTCTCCGCCGTCACCGACGACCGGGAGACCCGGATCGCGGCGGCGGTCGCGGCCCGTCCGGCCGGAGTGCGGCTGGCCGACGCCATCACCGAGGCGGTGGTCGGGCAGTACACCGACACCGGCGAGCAGACGCCCCGGGCGCTGCTGCTGATCACCACGCGGACCGCGCTGCGCGAGGCGTTCCTCGGGACCACCGCCGCCATCGAACCGCCGCTCGCCGCGGTGATCTCCGAACGGCTGGGCGGCACCGGAGCGCAGACGGCCCGTGTCCTCGCGGCGAGCGTGGCGGCGGCGGTCCGCATCGCGCTGGAGGAGTGGCTGCGGCCCGCCGAGAGCCCCGGGGCCGGAGGGCTGGTCGTGCCCTCGGGCCCCCTGGCCGACCGGCTCCGCGCGGCACTGGCCCCGCTCGCGCCCGCGCTGGACGCCGCCGAACGGGCCGCCCGGCCGTGAACCCGCGCCCGCCGGGGCCGTCCGGCGGGCGCGGCCTCGGGCGCAGCGATGTCGGACTCCCGGGCGGTCCCGCTCACACGGTGCCCGGCGGCTCCTCGTCGACGGGGGTCAGAAGCCGGGTCAGATGACGGGCCGACGCGTCCCAGGACCAGGACTCCTCGACCCAGGCACGGCCGGCGGCGCCCATCGCGGCACGGTCCGGGTCGAGGAGGACGCCGGTCAGCGCCTCGGCCACGGCCCCGGTGTCGGTGCCGTCCACCACCCGGCCGGTCCGGCCGTCGAGGACGGTGTCCGGGGCGCCGCCCGAGTCGCCGACGACCACCGGCAGTCCGCTCGCCGCCGCCTCCAGGAAGACGATGCCGAGCCCCTCCGCCTCCAGACCGGCCCGCCGGGTGCGGCAGGGCATCGCGAAGACGTCCGCCGCGGCGTAGTAGGACGGTGTGCCGCTGTGCGGGACCCCGCCCACGAAGTGGACGGCCCCCTCGCCGTGCCGGGCCGCCAGCTTGCGCAGCCGCGCCTCGTCGGGCCCCTTCCCCACCACCAGCAGCACCGCGTCGGGCACCCGCCGCCGGATCAACGGCAGCGCCCGGATGAGGGTGTCCTGACCCTTCCGGGGCACCAGTCTGGCCACGCAGAGGATGATGCGCGCGTCTCCCAGCCCGAGCGCGGTGCGCGGGTCCGGTCCGGCGTCGGCGCGGGGGCGGTACGCCTCGGGATCGACCCCGGGGACCAGCCGGCTCATGCTCGCCCGGGGACCGAGCGCGGGCTCGATCCGGGCGCGGGTGTACTGCCCGAGGTAGGTGACCACGTCGACACCGGTGCCTATTCGGCGCATGAGTTGGCGCGCGCCGGGCGTCCTGGCCCACCAGATCTCGTGGCCGTGGGTGGTGGCCACGATGCGCCGCACCCCGGCGCGTCGCAGGGCCGGCGCCATCAGGGCCAGCGGGGCGGCGGCACCGAACCAGACCCGGTCACAGCCGTGCGCCTCGGCGATCTCGACGGCCCTGCGGGTCGCCCGCCCGGTCGGCAGCAGCGTCCGGGCCGGGTCGCGCACCACGGGGAACGGCAGGCCGGCGTCGTACGCGGCGTCACCGGGCTCGTGCGAGGTGTAGACGACCACGTCGTCGTCGGGGACGCGGGTGGCCATCGCGTGCACGAACGTCTCAATACCGCCCTGACGTGGCGGAAAGTCGTTGGTGATGACGAGGGTGGAGCCCATGTGGTTCTCGGTTTCCTTCGGCAGGCAGGGAACGGTCGGATTCGTACGGAAGCGGGCAGCCCGGAGCCCGGTCACGGGCATGACGGCTCACCGGGGCGGCCCAGGGGGCGTCCGGTCACCGATGTGATGAGGGTGCGGGCGGGACGGTACCCGGCAGTACGCTACCTGCAAGAGGCAGCCAACTGCCGTGTGAAAGGTGGTTGTTCAGTATCCGCTGGGGCGCACCAGGCCGGTTTCGAAGGCGTGGACCGCGGCCTGGGTACGGTCGCGCAGCCCGAGCTTGGCCAGGATCCGGCCCACATGGGTCTTCACGGTCTGCTCCGCCACCACGAGCCGTCCGGCGATCTCGGTGTTGGACAGCCCCTGGGCGATCAGCGCCAGGACCTCGGTCTCGCGCTCCGTCAGCTCCCCCGCCCGCCCGGCCGGGGGGCGCGGGGCGGCGCTCACCCGGGCGAACTCGGCGATCAGCCGCTTGGTGATGTTGGGGGCGAGCAGCGCGTCGCCCTCGGCCACCACCCGTACGGCGTGGGCGAGTTCATCGGCCGAGGCGTCCTTCAGGAGGAATCCGGAGGCCCCGGCGCGCAGCGCCTCGTAGACGTACTCGTCGAGATCGAAGGTGGTCAGGACCAGGACCTTGGTGGTGGCGCCGTCGGCCCCGGTGACGGCACGGGTCGCCTCGATGCCGCCGAGCCGGGGCATCCGGATGTCCATCAGGACGACGTCCGGGGCGAGTTCGGCCACCTTCTCCACCGCGTCGGCGCCGTCCACCGCCTGGCCGACCACCTCGATCCCGGGTTCGGCGTTCAGCAGCACCGTGAAGCCCTGGCGGACCATCATCTGGTCGTCGGCGATCAGGACGCGGATGTCCGTCATCGGGGATCCTCTGCGGGGTCGGCGGGGCGGACGGGGCGGCGGACGGGCTCCGCCGGGGGCAGTGCGGGAAGTATCGCAGTGACGTCGAATCCCCCGTCGGGGGTGGCTCCGGTGGCGAGTTCGCCGCCCAGCATCGCGGTGCGTTCGCGCATGCCGAGCAGGCCGTGGCCCCCGTCGCGGGCGGGCGGGGCGGCCCGGTCCGGTCTGGTGTTGGTGACCCGGACCACGACCGCGTCCGGTTGGTGGCCGATCTCCACCCGGACCCGGGCGCCGGGGGCGTGCCGGATCGCGTTGCTGAGCGCCTCCTGCACGATGCGGAAGGCCGACAGTTCGACGCCGGGCGACAGCGGGCGCCGTTCCCCGGTGACCGTGGCGGTGACGTCGAGTCCGGCCGCGCGCGCGTTGCCGACGAGGTCGTCGAGCCGGTCGAGGGTGGGCTGCGGGGCGTGCCGGTCCGCCTGCGGAAGGGGGTCCTCGGAGCGCAGTACGCCGAGGACGCGGCGGAGTTCGGTGAGGGCGTCGACCGCGTTGCGGCGGATGCCCTCGACGTTCTCCCGGAGTTCGTCGGAGGGGTTGTCGACCAGGTGCGGGACGACCTGGGCCTGGATGGAGATGACGGACATGTGGTGGGCGACCACGTCGTGGAGTTCGCGGGCGATGCGGTTGCGTTCCTCCAGCAGGGTGCGTCGGGCGCGCTCCTCGGCGGTCAGCCCCTCCTGCACGACCAGTCGGGTACGGGCCACGGACAGGCCGCGCAGGGCGGTGCCCAGCATCGTGACGACGACGAGGACGACGAGGGCGAGTCGGGGGCCGGGGCCCCCGCCCCGGGAGACCGCCGCGTCGCAGGCGAGTCCCACCAGTGCGGTGATCGCCAGGGCTTCGACGGCGACCCTGGGCCGCACCCTCAGGGCGAGCAGGAAGAGCACCCCGGCCTGCACCGCGACACAGGTCGCGTTCCAGGGGTACACGGAGGGCTCGGGCCCCGCGAAAGGGGTGGCTCCGAAGAGGATTTCCTCCGGCGCGGAGGCGGCGTTGGCGGCGAACGGGGTGACCACCACCGTCACGAGCAGCGATGCCCACCAGGCCGGGACCGGGCGGTACAGGACGGCGAGGAGCGCCACCGTCTGGACCACGGCGAAGGGGAGGCCGAGTTGGATGCCCGCACCGAACTGGAAGGCGTACAGGTTGGTGTTGGCGACGAGCAGGCCCGCCGCGACCATCACCAGCGGCACCATGATGACCGGTCGCCACTCCAGCCAACGCGGCTTCCCGTAGCTCCTGTTCGGGTCCTCCCGCGTCGTCAGAAGGTCCTCGCGCAGCGTACGGGGCAGGGCCCGCAGCCACCGTACCGAACGTTTCACCGTGTATTCCCCGTTCACGGTTGGCACCTTAGACACCTCCGGCCGCCGTCCGTCGGGGGCGTTCCGCTCTGACGACCAGGCTCTCTCCGCGCGGACGCCGCCGCTCGTACCCGTGGAAGGCCGCCCGGCAGAGCGCCAGCGCGACGGCGAACACCGGTAGCCAGGCCAGCCGGGCGAGCACCCAGCCGGGGTGGTCGGGCGGGGTGTGCAGGCCCGGCAGGGGGGTTGGGGCCGTCAGGCCGAGCGCGGTGACCGCGATCATCGCGGTCTGGTGCCAGAGGAACACCGTCATGGCGGAGAGGTTGAGTACGGCGACCCCGGCCCAGAGAACGGGGCGCCGCAGCATCCGGCGCAGCGGGCCGAGCAGGAGCAGCGCCGCGCCGCACTGCGCGAGGCCGAAGGTGACCACCGCGAGGGTCGGCGGGTCGAGGTTGGAGATCTCCGTGCCGGGCACACCGACCATGGACGCGGGGTAGCCGCCCCAGCGGACGAGCGCGGCGGTGGCCGCGGCGCCGCCGAGCAGCAGGGTCCAGCCGGTCCGGCGGCCGCACAGCTCGCCGCGCGCCCAGGCCGCGCCGAGGCAGTACGGCACCAGCCAGCCGGCCGCCACGTTGACCGAGGCGAGCGCGGTGGGGGCGTCCAGTCCGAAGCGGTACAGGTCGACGACGAGCACGACGGCGAACGGCCAGAGCGGATGGAGCCGTGCCACCAGGGGGGTGGCTGCCGTGAGGCCCATGAGGACCACGACGAACCACAGCGGCGACCAGACCAGCTTGCCCAGGGCCCGCACGGTGTCCTGGTCGGTGCCGGAGGCCAGCAGGGCGACCGCCACGGCGGCCCACACGGCCAGGAGCACGGCGGTCGGGCGCAGCAGCCGGACGGTCCGGGCCCGCAGCCAGCGGCCGTAGCTCTCGCCCCGGGCGCGGGCCGTGGCATGGCTGCGCGCCCCGACCACTCCGCCGACCAGGAAGAAGACCGCCAGGGTCTGGAACAGCCAGGTGGCCGGAACGAGTTCGGGGAGGTCGCGCAGCGGACTGGCGCCGTGCACGGTGCCGCTGTCGGCGACCAGGGCAGTCACCAGCCAGTGGCCGAGGACGACGCCGAGGATGGCGAGGGCGCGCAGGGCGTCGAGGGCGCGGTCGCGGTCGGTGGTGGTGGTTGCGGCGGATTCGATCCGCTGGGCGACGTCACGCATGGCGCTCTCCCCGGGTCGGTTCGGATCCGGCCCGGCCGGCCACGATCCGGGCGATGTTCCGCAGTGGTTCGGAGCCGCTCTTCAGGTAGTCGCCGTGGCCCCCGTCGCCCGCCGCGAAGATCCGGGCGCCGAACCGCGGCGAGACGGGGTCGGTGCCGAAGCCCAGCTCCAGGAAGGGCAGTCGCAGCCGGACGTGCGGCACGTCGGCGATCCAGTCACCGTCGGCGCGGCCCGCCCAGACGGTCGCCCCGGTGCGCAGGGCGGCGGCGTCCGGGTAGCCGGTTCCCGGGCTGCCGTACAGGACGATGTCGGCGGCCCGAACTCCGTGCGCGGCCCGCGCGCAGACGACGGTGCCGTAGGAGTGGCAGAGCAGTGCGGTCCGGGCATCGGGTTTGAGCCGTTCCAGCTCATGGGTGAAGTCGACGAGTCCGGGGGCCGCCGCGATGGCGCGGTCCGGGGTGACGGAGCCGACGCTCACCGTGTCCGGGGTCGGGTATCCGAGCCAGGCGATCACCGCGGAGCGGCCGCCCAGTTCGCGGAGCAGGGCGCGCGATCCGTCGCGCAGCCGCCAGTAGTGGTCGAGGCCGATGCCCGCGCCGGGGACGAGTACGGCGATCCGTTCCGCCCGCGCCAGGTCGCCGAAGACCTCGGCGGAGCGGCCGCCGTCGCGCCCGTCGAAGGTGAGGAAGGTGCGGGCGGGGCCGGCCATCTCGTGGAGTGCGGCGGCCCGGACGCGGTCCCCGTGGCCGGCCGCCGCGCGTTCGGCCGCGACGATGTCGGTCCGGGTGGCCGCGTACCGCTCGGCGAGGGCCGCCGGGGCGGCGGTGCCCAGCGGGTTCCGGGCGGCCGGCGCGGGCGCCGGGACGGCCTCGGGGCGCGCCATGCCGGAGACCGGAACGGCGACCGAGGCGGCCACGAGCCCGGCGAGCAGGCCGCGGCGCAGTCGACCGGTGCGGGGTGAGGACGGCATGACGAGGCGGTTCCTTCCGTGCCTGGCGGCTTCGGGGAGGGACGGGCGGGGAGCGAGTGGTACAGAAGCTAGGGACCGGGCCGGGTAGTCGGCGTCCCACCGGGGTGTGAACCTGTTCCGTAGCTCCCTGGGACTACGGGTATGACCGGCGGTCAGGGGCGGGAACGGGTGGGACCGGACGGTCGGTGGCACGCCCGAACTGTGCCGTTGGTACAGTCACAGCCCGAATTGCCGGACCAGGAAGAGGCCAGCGGACCATGGCGGTGGACGATCTCGACACCCGTATCCTCCGGTTGTTGATCGAGCAGCCGCGTACCAGCGTCCGCGAGTACGCGCGCATCCTCTCCGTCGCCCGGGGCACCCTCCAGGCGCGGATCGACCGGCTGGAGCGGGACGGTGTGATCACCGGCACGGGTCCGGTGCTGTCCCCGGCGGCGCTGGGCCATCCGGTGCTGGCCTTCGTCCATCTCGAGGTGACCCAGGGGCATCTGGACGAGGTCGGCGAGGCGCTCGCCGAGGTGCCGGAGATCGTGGAGGCGTTCTCGACGACGGGCGGCGGGGATTTGCTGGCCCGGGTGGTGGCCCGTGACAACGGGCATCTGGAGGATGTGATCCAGCGGTTGATCCAGCTGCCCGGGGTGGTGCGGACGCGTACGGAGGTGGCGTTGCGCGAACGGGTCGCGCACCGGCTGCTGCCGCTGGTCGAATCGGTGGGCCGGACGGCGGCGGCCGAGCGGAGGTGATCAGGGTCGGGCATGCCGGGCATGCCGGACGGCGATGCCGCTCGGCGGTCTTCGGAGCTCGGCGGACCGATATCCTGATCTTGCCGCGCGCCCCCCACCCTCCCGGTTGCGATCGGGTCGCCGCCGTGGCATCAGATGCAGAAGCGGCCCACGATCCGAGAAATGGTGTACAGGTGCTGGTAGCAGGTCGGTACCGGTTGATATCCCCCATCGGCCGCGGCGGCATGGGCGAGGTGTGGCGTGCCGCCGACGAAGTGCTCGGCAGGGCCGTCGCGGTGAAGCTGCTGCTGGGCGACCACGCGGACGAGTCGGCGACCGCCCGGTTCCGGCTGGAGGCGCAGACCGCGGCCCGGCTGAGCCACCCCCACCTGGTGGCGGTGTTCGACTTCGGCGCCTGGGAGGACCGCTTCTACCTGGTGATGGAGCTCATCGAGGGCCGGAGCCTGGGTGCCGTCCTCGCGGCGGAGGAGCGGCTCGGCGCGGAGTGGGTCGCCCGGATCGCCGGGCAGGCGGCCGCGGGGCTCGCCGCCGCCCACCGCCAGGGCATCGTGCACCGCGACATCAAGCCTGGGAACCTGATGCTGGACGCCGAGGGCGCGGTCAAGATCGGCGACTTCGGGATCGCCCAGTTCGTCGACGACCCGTCCGCGGCACTGACCACCACGGGGCAGATCGTCGGCACCAGCCTCTATCTCGCCCCGGAGCGGGCTCTCGGGCGCACGGCCGGTTCGGCGTCCGACATGTACTCCCTCGGCTGTGTCATCTACCAACTCCTGCTGGGCGAGCCGCCGTTCCGCTCCGACACGGCGACCGCGACGCTCTATCAACATGTCGACACCCCGCCCGTGCCGCTGCGGCAGCGGGGTGTGGACCTGCCCCCGGCCTTCGACTCCTACCTCCTCGGGCTGCTCGCCAAGCAGCCCGAGGACCGGCCGAGCGCCCAGGACGTCGCCGAGTGGTTCCAGAGCGACGCGTGGCGGGGGCAGCCGGAGCCGCTGCCGATGTACGCCCCCGCCCCGCACCCGGCCGCCGGGCCCGCCCCGGCGATGCCGGGGCTCCCGCACGCACCGTCCGGCGTTCCTCCGTACGGCGCGGCCCCGCAGCCCGGCGCGGCCGAGCAGGGCGCGGGCCAGGCGACGTACCGGCTGCCGCAGTCGAGCGGACACCGACGCCGTCAGCCGGACCGGTCCGCGCCCACCCGGATCACCGGCACCAGCGCCCGGGAAGCGATCCGGCGCCGCCCCCGGGTGGCGAGCGCCATCGCCGGCACGGTCGCCTTCATCGCGGCCGTGTACGTGGGGATGACCCTGTTCTCCCCGGACTCCGACGACTCCGGCACCCCTGACCCGGCCCCGTCCGCGACGGGTGACATGCGGCAGCAGGACGCGTCCACCGCCCCGCTGCCGCCCGCGCAGGGTTCGGAGGACGGCGACCAGGGCGATCAGGACGACTAGTTGATCTACCCGCTGGCTGCGTGGGCGAGCGGGAACCGCCGCATCGGGTCGTGGCATGGCGGCACACGAGGCTGCGGCGGTCCCGGAAACGACGACAGGTACGCGCCGTGGTGCACCAGGGCATCAGCGACGAGCAGTACGCGGCCGCGCTCAAGGTGCTGCGCAGGATGGTGGCCAATGTCGAGGGCGACGGGGCTCCTGCTATTCGCCCTGATCTCGCGGCCTCGTCACGGGCCTGGTCGGGAACAGGGGCGGCCACCGCGTGATCATCGGTTGGCGTGCGGACAAACGAGGATCGTATGGTCCCTGCGGGCCATGGCGCGGACCCTGCCCGCTCGCGGATGATGTTCGGCCAGGCCAGAGCCCGGATCTCGGGCCGCTCCGGTCGAGTTGGGCCGAGGGCGAGCGAAGCAGCGACCGCCCGCCATTCCGGTCAGATGGGCCGCAGGACCTGATCGGGCTCTTCGGAAGCAGTCCCGGCGCACTCCGCGAAGTCCACGTTGCCGAGCGCCAGGTCCACCTGGACGCCGTGCACCGCGGCGGGCACGGCTCGGAAATCCCTGGGCTCCGGCGACTCGATGAGCTCCTGGTAGTAGAGGGGGTCAAGCCCGCTGCTGTCCTCCCAGACGGTCGACAGAGCCAGCAACGCACGTGTCGGCGACTGCATCGTTTCGCGGTCGGCGAGGAAGACAACGCTCAGGTCCTCAGCCACCACGGCGGCAAGAACCTCGTCAGCCGTCGCCCCTGACCAAGCGGGCGCATCAACCAGCTGCACGCTTGCGGGAAACTCAGCACCCGGCCCCCACGGCCGGCGCAACCCCTCCACCACCGCGCTCCACGACTCGTCGTCGCTAAAGTCGGTCCTGATGATGAGAACGTCGAACAAGTCGCGTCCGGTCTCAGGCAGCACTCGCTCAAGGCCCTCCGGCATCGTCATGCCCAGAACTCTTCCACGCCGCACTGACAACCAGCCCCCCGAGTGGCCCAGAAGAGACGTCGGCCAAGGTCAGTCACCGTCACAATGACACCTGGACCCAGAAGCGAGGGAGCACCACACATGCTGCTACGTGAAGTCGAGTACGGCGACGTCGACACCTAGGTCCGGATGCGATGCGACCCGGCCACGATGGCCGAACCGGGTGGGCCGTTGCCTCGTGAGCGGACCTCCGCGCCCCGCCCGGCGTCAAACAACCGTCAGGACCGTGCGCCGCGACGTCAGCGGTCCGTCAACGGCGGCCGGGGGCGCGGCTGTCCCGCCTAGCGTCGCCGTCATGCGACATCACCTCCCCCGCACCGGGCCGCGTCCGGTGCGTTCCGGCACGCTCGCCCATGACCTCGGCTGGGCCGCCGAGCTGCGGTTCGCGGTGCACTGCTCGGTGGTCCTGCTCGTACTGCTGCTGGGGGTCGACGGGGCGGCCGGGCGCCTCACCGGGCCGCGCGCGCTGTTGTGGACCGGGCTGGCGGCCCTGTTGTGCGCGGTGCTGGTACCGCCCCGGGTCCGGGCGGGTGCCGGGTGGCTGTCCTGCCGGGGGTTGCTGTGCGAGCGGACCGTGCGCACCGACCGGCTCGTCGCGGTGTGCCTGCCGGAGGGTGTCGCCCGGCGGGTGGTGTTCCGGGACGCCGGGGGCGCGCGGGTCGAGGTCGATCCGGAGGTGTTCCTGGCCAATCCGGCGTTGTGGCACCGGGTGGACACGGACGCCCGGGGCAGTGCGGAGCGCGGGACCCTGCGGTGCGGGGTGACGACGCTGCGCCGCCTGTCCGAGCAGGTCGACAGCAGGCACGCGCTGCGGGTGTTCACCCTCTCCGGGCTGGAGTGACCGGCCTCGTGAGGCCGTTGTGCGATCCCACCAGCGCGGCTTGACCAAACTTGCCAACTCCCGCCACCAGCACCGCGGTTCATTGACGCGACCATGACCACGTGTGAGTGTTCGGTCGCTCGATCACGGACACCGGGGCGCGGGCGGTCGGCGACGGCCGGGCATGTGCGCCGTGGTACGCGGCTGCCCGTGGTCGAGGCCCCCACCGATTCAAGGAGCCTCGATGAATCTCAGACCGATGACGGCCGGGACGACCCTGGCCGTCCTCGCCGCAATGCTGGTGGCGACGGGTGCCCCCTCGGCGTCCGCCGAACCGTCCCCGCCGGCGCCCGCCCCGAGCGCGCTCACGGCCGCCGTCACGGCCGCCGACCGGGCCGCCGCCAGTGGTCTCGACACCCTGGCGAAGGGCCCCGAGGAGCGGTACGAGCGGCAGATGGTGACCCCGTGGATCAAGGGTCTGTACTCCGTCGCGTACCAGCGCACCTACCGCGGCCTGCCGGTCGTCGGCGGGGACGCCGTCGTGGTGGCCGACTCGAAGGGCCGGGTGCGCGGCACCCAGTCCGCGGTCTCCCGGCGGATCAACGTGCCGACCACACCGACCGTCTCCGCCAAGGCGGCCGAGAAGACCTCCCGCGAGAAGCTGCGCACCGTGCGGCGGGTGGAGTCCCACCGGCTCGTCGTCCGCGCCACCGGGAAGAACTCCCGGCTGGCCTGGGAGACGGTCCTGGCCGGGCGCACCGCGAAGGCGCCCAGCCGGCTCCATGTCTTCGTCGACGCGGGCACCGGCAAGGTGCTCGACAGCTACGACGACGTCAAGGCGGGCACCGGCAACAGCCAGTGGAACGGCCCGTCCCCGCTGGCCATCGACACCACCTCGTCGGGCGGCAGCTTCTCGCTGCGCGACCCGAACCGGCCCGGCCTGAGCTGCGCCGACTACAGCACCGGCGGGGTCTTCACCAAGTCGACGGACTCCTGGGGCACCGGCAACGCCTCCAGCAAGGAGACCGGCTGCGTCGACGTGATGTGGGCGGCGCAGCACGAGTGGAACATGCTCAAGGACTGGCTGGGCCGCAACGGGCACAACGGCAACGGCGGCAGCTGGCCGGTGAAGGTCGGGCTGAACGACGTCAACGCCTACTGGGACGGTTCCTCGGTCTCCATCGGCCACAACAACGCCAACCAGTGGATCGGCGCGATGGACGTCGTCGGCCACGAGTTCGGCCACGGCATCGACCAGTACACCCCGGGCGGCGCCAACAACGAGTCCGGGCTCGGCGAGGCCACCGGCGACATCATGGGTGCCCTGACCGAGGCGTACACCAATGAGCCGGCCCCGTACGACGACCCCGACTACACCGTCGGCGAGAAGATCAACCTGGTCGGCAACGGGCCGATCCGGATCATGTACAACCCGGGCCAGATCGGCGACCCGAACTGCTACAGCTCCTCGATACCCAACACCGAGGAGCACGCCGCGGCCGGGCCGCTCAACCACTGGTTCTACCTGCTGGCCGAGGGCTCGAACCCCGGCGGGGGCAAGCCGACCAGCCCGACCTGCAACAGCTCCTCCGTCACGGGCATCGGCATCCAGAACGCCGGCAAGGTCTTCTACGGCGGCATGCTGCTGAAGACGAGCGGGATGACGTACAAGCGGTACCGCACGGCCACGCTGACCGCCGCGAAGAACCTCGACCCGAGCTGTGTCTTCTTCGACCGGGCCAGGGCCGCCTGGGACGCCATCAGCGTCCCCGCCCAGACCGGCGACCCGACCTGTACGCCGAGCGGCAACAACGACTTCACGCTGTCCCTGGACCCGTCGTCCGGCACCGTGAAGGCGGGCGCCTCGGTGACGTCCACGGTGCGGACCACGGTCAGCTCCGGGAGCGCGCAGACGGTCACCCTGTCGGCGAGCGGTCTGCCGAGCGGCGTCACCGCGACCTTCAGCCCCGCCTCGGTGCAGGCCGGTGCCACCTCGACGATGACCGTGTCGGCGTCCTCCGCTGCCGCGCCCGGCCCGTACACCTTCACGGTGAAGGGTGACGGCACCCAGAGCCACACCGCGCAGTACACCCTGACCGTCACCAGCGGGGGCGGCAACCCGGGCGGCGGCGCGCCCGACATCGACGTCGCGAAGATCCAGGCCCACCTCGCGCAGCTGAACACCCTCGCGACCCAGAACGGCGGCCACCGCCGCGCCGGGAGCGCCGGCTACACGGCGTCCGTCGCCTATGTGAAGGGCAAGCTCCAGGCCGCCGGATACACCGTCAGCGAGCAGCCCTGCACCAGCTGCACCTACGGCGGCAACAACCTGATCGCCGACTGGCCGGGCGGCCCGTCCGACCAGACCGTCATGTTCGGTGCCCACCTGGACGGGGTCTCGGCCGGTCCCGGCATCAACGACAACGGCTCCGGTTCCGCGACGCTGCTGGAGAACGCGCTCGTCCTGGCCCAGCAGAACCCGACCATGACCAAGCACGTGCGCTTCGCCTGGTGGACCGGCGAGGAGCAGGGCATGCAGGGATCCGCCTACTACGTCGGCCAGTTGAGCTCCGCCCAGCGCAGTGCCGTCAAGGCGTACTACAACTTCGACATGGTCGCCTCGACCAACGCCGGTTACTTCATCAACAACGTCAACTCGGCCGCCTCGGCCCCGATGAAGGAGTACTGGGACTCGCTGAACCTGGCGCCGGAGGAGGACGTCGAGGGCCGGGGCCGGTCCGACGACTACTCGTTCCAGCAGGTCGGCATCGCCACCTCCGGATACGCGACCGGCGCCAGCGCAACCAAGACGTCGGCGCAGGCCGCCAAGTGGGGCGGGACCGCGGGCCGTTCCTACGACCCCTGCTACCACTCGTCCTGCGACACCACGTCCAACATCAACGCGACCGCGCTCGACCGCAGCGCGGACGGTGTGGCGTACACCCTGTGGAAGACGGCGGTCGGCACCACCGCGCCCGCCGACGACTTCTCCGTCTCGGTCAGCCCGGTCTCGGGCAGCGTCCAGCCGGGCGCCTCGGTGACCGCCACGGTCTCCACCGCCACGACCGCGGGCTCGGCACAGTCCGTGCAGCTGACGGCCTCCGGCGCGCCGAGCGGGGTCACCGTCTCCTTCGCCCCGGCGTCCGTGCAGTCGGGCTCCTCCTCGACGATGACCGTCGCCGCCGGGGCCCAGGCCACGGCCGGTACGTACACCCTGACGGTGACCGGGACCGGCAAGGCCACCCACACCACCACGTACTCGCTGGTGGTGGGCGGTGGCGGCAGCTGCCAGCCGAAGCAGGTCGTCGGCAACGGCGGCTTCGAGAGCGGCACCGCCCCGTGGTCCCAGTCGGACGGTGTGATCAACAACCGGACGTCGGAGAAGCCGGCCCACACGGGCGCGTACCAGGCCTGGCTCGGCGGCTGGGGATCGACGCACTCCGACACGCTCTCGCAGTCGGTGACGATCCCCTCGGGCTGCTCGGCGTACAAGCTGTCGTTCTACCTGCGCACCGACACCGGCGAGTCGGCGGGCGACCCGACGGCGTACGACACGCTGACCGTGAAGCTGGGCACCAGGACGCTCGCGACGTACTCCAACGCGGACGCGACGAACTCCTACGTCCAGAAGACCTTCGACGTCGGTGACCTCGCCGGCCAGACGGTCACCCTCGGATTCACCAGCAAGGAGGACGCCTACCTCCAGACGAGCTTCGTCCTGGACGACGTGGCGCTCGACGCGAGCTGATCCGGGGTCTTTCCGGGCGGTTCACCGGCCGGGGCGGGGCGTGTGCGGACACGTCCCGCCTCCGGCGTTCTCAGCGGACGACGGCGGCCAGCCGCCTGATGAAGTCCTCGGTCTCCGGCCGGTCGTCGTGACCGGCCGCCAGCCGGACGTGCAGGCCGCGCAGTTCCTGGCCGAGCAGGGTCGACGCGTTGACCTCGGTGGTGTCGAGCACCGGCCCGGCGATGTCGATCGCAGCCTGCGGGTCGCGGGCGCAGGCGTGGGCGTCCGCCATCCGGGCGAGGAAGAGCATCCGCGCCGAGTGCATCCCGGGCGGGAGCAGCCCCAGCGCGGAGCGGGCCGCCCCGACCGCGCGCAGCGCCAGCCGGCGGTCCCCCGTCGCCGCGGCGAGGTCCCGCAGCGCCCCGGCGGCACCGGACTCCACGCGCAACCGGACGGAGGCGACGGAGAGCCAGGGCGCCTCCGTCTCGTCCCGCTCGCCGACCCGGTCCAGTTGGGACCAGGCGCGGTCGATGTGGGCGAGGGTCTGGCGGGCGTCGCCCCGGACGGCGTGGCCGCGCGCCAGGTACAGATCGCTCATCGCGCCCGCCCAGTACCGGCCCGCGGCGGCCTGCCGGATCGCTCCCCCGTAGGCGACGGCGGACGGGCCGTCACCCTCCAGCCGGGCCAGGGTGCTCATGTCGCCGAGCGCGGCCACCTCCGTCCCGATGTGCCCGGCCAGTCCGGCCCAGCCCAGGGAGCGGTCGAGCCAGGCCATCGCGGTGGCGTTGCGGCCCCACAGCAGCCGCAGACAGCCCGCCGACTGGGCGTACTCCGCGGCCAGGGGCGCGAGTTGGCGCTGGTAGGGCGCCGCGGGCAGGGCCATCCAGCGGAGCATCGCGTGCAGGGTGCGCTCGACCACGGCGGTCGCCCCGGGCCAGGCGCGTTCCTCGTCGGCGCGCAGGCAGGCGGCGAGCAGCGCCGTCAGGGCGTGCACCGTGTCGAGGTCCAGCGGCGGGGCGTCGACGGTGGCCGGGCCGAGGGCGCAGAAGGCGGCGTGCAGGGCGACGACGTCGGCGAGGGCCGGGACGGTGCAGCCGCCCCGCCCGTGCACCGGGCACATCAGGCCGTAGCTGGGCAGGCGGGTGGGCAGGACGGTGTCCGGCGGCAGCATGGCGAGCAGGCCGGCGCCCGCGGGCTCGCCGGGCAGTGGGCCCCGGCAGGCGGGCCCGGGCGGCGGGAGCACGGCCGGAGCCTCCTCGCCCGTGCCGCCCGCCCCGGCCGCCTCCGCCTCCTCGCAGGCGGCGAGGAGCGCCCCGTCCGCCGACATCAGCCCGTCCAGCCGGCGGGCCAGCGGCAGCGGGGTGCGGCGGGTGCCGTGCTCCAGCTTGCTGATGGCCGTGTGGTCGTATCCGACGCGGGCCCCCACCTGCACCTGGGTGAGTCCGGCGCGTCTGCGCCACTGGCGCAGCCGGGTGCCGAAGACCCGCCACGCCTCGGCGGTACGGGCGTCCGGCGCGGGGCCGACGCCCTCGGTCACCCGGCGCTCCGCGGAGCCTCGCCGGACCCTCCACCCTTGCCGTGCTCATGACTCATGGCCGGGAGGATAGCGAGCGCGCGGCCACGCTGTCCTCCGTGCGCCGGGAAGATGACGCCTTCCCCTTCCCCGCCGTTCGGCGGCGGTCCGGCCGACCGGACACTCCGTCATATTCCTGCGCTCATATGACTGGTGGGACGATTCGGCCGATCACGGCCGGTGGCCAGGACAATCGGCGGGTGGCCGCATGAACGGTCCGCCCGCCGGGCATATGACGGGTTACCGTCAGGAGGTGATGGCCGTGGGCCGCATCAGGATCGTCCGACGACCACAGACCCCGCACCGACCGCCGCCGCCGCTCGATCTGCGCACCCCGTCCGGCCGTCCCCTGCCCTACTGATCCCGGCACCGCGCGGCGCGCCGCGCGGTGGCCGGTGGAGCGTCCGGGGCCCCGTTCCGCGTGATGATGAGGGCGGCGAGCCGTCGTGGCGCGCGGTGTCCGGCCCGGGGCGCCCGGCCGGCCGGCTCGGAAGGGACGGCCCCCATGCACGCAATCCGGCCGAGGAGACCGGTCGCCGCGGTGCCGGTCGCGCTGGCACTGCTCGTTGCCGCCCTGGCCGGCTGCCAGGGCGGCAAGGGCGCCCCGTCCAGCAGCACCGCACCGCCCGCATCCACCGGCGGGCGCGGTCATGTCCTCGCCGTGAAGGTCGACAACGTCGCCCCCGCGCGCCCGCAGTCCGGACTGGACGCGGCGGACCTCGTCTACGTGGAGCAGGTCGAGGCCGGTCTCAGCCGCATCATGGCGGTCTACTCCTCCCGGCTCCCGTCCAAGGTGGGCCCGGTGCGCAGCGCCCGGGAGACCGATCTGGAGCTGCTCCGCCAGTTCGACCGGCCGACGCTCGCCTTCTCCGGCGCGCAGTCGAAGCTCCTCCCGGTCATCGCGGCGGCGCCGCTGAACCGGCTGACCCCCGATCAGGACCCGGACGCGTTCTACCGGGCCCAGGGCCGGGCGGCTCCGCACGACCTCTACCTGCGCCCCGGGAAGGCCCCGCGGGTCACCACGGGAGTGAACGCGGCCGAGGACCTCGGGCTGCGGTTCGCCGCCGCCGTGCCCGGCGGCCGGGCCGTGACCGGCCGTACGGTCCGCTATCCGGAGGCGAGTCTCACCTTCACCTGGTCCGCCGGGGAGCGCCGTTGGCTGGTGTCGATGGACGGCACCCCGGCCCGTACGGCCGACGGGGCCCGGCTGCGCGCGGCCGATGTGGTGGTGCAGTACGTGACGGTGCGCCCGTCCGCGTACCGGGACAAGTGGGGCAGCACCTCCCCGTACACCGAGACCGTGGGTTCCGGGTCCGCGCTGGTGCTGCGGGACGGCAAGGAGTACGAGGCGCGCTGGTCGCGCCCCTCGGCCGGGGACACCACGGAGTTCACCACCCCGGACGGCGAGCGGATGACCTTCGCGGCGGGGCAGGTCTGGTTCGTCCTCGCGCCGAAGTGACCGGGTGCCGGTTCCGGTGGGCGTCGGCGTTCCGCGGCCCGGGAAGCCGTGGCGCCGGGTGGTTCCGCGCCTGCGGTGGGGACCCGTCCGTGGTGCCCGTGCGGCGCTCCTCGCGCGGACGGAAACGTGGACCGTCACCGCTCCGGCCGCTTCGCGTCATGGCCCGCGCACAGGAGGGTGGAGGTTTCCCGGATCACCCACGGACCGGCCGTCCATGATCGATGATGTGCGGACGACTGCCGTCCCCGGTACGGCACCGGCTCCAGGAAGGGAACCCCGATGCGGGACACGACGCCAGAGCGGTCCACGTCACACGCGCCGTCCGAGCACGGCCCGGCCGAGGAGGCCCAGGTGATCGTGGTGGGGGCGGGGCCCGCGGGCTCGTCCGCCGCCTTCCACCTGGCCAGAGCCGGTGTCGACGTCCTGCTGCTGGAGAAGTCCCGGTTCCCCCGGGAGAAGGTGTGCGGGGACGGCCTGACCCCGCGCGCGGTGCACCAGCTCATCAGGATGGGCGTCGACATCAAGGCGCCGGGCTGGATGCGCTCCCGCGGCATGCGCTGGATCGCCGGGAAGCACCAGGTGCACATCGACTGGCCGGCGCTGGGCCAGTACCCGGACTTCGGCCTCTCCCGCAGCAGGCACGACTTCGACGACATCCTGGCCCGGCACGCGGCCGACGCCGGGGCCCGGCTGCGCACCGGCGTGAAGGTGACCGAGCCGCTGACCGACCGGGTCGGCCGGATCACGGGCGTCGCCGCCGTCACCGAGGAGAAGGAGCCGCTTTCCTTCCACGCACCGGTCGTGATCGCCGCCGACGGCGCCTCGGCCCGGCTCGCCCTCGCCATGGGGGTCGAGCGCGACCCGGCCCGGCAGATCGCGACGGCCGCCCGCCGCTACTACCACAGCCCCGAGCGTTCGACGGAGGAGTACCTGGAGCTCTGGGCCGATCTCACGTTCCCGAACAGCGACCGCTTCCTGCCCGGGTACGGCTGGATCTTCCCGATGGGCGACGGGCGCGTCAACGTCGGCCTCGGCGCGCTGCCGCACCGGCGGCACGGCAAGGCGGACCTGCGTGCCGTACTGGACGGCTGGCTGGCCCGTACGCCGGAGGCCTGGGGACTGCGCGAGGAGAACGCGCAGGGGCCGGTCCGCAGCGCGGCCCTGCCGCTGGGCTTCAACCGCCACCCGCTCTACACCCGCGGGCTGCTGCTCGTCGGCGACTCGGGCGGCATGGTCTCCCCCTGGAACGGGGAGGGCATCGCCCAGGCCATGGAGGCGGGCGAGGTCGCCGCGGAGTCCGTCACGCTGGCCCTCGCGCTGCCCCGGGGCGCCCGCCGCGAGCGGGTGCTGCGCGGCTACCCGGTCGAGATGAACCGCCGCTGGGGACGCTACTACCGCCTCGGCAACACGGCCGCCGACCTCGTCTTCAGCCGCTCCGGCTTCCAGCCGGTCCTCAACCGGTACGTGATGGGGTCGCCGTTCCTGCTCAACACCATGGCCCGCCTGCTGACCAACCTCACGGACAAGCCCTCGCACGACCTGATCGACCATCTCCTCAACGGCGCCGTGCGGCTCGTACCGGAGCCGAAGGCGCGGCTCCGGCGGCGCTGAGGCCGTGCCCGGCGGACGGGGGCCGGGCGGACCGTGGGGCGGGTCCGCCGGTCAGGACCGGCGGCGGGGCCTGCCCCGCTTGGCGGCCTTGGCCTGCTTGGCCCCGCCGGTGCCGGTCCGCGGCTTCCGGGCGCCGGACGAGCCGCCGCCCTGCTTCCCGGCCGCCCGGCCGGGGGCGGGCTTGCGCCGGGCGTCCTCCTGCTTCTTCTCCGGTTCCACGCGGGAGCGCGGCCGGCCCCGGGTGGAGTTGACGGTCCGCCCCCGGACGATGCCGATGAACTCCTCCACCAGGTCGGTGGTCTCCTCCTCCGGCCAGGACAGCACCACGCTCGACCCGGGGGCGTCCGACACCGGCCGGTAGGTGAGGTCCTTGCGGTGGTGGAGGCGGGCGAGCGACTGCGGGACGACGAGCACCCCGATGCCCGCCGCCACCAGCTCGACGGCGTCCGCCGTGGTGGCCGGGCGCTCGATCGCGGGCCGCCCCGGAAGCCGCTCCCAGCCGAGGGTGTCGTCGAGCGGGTGCAGCACGATCTCGTCGGCCAGGTCGGCCACCGTGATCTCCTCGGCCGAGGCGACGGCGTGGTCCTTCGGGACGATCACCACGGTCGTCTCGGTGTAGAGCGGGATGGCGCTCAGGACCGTCCGGTCGACCGGCAGCCGTACCAGCCCGGCGTCGGCGGCACGCCCCCGCAGTGCGTCGGACGCCTCGGCGGCCTCCACGGCCACGAGGGTCAGCGGGACGTCCGGCAGCCGCTCGTTCCAGATGCCCACCCACTTGCCGGGGGTCACCCCGGGAACGTACGCGAGCCGGAACGACGGGGTTTCTTCCGAGCTTGTCACTCCGCCAGGTTACCGGCCCTGGTCAGGGGTGGTGCACATGCTCGATACCCTGGTACGCATGACGTCGCACAAGACCGCCCAGACGATGAAGCCCGCGACCGCGGCGAAGAAGCTGGGTGTGTACCTAGAGGCCACCCCCGCCGAGTTCCAGGAGGGTGTCGTCTCGCGCACCGAGTTCAACGCGCTCCAGGCCGATCCGCCCGAGTGGCTGCGCGAGCTGCGACGCAACGGCCCGCACCCCCGGCCGGTCGTCGCCGCCAAGCTCGGCGTCTCCATCTCGGGCCTCGCCCGCGGCGGGGTCACCGAGGCGCTCACCACCGAGCAGATCGACGCGCTCAAGCAGGAGGCCCCCGAGTGGCTCCGCCAGGAGCGCACCACCCAGGCCGAGGTCCGCAAGGAAGCCGTGCGCATCAAGGAGAAGCACGCGGCCCGAGCGGCCCGGGCCGAGGACGCCCAGTCCTGATCCCTTCCGTTTCCGTCGCCGCCCCCAGGACCTTCACGGCTCCCGGGGGCGGCGACGGCGTTTCGGCGGGCCGGGCGGGGATGCTCCGGCGGCGGCCCTCAGGCCACGCCCAGCATCCGGGCGTGCAGGGCCCGGACCTCCTCGGCGAGCACCGGGTCGGGGCCCGAGACCGGTACGCCGGGGGCGACGACGTTCACCGGCAGCGCCGCGACCGGTCCCGCGTCGAAGCCCCAGCCCTGCCGCCAGGCGACCAGCTGCCCGCTGCTCGACGCGTACACGATGCGGCCCAGGCCGACCCAGGCGTGGGCCGCGCTGCACATCGGGCAGTGCTCGCCCGAGGTGTAGACGACGCTCGCCCGCCGCTCCTCGGGCGAGAGGTTCTCGGCCGCCCAGCGGGCGATCTCGAACTCCGGGTGCCGGGTGGCGTCGCCGTCCTTGACCCGGTTGCGGTCCTCGAACCGGACCGTGCCGTGCTCGTCCAGGAGCAGCGAGCCGAACGGCTCGTCACCGGCGTCGAGCGCCTCGCGGGCGAGCTCGACGCAGCGGCGGAGGAAGGTCCGGTCCGTCTCCGTGACCGGCTCCGCGACCCCTTGCGCGCCCGTCCCGTTCTCCGTGCTCATAGCCACTCTCCGTAGTTGTTCTTCCAGGCTCACAGTCCTGCGACATTCGGTATACCATTCATGATTCCATGGCCGTTCACGCCGCGGCCCCCCACCTCACGCATGCCGGTCCGGCGACGGCGACACGGAGGCCCGGCCAGTGAACAACGCCCCGACGCACAGCATCACGCACACCTCGGTGTCGGTGTGGAAGGCGCCGGGCATGCCCGCCCTGCTGCTCCTGACGGCCGCCGGGTTCTCGGGATTCGCGGCACTGCTGCCCACCGCGCCGCTCTGGGCGGTGCGCGGCGGCGCGGACACCGCCGGGGCCGGTTCGGTCAACGCGGTCCTGATGCTGTGCACCGTGTGCGCGCAGACCCTGGTCCCGGCCACGATCCGGCGCCTGGGCTGGCGAACCACCCTCGTCGCCGGGGCGGTCCTGCTCGGCGCCCCCTCGCTCGCGCACCCGTGGGCCACCGGACTGGGCGCGGTGCTGGCCCTGGCCGCTGTGCGGGGGCTCGGCTTCGGGGTGCTCACGGTCTGCGGCGCCGGTGCCGTCGCCGAGCTCGTCGGGCCGGAGCGGCGCGGGAAGGCGGTCGGGGCGTACGGACTGGCCATCGCGGGGCCGCAGTTCATCCTGGTCTCGACCGCCCCGTGGGCCGCGGAGAACATCGGGTTCACGGCCGTGTTCGTGGTCGGGGCACTGCCCCTGCTCGGGGTGGTGCCCGCGTTGCGGCTGGCCCGTCGGCTGGACGGGCGCCCGGCCGCGACCGGCGACGCGCAGGACCGGGCCGTCGTCGCGCGCACCGCGTATCTGCCGCTGCTGCGGCCGATGGTGCTCCTGCTCGGGGCCACGACGGCCGGGGGCGCCCTGATCACCTTCGCCCCGCAGATGAGCGACGACCCCGCCGCGACGCTGGCCGCGCTGTTGCTGCTGACCGGGACGGCGGCCGTCGCGCGCTGGCGGTTCGGGGCGGCGGCCGACCGGTACGGCACCCGGCCGTTCCTCTGGCCGCTGGTGGCCGCCACCGCCGCCGGGCTCGTGCTGACCGCCTGGGCGGTGGCCACGCCGGGAGAGACGCGGGTGGTGCCCCTGCTGGCCGGGACGGCCCTCGTCGGCGTCTGCTACGGCGGACTCCAGAACCTGACCCTGGTGGACTCCTTCGCCGCCGTCGACCCCCGGTCCAGCGGGGTGGCGAGCGCGGTGTGGAACATCGGCTTCGACGGCGGGACGGGGCTGGGCGCCCTCCTCGTCGGATTCCTGGCGACGGGCACCTCCTTCTCCGTCGCCCTCCTGGTCACCGCCGCGCTCTCGCTCGCCACCCTGCCGCTCGCGCTGACCCGCCGGAACGGCTGACAGACGGGCCTTTTGGCATACCATCCGGTCATGGCTGATGTGATTCTGACGAACGTCCGTCCCTGGGGCGGGGCGCCCGCGGACATCGTGGTGTCCGGCGGCGAGATCCGCTCCGTACGGCCCGCGGGCCCGGCCCCGGGCGACGGCGACCACCTCGACGGCGGCGGTCTCCTGGCCCTGCCCGGCTTCATCAACGCGCACGCCCATGTCGACAAGAGCTGGTGGGGGCAGCCCTGGGTGTCCTACGGCGGCGAGGCCACGACCCAGGGGCGCATCTCCCACGAGCGCGCCGAACGCGACGCCCTCGGTATCCCAAGTGCGGACTCGACCGTGGCGGTCCTGCGCGAGTTCCTCCGGCACGGCACGACGGCGGTGCGCAGCCATGTGGACGTGGACCTGGGCGTCGGGCTGCGCGGGATCGAGGTGGTCCGCGAGGCGGTGGCCGCGCTCGACGGCGCGGTCGACGTGGAGATCGTGGCCTTCCCGCAGGACGGTGTGGTGCGCCGTCCCGGCGTGCTGGATCTTCTGGACCGGGCCGCGGCGGCGGGGGCGACCTCGATCGGCGGGCTCGACCCGGCCTCGATCGACCGCGACCCGGTGGCGCAGCTCGACGGCCTCTTCTCCGTCGCCGAGCGGCGCGGAGTCGGGCTCGACATCCATCTGCACGACCGGGGCGAGCTCGGCGCCTTCCAGTTCGAGCTCATCATCGACCGCACGCTGCGCACCGGGCTGCGCGGCAGGGTGACGGTCTCGCACGGTTTCGCGCTGGGCGAGCTCCCGGCCGACCGGCAGCTGCGCCTGGTCGAGGCCTGCGCGGAGGCCGGTGTCTCCTGGGCGACCGTGGCCCCGGTCCGTACCGCGCCGCTGCCCTGGCGGGGGATGCGGGAGCACGGTGTCCCGATCGGCCTCGGCACCGACGGGATCCGGGACCTGTGGTCGCCGTACGGTGACGGCGACATCCTCCGCGTCGCGCTCGGCTTCGCCCGGCTGCACGGCCTGCGCACGGACGAGGAGCTGGCCCACGCGGTGGAGCTGGCCACCACCCGCGCGGCGGGCTTCGTCCACCGCGCGGCCCACGACCTCGTGGCGGGGGCGCGGGCGGACATCGTGCTGCTGGACGCCGAGAACGTCCAGGACGCCCTGGTCCGCGCACCGCGCCGACAACTGGTGCTCGCCGGCGGCCGCGTGGTGGTCCAGGACGGCGAACTGCGGGTCTGACCCCGCCGAGCGACCGCCGGTCCCGCGCTTCGCGGCGCGGAGCACGGGACCGGCGGCCCGGCGAAGGCGCCGGCCCTGCGGCACGTCAGCAGTGGCGCCGCTCCGCGTCGTCGGAGCTGTCCGCGAGTTGGACGCGCGCGACCGGACCGTGACGTCGCCGCTCGCCGCCCGACCCGGTCACGTGGGCGAGCAGGCGGACCGGGCCCGAGGCACAGGCCGCCCAACGACGCGTCAGGGGACGTCCACCCCGCTGTACCGGACCAGTTGCGGGACCCTGGCCGCGAGGGTCAGCAGCACGACGACCAGCAGGAGTCCGCTGAGGAACGCGGTGGCCTGGACCCCGACCAGCTCGGCGGCCGCGCCGAGTCCCAGCGAGGCGACCGGCATGACGCCGATGGCGAGTTCCTGGAGGCCGAGGGCGCGGCCGCGCACCTCGGGCGCGGTCGTCATCAGCAGCAGGGTGGTCTGGAGCACCCCGAACGAGGCGCTCATCAGGCCGATGCAGGCCATCAGGGCGAACGAGAGCGGCACGCTCCGGGACAGCGCGAACAGGGACCACAGGGCGCCCCAGGCCGCGGTGCCGAGCACGAACAGGCCGCCCTTGAAGGTGAAGTCGCCGAGCATGGCGATGACCAGCGAGCCCACCAGGCCGCCCAGGCCGCTACAGGTCAGGAGCCAGCCCAGTCCGGCGGCGTCCAGCCCCAGGGCGTCCTTCGCGAAGACCGGCATGAACCCCTGGTAGACGGGCCAGAGCAGAACGTTGGCCGCCAGGGTGACGAAGAGGACGGCGGCGGTGAGCCGACTGGTCAGGACGGTGCGGAACCCGCTGACGAGCATCCCGAGCACCGGCTCCGGACGACCCCGTCCGGCCTGGCCGGTGCCGCGCAGCGGCCAGAGCGCCAGCAGGGAGACCGCGTACCAGGTCGTGGAGATCCACAGGGCGGCGGGCGCACCGAAGGCGCTGATCATCGCCCCGCCGATCGCCGGGCCGACGACCTGCGTCATGTTCATCGCCAGTGCGTTGAGGGCGTTGGCGTTGCTGAGGTTCTCCCGTCCGACGAGGTCGAGGACGAGCGAGCCGCGCGCGGGCTGGGACGGGGACTGGGCCAGGCCGATCGCCAGCCCCCCGGCGACCAGCGCCCCGTACGACACCTGGCCCGCGGACGCCATGACCGCCACGGCGACGACGGCGCACAGCGCCCACAGGCAGGCGATCATGAGCAGCCGGACCCGGTCGTACCGGTCGGAGAGCACTCCGGCGAAGGGGCCGAGGAGCATGGGGGCGAGCCGTACGGCGGTGAACACGGCGAGCAGGAACTCGGAGTCGGTGGTGTCGAAGACCAGCCAGCCCAGCACCATGGTCTGGGTCCAGGCCCCGCCGTAGAAGAACAGGTTCGAGACCCACAGCAGCCGGAACCCCGGGCTGCCGCGGAGCGAGGCGATCGCCCGGCCGGCCCGCGCCGCCCGGCGTCCCCCCGCTTTCGGTGATGCCTCCACCGGTTCCTCCCGCGACAACGCGCCCCTCCTCGTCCGACGACACGGAAATGGTATACCGAATGTGTCGGACGGTGGCCGCGCCCCCGGGCGAGGGTTCTCCTCGATGCGTTCCCCGGGGACGGCGGGGAGCGAACCGGCCGTGCGGGCGGCCGGCACCTCCCGGGGCGACGGCGCCCCGGGGCCGCGCCGTTACTCGAAGCGGGTCACGTCGCCCGCGCCCCGGCGGACGATCTCCGGCCCGCCGCCGGAGAAGTCGACGACCGTGGTGGGCTCGGTGCCGCAGTCGCCGGAGTCGACCACGGCGTCCACCACATGGTCGAGCCGCTCCTTGATCTCCCAGCCCTGGGTCATCGGCTCGTCCTCGTCGGGCAGGAGCAGCGTGCTGGAGAGCAGCGGCTCACCGAGCTCGGCGAGGAGGGCCTGGGCCACGACGTGGTCCGGGATCCGCACGCCGACGGTCTTCTTCTTCGGGTGCAGCAGCTGGCGCGGCACCTCCTTCGTCGCGGGGAGGATGAAGGTGTAACTGCCCGGGGTCGCCGCCTTGATGGCCCGGAACACGTCGTTGTCGATCTGTACGAACTGGCCGAGCTGCGCGAAGTTCTGGCAGACGAGCGTGAAGTGGTGGCGGTCGTCGAGGTGCCGGATCGACCGGATGCGGCCGATGCCGTCCCGGCTGCCGATCCGGCACCCGAGGGCGTAGCAGGAGTCCGTCGGGTACGCGACGAGCGCGCCGGAGCGGATGCTGTCGGCCACCGTGCTGATGGTGCGCCGCTGGGGGTTCTCGGGGTGCACGTCGAAGTATTTCGCCATTCGCGGAGTCTACGGGCTGCCCCGTCGCCCCCGACGGATCGGCGGGCGGCGCCGGATGCGGCGCATCGCAGGGCGGAGGGACGCCCGAACACTGGATGCCTGCGGGCGCCCTGCCAGCGCGGCGAGGTGCCGTAGCCGCCTTCGCCCGCCCGTCATCGGCGTCGGATCGGCGGGCGGCGCTCAGGCGCGGGCGCGGAGGGTGGCGGGGGCCAGGCCGAGGAGGCGTTCGGCCGTCGCGATGGCCATGTCCTCCAGCACCGGGTGGTCCAGTTGCGCGTCGTCGTTCGCGTACACGCCGAGGCCGTCGACGGTGACCAGGATGTGCAGGGCCGCGCCGAGCGCGTCGTCGGTGGCGAAGATCCCGGCGCTCCGGCCGTCCTCGATGAGCCCGGCGAGGGCGTCGCGGGTCGCGGACTCCTCGGCGCGTACCGCCTCGCGCAGGCCGGGGCGGAACCTGCTGGCGTGCCGGGCGTTGAGCCAGAGCCGGCTGAGGTCGCGGTAGGCGCCGTCGGCGAGGCGGACGAGGAAGCGCGCGAGCCGTACGTCGGCGGGCAGCCCGCGCTCGGCGAGCGGCAGCAGCCCCTCGCGCTCCTCCGTCGCGGCGTGCGAGAACGCCTCGCTCACCAGCCGGTCCGCGGCCGGGAAGTAGTGGCCGATGAGCCCGGGGCGGACACCCAGGTCGTCCGCGACGCGGCGGAGCGTCACGCGCTCCAGCCCCTCCTCCAGGGCGATGGCCGCCGCGGTCCGCAGAATCTCCGCGCGGCGCTCGCCGGGCTGTTTGCGAACTCTTGCCGACCGGGGTCTTGACGTCATGGGGGACACGCTATTGGATGTGTGACCAACATGCAGTTGGCCAGTTGCCCAATAGTGGACCACGGCCGGCGGAACGCGAGAGGTCCTCGATGACGACGACGCACACCGGCTCCTCCGCGAGCCCCCTGGACGAGCCCGGCTCCGAGCGCGCGGGACACGTCGAGACCAGGGGGATCGACCTGGTCCCGGAGGACGAGCGCGGTGGTCGGCCGCGTCAGCTGTTCGCCGTCTGGGCGGCTCCCAACGTCAGCTATCTGAGCTTCGTCGTCGGCGCGGCGCTGATCCTCATGGGCCTCACCCTCCCCCAGGCCCTCGGTGTGATCGCGGCCGGGAACCTGCTGTGGATCTGTACCGGCGTCCTCGCGGCGAGCGGACCGGTCGCCGGGACGAGCGGATCGGTGATCAGCCGGGCGTTCTACGGGATCGTCGGGAACAAGGTGGTGCTGGTGGTGACCGGCTGGCTGATCGCCGCCGCCTACCTCGCGCTGAACTGGTCGGCCGCCTCGGTCGCCGGGATCGGCCTCGCGGGCCGGTTCGGCCTGCCGGACAACACCGCCGTCGACGCCACGGTCATCTGCCTGATCGCCGGTGGCACGCTGCTGATCGCGATCTTCGGACACGCCACGATCGTCCGCCTCTACACCGCCCTGAGCGTGCTGCTGACCGTGGTGTTCTTCGTGGTCACGGGGTACGTGCTCGCCCACACCGACTGGTCCTACGCCCCGGCCGAACCGCTGAAGGGCGGTGCGCTCGCCGTGGCGCTGGCCACCGGCTTCACCCTCATCGCCTCCACGCCCCTCTCGTACAGCAACAGCCCGGACCTCGCCCGTTACCTGCCGCGCGACAGCAGCCCGTTCGCCGTCGCCGGGTGGACGGCGCTGGGCGCGTACCTGCCGAGCACCGTCTTCACGATGGTCGGCGCGCTGGCGGCGACCACCCTCGACATGAACGAGCCGGAAGCCGCGCTGGAGAGCATCCTGCCGGGCTGGTTCATCCCGGTCTTCGTCGTCGCGGTCGTCGTCAACACCATGACGAACAACGGCATGACGGCCTACAGCGCCAGCCTCTCGATCCAGTCGGTCGGCGTGCGCCTCGCGCGCGTCCCCGCGGTCCTGATCATCGGGATCCTCGGCACCGTCATGACGCTGTACGCCATCCTCGTCTTCGACTTCCTGACCAGCGTCCAGACCATGCTCCAGCTGGTGGTCGTGGTGACCGGCCCGGCCATGGCGGTGGCGGTGTGCGACCTGCTGCTGCGGCGCAACCGCTACAGCGGGACGGACCTCTTGGAGCAGCGGCACGGCGGCCCGTTCTGGTACCGCGGCGGCTTCCACCGGGCCGGGTTCCTCGCCCTCGTGACCGGGGGCGTCGTCTCCGCGCTGTGGGTGAACACCAGCTTCTGGATCGGCCCGATCGCCGGGGCGCTGGGCGAGGTCGACCTGGCGATCCCGGCCGGGATGGTCACCGCCGCCGCCGTCTACTGGGCGGCCGCCCGCGCCCTCGGCAGCATCCCGCGCGGCTGACCCGCGCCCGGTCCGCGCGCCGGACCGGGCAGGACAGCCCGCCCCGCACCCTCCGCAAGACCCGAAGGAAAGCCTGTGTACGCCGACGTCATCGTGTACGCCCAGCACATCGAACACCTCGCCGGGGAGGCCGTGGACGCCTCCGCCGACGCCGTCGCCATCACCGACGGCCGGATCCTCGCGGTGGGCACCGCGACGGAGATCGACGAGTTCCGGGGCCCCGGGACGGTCGTCCACGACTTCCCCGGCGCCACCGTCCTGCCGGGCCTCACCGACATCCACGCCCACCCCGTGTGGGGATCGATCTCCATCGGCAGCGGGGTGGACCTGTCCGGCGCCGCCACCCTGGAGGCGGTGTTCGACCGCCTGGCCGGGGCGGTGGGCACCGCACCGGCGGACGAGTGGATCAGCGGGTACGACCTCGATGTGAACGTCTTCGACGGCGACCCGGAGGGCTCCGTGTTCGAGGAGCGCTTCCCCGGCCGGCCGATCTCGCTGATGACCAGCGACGCGCACGCGCTGGTGGTGAGCCCCCGGGCGGTGGAGCTGGCCGGGCTGACCGGCGGGGAGACCTTCACCGACGCCTCCTGTGTCGAGGTCGGCCCGGACGGCCGCCCCACCGGCTACGTGGTCGAGCTCCAGGCGATGGACCTGGTCTTCGCGCACTACCCCGAGGTGCCGGTGGAGACGGCCGCCGGCTACGTCCGCGAGCAGCTCGAACGGCTCGCGCGCGGCGGGCTGACCGGGCTGCACGCGCTCGACTTCTCCGACCCCTCCGAGGAGGTGTACCGGTACCTGGAGGACCACGGCGAGCTGCCGCTGCGCATCCGCTGCTCGCCGCTGGTCCCGGCCGACTCGCCGCCCGAGGTCTGGCAGGAGGTCGCCGGCCTCCAGGGCCTGCGCGGACGGCGCTGGCACGTCGAAGGTGCCAAGTTCATGCTCGACGGCACCGCCGACAACGGCACGGCCTGGTTCGAGGAGCCCGACATCCACGGCGAGAACCGCGAGCCGCTGTGGCGGGACACCGAGGCGTACCGGGCGGCGATGCGCTTCTTCACCGAGCGCGGCATCCCGACCGCCACCCATGCGATCGGTGACCGGGCCGTCCGCTTCGCCCTCGACGTCATCGAGGAGGTCGGCCCGGCGGGCCGCGCCCCGCACCGCATCGAGCACCTGGAGTCCGTACCGGACGACCTGCTGGACCGGTTCGCCGCGCTCGACGTCGTCGCGAGCCTCCAGCCCGTGCACGGCACCCGGCACACCCGCGCGGACGGCAGCGACAACTGGTCGCGGCGGATCGGCCCCGAGCGCGCCGCCCACGGCTGGCGCACCCGCGACCTGCTGGACCACGGCGCCGTCGTCGCGCTCGGCTCCGACTGGCCCATCGGCCCCGGCGATCCGCGCGTCGGCCTGGCCGACTGCCAGCTGCGCCGCCCGGTCGAGGAGTCCGAGGCCGCGCCCGTCCAGCCCGGCCAGGCCGTCACCGCACGCGAGGCGTACACGGCGATGACCGCCGCCGCCGCGTACGCCGCCGGGGCCGGGGACGAGCTGGGGCGGATCGCGCCCGGCTGCCTCGCCGATCTCACCGTCTTCGCGGCCGACCCGCTCCGTCTGGCCCCCGAGGCACAGCCCGGCAACCCCGTCCTCGCGACGGTCGTCGGCGGTGCCGTACAGCTCCACCCGCACCCCGTGAAAGGACAGTCGTGACCACGACGCCGATCCCCCGCCCCACACACCGCCGCCATGTCGAGGCCACCGGCACCGACCCGCGCGCCCGGGGCGTCGTCAGGGGCGAGCAGCTGCGCGACGCCCTGCCCGCCGCGATCGAGACGTACGACCGGCTCTTCGCGCTCGGTGGGATCTCCGCCGCCACGGTGCGCGGGGACGCCGAGCGGGCCCTCGACGACATCGGCCGGTTCCGTCCCGGGGCCCGTGCCGAGATCGAGGGCATCGCCCACGGCTCCGGCACCGACCTCTGGCGCGTCGCCGCCCTCAACGCGCGCACCGAGATCCTGGCGCGCAGCGCGACCGTACCGCCCGGCGAGTGCACCACGCTCGTCCGCCGGACCACCGGGGCCGACGGCTCGGCGCGCACCTTCGGCGTCCAGACCTGGGACTGGCACGTGGAGCTGAGCGGTGCCTGGCACACCCAGGAGATACGCGGCGGGCGCCACGGCTTCGTGGGCCTCACCGAGGACGGCATCCTCGGCAAGATCGGGGTCAACAGCGCCGGGCTGGCCCTGCACTTCAACATCCTCGGGCATGTCCGCGACGGTGTGGGCGGCGTCCCCGTGCACGTCCTCGCGGCGATCGTGCTGGAGGAGGCGGGCAGCGTCGCCGAGGCGGTCGAGCTGGTGCGCTCCGCCCCGCTGGCGTCCTCGGGGTCGTTCGCCCTGTTCGACGGGGCGGACGCGGTGCTGCTCGATCTCAGCCCGGCCGGAGTGTTCCCGGTGGAGGTCCGGGGCGGCACGCTCGTGCGGACCAACCACTTCCTGACCCCGGCCCCCGCCGCGGACGAGAAGACCTGGCTCTACCAGCCGGACTCGGGCGAGCGGTACGACTTCGTCCGCGCCCGCCTCGACCGGGCACCGGCCGCGACGCCCGAGGAGCTCGCCGCCGTGCTGGTGACGGGAGAGGGCGAGCCGGCGGTGACCTGTCTGCCGGACCTGGACAAGCCGCTCGGGCAGCGCTGGGCGAGCCTGGCGACGGTCGCCCTGGACCCGGCGACGCGTACCGCCCGGGTCCTCGACGGCACACCGGACGACATCGGTTCGCGCGACTGGCGCGTGCTCACCGCCGGCTGACCGCGCCGCGCCCGCCCGACCGGGCCCCACGGGTCCGCCGGGCGGGCGCGCGGGTCCGCTCAGCCGGCGGACGCGTACGAGGTCTTGCTGACCCACTGGGAGAGCGTGATCTGCCGGGTCGCGGCGCGCTCCGCGCCACGCCGCCCCGAGGGGGCGTCTCCCCGGCCCGGTCCCTGGCCGTGGGCGAGGGCCTCGCGCAGCAGGGCCAGATGGGCCGGGACCTGCGCGGGGCGGCCGTAGGCCCTCCGGCAGGCGGGGCAGGCCGCCAGGTGGGCGGCCACGGCGCGGGCCTCGTCGGGGGTGAGGGTCTCGGGTGCGTTGGCGGCCAGCTGTTCACGGATCGTGCGGCACTTCTCGGCGACGGGCTTCTTGCCGGACGTCTCGGTCAGGCAGCGGGCTCCGGTCATGGCGAAACCTCCGTTCATGGCCCCACCATCCCCCGGCGAGGGGTCCGGGCACATCGTCCGCACACAGTGATTCGCGCCTACCACGGCCGTGGTATCCGGTCCGCCGGTGTACTGCCGGGCCCGCGGCCCGGCGCCCGCCAGGGTCTCAGGCCGCGGGGCTGACCAGCCCGCACTGGTAGGCGACGACCACGAGCTGGGCGCGGTCCCGGGCCGCCAGCTTGGTCATCGCCCGGTTGACGTGCGTCTTCGCGGTCAGCGGGCTGACGAACAGGCGGTCGGCGATCTCCTCGTTGGACAGGCCGAGCGCGGCCAGCGCCGTGACATCGCGTTCCCTCGGCGTCAGGGAGGCCAGCCGCTCGTGCACCCCGGCCGGGCAGGGGTCCGGCTGGGCCAGGAACCGGGTGATCAGGGCCCGGGTCGCGGTCGGCGACAGCAGGGCCTCGCCGCTCGCGACCGTACGGACGGCGTCCAGCAGCTCCTCCGGCCGGGCGCCCTTGCCGAGGAAGCCGCTGGCGCCCGCGCGCAGTGCCTCGGCGACGTGCTCGTCGTCCTCGAAGGTGGTCAGGACGAGCACCTTGACCCCGGCCGTGCCGTCCGCCTCGGTGATCAGCCGGGTGGCCTCCAGACCGTCCATCTCGGGCATGCGGATGTCCATGAGGACGACGTCCGGGCGCTCGGCGGCGGCCAGGTCGACCGCCTCGCGGCCGTCGGACGCCTCGCCCACGGTCTCCATGTCCTCCGTGGCGTCGAACAGCATCCTGAAGGTGCCCCGCAACAGGGCCTGGTCATCGGCAAGCAGTACGCGGATCGTCATGCCCGTCCCTCTGGTCCCGTGCCGGTCCGGGGCGGGAGCGGCCGGGGCGCAGCGGCAGTTCGGCCGTCACCGTGAATCCGCCCTCGGGGCGTGGTCCCGCGCGCAGTCGGCCGCCGATGGCGGCGGCCCGTTCGCGCATGCCGATCAGTCCGTGACCGGCGCCCGGATGCGGACGGCGCGGCCCGTCGGACCCGTCGTCCTCGACGGTGATCGTAAGCCGTTCGCGGTGGTAGTGCAGGCAGAGCCGGGCGCGGTCGGCGCCGGCGTGCTTGCGCACATTGGTCAGGGACTCCTGGACGATGCGGAACGCGGCGAGGTCGACGGCCGGGTCCAGGGGGCCGGCGTCGCCGTGCCGGGTGTGGCTGACGGACAGCCCGGCGCGTTCGAACGAGGCGAGCAGGGCGGGCACCTGGGCCAGGCCCGGCATGGGGGCGCGGGGGGCGACCGGGTCGTCGGACTGCCGCAGCAGCCCCACGGTCACCCGTAGTTCGTCCAGGGCGGAGCGGCTGGTGTCGCGGATGTGCTCCAGTGCGGTGAGGATCTGTTCCGGCCGTTGGTCCACCAGGTGCACGGCGACGCCCGCCTGGGCGTTGATCAGGGCGATGTGGTGCGCGACGATGTCGTGCAGTTCGCGGGCGATGCGGACCCGTTCGGCGGCCACCCGCTGCCGCGCCTCCTGCTCACGGGTGCGTTCCGCGTGTTCCGCCCGTTCCTCGACGGCCAGTACGTAGGCGCGGCGCGAGCGCACCCCCTCCCCCACGGCGGCCGGCAGCGCGGTCCAGGCCACCGTCGCGAGGGTGTCGGGTTCCAGCCATGATCCCGCGGTGCCCACCGTGGCGCCCACCAGGACGGCGGCCGAGACGGCGGCCGCCGTCCACGCGGTACGCCGGTCGGTGCGCACCGCCACGGTGTAGACGGAGACCAGGACCGGACCGGCCACCAGCGGGCTGTCGCGGACCCCGAGCAACTGGAAGAGCACGCCGCAGCCGGTGGTGACGGCCAGTACGCCGAGCGGGTGACGGCGCCGCCAGACGAGCGCGGCGCAGCCGATCGCCGCCACGACCACCGTGGACCAGCGCATCTCGAAGGTGCGCTGGTGCGGGTTGACCGAAGCCGCCACGACGGACAGCACGAACAGCGCCACCGCGCGCATCGCGTCCGCCGCGAGGCCCCGGGCCGGTCCGCCCGGCCGCCACACCTGGGTCATGGCCATCCCTCCACCGTAGGGGCGGGGGACGAATCGGGCATCGGCTGGGCCGTTGGACCCGCGCGGGACGTGCGGGAGGCGCCCGGGTCCGGCCTCCGCGCCGCGCGTCGGGGGCACCGGGGGACAGAAAGCCCTTTCGGGTTGCTGTGACCTTCGACACACCGCATGTTTCATGCCGGGGACACGCGTGTCCGACACGTGTCATGACCATGACTTGCAGGTGACGGCCGGTGCACACCCGCGCGAGGAAGTCCGCATTGCCGCACCTCGGGGTCTTTGCGGTTCACACCCGCTTAACGCGCGTAGACACCTTGGCCGGGAGAGGACATCACGACCTGTTGACCCCGCTGATCCCTCACCAGTTAACTACCGCAGATCACGCCAACAGACCCTTGAATCGGGGGACTTCATGCCGATGCCGTTACCCGGCGCGCCCGCCCTGCCCTCGGCGCCGGACCTGGTCATCGCGGTCAATCCGCTCCACCGTCCCTCCCCCCGGCTGACCGCCGCGGCGGCCCGGGCGGGCGCTCTCGGTGTGCTGGAGCTGCCCACGGGGGACGCGCGCGGGGCCGAGGAGTTACTGGCCCGTACGGACCGGTGGACCCGGACCCCGTTCGGCGTGAGGATCCGCCCCGGCTGCGTACTGCCGGACGACGACGGCCCCGGGGCGCTCCCCGGGCGCGCCGCGACCGTCCTGCTGGCCGATTCCGCCCGCCGCCCCGCCGACTTCCCCGGCCGCCGGGTCCTGGTGGAGGTCACCTCCCTCACCGAGGCCCGCGCGGCGGCCCGGAACGGGGCGCACGGCCTGGTGGCGCGCGGTCACGAGAGCGGCGGCCGGGTCGGCGAACTGAGCACGTTCATCCTCCTCCAGCAGATCCTGGCCGACGAGGCGCTGACCCTGCCCGTGTGGGCCGCGGGCGGCATCGGCCCGTACAGCGCGGCGGCGGCCGTCGCGGGCGGCGCCGCCGGAGTCGTCCTCGACACCCAGCTGGCCCTGTTCGACGAGGCCCAGCTGCCCGCCGGAACCGCCGAGGCCCTGCGCGGGCTCGACGGCTCCGAGACCGTCGTCCACCACGGCCACCGGGTGCTGCGCCGCCGGGGCCCGGCCGCGCCCGCGCTCCCCGGGGACGCCGAGGAGTTCACCGCCCGGATCGGCGGGGACGACCCGGGCACCCAGTTCCTGCCGGCCGGGCAGGACGTCTACCTGGCCGGTTCGTTCGCCCGGCGGTACCCGGACGTCTCCCGGGCGCTGCGCGCGGTACGGGACGCCGTGGCCGGGGCGCTGACCGACGGCACGGCCGGCGAGGCGCTGGCGGCGGGCTCCCCCGGGGCCCGGACGCTCGGCACCGCCCTGCCCGTGGCCCAGGGACCGATGACCCGGGTCAGCGACCGGCCCGCGTTCGCCGCCGCCGTCGCCGCCGAGGGCGGGCTGCCGTTCCTGGCTCTGGCGCTGGCGGGGCCCGACCGCACCCGCGCGATGCTGGAGGAGACCCGGGCGCTGCTCGGCGAGAGCGCCTGGGGCGTCGGCATCCTGGGCTTCGCGGACGACGCCGTGAAGGAAGCACAGCTCGAGGTGGTCCGCGAGCTGCGGCCCTCGCACGCGATCATCGCGGGCGGCAGGCCCGCGCAGGCCGCCGCCCTGGAGGCCGAGGGCATCACCACCTTCCTGCACGTGCCGTCACCCGGTCTGCTGCGGCAGTTCCTGGCCGCCGGGGCGCGCCGGTTCGTCTTCGAGGGTTCGGAGTGCGGCGGCCACGTGGGACCACGCGGCAGCTTCCCGCTCTGGCAGGCGCAGACCGAGGTGCTGCTCGACTTCCTGGCCGAGTCGGGCGGCCGGGGCGCCGACGAGCTGACCGTGCTCCTCGCGGGCGGCGTCCACGACGAGCGGTCGGCCGCGATGGCGGCGGCGCTGGCCGCCCCGCTGACCCGGGCCGGGGTGGGCTTCGGCGTCCTGATGGGCACGGCGTACCTGTTCACCGAGGAGGCCGTGGCCGCCGGGGCGATCCAGCCGCTGTACCAGCGCCAGGTGATCGCGGCGGACCGCACCGATCTGCTGGAGACCGCCCCCGGGCACGCCACCCGGTGCGCGCACTCCGCGATCACCCGCGACTTCGCGGCCCTCCGGGACGAGCTGCGCGAGCGCGGGGTGCCCGACCGGGAGGCGTGGGAACGACTGGAGCGGTTCAACGTGGGCCGGCTCCGGCTGGCGTCCAAGGGCATCGAGCGGGTCGGCGACGAACTGCTGGCGGTGGGCGAGGAACGCCAGGCGCACGAGGGCATGTTCATGGCCGGCGAGGTGGTGGTGCTGCGGCACGGCCCGACCGGGGTGGCGGCGCTGCACTCCTCGGTGACCGAGGGCGCCGCCCGGCTGCTGCGGGAGCGCGCCACCGCTCCGGAGACGCCCGCCGAGGAGTCCGCGCCGCTGCGGATCGCGGTGGTCGGGATGGCCGGAATGTTCCCGGGCGCGGCCGACCTCTCCGAGTTCTGGGCCAACGTGCTGTCCGGGAAGGACTGCGTGACGGAGGTTCCGGCGGACCGCTGGGACCCCGGGCTGTACTACGCGCCGGACGGCGACGGGGAGCGCACCCCGTCCCGCTGGGGCGGCTTCCTGCCCGAGATCCCCTTCGACCCGCTGGTGTACGGCATCCCGCCGGCCTCGCTCGCCAGCATCGAGCCGGTGCAGCTCCTGGCACTGGAGGCGGCCCGCCGCACACTGGCGGACGCCGGGTACGACGCGCCGGGCACCGACCACCGGCGCACCTCGGTGATCTTCGGGGCGGAGGCGGGCAGCGACCTGTCCAACGCGACGGCGCTGCGCACGGTGCTGCCCTCGTACATCGGGAGCATCCCGGCCGGTCTCGACGAGCAGCTGCCCCGGCTGACCGAGGACTCCTTCCCGGGGATGCTGGCCAACGTCATCGCGGGCCGGATCGCCAACCGGCTCGACCTGGGCGGCGCCAACTACACGGTGGACGCGGCCTGCGCCTCCTCGCTGACCGCGGTGGACGCGGCCTGCAAGGAGCTGGTCACCGGCACCAGCGACCTGGTGCTGTGCGGCGGCGCCGATCTGCACAACGGCATCAACGACTACCTGCTGTTCTCCTCGGTGCACGCGCTCTCCCCCTCCGGCCGCTCGGCCACCTTCGACAGCGGCGCGGACGGGATCGCGCTCGGCGAGGGCGTGGCGTGCGTGGCGCTGAAGCGGCTCGCCGACGCGGAGCGCGACGGGGACCGGATCTACGCCGTCATCGACGGGGTGGGCAGCGCGAGCGACGGCCGGGCTTTGGGGCTGACCGCGCCCCGCCCCGAGGGCCAGCGCGCCGCGCTGGAACGGGCGTACGCGGGCGCGGGCGTCTCCCCCGCCGAGGTCGGCCTCGTCGAGGCGCACGGCACCGGTACCGTCGTCGGCGACCGTACCGAACTCGCCACCCTCACCGAGGTGTTCACCGAATCGGGTGCGGTGCCCGGGAGTTGTGCGATCGGGTCGGTCAAATCACAGATCGGGCACACCAAGTGCGCGGCGGGCATGGCCGGACTGATCAAGACGGCGCTCGCCCTGCACCACGGGATCAGGCCGCCGACGCTGCACGTCCGCGAACCGAACGCGGCCTGGTCCGAGGAGACCAGCCCGTTCGTCTTCCACACCGAGGCGAGTCCGTGGCCGGTGGAGCCGGACCGGCGGGTCGCCGGAGTCAGCGCCTTCGGCTTCGGCGGCACCAACTTCCATGTGGTGATGCGCGCCCACGAGCAGGCTCCGGCACCGCACGCCCTGGAGCACTGGCCCGCCGAGCTGTTCGTCTTCCGCGGCGCGGACGCGGAGGCGGCCGGCCGCTCCGTACGGCGGCTGCTCGATCTGCTGGGCCGGGGCGGGCCCTGGCGGCTGCGGGACTACGCCCGGCACGCCGCGCACCGCGCCGACCGGGCCGCGCTGAACGGGGAGCCCGTCCACTACGCGGTGGTGGCCGAGTCGCTCGGGGCGCTGCCCGGCCTGCTGGAGCGGGCGGCCGCCGGTGAACACGCCCCCGGTGACGGTGTGTTCGGCGCCGAACAGGAGCGGGAGGGCCTGTACGGGGAGACCGGGGAGGTTCCCGCCGAGGCGCTGGCGTTCCTCTTCCCGGGGCAGGGCAGCCAGAAGCCGGGCATGCTGGCGGACCTCTTCGTCGCCTTCCCCGAACTCCACCGCCATCTGCATCTCGGTGCGCGGTGGGCCGGGGTGCTGCACCCGCCCGCCGCCTTCGACGCGGAGACGAGGGCCGGGCAGCTGGCCCGGCTCACCGACACAGCGGTCGCGCAGCCCGCGCTGGGCATCGTGGAACTGGCCGCGGCCGAGCTGCTCGGCGGGCTGGGGGTGCGGCCCGCGATGGCGGCCGGGCACAGCTACGGCGAGCTGGCCGCACTGGGCGCCGCCGGGGTGTTCGCACCGGAGGACCTGCCGGCGGTCAGCGCCGCCCGCGCCTCGGCGATCCTCGGCGCGGTCGACGGCGGTGACCCGGGGGCGATGGCCGCCGTGAAGGCGTCCGCCGAGCGGGTCGAGGAGGTGCTGCGGCTGACCGGCCACGACGGCGACGTCGTCACCGCCAACCACAACGCGCCGGAACAGACCGTCGTCTCGGGGCCGACCGCGTCGGTGGAGGCGGCCTGCACCGCGTTGCGGGACGCCGGTCTTCCGGTCGTGCGGCTCCAGGTGGCCTGCGCCTTCCACAGTCCGCTGCTGTCGGGCGCGGGCGAGACCTTCGCCGGACGGCTGGCCGGGGTCGAGGTGCGTCCGCCCGCCTTCGACGTGTGGGCGAACCGGACCGCCGACCGCTACCCGGACACGCCCGGGGAGATCCGCGCGTCGCTGGCGGCCCAGATCGAATCGCCGGTCCGGTTCACCGCACAGATCGAGGCCATGTACGCGGCGGGCGCCCGGGTCTTCGCCGAGATCGGCCCCGGCCGCACCATGTCGCGGCTGGTGGGCGCGATCCTCAAGGGCCGCCCGCACCGCACCGTCCCGCTGGCCGCCGACCACCGGGGCGGGCTGCGCGGACTGCTCGACGCCTTGGCCCGGCTCGCCGTCCTCGGCGTCGACGTCCGCCTCGCCCGGCTCGTCCAGGGCCGCGCCACCGTCGACCCGGAGACCGCCACCGCACCGCGCGCGCCGGGGTGGACGGTCGACGGCCATCTGCTGCGCCGCGCCGACGGCACCATCCCGTCGGGCGCCCTCCATCCCCCCACCCAGATATCGGAGTCGGTCGTGCCGGAGCATCCCCACCCCAGCGGTTCCCCGTCCGGGCCCGACGCCCTGATCGCGGAGTTCCTCCGCAGCAGCCGGGAGATGGTCGCCGCCCAGCGCGACGTACTGCTGCGCTACCTGGGCGGCCCGGAGGGCGGACATCCGGCGCCCCTGTCGGTGCCGGGCACGCCGGTGCACGCCCCGGCGGCGGCGTACGAGCCGCCCGCGCTGCCGGCCGTCCCCGTCCCCGTCACCGTTCCCAGTGTGTCCGAGGCTCCCGGGGCGCCCGCCACCGACCGGGCGGGGGTGCTCGCCGCCGTCCTCGACGTCGTCGCCGAGCGCACCGGCTACCCGGTCGACATGATCGAGCCCGGACTCGACCTGGAGGCCGACCTCAGCGTCGACTCCATCAAGCGCGCCGAGATCGCCGGCGAACTGGCCGGCCGGCTCGGCCTGCCCACCGACACCCCGGAGGGGCTGGACCGGCTCAGTGCGGCCCGCACCGCCGCCGCCCTCACCGACCTCCTCGTCGAGGCGCTCGGCGGCGGCTCCCCGGAGCCCGGGGCCGCCGCTTCGGAGGCGCCGGAGGCGGAGTCCGGGGCCGTCGAACCGGAGATCGTCGCCCCCGTCCGGCTGGAGTTCACCGAGGAGGAGCTGCCCGGGGTGGCCGCCGCGCTCCCGGCCGGGACCCGGGTGCTGCTGCTCGGCGGCGGTACGGCCGCCGGGGCGCTGGCGGACCGGCTGCGGGCCGCGGGCGCCGACCCGGTCACCGCCGACGACGTACCGGACGAACTCCCCGGCACCGTGTTCTACCTGGGCGCCCTGGACGCCGACGCACCGCCGCTGCCCGAGGCACTGCCGCTGTTCCAGAAGCTGCTGGCGGCGGCCCCGGCCCGGCTGGTCGCGGTGGAGCGGCGGGAGACCGGCGCGGTGACCGGGCTGCGCGGCTTCTTCCGTACGGTCGCCCGCGAGTACCCGGAGTGCGCCGCGACCCTGCTGGAGGTGGCGGCGGACGCCGGTGCCGGGGACGTCGCCGGGGCCCTGCTCACCGAGGCGGCGGCCACCGACCGCGAGCCGGTCGTGCTCACCGACGGCACCGTCCGGCGGGCGCTGCGGCTGACCCCGACCGGGCTGGGCGCGCTCGCCGAGACCGGCGCGGGCCCGGCCGGGGACGGGGTGGCGGAGGCGGAGGCCGTCGGTCTCGACCGGGACGCCGTGGTGCTGCTGGTCGGCGGCGCGCGCGGCATCACCGCCCGGTTCGCCCGGACGCTGGCCGCCGCGAGCCGCTGCCGACTGGTCCTGATGGGCCGCACCCCGGTCCCGGCGGAGACCGAGGACCCCGCGACGGCAGGCGCGCGGGGCCGTGACGCGCTGCGCCGGGCGCTGCTGGCGACGGGGCTCACCCGGCCCGCCGAGATCGAGCGCAGGCTCAACGCCCTGCTGGCGGCCCGCGAGGTGCGCGCCACCCTGCGGGAGCTGGCGGAGCTGGGCAGCGAGGCCCGCTACCACTGTGTGGACGTGCTGGACGCCGAGGCCGTGCACACGGCGGTGAAGGAGGTGCACCGCGAGTACGGCCGCCTGGACGGGGTGGTGTACGCGGCCGGGGTCATCGAGGACCGGCTCATCGCGGAGAAGACCGCCGACTCCTTCGCCCGGGTCCTCGCCACCAAGGTCCAGGGGGCACGGGCGGTGCTGGACGCGGTGGACTCGCTGCCCTCCGGGCCGCGTTTCGCGGTGCTCTTCGGCAGCATCGCGGCGGCGCTGGGCAACCGCGGCCAGAGCGACTACGCCACCGCCAACGACGCCCTGGAAGAGCTGGGCCGCCGCTGGACCCGGCCCGGACGGCGCGGGCTCACCGTGCACTGGGGGCCCTGGGCGGCGGCGGAGACCGGCGGCGGCATGGTGACCCCCGAGCTGATGCGCTCGTACGCGGCCCGGGGGATCAAGCTGATCGACCCGGAGGAGGGCCCGCTGAGCCTGCTGCGGGAACTGGCCTGGGGACCGGCCGGGACGTACGCCGCGGTCTACACCGCGTCGGGCTGGTGACCGGCGTGACCGCACAGACTCCGGTCGCCGTCGTCGGCATGGACGTCTTCCTGCCGGGCGCCGGGGACCTGGACACGTACTGGCACAACATCGTCGGCGGGGTGGACGCCATCACCGAGGTGCCGGACGACGGCTGGGACGCCGGGTTCTACGCGCCGGGCGCCACCGGCGGCGACCGGCGCAGCGACCGGATCTACTGCCGGCGCGGCGGGTTCGTGGACCGGACGGCCGAGTTCGACGTGGCCCGGTTCGGGATCATGCCGTCGTCGGTGGCGGGGACCGAGCCGGACCAGCTGATCGCGCTGGAGGTGGCGTACCGCTCGCTCCAGGACGCGGGGGGCGACGGTGTGCTGCCGTCCGCGCGGGAGCGGGCCGGGATCGTGCTGGGCCGGGGCGGCTATCTGACGCCCGGCCTGGTCCGGCTGGACCAGCGGGTGCGTACCGCGCACCAGTTGGTGCGGACACTGGGCGAGCTGGCCCCGCAGCTCGGCGAGGAGGAGCTGGAGCGGGTCCGGGCGGCGTTCACCGAGCGGCTCGGGCCCGAGCAGCCGGAGTCCGCCATCGGACTGGTGCCCAATCTGGTGGCCTCCCGGGTCGCCAACCGGCTCGACCTGCGCGGACCCGCGTACACGGTCGACGCGGCGTGCGCGTCCTCGCTGATCGCGGTCGACCACGCGGTGCGCGAACTGGCCTCGGGGCGCTGCGACCTGATGCTGGCGGGCGGGGTGCACCACTGTCACGACATCACCCTGTGGAGCGTCTTCAACCAGCTCGGGGCGCTCTCCCCCTCCGAGCGCATCCGCCCCTTCCACCGGGGCGCGGACGGGGTGCTGATCGGCGAGGGCACCGGGGTGGTCGTCCTGAAGCGGCTCGCCGACGCCGAACGGGACGGGGACCGGATCTACGCCGTGGTCACCGGCACCGGAGTGGCCGCGGACGGCCGTTCGGCGAGCCTGCTCGCCCCGGATCCGGGCGGGCAGGTCCGTGCGGTGCGCCAGGCGTGGCAGGCCGCCGGGCTCGACCCCAGGGCCGCCGGGTCGATCGGTCTGCTGGAGGCGCACGGCACCGCCACCCCGGCGGGCGACGGGGCCGAACTCGCCACGCTCGCCGAGGTGTTCGGCCCGGCCGGGGAGGACGGCCGGGCGGCGATCGGCTCGGTGAAGTCGATGATCGGGCACACCATGCCGGCCGCCGGGATCGCCGGACTGATCAAGGCGGCCCTGGCGGTGCACCACGGGGTCCTGCCGCCGACGCTGCACTGCGAGGACCCGCATCCGGCGCTCGCGGACACCCGGTTCGCCCCGCTGGCCCGGGCGCGGCCCTGGCCGGATCCGGTGGGCGGTGCGCCGCGCCGGGCGGGGGTGAACGCCTTCGGGTTCGGCGGGATCAACGCCCATGTGGTGCTGGAGCAGCCGCCCACGGCCGCGCCCCGGGCGGTGCCCCGGGTGACGGTGAGCGAGCCGGAGCAGGTGCTGCGGCTGGCCGCCGGCTCGGTCGACGCACTGGCCGCGCTGCTGGCCGGTGACGACGCCTCGGTCCTGGCCGCGGGCCGGGACGAGAAGGCGCCGGGCGGCGGTCCGGTGCGCCTCGGCATCGTCGACCCGACCGAACGCCGGCTGAAGCTGGCCCGCAGGGCCGTGGCCAAGGGGATGCCGTGGCGGGGCCGCAGCGACGTGTGGTTCACACCTCGCCCGGTCCTGGGGCCGGGCGGCGGGCGGACCGCGTTCGTCTTCCCCGGCCTGGAGGCCGAATTCACGCCGCGCGTCGAGGAGCTGGCCACCCTCTTCGCCCTGCCGTGGTCCCTGGGCTCCGACGCCCGGGTCGGCGACGTGGGCCGGCACGGCGCCGCCGTCTTCCAGCTCGGTCGGCTGCTGGACACCGCGCTGCGCCGGGTGGGCGTGGTGCCGGACGCCGTCGCCGGGCACAGCGTGGGCGAGTGGACGGCGATGGCCTGCGGCGGCATCCACGCGGCCGACGAGGTCGACGCGTTCCTCTCCGCCTTCGACCCGGACGCGCTGCGGGTGCCCGGGGTCGCCTTCGGAGTGCTGGGCCTGCCCGCCGAGCGGGTGCTGGCGGAGCTCTGGGACCGTGAGGACGTCGTGCTCTCGCACGACAACGCGCCGCGCCAGTCGATGATCTGCGGCCCCGAGGAGGAGGTGGCCGCGCTGGTGCACCACTTCCGCGCCCAGGGGGTCGTCTGCCAGGTGCTGCCGTTCCGTTCCGGGTTCCACACCCCGCTGCTCGCGCCGTACCTGGGGCCGATCCGGGAGGCCGCCGAGCGCTACTCGCTGCACCCGCAGACCACCCCGGTCTGGTCCGCGACCACCGCCGCGCCCTTCCCGGCCGGGGCGGACGCGGTGCGTGAGCTCTTCGTCCGCCATCTGCTGGAGCCCGTCCGCTTCCGGGAGACGGTCCTCGCGCTCCACGCGGCCGGGTTCCGGGCCTTCGTGCAGCTCGGGGCGGGCCAGCTCGGTTCGTTGATCGACGACACGCTCGCCGGGCAGGACCGGCTGGTGGTCTCCGCGCACTCGTCGGCCCACGACAGCCTGGCGCAGCTGCGCCGGGTGGTGACCGCGCTGTGGGTGGAGGGCGCCACCCCCGACGTGACCCCGCTGCTCACCCCGGGCACGGCCGAACCGGCCGGATCCGCGGCCCGGAAGGCGGAACGCACCGCCCGCCCGGGGGTTCGGCTGGACCTCGGCGGGGCGCTGGTGTCCCTGCCCGCGCGGGAGCACGGGCTGCTGGCCCGGACGTCCGCGCCGGCGGCCCCGGCGCCGGCCCCCGGTGCGGCGCGCGATCCGCTGAGCGCCGAGCTGTCCGCGCTGCTCGACGCCACCGCGTCGGCGGCCAGGGAGCTCGTCGGCGCCCGCGCCCTCGCCCGCCGCTCCCCCGCCGCCCGGCCGGTCCGGCCGGCAAGTCCGGCCCGTCGGGCGAGTCCGGTGGGTCCGGTGGGTCCGGCCGCGACGGTCCGGCCGCCCGGGGCGGAGCGGGAGCTGCGGGTGGACGTGACCACGATGCCCTACCTGCTGGACCACTGCTTCTTCCGGCAGCGTCCCGGCTGGCCCGACGAGGGGGACCGCTGGCCCGTGGTGCCCGCCACCACGGTCGTCACCCACCTCATGGAGTTCGCCGAGCGGGCCCGCCCCGGGACGCGCGCCGTCGCCGTGCACGACGTACGGCTGCTGAAGTGGATCGCCGCGATCCCCTCGGTGCGGGTGCCGGTGGAGGTGCGGGACGTGGCCCCGGACCGGGTGGAGGTCGCCCTGACCGGCTACTCCCGGGCCGTCGTCGAACTGGCGCCGCGCTACCCCGACGCCCCGCCGACGTGGCCCGTCGACCCGGCCTCGGAACGGCGCCCCGAGTTGCGCGCGGAGCAGCTGTACACGGAGCGGTGGATGTTCCACGGCCCCCGCTTCCAGGGGGTGAGCGAGCTGACGGCCGAGGCGGACCACTACGTACGGGGCGTGCTGACCACCCCCGAGGCGCCCGGCGCGCTGCTGGACAACGTCGGCCAGTTGCTCGGCTACTGGATCATGTCGAAGCTCGACGAACGCACCACGGTCTTCCCCGTGGCCATGGAGCGTATCCGCTTCTTCGGCCCGCACCCCGCCCCCGGCACCCGGCTCACCTGCGCGATCCGGATCACCGGAGTGACCGCTTCGACGCTCACCGCCGACATGCGGCTCAGCCACGAGGGGCGGGTGTGGGCCGAGTTCACCGGCTGGCAGGACCGGCGCTTCGACAACGACGCGACGATGCGCGCGGTGGACCGCTTCCCCGGCCGCAACACCCTCTCCGAGCAGCACCCCGGCGGCTGGCTCGCGGTGCGGGAGCGCTGGCCCGATCTGGCCACCCGCGAACTGGTGATGCGCAACATGCTGGGCGGCGCGGAGCGCGAGGTGTACGACGGGCTGAAGCCGATGGTCCGCCGCCGCTGGCTGCTCGGCCGGATCGCCGCCAAGGACGCGGTGCGCACCCTGCTGTGGCGGGAGGGCGCGGGCGACGTCTACCCGGCGGAGGTGGCCGTGCACAACGCCGCGTCCGGCCGGCCGCTGGTGCGCGGGGTGCACGGCCGCGAGCTGGGCGAGGACCTGGTCGTCTCACTCGCGCACTGCGGGGAGACCGGGGTGGCCATCGCCCGCCGGGGCCCCTGCGGGATCGACGTCGAGGAGGTCGCCGACCGCTCGCGGGAGACCATGACGGCCTCCTGCGACCCGGCCGAACTGGCCCTGCTCGACGGGCTCGTGGCGGCGGACGACGAGGGTGCGGCGGTCTGGTTCACCCGGTTCTGGACGGCCAAGGAGGCGGTCTCCAAACGGCTCGGGACCGGGCTGCGGGGCCGCCCCGCCGACTTCCGGGTGGTGTCCGCCGCCCCCGACCGGCTGAGCGTCGTGGCCGGGGGCGTGGCGTACGAGGTGAACAGCGCCGAGCTGACCGGCGGCGCACGGGAGCCGGACGGGCGGCGGTACGTCGTCGCCTGGACGGCGGACGACGGAACGACAGGAGCCCAGGATGACCACTGAAGCGACCGAGGCGATCGGGGCCGCCGTGACGGCCACCGTCCCGGCGGACGAACTGCGCGCGAGGACCCTCGACGACATCGCGGGCATGCTCCGCGAGCTGCTGGCCGAGGAGGGGCTGGACGACATCGGGATCGACCGGGACACCCGGTTCCACGACGACCTCGAACTGGAGAGCATCGACCTGGTCACCCTGGCCGGTTCGCTCCGCGAGCACTACGGCGAGAGGGTCAATGTGGCCCTGTTCATCGCCGATCTGGAGCTCGACGAGATCATCGCCCTGACGGTCGGTCAGCTCGTCGACTTCGTGACGGACTCGCTGCGGTCCGCCCCCTGAACCGGGGCGCCCGTCCCGCCGGACGGGGCCCCCGCTCCCGGGCCCGTCCGGCACTCCCGCGCCACCTTCCCACGAAAGGCCCCACCCCCCATGGCCAAGATCCGTACCGGCGAGATCACCACCCACGTACAGCGGTTACCGGCCACCGCCGTGCCCGCCCACGGCGGTGAGCCCCAGGTCGTCGTCCTCGTCCACGGGCTGCTCACCGACAGCCTCGCCAGCTACTACTTCACGCTCGGCCCCGCCTTCGCCGCCGCCGGGCACGACGTCGTCATGTACGACCTGCGCGGGCACGGGCGCAGCGACCGGCCGCCCACCGGCTACCGGCTGGAGGCGTTCGTCGACGATCTGGCGGCGCTGCTGGACGGGCTGGACGTCACCGGCCGGGTGCACCTGGTCGGCAACTCCTTCGGCGGGACGATCGCCGCCGGTTTCGCCGCCTGGTACCCGGACCGGGTCGCCACCATCACCATGATCGAGTCCGAACCGCCGGTCGCCCTGTGGAACGAGCACATGCGGGCGGGGCTCGCGGACGCCAAGGAGCACCTGGTCCTGGAGGAGTCGATCAGCTGGATCGCCGCCCACCACGGCGCGCACACCGCCCGGCTCTCCCGCAACGCGGGCCGCATCCTGCGGGCGACGACGCTCGCCGAGGACGTGCCGCTGAGCCGGACCATCGACGACGACCTGTCCGCGCTGGCCTGCCCGCTGCTCGCCGTCTTCGGCGACGAGTCGGGGCTCAGCGCCCAGGTCCCGGACCTGGAGGAGCGGGTGGCCGGCTGCCGCACGGTGGTCCTGCCGGAGCAGGGCCACTCGGTCCTGGTCGAACAGCCCGCCGTCACCCGTGACCTGATCCTGGGGTGGATCGCCGAGCACACCCCGGCGGGGGTCGCGCGGTGACACGGTTCCTGCTGGTCGTACCGCCGCTCGTCGGCCACACCAACCCGCTGGTCGGGGTGGCCGAGGAGCTGGCCGGGCGCGGCCACACCGTCGCCTGGTGCGGGAACGCCGAGCAGCTCGGGCGGCTCGTGGGCGGGGACGCGCGGATCTACGACTGCCCGATGCCGGTCGACGGGCGGATGGTCCGGCCGCCGGGGCTGACCGGTCCGGCGGCGTTCCGGTTCCTGTGGGAGAACTTCTTCGTCCCGCTGGCCGAGGGCATGGCCCCGGGCGTGGAGGCCGCCGTCGACGACTTCGCGCCCGATGCCGTCCTCACCGACCAGCACACGCTGGCCGGTGCGCTCGTCGCGGAGCGGCGCGGCATCGTGTACGTCAGCACGGCCAGCACCTCGGCCGAACTGGTCGATCCGCTCGCCGCGTTCCCGAAGATCGGTGCGTGGCTGGAGGAGTTGCTGGCCGGGTTGCGGAGCCGCATCGGGGACCCCGCCGCCGAGGGCGACCCGCGGTTCTCCCCGTACGGAGTGGTGGCCTTCACCGGGCGCGAGCTGATCGGTGACGCGCCGCTGCCGCACGACCGGGTGCGGCTGGTCGGCCCGGTCATCGCGGAGCGCCCCGGTGACGGCGACTTCCCGTGGGAGGAGCTGGACGGGGACCGCGCGCTGGTGCTGGTCTCGCTGGGCACCGCCAACACCGACGCGGGGGGCCGTTTCCTGCGGGAGGCGGTCACCGCCCTGGACGGGCTGCGCGACCGGGTCCAGGGCGTGGTCACCGACCCGGGCGGCCTGCTGGAGGAGGTGCCCGACGGCATTCTGGTCCGCGGCCACGTGCCCCAACTCGACCTGCTGGCACGGGCGTCGGCGGTGGTGTCGCACGGTGGGCACAACACCGTCTGCGAGTCGCTGTGGCACGGGCTGCCGCTGGTCCTGGCGCCGATCCGGGACGACCAGCCGATCGTCACCGGGCAGGTCGTCGCGGCGGGCGCCGGGATCCGGGTCCGGTTCGGGCGGGTCGACGCGGCCCGGTTGCGGACGGCGCTGGAGACCGTGCTCGACGACACCGGCGGCCACCGCACCGCCGCCCGGGCCATCGGCCGCTCGCTGCGGGCGGCGGGCGGCCGGCGGGCCGCCGCGGATCTGGTGGAGAGCGCCGTGGCCGGCCGGTCCTGAGGCACGTCCGTTCCACAGGGGCGGGGGCGCCCGGCCGCCCGGCCGGACACCCCCGCCCCGCTCCTCATCCGTTCTCCCGAATTCCCGCCACGGCAGGCGTTTCGAATTCCACCCGCCAGGAGGGCCGGTATTTCAATTCCCGTTCCCGCGGCCACTGAATTTCGCATGCCCTTTTCATGGTCTCACCGCGCCGGAAATCAGCGGAGTCCGGTTCAGCCGGTAATACCGTTGAGCAGTGCGAGATATCCGTCGCGGTGCCCGGCGGTGTTCGGGTGGTAGGACTCGTCCAGCTTGCTCCACTCCAGGCTCGTGACCCATTCGGGGCCCTTGGAGCAGATGGTGTGCGGGTCGAACGAGGACCGCGGGTCGAGATAGGTGAACCCGGCGGCGGAGGCGGCCGCCGACTCCACGCCGGCCAGCGTGTCGGCCGCCGAGTTGAGCGCCGTGCGCTCCTTGTCGCTCAGCCCGAGGATGCCGCAGCTGCCACCGATGGTGTACAGGCGCGGGTAGCCCACGACGACGACCCGGGCCTGGGGGGCGCGGGCCCGGATCGCGGCGTACACCTGCTGGAGCCGGCCCGGAAGATAGCCGGTCGCGGCGGCCTTCGCGGCCTCGACGCCCGCGACGCAGTCCTTGTCGTCGATGGTGAGGATGCAGTTCTTCAGCACGTCGACGAAGCCCACGTCGTTGCCGCCGACCTGGACCGTCACCAGGGTGGTGTCCGCCGTCACCTGGGGCACCTGGTTGGCCAGCAGCTCCGTGGTGGTGTCGCCGGAGCAGGATGCCTCGACGAAGGCGTAGCCGGTGTGCTGGGCCGCCCACAGCCTGCTGTACGCCAGCGGTCCCCGGCGGCAGGCGTCGCCGGAGTTGTCGTACGTACGGGTACCGACGCCCACCGCGTAGGAGTCGCCGAGCGCCACGTACTTTCCGCCCGCCGCATGTGCCGGGGCAGCTGATATCGCACCGACCAATAAGGCGGAAACCATACCGAGAACGATCTTCATGGATCGCATGGGACCCTCTCCGATTGAGGAAATTACCGACCCCCATGAAATACCATCGGTGAATGCGTCGGGAACACCCATTCATCGGAAAAATCAAAAACTCCCGATGACGTCCGTCCGAACGGATGCCTTCTGTTCCCGGCGCCGCACGGCGCGTCCGGGGGGTGTCCGGCCGACCGGTGGCCGCGGCGCCTATGCTGCGCTCAACACGGACACGTCAAGGGGGGCTGGACGGATGACGGCTGGTTCGCTCGATTCGCTGCCGGAGTGGGGCTCGGCCCTCGATTCGGTCGTGGTGTACGCGCGGGGCGCCCTCTGCCGCCGCCTGGCCCGGGGCAGTGTGCCGCCGGACGGCCGGATACGGGTGACGGGCCTGCCCCGCTCGCTGGACCCCGGCTCGCTGCGGGTCCGGGTCCTGGGGGACTCCGGGGCGCGGGTCACCGGGGCCCGGGTGGAGGTCGGGGCCGAGCCGTCCGGCGCCGAGGTGCCCGAGGGACCCCGGCGCGAGGTCGAGCGGCTGACCGAGGAGTACGCCGCGGCTCGCGGGCGCCGGGACCGGCAACTGGGCCTGATCGAGGAGGTGTCCGCGCTCCGGCCCGTCCCGCCCGCCCGCAGGCGCGAGGACCCGCACCGCCGCACCGCCGCCGATGCCTGGCTGGCCCTCGCCGACTTCGTCGACGGGCGGCTGACGGGGCTGCACGCCCGCCTGGTCGAGCTGGAGGAGGCGGTGCGCGAGGCGGAGCACCGGCTCACCGTCGCCGCGGACCGCCTCGAACGTGCCTCCACCGACGCGCCGTCGACCGGTGTGGACACCACGGTCCGCGCGGTCCTGACGCTCGACGGTGCCGGGGACGGCCCCACCGAGGTGGAGGTGGAGTACGGGGTGCCGGGCGCCGTCTGGGTGCCGACGTACCGGCTGGGCCTCCGTCAGGACGACGACGCCGGACGCCTGGTGCTCCGCGCCTCGGTCGCCCAGCGGACCGGCGAGGACTGGACGGGCGTGCGCATCGCCCTGGCCACCGCCGACCTCCGCCGACGTACCGATCTGCCGAGGCTCCGTTCGCTCCGGATCGGGCGCGGGCGGCCCGCCCCCGCGCCCTCCGGCTGGCGCGAACCCCCGGCCGGGCTGGCCGACCTGTTCTCCGGTTACGACGCGGCGGGGCCGGCCCCGGAACCGGCGGGCTTCCTCGCGGTGGCCGTCGGAGCCGGATCCGTACGGCCGTCCTCGCCGCCTCCGCCGCCCCCGCCGCCGACCGGGGCCCCGATGGCCGGCGGGTACGGCGCCGCCCCGGCCGCCGCCCGCTCCGCCGCCCCGGCCGCGCCCGGCGGGGCCGTACCGCCGCCCCCTCCCCCGGTGACGGGACCACCGCGCCCCGGCGACGCCGAACTCGACTACGCCGGGCTCGTCCTGTACGGCCCCGACGAACAGGGCGGACGCCGGGGCAGGCTCTTCCCCGGCGCCGCCTTCGACCCGGTGACGGCCGAACACCGCCGCCGCGCCGAGGCCGTGGCCGGGCTGCCGCTGCCCGGTCACGCGGTCAGGCCCCGTGAGTCGGCGGGCTCCTTCGACCACCGCTTCGACGCCGCCGCCCGCGCCGACATCCCGTCCGACGGCACCTGGCACACCGTCACCGTCGGGGAGATCCCGGTCGGCCTGCGGACCGAGTACCTCTGCGTGCCGTCCGTGGAGCAGACCGTGTACGCGACCCTGGTCCTGTCCAACGCCACCGACCAGGCGCTGCTGGCCGGCCCGGTGGAGGTCACCGCCGACGACGAGTTCCTGCTGACGGCCGCGCTGCCCACGCTCGCCCCGGGCGGGGTGCGCCGGATGGGGCTCGGCCCGGCGGAGGCCGTCCGCGTCACCCGCCGCACGCGGCTGGACGAGTCGACCTCCGGCCTGCGCGGCACGACCACGGTGCTCGACCACCACGTCCAGGTGGAACTGGCCAACCGGCTGGCCCGGCCGGTCACGGTGGAGGTGCGCGAGCGGGTGCCGGTCACCTCCGACCCGAACGTCCGGATCGAGGAACGGGGCGGCTGGACGGCCCCGGAGGACGGTGCCGGACCCGATCCGCACCCGCCGGGCACCCGCGTCTGGCGTGTGGACCTGCCCCCGGGCACCACCGCCGCCCTCGACGGCGGCTACGAGATCCGCATCCCGGCCGGCAAGGCCCTGGCCGGCGGCAACCGCAGGAGCTGAACACACCATGTCCACGCCCCCGAAGCCGATCGCCCTGCCCGTCACCGCCGTCACCTGCCTGGAGGACCGGGCCCAGGTGGAGCGGACCGCCGTACTGGACCTGACGGCCGGGGTCCAGCGGCTGCGCCTCGGTCCGGTCGGCGCGGCGGCCGTCGACCGGACCCTCCACGCCGAGCTGGTCTCCGGTCCCCCCGCGACCGTGCTCGACGCCCGGATCGTCCGCACCTGGACCCCGCGCGGGCCCCGGCCGCCCGCCGACGGCGACTCCGCCCTGCGCCACCGCCTCCACGCCCTGAAGACGGAGCAGCGCGAGCTGGAACAGCGGCGCGACCGGCTCCGTACCCGGCTCGACGTCCTCGGCCGTCTCGCCGCCGACCTGCTGCGGGAGATCGGCGAGGGTGCCGGTTCCGGGGAGAGCGAGCTCGCGCGCTGGACGCGGGAGCTCGACCGCGCCGACGAGGAGCGTGACACGTACGCCGAACAACTCCGCTCCTGCGAGGCCCGGTTGACGGCACTCTCCGCCGAACGCGCCGAGACCCGGCACGCGCTGGACCTCGCCGAGGAGGAACCGGCCGAGCTGGTCGGCCACATCGAGCTGACCGTGGCGGCGGAGGCGGCCGGTCCGGTCACCCTGCGGCTGAGCCACCTCACCCCGTGCGCCCTGTGGCGGCCCGCCTACCGCGCGGTGCTCGACGGGGACACGTTGACGCTGGAGACCGAAGCGGTGGTCTGGCAGCACACCGGCGAGGACTGGTCCGACGTACGGCTGACCCTGTCGACGGCCCGTTCGTCCCTGGCCGCCGAGCCGCCCCGGCTGGTCGAGGACCGGCTGGTCCTGACGGACCGACCCCCGCACGAGCGCCGCACGGTCGAGGTGGAGCTGCGCGAGGAGGAGATCGCGGACCTGGGCCCCGCCCCGGTGCTCGGCCTGCCCGGGGTCGACGACGGCGGCGAGACCCGCGTGCTGCGGGCCCCCGCACCGGTCTCGGTGCCGGGCGACGGCCGGGCCCACCGGGTGCCGGTCTCCGTGTTCAGCACGGACGCGCCCACCGAGTACGCCTGCGTCCCCGAGCTCTCACCGTTGGTGACCCGGGTGGTGCGGTTCGACAACCGGTCCGGCCACGCCCTGCTCGCCGGGCCCGTGGACCTGGTCCGGGACAGCGGCTTCGCCGGGCGCGGCACCCTGGAGTTCACCGCCCCCGGCGCCCCGGTGGAACTGGCCTTCGGCAGCTGCGACGACCACCGGGTGGTCCGCCGTACCGAGGAGTCCCGCGACACCACCGGCCTCACCCACCGCACCGTGGTCACCCGCACCGTCCGACTCGACCTGTCCCGGTTCTCGGCCCCCGGCGAGCGGGACGAACGCACCGTCGCCGTCCGCGAACGGATCCCGGTCGCGGAGGTCTCGGCGGTGGAGGTCCGGCTGCGCGAGGGCTCCTGCTCCCCTGCCCCGGACGAGGTCGACGCCGACGGCATCGTCCACTGGACCGTCCCCCTGCCGCCCGGCGGCCGACGCACCGTCACCCTGGTCTACGAACTGGTGGCGAGTGCCAAGGTCACCGGTCTGTGAGCCCGTTGGCGGGCCCGGCCGCCGGGCGGGTGCGGCGGGACCTGCCGGGTGACGGGGCAGGGCGATGACCGGCGGCACACCCCCCGGGCCGCCGCCGAGGACGGGGCGGGCCCGGCTCTTCGACGCGGCGCTGTGGGCGGCGCTGGCCGGTGCGGTGGTGTGGGACTTCCGGTCCGCGCTCGCCCCCTCGGCGGTCCGGGACCTGGTGGCGCCCCTTCTCGTCCTGGCGGTGGCCGTTCCGGCGAGCCGCCGGTGGCCGGCCACCGCCGTGGTCGCCGTGAACGGGCTGTGCGCGCTGGGCCTGGCCGACTCCTCGGACCCGGCCAACGCCGCCGCCCTGGGGCTCGGCGCGATGACGTGCCTGCTGGGCGCCCGGGTGCGGGAGGTGCGCGTCCCCCTGGTGGTGCTCGCCTCGTGCCTGGCCGTCGACCTCGCGGTGTGCGCGGTGCTCGGACAGGGCGCGATCTGGTGGTTCTACGCGGTCACCGTGCTGCCGGTCGTCCTGCTGGTGCCGTGGCTCGTCGGCCGCTACCAGCAGGCGCGGCGCGCCCTGGTGTCGGACGGGTGGCGGCTCGCACGGAACCTGGAGGAGCGGCAGCGGTTCGTCGCCGAGCAGGCCCGGCTGCGGGAGCGGACGCGTATCGCGGCCGACATGCACGACTCCCTCGGGCACGTACTGAGCCTGATCGCCCTGCGGGCGGGCGCCCTGGAACTGTCCCCGGACCTGACCGACCGGGACCGTGCCGATGCGGCGGAGCTGCGCGGCACGGTGTCGGAGGCCGTCGACCATCTGCGGGAGACGGTGACGGTGCTGCGCGACGGACCGGGCGCGGGCCCCGAGGACTCCTCCGTGGAATCGGTCGAGGAGCTCCTGGACCGGGCGCGGGCCTCCGGGGTCGCGGTGGAGCTGGTCCGGGAGGGTGACAGCCCGTCCCTCTCCCCGCTGGTCGGACACGCCGTGTACCGGGTGGTGCAGGAGTCCCTGACGAACGCGGCGAAGCACGCCCCCGGCAGTGCGGTACGTGTCCGGATCGCCCATGCGGACGGCCGTACCGAGGTCGCCGTGATCAACGCGGCTCCTCCGGCGGGCCCGCTGCCCGGACAGGTGCCGGGCAACCGGGGTCTGACCGGGCTGCGGGAACGGGTGGGCGCGCTCGGCGGGGTGCTGCGCGCCGGACCGTTCGAGGACGGGTTCCGGGTCACCGCCGTGATGCCGGACCGGGTGGGCGGTACGCCTCCGGACCGTGCCGTACCGGACGGCCACGACGACGGGGCGGAGTCGGCGCGCCGGATGCGGGACGCGCGGCGCGAGGTCAGGCTGCGGTTCGCGGTGGCGTTCGTCGCCCCGGCGGCCCTCGCCGCGACGGTCCTGCCGGCCGCCGGATACCTCGCCTACCAGTTGTCGACGTGCATACTGCGCCCGGTGGACTACGCCGCCGTCCGGATCGGCCAGGACCGGGCCGAGCTCGTCCGTCTCCTGCCGCCGCGCGGATACCGCTACCCGTCGGACGCGGCACGCGCGGTCCCCCGCCCGTACGGCAGCACCTGCGTGTTCTACCGGTCGAACGGCAGCCTTCTCGACCAGGCCGACCTGTACCGGTTGTGCTTCTCCGATGGCCGGCTGGTCGCCAAGGACGTCATACCGGGCGGCCCGCTATGACGTCCCGGGGACCGGGTCAGGCGTCCCGGTGCCGGAGCACGCAGGCACCGGCCACCTGGGCGGCGGCCGTCCACCCCAGCAGGACCAGGAGGCCCACCGGGGCCGGATAGGGGGCGTTGCCGTCACCGAGCATGAAGTACCCGCCCGCGGTCTGCGGCAGATAGTCGTTGACGGCCAGCAGCACCGGGCCGCCCAGCCCGACCAGCATCGCGGGGAGCGCGGTGATCAGGACGAAGAGGACGGCGACCGCACCCGCCGCGGCCCGCGCGGCGAACGAGACCCCCACCGCCAGCACCCCGATCAGGGCGCAGTAGACGCCCATGGCGAGGATCCGGGAGGCCACTTCGGACACCTCGAACTCGGCATGCCCCCGGAACGGGCCCCAGGCCACGGCAGTGCCCAGCGCGCCGAACACAATGCCCGCCACGAAGCCCACCACGGCGCTCAGCAGCGCCTTGGCCCCCTGCACCCGGTGTCTGACCGGCACCCACAGCAGCGAGTTCCGCACACTGCCGGTCGTGTACTCGCTGGTCACCACGGTCACCGCGAGGACCACCAGGACGAACTGGGTGAGGGCCACCGAGGAGACCGGGGCGTTGCCCACCGGCTGGACCGGCTTGTCGTTGATCCGGGCGATCGACCCGTAGTAGAAGGTGAAGACCGCCGTGACGACCAGACCGGCGACCAGGCAGACGTAGGGCGTGCGGAGGGACCACAGCTTGGTCCACTCCGCGGCGAACGCACCGGCGAACCCGCCGCCACCACGGCCCTGTTCGGGACGGCCGCGGTCCGGGCGGTCCCGGTCCGGGTGCTCCCGCCGTTCGCCGTCCGCGACGGCCGGTTCCGCGCTCATGCGTTTGCTCCCCGCTTCTCGCCGGGTCCGGCCTCGCCGGTCCCCGTGCTCCCCGTCCCGTACTCCACGCTCCGCGCGGTCAGTTCCATGTAGACCTGTTCCAACGAGGCCGAATCGGTGCGCAGTTCGTGCAGCCGGACGCCGAGCCGGTGGGCCAGGTCGCCGATCTCCCCGGCGGCGCGGCCCTTCACGACGAGCCCGCCGTCGGCCGTGGTCTCCACCTCCGCCCCGCCGTCCTCGCGCAGCCGGCCGGTCAGCAGGCGCAGTCCGTCCGGGTCGGGGACGCGGATCCGCACCGACGCCGGGGAGCCGCCGGCCAGCAGCTCGGCCATCGGGGTGTCGGCCAGGAGCCTGCCCCGGCCGATGATCACCAACTGGTCGGCGGTGAGCTGCATCTCGCTCATCAGGTGGCTGGAGAGGAAGACCGTCCGGCCCTCCGCCGCCAGGGACCGCACCAGCTCGCGCACCCAGCGGACGCCGTCCGGGTCGAGTCCGTTGACCGGCTCGTCGAGGACGAGCACCCCCGGGTCGCCGAGCAGGGCGCCCGCCATCCCCAGCCGCTGGTACATGCCGAGGGAGAACGCCCCGGCCCGGCGGTGCGCCACCCCGGCCAGACCGACGGTCTCCAGCACCTCGTCGACCCGGCGCGGCGGGATACCGTTGCTGCGGGCCTGCGCCACCAGGTGGGCGCGGGCGGAGCGGCCCGGGTGCAGCGCCTTGGCGTCCAGCAGCGCGCCGACCTCGCGGACCGGGTGCGGGAAGGAGGAGTACGGCTTCCCGCCGATGCGCGCCTCGCCCCCGGACGGGCGGTCCAGGCCGAGGATCATGCGCATGGTGGTCGACTTCCCGGCGCCGTTGGGCCCCAGGAATCCGGTCACCCGGCCCCCTTCGACGTCCAGGGTCAGACCGTCCACGGCGACGGTTCCGCCGTAACGTTTGGTCAGGCCTCGCAGGCTTATCACTGGTTGTCCCTTCGACTCGCTCGTACTCCCGTCACGCTAGGGAGCGACCGGGTCCGGCACATCGGTCGTTCGCCGGGAGCACCCCCTGCTTTCGTCGGGGGTGGCGTCGGGTACCGGCCCGGAGGGCGCGTCCACCCCGTAGGGTCGTCCTGTGCGGGAGACACGGGAGAACGAGGAGGCCGGGGAGGCGCGACCGCTGCGGATCCTGCTCGCCGACGACGAGGCGATGATCCGTTCCGGGGTGCGCGCGATCCTGGCCCGGCATCCGGGCATGGAGGTGGTCGCGGAGGCCGCCGACGGCCGGGCGGCCGTGGAGCTGGCCCGCCTGCACCGGCCCGACGTGACCCTGCTGGACATCCAGATGCCCCGGCTGGACGGCCTGGACGCGGCGGCGCGGATGTACCGCGACCGCCCCGGTGCGGCGGTGATCATGCTGACCACGTTCGGCGAGGAGGCGTTCATCGTCCGCGCGCTCCACGACGGGGCCAGCGGGTTCCTGCTGAAGGCCGACGACCCCCGCGAGCTGCTCAACGGGGTACGGGCGGTGGCCGCCGGGGGCGCCTACCTCTCGCCGAGGGTGGCGGCGCGGGTGATCAACGCGCTGCGTACCGGCCGGTCGGCGCACGGAACGCCGTCGCGGCAGGCCGTGGAGCACCTCACCAAGCGGGAGCGGGACGTACTGGCCCTCCTCGGGGCCGGACTGTCCAACGCCGAGATCGGGGCGGAACTGTTCCTGGTGGAGAGCACGGTCAAGGCGCACGTGAGCGCGATCCTCGCCAAGCTCGGGGTACGCAACCGGGTCGAGGCCGCCATCACCGCCCACGAGGCGGGCGTGGTCCGCCGCGTCCGGGCTCCGCTCTCCTGCCCGACGCCCCGGACCGGCGGCCAGGGCCCCGCGGCCGTCGCACGATCGACCGGACGGGGCTCCCCCGCGTGACCGGGTCCGGGCGCCCGGACCCGGCCCGCAGGCGCTCGGCGTGCAACTCGGCGTCCCCGAACGGGGTGGACGCGCGTCAGTGCCCCGGTTCCCCGTCGGCGGCACGGACGTCGGACAGGGACCGCTTCTGGCGGCCCTCCGCGTCGAAGTTGTCGGGCGAGAGCCACTGCCGCAGCGCCGTGCCGACGCGCGGCCACTCGGCATCGATGACGGAGTACCAGGCGGTGTCGCGGCTGCGGCCCTTGTAGACCACGGCCTGACGGAAGATCCCTTCGAAGGTGAAGCCCAGCCGCAGGGCCGCCCCGCGCGAGGGCGCGTTGAGGCTGTCGCACTTCCACTCGTAGCGGCGGTGGCCGAGGTCCTCGAAGACGTAGGACATCAGCAGGAACTGGGCCTCGGTGGACACCGGGGTCCGCTTCAGAAGGGGAGAGAAGGTGACGCTGCCGACCTCGACGACGCCGTTGGACGGATCCTGGCGCATCAGGGCCAGGGTGCCCACGGCCCTGCCGGTGCCCAGGTCCACGACCACGTAGGTCAGGGGGTCGTCCGCCCGCGCCGCCTCCTCCAGGTGGGCGCGGTGGTCGGCCGGTCCGTCGAAGGGGCCGACCGTCATGTACGTCCAGTCGCTGCCGTCCTCCGCGAGGGCGAAAGCCGCGTACAGGTCGTCGGCATGGCGGTCCACGTCCAGGGGCTCCACCCGGCAGAAGCGGCCCTCAAGGGTGACCCGGCCGGGCGCGGGAACGCCCGTCCAGCCGGGCAGAGAGGGCCCGACGGGCTGGCCGTATTCGTTGGGACGTGCGGACATGCTGATCTCCTCGCGTGGTCCGGCTCTTCCGGGCCAGGCATCGCGCGGCCCCCGACGGGGTCCACAGTAAGGTCATTCCGCGGGGCCAGGACGGGGGGTACGCACCGCGAGGGCGCGAGGACATCGCGTCGCCGCGCCGTCGCGTCGCCGTCCGCCGGAGCGAGGGCGGATCAGGCGGAGGCCATGCGCAGCACCAGCGCGGCGACCGCGAGCAGGGTGAGCACGACCACCGGCGCCACGGCGTAGTCCTTCACGCGCAGGTGGGCGATGACGGCTCCGGCGAAGTAGAGAACCAGCCCCACGGCCGCGGCGATGCCGAGCGGTGCGACCACCAGGCCCGCGAGCAGGCCGAGCGCGCCCGCCGCCTTCGCCGTGGCGAGCCGGGGAAGCCAGGAATCCGGCACGCCCACCTTCGCCATGCTGCCCACGACCTGGGGGTTGCGGGTGAACGTGAGGAAGGCGGAACCGGCGGAGGCGAGCGCGAGCAGCGCGGCGACGACGACATAACCGATGAACACGATGGAACAACTCCAATGATCAATGACGAGCAATCGTTGAACGGTATCAACGATTTGCCGCGATCCACAATGGAGTCACTGTTACGGTGGCGCCATGGCAGCTGCGCGACCGGACGACCGACTCGGCTTTCTCCTCTCCTTCCGCGGAGAGCTCACCGGCGTACGCATCCGCGCCGCCCTGGGCGTCGTGGGGCTGCCCCCGCGCCAGGCGATGACCCTGATGCAGCTGGCCCCCGGCGCCACCAGTCAGCGCGAACTGGCGGCCGCGATGGAGATCGATCCGAGTCAACTGGTCGCCATACTCAACGAGTTGGAGTCGTCGGGGCTGTGCGAGCGCCGACGGGACCCCGCCGATCGGCGGCGTCACATCGTCGAGATCACCCCGGCGGGCCAGGGGGTCCTGGAGCGCATGGACGAGGCGGTGCGCGAGGCCGAGCGCGAGATCTTCGGTGATCTCACCGAAGCCGAGCAGGCCCTGCTGCGGGAACTGCTCGACCGTGTCGTGGTGGACCCCGCCGCCCACGAGTGCGGCGAGTGAAAAGCCGCACCGGCCCGGCCGAGGGTCTCGGCCGGGCCGGTGCTGGTGCCCGCGGTCGGTATCGGTGCCGGTTTCGGCGAAGTACGCGACGGACCTACCCCGCCGCCCGGGTCAGCCCGCCTTCGGCGGGTTCTCCGTGTCGAAGGCGAAGATCGTGTTCTGGGCCGCGGTGACGACCACGACCCGCCCCACGACGGTCACGCGCGGGGTCGCGCCCAGCTCGCCCGTCAGACCGTCCGCCTGCGGGTCCGTCGTCCACAGGGTGGTCCCGTCCTTCGGCGACAGTGCGACCACCCGGCCGGTGGCCGAGCTGAAGTACAGCGCGCCGGTGCCCCCGGCGGGGCCGGAGGCGCCCTCCACGCCGGTCTGCCGTACCCACTTCGTCCGGCCGGTCATGGGGTCGAGCGCCGTGATGCGACCGGTCCGGCCGCTGACGTAGAGGGTGCCGTCAACCATGCCCGGCGTCCCCGCGTACGGCTCGGCCAGCCGGGAGTACGCGACCTTCCCCGAGTCCGGGTCGACCCGCACCACCCCGTCGTACCCGGACATGTCCGTCCCCTCCCGGTGTTCCTGGAGGAGTACGAGCCTGCCGTCCGCGACGCCCATCGGCACGGCGGGGCCGTCCACCGCGATGGCCCCGCCCAGCTTCCCCGAGGCGCGGTCGACCGGGTACAGCGTGGCGTGGCGGACCTCCACGGCGTTCGCCTCCTCCGCCGGGGCGCACATCGCGAGCAGCCGCGAGCCCACCGGGACGGGGGCGCACCACGAGTCCGCGGGGAACGGTGCGGTCCAGGCGATCTTGCCGCTGCGCGCGTCCCGGTACTCGAGGCGGGAGTTGGAGACGTCGACCGTCACGACGGAGGAACCGAGCACCAGGGCGTCCGTGGACCGGCCCATGACGGCCTGCGGCTGGGCGCCGGACGGCGTGGACCACAGCTCCCGTCCGTTCCGCGCGTCGACCGCCACCACCTCGATGGGCGAGCCCACCGCTTCGCCCTGCGCGGCGATGCGGTAGCCGAGCACCGTGTCGTCCGTGGCGCCCACCAGGTGTATGCCCTGGACGGGGACGCCGGGGCTCTTCACCGTCCACGCCCGTGAGCCGTCCACGGCGCTGACGCGGGTCGCGACCACGCCGCCGCCCCCGCAGAACACCGCGTCGCCGTGCGCGACGCAGCGCAGCTCGTCGGGGATGTCCTCGCGGGCGCCCAGCGCGACCGTGTGCCACGGCTTGAAACCGTCCGGGAGGGGTGCGACCGGGGCCGCGACCGTGTCCCCCTTGCCGCCGTCCTTCGTGCCGAGACCGGCCACCGTCAGCGCGGCGGCTCCCCCGCCGATCGCCGCCACCGCGACCGCGGCCGCCAGCACGGGGCGCCATCGGCGGTGCGGACGGCGACCGGTGGCGGTCCCCGCCTCGCCGGATCCGGCCGGGGCGGGGGCCGGTTCGGTCGGCGCCGGGGTGTCCCGCGTCGCGAGGTGGTGCTGGGTGCTCACGTCGCGGGTGTGGCCCGCGCCGGGCCCGTTCGCGCCGGTGTCGCCGGCGCCGCCGAGGTCGGCCGGCAGGTCCCGCAGCAGCACGAGGAGTTCGTCCGCCGAGGGACGCTTCTCGGGCTCCTTGTCCAGGCACAGCTCGACGACCGTGCGCAGGGCCGTCGGCACGGCGTCCAGCGACGGCTCCTCGTGCAGCACCTGGTAAGCCGTCATGTAAGGGCTGTCCGCGTCGAAGGGGCCGTGGCCCGTCGCCGAGTACACCAGCAGCGTGCCCAGCGAGAAGACGTCGGAGCGCGGTCCCACACCGCGCGGCGCCTGGAGCTGCTCCGGCGACATGAACGGCGGCGTGCCGATGATCCGCCCGGTCATCGTCAGCGTCTGCTGGTCGATGGCGCGCGAGATGCCGAAGTCGATGACCCTCGGGCCCTCGGGCGAGAGCACGACGTTCGAGGGCTTCAGGTCGCGGTGGACCACCCCCACCCGGTGGATGTCGCGCAGCGCCTCCGCCAGCCCGATGGCCAGCCGCCTGAGCTCCGCCCCGTCCAGCGGGCCGTCCGCGGCGATGCGCTGGGTGAGCGTCTGCCCCTCGATGAAGGCCGTCGCCATCCACGGCTGGTCGGCCTCGGGGTCGGCGTCGACCACGGCGGCGGTGAACGCGCCGCTCACCCGCCGTGCCGCCGCCACCTCCTGGCGGAAGCGGATCCGGAACTCGTCGTCCGCCGCGAACTGCTGGTGGATCACCTTGATCGCGACGGGCCGCCCCGAACTCGTACGGGCGAGAAAGACCGTACCCATACCGCCCGAGCCGAGCCGGGCCTCCAGCGGATAACCGCCGACCTCGACGGGATCACCTCCGCGCAGCGACACTCTTCCCGACCTCCCCGTTCCCCGTGCATCTCCGCCGCCACGGGCCCGCTCCATTTGTGCTGCCTACAAAGTAGCCGCAGGGAGGTGGGGCGGAGCAAAGCGGGTGGCGGACGGCCGAGCGGCTCCGGGCCGGATGCGGCGGGAACGGCCGCCGGGAGGAGCATCTCCCCGCGCCCCGTCCCGTCGCCACGCCCGATTGACGCTCCCGGAGGCCCGGGGGAATACTCTCTGCCCGGTCGGACCCGGGCGCGCGCAGCATCGGACGGGCGCGCCTCGGACCGGCGTGACAACACACACCGGACGAGCACCATGAGACGGACTGTCGGGCAGACATGGGGTGACGCTTGTGACCGAGTGGATTCTGGCATTCGACGCCGACTGCCCGTTCTGCGAAGAAGTGGTGAAACGGGTACGTGCGTCCGTCGACGACACGTTGACCACTGCGGGCCTCACCGAACCCCGGGTCCGCGAGCTGCGCGCACGGGCCATGGGCGCGAGGGCCGAGTGGGCCCCGACCCTGCTGGCGGTCGACGGCGACCGGGTCCGGGCCTGGACCGGAACCGCGCTCTCCGTCCGCCTGGCCCGGCTGCTGGGACCGGCGGACTCGCTGCGGGTGGTGCGCGCGCTCCGGGGTCTGGACGTGCTGCGGTCGCCGAGCCGTCGGGGGATCCTCAGGGCCGTACCGGGGCTCGCCCTGGGCGCGTTCCTGGTCACCGGCGGGCTGGCGGCCTCCCCCGCGCAGGCCATGAACCGGGTGAGGGGCAGCCGGGCATCGCGGTGGGTGAAGGCCAACGCCGGCCGGCTGCCTTCCGATTACGCCGAGTTCGTCTCGTACCCGGCGGACTACCGGCGCGCCGTCTACGGCTCGCTGCCCGCTCCGGCCCGGAGCGATCTGTGGGTGGCGCACTTCGCGGAGTACCGCAGGACGCACCCCGACCTGTCGGCCGGGCAGTCCGCCGTCCTGGACGACGCGGCACGGCTGGCACCGCGGATCATCGCGGGACACCGGCAGGAGGCCGCTCTCGAAGAGCTGGAGAGGGCGACCAGGGAAGCGTTCGGCGACGACGGGGCACGGGCGGTCCTCATGACACTGGGACCTGCCGAAACACGGGCCGCGGCGCCCGGGAACGGCCGGGACACCGTCCAGGTCCTCGACTGCAATTCCCAGTGCGCGGGAAGCGGAAGCTGCGACACGGTCTGCTACGACCAGCCGTACTGCAACTGGACCGACCACGGCTGCGGCCCGCTGTGGCTGGGCCCGTGCAGCGGCTTCTGCATCTGAGAACGCACCCTTCGGCCCTCCGTGACCACGGGCCGGGACGGCCGGTGGCCACCGGGCGGGAGCCGTCCGCGTAAGAAGGTGTCCCCCATCAGGGGTGCCCGCGGCCGTGTCCGGGACGGTGCGGGCGGGCGGGGCGGCAGACTCGTGGGTGCGCGTACGCGGCCACGGCCCCGCCCGGCGTCCGCCGCGTTACCCCGGACCGCGCGCACCGAGCCATCTCCCAGGAACGAGGTACGGCCATGACGGACGCGGCCCGGCAGCGCCCGCGCGTCGGCTGGATCGGCACCGGCCGCATGGGCTTCCAGCTCGCCGCCCGGCTGCTGGACGCGGGATACGACGTGGCGGTGCAGAACCGTACGCGGGCCAAGGCCGAACCGCTGGCCGACCGCGGGGCGGAGGTCGTCGACGTCCCGGCCGACCTGGCCGACCGGGACGTCGTCTTCACCACGGTCTCCGCCTCGCCCGATCTCCAGGCCGTCACCACGGGACCGAACGGCGTGCTGACCTCGTCGGCCGCCGCGCCGGGGGTACTGGTCGACAGTTCCACGGTCTCCACGCGGATGTCGGCACTGGTCCGGGACGAGGCCGCGCGGCGCGGGACGGAGTTCCTCGCCGCCCCGCTGAGCGGGAACCCGAAGGTGATCGCCGCGGGCGGGCTGACCATCGCGGTCTCCGGCCCGCAGGAGGTGTTCACCCGGGTCGAACCGCTGCTCTCCGCGCTGGGCCGCGGGGTGACCCATGTCGGCGAGGGCGAAGCCGCCCGCCTCGTCAAACTCGCGCACAACGTCTTTCTCGGTGTCGTCACCCAGTCGCTCGCCGAGATCACCGTTCTCGCGGAGAAGGGCGGCGTCAGCCGTGCCGCCTTCCTGGAGTTCCTCAACGACTCCGTGATGGGCTCGGCCTTCACCCGCTACAAATCGCCCGCACTGGTGCATCTGGACTTCACTCCGACGTTCACCATGCCGCTGCTGCGCAAGGACCTCGACCTGGGACTCTCCGCGGCCCGCGAGCTGGAGGTCCCGATGCCGCTCGCCGCCGCCACCGCCCAACTGGTCGCCGCCGCCATCGGAGCGGGGCACGCCGAGGAGGACTTCGCGGCCCTGATCGTGGAGCAGGCCAGAAGCTCGGGCCTCACGCTGGAGCCCCAGGACGTTCCCGTGGACGATGGGCTGTGACCGGTCGCCGCCCACTCCCGACGACCGCTCGACGAAGTTGCGCGGACGGGCCCCGGACGGCGTGTCAGGCCGGGTCCCCGGAGCCGATCAGGGCGGCGAGGGCGGCCACCCCGCCCGCCGCCGCGATCTGTTCGGCCAGGGCTCCGGCCCGGCGCCGATAGGCGGGCTCGGCCAACACCCGGCGGGCCGCCGCACCCAGGGCCCCGGCCGACGGACTGTTGGTACGCATCCCGATGCCCGCTCCCGACCAGGAGACCCGCGCCGCCACCTCGGCCTTGTCCTCGGTGGCCCCGGCGACCACCAGCGGGACCCCGTGGCGGAGCGCGAAGTGCACGCCGCCGTACCCGCCGTTGGTGATCATCAGGGCGGTGCGCGGCAGCAGTTCGTCGTACGGGAGGAAGGAGGCCGTTCGCACGTTGCCCGGCAGCCCGGCCCGCCAGGCGGGGGTCCCGCGGCCGCCGGTGGCGACGACGACGGTCACGTCCTCGCCCGCCAGTGCCGCCACCGCAGGATTGATCAGCTCGTCGAAATCGGTGTTGGCCGCCGTGCCCTGGGTGACCAGGACGACCGGGCGCTCGTGGTCGAGCGCGCTCCACCAGTCGGGCAGCGGATGGTCGCCGCTGGAACTGCGGGCCAGCGGGCCGATGAAGTGCACGGGCGTGGCCGTGCCGGGGCGCGGGTACTCGAAGGCCGGAACGGTCAGCTGCACCAGGTCGTCCGCCAGCGCGGGCCAGTCGAGGAACAGTCCGGGCAGGGGGCGGCCGGTGATCCGCCGGCACAGCTCCGACAGGTTCCGTTGCTGCTCCGGGAAGACCACCCGCCGCACCAGCGTGGTCAGCACCCGGTTGCGCAGTCGGCCGAGCGGGCCGCCGCGCGGCGGCAGACCGAGCCCGAACGGAGCGACCTCGGGGCCCGTCAGCGGCAGCGGGACGATGCCCGCCAGCATCAGGCGCGGGCGCCGGTCACGGGGCAGCAGGGCCAGTGGAGCGGCGCCGAGGAACAACGGCTCGGCGAGTACGACGTCGATGCCGTGCGCGTCGATCAGCGCGGTGACGGTCTCGTACTGCGGTTCCGCCGCCCGGAAGAACATGTGGTCCAGGTCGAAGCGCATCGCCGCGAGGCCGCGCTTCCCCGCCCGCTCCGGGTGGGAGTCGACCCAGGTGTCGTCGAAATCCACCGCCTGCGGCAGTGGCGCGAAATCGGCCCCGGTGGCCCGGACCCGGTCGGCGAAGCGACGGCCCGTCAGCAGGATCACGCGGTGCCCGGCCCCGACCAGGCCGCGGGCGACCGCGAGCAGCGGGGTGACGTGCCCCTCGGCGGGCGACGAGCAGATGAGAACTCCGGACATGTGTGCCTTCCCCCTCCGCTAGTATTCACTAACGTCAGCGAGTATTGACTACACCCCGAGGAAGGTCAAATGAGTGGGGCGGAACGCCGTGGCTACCGGTCGGCACTGCGCGCGGAGCAGGCCGAGGCGACCCGGCGGCGGGTCCTCGCCGCGGCCGCGGACCGCTTCGCGGAGCACGGGTACGGGCGGACGAAGCTGACCGGGATCGCCGAGGACGCCGGCGTCTCGGTCGAGACCGTCAAGGGGTACGGGCCCAAGCGCGCCCTCCTGCTGGCCGCCTTCGAGCAGACCTTCGCCGGGGCCGAGGGGTCGGTGCCCCTGCTGGAGCGTGAGCCGTTCACCGCCATCGAGCACCTGGAGGGCGAGGCGTACCTCGCCGCCGGGATCGAGCTGATCGCCGCCGCCAACGCCCGCTCGGCACGGCTGTGGCGCGCCTTCCTCGCCGCCGCGGACACGGAGGCCGACGTGCGGGCCGTCCTGGACGAGTTGCTCGACCGCCGCCGCACCGACATCGGTGAGGCCGTCGCCCGACTGCGCGCCCGTGGCCTGGTGGACGATTCCGTGGGCGAGGAGGCCGCGGCGGCCCTGCCGTTCGTCCTCTCCCCCGAGGGGTACGAACAACTCGTCCTCCACGCCGGGTTGACCGAGCAGCAGTACCGCGACTGCCTGGTCCGGCTCGTCGCGGCCGTACTGCGCCCCGGCCCCTGACCGCGCCGCACGTCCCGTACGACGTCGCGGTCGCAGGTGCTCGCGGACAGGCTGCGAAGGCGTGGCGGAGCGGCCCCCTCGCGGTCGGTGCGGGCGAGGCCCCGCCCGCACCGACCGGCGAGAACCCGGCGGTCTCTCCCGGTCAGTCGTTCGGGCTGGTGAGATAGGAGTCGATCACACGCATCGCTTCCTCCGTCCCGCCCCTGCGGTAGAGCCAGTGGCCCACGACGTCCATGGTGTACAAGGACGCCCGGGGGAAGGAGCGGGCCATCCGTCGCGCACCCGGCAGGGGGGTGGCGAGGTCGTGGGTGGCGTTGACCACGAGGACGGGCGGGAGGGAGCCCGGTACGCGGGCGGGCCGCGGCTTCGGCGGCAGGGTCCAGCCCTGGCAGCCGAGAACGGTGTCCAGGGACTGGGCGTTGTACCGGACGTGCGGGGCCGCCTTCGCGACCCGCTCCCGGATGGCCCGGTAGTGGGCGTAGTCACGGATCCGGAAGTCGTGGTCCCGGCAGAGCACGAGCCGCGGGAACGACTGGGCACCTGTGGGAATCCATCGGACCTCGCCCTTCCCCGTGTCCAGGGCGGCCAGTTGGCGTGCCGTCTCTTCCCGGCTTCCCTTGCCGAGCGCGAAGGTCAGGAAGTCCGAGAGCCTGTCGGCGTCGACCCTGGTCCGGGTCGGACCGTTCGGGCCGGGCTCGCGGAGGGTGCCGGCGTCGGCCCGCGCGAACAGTGTGTCGGTGACGGCTGTGAGGTCCCTGCCGTGCAGCGCGCACGCCGTGTCCGTGGCGCACCAGGCGGCGAGCCGTTTCAGGGTGTTGTCGATGGTGACGCTGCCGTCGGTGAGGTAGCGCTCGGCGTCCGGCCGGTCCGGGTCCATCGCGCTGTCGAGGGCGAGGGCGCGCACCCGGTCCGGGAAGAGCCGGGCGTAGCGCTCGCCGAGGAAGGTGCCGTAGGAGTGGCCGATGAAGCTGATGCTGCGTTCGCCGAGGGCGGCGCGGATCGCGTCCATGTCGCGGGCGACGCTCTCGCCGTCCACATGGGCGGCGAGCGGGCCCGTCCGTTCCAGGCAGCTCTCCGCGAGGCGGCCGTTGAGGGTGCGCAGCCGTTCGAACTCGGCGGCGTCCCGGGGGCGGGCCGGGATCGCGGCGCTGATCGTCTCGTCGCATTCGGCGTTCCGACTGCGGCCGATGCCGCGCGGGTCGAAGCCGATGATGTCGAAACGCCGGAGCATCTGCGGGGTGTAGCCCTCGGTCGGGTCGTCCGCGTACAGCGCGTCGTCGGCCCCGGCGGCCCCGGGACCGCCCGGGTTCGACATCAGGACGCCGATCCGCCGCGCCGGGTCGGTGGCCCGGTACCGGGCGACGAAGATGCCGGTCTTCGGTCCGTCCGGCTCCGCCCAGTCCACCGGAACATCGACCGTCGCGCACTGCGCCCTCGGGCTGGGGTCGGGGTAGGGCGGCTCGGCCGGCGGGCAGGCGCCCCAGCGGATCGGTGGTACGGAGGCGGTGCCCGTCGGCCGTCCCGGGGCGGCGGCCGCCCCGGGGACGAACAGCGTGCCGGCGACGGAGAGCGCCAGCATGACGGAGACGGCGCGCCGCCGCCCGGGGCCCGGGCGGGACAGCCGCTCCGAGGTGGTGCGGAACGTGGTCCTCAAGGTGGGTTCCGGGCTCCGGTTCCGGCGTGCCGGCGGTCCCGGGGGCGGTGCCCCGTTCATGGTCGTGTTCATGCATGGCACTGTGGAGACGCCGTATGACGGTGGCTCCATGGCCACGTGGTGGGAACGTAACAAGGGTTCCTTCCGGCCCGCACGGCGCGACCGCCGGGACGTCTCCGGCGGGTCCTTCGGCGGTCCCTCGGCGGTCCCTCGGTGACTCCCTGGGCGAACGGACTCGGATCGCCTTCCGGTGACCGTGCTCGCCGGTCCGGAAGGGGTGGCCGGGGAATGGGTCGGCCCGGGCCTCCGGCCGTGTCGGGGCCCGGGCCGGCAGACGGCCTCAGCGGCGCGCCTCCTCCAGCAGTCCCCCGAGCGCCCCGGGCAGATCACCGGTGTGCACCACCCCGAGGTGCTGGGTGGCACGGGTCAGCGCGACGTACAGATCGCTCACCCCGTACGCGGACGGCTCCACCACCAGCACGGTGTCGAACTCCAGGCCCTTGACCTGTCGCGCGTCCAGCAGCACCGCGTCCCGGGTGAGGTCGGGCGCCGCCCCGTGCCCCGCGTCCGGCAGCTCCGCCAGCAGCGACGCGTGCAGCGCGGCCGGAGCGACGACGGCGACCCGTCCCCCGCCCTCGGCCGCCGCCACGGCCTCCCGGGCCACGGCTACGGCGAGCCCGTCCCCGGCGACCCGCAGCGCCCAGGGCCGCACCCCGGTCGACCGCACCGAACCGGGCGCCACGAACGACGGGTCGTGCGCCCGCAGGAACCCGGCCGCCACCTCCATGATCTCGGCGGGCGTACGGTAGTTGACCCCCAGCCGTACGTGCTCCCAGCGGTCGCCCACGTACGGTTCCAGAATGCGCTGCCAGGAGCCGAGGCCGGCCGGCTCCGCGGTCTGGGCGGGGTCCCCGACGAGGGTCATGGAGCGGGTCGGGACGCGCCGCATCAGCAGCCGCCAGGCCATCGCCGAGAGCTCCTGCGCCTCGTCGACGACGATGTGGCCGAACGCCCAGGTCCGGTCGGCCGCCGCCCGTTCGGCGGCCGTGCGGTGGTCGGCCTCCTCATGGCGTTCGGCCATCCGCTCGGCGTCGATGATGTCGTGCGCGGCGAGGACTTCGGACTCCTCGTCCTCGAACTCGTACGTCTCCGAACCCGCCGAGAGGTCCAGCACCCCCTGCGCGTAGGCGATCCGCTCCTGCCGCTCGGCCTCGGCGGCGGCACGGGCGGCGCTGTCGTCCTCACCGAGCAGCTCCGCCGCCTCGTCGAGGAGCGGCACATCGGCCGGGGTCCACTCCCCCGCCTGCCGGCGGATCAGTCCGGCCGACTCGTCGTCGAGATGGACCGGCTCCGCGAGGAAGTCCGCGACGAACTCCTCCGGGGTGAGCTGCGGCCACAGTTCGTCGACGGCGGCATGGACCTCCCGGCTCGTCGCGATCTCCTTGCCCATCTGGGCGAGGTCGTCGGGCCCCAGCAGATTGGGGCCGCCGAACGGGTCGGCGCCGATGCGCTCGGCCAGTTGCGCGGTGAGCGCGTCGATGACGTGGAACGCGAAGACGGGGCGGGCCAGGTTGTGGGGCAGCCCGCTCTCGCGCGCCCGGTGGCGCGCGTCCTCGGCCATGGCCCGGTCCAGCAGGAGCGTCCCGTACCCCTCGTGGTCGATCTCGGTCGCCCGCTCGGGCACGGTCTGCCGGTCCCGCAGCGCCTCGGCCAGCACCTCGGCCATCCCGGCCCGGCCCTTGACCTCGGCGGCCGCCGGGCTGTCGGTGCCGGTGGCGTGCACTCCGGGGAAGAGTTCACCGACGGTGGCCAGGAGCACCCCGGTCTCACCCAGGGACGGCAGCACGTCGCCGATGTAGCTCAGGAAGGCGGGGTTCGGGCCGACGATCAGCACGGCGCGGCGGGCCAGCAGTTCCCGGTGCTCGTACAACAGGTACGCCGCGCGGTGCAGCGCGACGACGGTCTTCCCGGTGCCGGGACCGCCCTCGACGACCAGCACACCCTGGTGCGGAGCCCGGATGATGGCGTCCTGTTCGGCCTGGATGGTCCGGACGATGTCGTGCATCCGGCCCGTGCGGGACGCGTCGAGCGCGGCCAGCAGGACCTCGTCGGCGTCGGCGCCCTCGTGTCCGGTGCGGGTCGGGTCGGCGAGATCCATCAACTCGTCGTGGAGCGCGGTGACGGTGCGCCCCTGCGTGGTGATGTGCCGCCGTCGCCGCAGCCCCATCGGGGTGTGGCCGGTGGCCAGATAGAAGGGACGCGCCACATCCGCCCGCCAGTCGACGACCAGCGGTGTGCGGGATTCATCGTCCTGGCGAATTCCGATGCGTCCGATGTGATGGCTGCGGCCGTCCCGGAAATCGATGCGTCCGAAGCACAGCCCGTTCTCCCCCGTCTGGATCGCACTGAGCAGCCCGGACTGCTCCGCCACCAGGACGTCCCGCTCGATCCTCGCCTGGAAACCGTTCCCCACCTGCGCGAGCGCGGCACGCACCGACTCCTCGGCCTGCTTCCTGAGGAGATCGAGCCGTGCGTAGAGGCCGGTGATGAATTGCTGCTCCTGCCGCATTTCCTCGCTTGACAATTCCGCTCCTGACGCGATATGGTTCTCGTAGAAAGTTTCTCTTCACGACCTTTTCGCCAAAGTCATGAAGAATCAAATATACGCAGGATCGGGCTCCGAGTGTCAATTCACTCGGAGCCCGATCCTTTTGTGCAGGAGGCTTGCGTACGGAAGGCTTTGGTATGAGCGGGCGCGAGGATCACCCCTTGCTGTTCCTGGACATTGACGGACCTCTCCTGCCGTTCGGCGACGGCCCGCAGCGCGAGCCGTCGGGTGCCACGACAGACCCGCACCTGACGCGGCTCGACCCGCGCATGGGGCCCCGCCTCGCGGCCCTGCCGTGCGAGCTGGTCTGGGCCACCACATGGGAGGACGAAGCGAACGCCCACATCGCACCGCGGCTCGGACTGTCACCCCTCCCGGTCGTGCACTGGCCCGACCCCTCCGACGCCCATGAACGCGAGGACCAGTGGTACAGGCTCCACTGGAAGACCCGAACCCTGGCGGCATGGGCGGACGGACGCCCGTTCGCCTGGGTCGACGACGGGATCACCGGCGCCGATCAGAACTGGGTGAACGCCCGCCACCCCGCCCCGACGCTCCTCCACCCCGTCACGCCGTCCCTCGGCCTCACCGACGAAGACTTCGCAGCCCTCGACCAGTGGCTACGGGCCCTGCGAGCATTCCCGCGCGATCCGCAGGAACCGGAAACAACCCGGCCGACAACGCGATAGGGGCGAACGGTCCGGTGACCCGGAAGGACGAGACTCACGGAAGTCAGTCCTTGCGCTCCAGGGAGGCCCACCGCCCGGCCTCCGCCGCAACGCGGAACTCGGACCAGGCATCGCCTCGGCCGTCGAGAACATCGAGCAGGTAGGCGCCGACCGCGTCGGCCACGAGGGCAACGCGGGCGGGGTCGGGGTCGGTGGTCTCGGCCACGGCTTCCCCGGCGATCCCGCCCAGGGTGTGCTCGCCGTTCGGTACGGCCATCAACCGCTTCGGCGCGGGGCTCAGGTGATAGGCGTCGAGGAACCAGTCCGGGCCCCGGGTGGACATCTTCGACTGGTCCTTCTCACCGGCGATGACGAGCGCGGGAGCCCTCATGGTGCTGTAGTCCGGCCTCATGAAGGACAGATGCTCGGCGGCGAACGGACTCAGGGAGTCCCCCGTTCCGGTCGCGGCGATCAGGACGCCGGCCCCGATGCCCTCGCGGGAGAAATCCTCCCCGGGGTTGCCCGCACCGTCAACGACGCGGGCGCCGAGGAGCGCACCCACGGTCTGGGCACCCCAGGAGTGCCCCACCAGTGCGACACGTGACGGGTCGACCCGGCCTGCGAGCCCGGCCTGCTCCATGACATGGCCGAAGTGGTCGAGCACACCATGGAGGTCGGCGATCCGAACCCGCCAGATGGCGCCGAAGCGCGGGTCGTCGAACCCGATGCCGAACCGGCGGGAGTCGAGATGCGTGGGCTGGACGACGACGAAGCCCGCAGCGCTCCAGCGGTCGACCAACGGCTCGTAGCCGTCCATCGACCACGCGTTGCCGTGGGAGAACACGATGACGGGCAGGTCGGCGCCCTGGACCGGGGCGGTCACCTTCACCTGCAGCTCGAATTCTCGGCCATCGGTGGGGACGGTGATCGGCTTGACGGCGATCGTCCGGTGCTGTGCGAGAACAGGCATGTGCGCTGGCTTCCTCTTGGAGGGGCATGTCCCGCATACTTGGCGGAACAATGTTCCGTCACACTAGCGGAACGATGTTCCGCGAATCAAGGAGAAGTCGTGCCGCAAGAAGGAGGCGTCCGGGAGGCCGGAGCCAAGCGCACCCGTCAAGCGCTCTTGACGGCAGCGGCCCAAGTGTTCGTGGAGCAGGGCGTGAACGCCCCCATCCGCGCCATCGCCAGCCGCGCCCAGGTGGGCCTGGGCACCGTCTACCGGCACTTTCCCCAGCGGGCCGAGCTGGTCGTCGCCGTCTACCGGCATCAGATCGACGAGTGCGCCGCCCTCGCGACCGAACTGGCCGACTCGCCCGACCCAGGGGACGCCCTGGCCCGGTGGACCGACGCGTTCGTCGAGTTCCTGGTCACCAAACACGGCCTCGGAGCGGCCCTGCAGTCGGAGGACACCAGCCTCCACACCCTGCACTCCCTGATGCTCGACAAGCTCGTACCGGCGTGCGGACTGCTCATCGAGGCCGCCGCGGCTCGCGGACAACTGGACCCGGACGTGAGCGCGTACGTGCTGATGCGGGCGATCGGCAACCTCTGCATCCTGGGCCCCGGCTATGAGCGGGAAGACGCGCGCGCCATGGTGGCCCGACTCCTGGCCGGCTGCCGGCCGGATGCGTGACCACCGCCTGGACGACCGTGAGCAAGTACCCCCGCCCGTGCCTGAATCCCATGGGCGCCACGGCGGCGCAGCATCCATGGGATTCAGGCACGGGCCGTCGCGGACGCCGTCGCCACAGTCACCGATCGAGCGGATGGCAGCGGCGACGCGGACCGGTACAGCCTCAGTGGGTGGGCACGACGACTTCACCCGCCCGGCCGCGTTCCTCCGGCGCAGCGATGCCCAACGGGTACGCCGAGGACGACGACAGCGGGATTCGTGGCGCCGGCTGATACGCACCGGCCCGGGAACCACGTGCAGGAGACCGGGGGCCTGGCGGTCACAGGTCTACAGGCGTTCCTGCACCCACGAGGAGCAGCGGACACGGGTGACGCAGACCTTCCACTCCAGGGTCGCATCGGGCCAGTTGTAAGGGAGGTACACGTCCTTCCACGTGCCGTTGCCCGTGTCGTTCTCAAACTCGTCCCAGTAGGTGTCCACATGCCAGCTGATGAATACGGTGTGACCGTCGGGTTCGGTGTCGCCCAGCCCGAACATGAGTCTTCCCGGGTCGAAGTAGCCGTAGGCGCCCGTGATGACCCTGCTCTCGGCAGAGGCCGGCGACGTCACCCCCACGGCCGTCGCCAAGGCGATCACCGGCACGACGAAGAGGCGGGCGAGTCGCCTCGCCGTTACCGCCCGGCGGTTGACGGGCGACGGTTGGACGCCGTCGGTGGTCTGTTCGGTGCGTCGCATGATTCCTCCTGGTGTCCCGTCGGCCGATCCGGCGTACGGCCCGGCTGCGGCCGTCGGTGAGTGTGGGGACGGGTGGGTGTGTCACCCGAAGTGGGTTTCACATCCTCGTGGCAGTTCGAGGAGCGCACTTGGCCCCGTGCGCCGTGCTACTTGGCAGGAGATGCCACGCGAGGAGCGTCGTTGGACGCGGTTCGGTGCCGGAAGGCTCGGGGACTCAGCCCGTACGCCGTTCGGAAGGCACGGCTGAACTCGGCGGGCGCCGAGAAGCCCCAGCGGGACGCGAGGACGGCAATCGGGTACGCGGCCAGGCGGGGGTCCGCGAGGTCGGCACGGCAGCGTTCCAGGCGGCGTCGGCGGATCGAGGCCGCCACGGTCTCCTGCTGGTCGTCGTAGAGCCGGTGGAGCGAGCGCACGGATATGTGATGGCGCGCGGCGAGGTGAGTGACGGTCAGGTCCGCACTCCCGAGATTGCTTTCTATGTAGCAGTCGATTCTGGTGCGAAGCGCCTGACGGCGGGTCTCCGGTGGTTGGAGGTACCGGGTGTCGGAGTGCTCGGCGAGGAATGCGGCGGCGAGATCCACCGCGATCGTTCCGAGTCGGTGACGCTCACCCGTACCGAGGTCGGCCGCACGGTCCCGGATCGTGGTCAAGTACTGGCAGAGCACATGCCCGGTCACCCCGTCCGGGGCGAGTCGCCGGGCCAGGACGCGGTCGACCCGGCCGGCGGGCAGCGGAAGGGCGCTCCTGGGTATCCGTAACAAGGTGACGCGGCCCTGTCCGCGTTCGTCCGTGACGAGGGTGTCCAGCGGGTGGGAGGTGTCGAAGAACACCAGGCTGCCGGTGGGGATCTCGGCTTCGTTGTCGTGCTGGCGGGTGACCATGGGACTGCCACCGATCAGGGCGAGCTGATACGTCTCCGGGTCACCGCGCCTGATGTGCCGAGGGGTCCGGACGGCGTGAAGCGGTTCGAAGACGAGGTGCGTCAGCTGCGCGGAGCCGAGATCCACTCCGGTCATTCGGGCTTCGAAATCGTGGGCATGGGCACTTCCGAGGGAGAAGGCGGCGACGTTCTCCCGCACCAGTTCCGTGAACCAGTCGAACCTGTCGCCGCGCGGCAACGCACCACTCGACAGCGAGACCAGAGCGCTGGCACCAGCACCCCGCCCGTCTGCCGACACCGACTCCTCCGTCATGACCACCATCATGGGCGTGGGACTCACGGCTCGGCAATCACTTCCCGGCGACCGCCCCCGGGCGCTGGTTCCCGCCCCGCCCAGGCACGACCCGCCGGCCCGCCGTCCCGCGTAACAACGTGCGGGTCGCTCCTGGTCGGCGAACTGCGGGGTCCGGCATCCGGATTCAGGGGAGCGCGAGGGTGTCCAGTTGTGCAGCGAGGTCGGGGTGGGCGGCAGCCAGGTGGGGGCGGCTGGCGTGGAGGGGGCTGATGAGCTCTGCCGGGTCGTCGTGGGCCAGGGCCGCGTGGAGCTGACTGATCGGGAGGCGGGCCACGGTGGGAAGGTCGGTGAGTGCGGTGATCTGGCCGGCGAGGCGGCGCAGGGCGGCCGCGTTGCTACGGGCCCAGGCGGCGGTGCTGCGGTCGGCGGCCCGGGCCTGGCGGGTGGCCAGGACGCGCTGCTCGCCCGTGGTCCCGGCCGGGCCGGGACGGCCGCGCAGGTAGCGGCGTTCGGCAGCCTGGCGGCTGGCGACGCCGAGGGGGTGCGCGAGGTCGGCCCAGCTGGCGCCCGCGTCGCGGGCCGTTTCGATCAGGCCGGTCTCCCATCCGGCGAGCTGCTCGCGCACCTGCCGGAGCAGCGACAAGGAGGCCAGGGCCTGCTCCGGACCCGGGGCGGGGGCCTCCGGGGACTCGCGCCGGGCTTCGCGCAGGGCGGCGTCTATGGCGTGGAGGGCCGCTGCGGCGGCGAGGAACGACACCGGGCTGCGGGCGTCGGTGTGGGGCAGTGACGGCTGGTCGGCCGGGGGCACGGGCACCCTCCCTCGGTTTGTCATCGCACTGACGACATCGTGTTTGTCATCCATTGGATGACATGTTACAACGGAGTCAGTGAAGCGCATTGGCAGCAACTGCCTGAACCTGCTGGAGGTGTTTTCACGATGTTGATGCGCACTGATCCGTTCCGTGAGCTGGACCGGCTGGCACAGACGCTGATGGGCCCGGGAACCTGGTCGAAGCCGTCGGCGATGCCGATGGACGCCTACCGCGAGGGCGACGCGTACGTGGTCGCCTTCGACCTCCCCGGCGTCGCCGCGGACGCGATCGACATCGACGTCGAGCGCAACATGCTCACCGTCAAGGCCGAGCGGCGCCCGGTGGCGAAGTCCGACGACGTGCAGATGGAGCTGTCCGAGCGACCGCTGGGCGTCTTCTCCCGCCAGATCATGCTCGCCGACACCCTCGACACCGAGCACATCCAGGCCGACTACGACGCGGGCGTGCTCACCCTGCGCATCCCGATCGCCGAGCGCGCCAAGCCCCGCAAGATCTCCATCGGCGTCGGCTCCGGCCAGCGGGAGATCTCCGGCTGAGACGGACGGGTGCGGAGGGCGTGTGACCTCCCCCTCGGTCCACCCTCCGCGCCCGTGGGCAGTCCGAAGGACAGGAAGGGGCGGCAGCTGAGATGACTCTGCGACGCGAGGCGTTCCTCGACCGCGTGAAGGAACGCGGCAAGTACACGACCGAGCAGGAAGCCGAGCGCGCGGCCCGCGTGGTGCTGGCCCTGCTCGGCGCGCACCTGGTCGGCGACGTCCGCGCCCAGCTCGCGGCACGCCTGCCGGAGGGCTTCGCCCTGATCCTCCTCAACCCGCTCCAGAGCGCCGAACCGCTCTCGCCGGAGCGGTTCGTGCGGGCGACCGCGGCCTGGATCGAGGGCGCCACCGAGCAGACCGCGACCTGGGACGTCAGCGCAGTACTGTCCACGGTCGCCGATACGGCCGACGACGACCTGCTGGGGCAGATCCTGCTCCAGCTCCCCGCCGGCTACGACCTCCTCTTCGGCCGCCCCCAGCCCATCTGACCACCACATCGGTGCCGCACACCGGGCACCGTTCCACCCTGGCTCCACGAAAGGCATGCACTGCAGTGATCACCGAGGTGCGCGCACCGCTTGAGCACCAGCAGACCTACGGGACGGCGTACGAGCAGATGCTGGAGAAGGTCCGCTACGAAGGCGCCTATCCCACCCGCGAGAGAGCCGACGAAGCCGTCCGCCTGGTCCTGGCGGGGCTGGGGCGCCAACTGACCGGCGACGAACGCGTCGACCTGGCCGCCCGGCTGCCGCTGGAGGCCGCTCGCGTCCTGACGGCGCAGATCCCTGACACGCGGCCGCTGACCGGCTGGGCCTTCGTCAAGGACATCGCCGGCCGCGCCAACGCGTCCCTCGCCACCACCCGTTGGGACACGGGCTCCGTCTTCTCCGTCGTCGGGGCCTGCGCGGGCCCGGACCTCCTGACCCGCATCCTGCAGCAGCTCCCCTCCGGCTACGCGCTCCTGTTCGGCCGCGCCGAACTCGCCCCGGCCTCCTGAACAAGCACCCGGCACCGGGGAGGGCGGCGGGGCTCCGCCCAGCTCCTCCCCGACCGGGGCCGGAAAGACGGAAGTCCCCGATCCGTTGCCGGGATCGGGGACTTCCTGAGACTCACCACGCCTGGTCGACGCCGCCGACGGGGACGTAGCCGCCGTGGATCTGCGATGGCCGTGTGCGGCTTCAGGTGGTCGGTACGTCGGCCGGGGCGATGGCGGCGTGGTTGACGTGGCGCGCCAGCCACACCAGCAGAGCGTCCAGATCGGCGGCCGCCGAGAGTACTCGGTCGGCCGCTTCGGGAGTGTGCAGCCACTCCTCGCAGCCCAGGGAACGGGCGGCGATCAGCGAGCGGTGGCGCAGCAGGTCCGCGCGAGGGTGGCTCGCCGGATAGCCTCGCGGAGGGCGTTTCATCACGTCCCCGGAGATGTCGTAGCCCTTGTGCCGTACGTCGTCGACGATGGCCGCCAGTTCACGACCGCCGCTCTCGGAGGCCACAGCGCTACGGAACGTGTCCACCTGGCCGGGGTCCGGATACCACCAGGCGCCCTGGATCCGCAGGCCGTCGAAGGAGAGCCGGAGTCCGATCTCGACCTTGCGGCCGAGTCGGATCACCGCGCTCTGGTGCTGCCACCACCAGGACCCGGTGCGGAAGTGCCAGACCGAGAAGTCCTCGTACCGGGGATCGGTGTCGGCGATGTCGTTGAGCAGAGCGATCATGGGCCGACGGACCAGGCGCTCGCGGTTCGCCCGGTAGCGCTCCTTGGTCGCTCTGGTCGGTTCACCCTGGAGTTGCCACAACACGTCCATGGCCTGCGGCGGCCAGCCGGTGAACTGTCTGCGCATGCGGGGAGAATAGCCCGGCCCGGGGCCCGCCCACACAGGTGCGCCGCGGACCGGGACGGCGCACCTCGGGCCGTGCGACGCGGAGTTGGAGTCGGCCGACCGGCTATGTCTGGGGCGGCGCCGCGTAGACCTGCGCGGCGAACGCGTGTACCTGGTCCTCGGGCAGGCTCCGCGCGACGTCCGCCTCGCTGATCATTCCGACCAGCTTCTTGTCCTCGATCACCGGAAGCCGGCGGATGTGATGGGTGCCCATCTCGGTGATCACGTCTTCCACGCTGGCGTTGCCGTCGATCCAGCGGGGCGTTCCTTCGACGAGGTCCGCAGCGGTGCACTGGCTCGGATCGTGGCCCTCGGCAACGCACTTGACCACAATGTCACGGTCGGTGATGATCCCGCACAACCGCTCGTCCTCGTCGCTGACCGGCAACGCCCCGACATGCAGTTGGCGCATCCGCTGCGCGGCGTGGAGCAGCGTCTCCGTCTCCGGGATCCACTGCGCGCCCTCGTGCATGATGTCCTTGGCCGTGGTCATGGAAATCTCTCCTCACTGGGTGCGGTGACTGCTCTTTTGCCAGGCATCCCCGTCTCTTTGCCAGGCATCCCTGTGCACGTCTCCTTCAATGGTTGCGCCACGGGTGGGGTCCGGCGAGCGGGCGCCGCCGCTTACCGCAGTGGATCCGAACCGCTCCCCGCCAACGCGGGAAATTCCCCCGATCGTGGGAGCGACCAATCCGGCGGGGCTTAGGGACCGTATTCCCCACGTGAGCGAGAACGAGAAGAATCCCTGCCGCCGGCCCGGTCCGGTCCGGTTGCTGCTGGGCGCGCTCAGCGGGGCGCTGGCCGGGTGTGCCGCGCTCGCGTTCGCCGAAGCCGTGGCTGCTGCGATCCGTCCGCAGACCGGTCCCGTCGTCGCCGTCGGCGGCGCCGCGATCGACCGCACGCCCACCGCGGTCAAGGACTGGGCGATCCGAAATTTCGGCACCGACGACAAACTGGTTCTCCAATCGGGGATTCTCGCGATCCTCGCGCTGTCCGCGGTGTCCCTGGGAATCGTCGGACTGCGGTTCCGCCGCCGCGCTGCGGTCGCTGTGCTGCTGTTCGGGGCCGTGGGAGCGCTCACGGCCATCGGGAGGCCCGACTCGACCGGCGTCACGGACGCGCTGCCCTCGGTGGTGGGAGCCGTCGCCGGATCGGTACTCCTGTACGTGCTCATCGGCCGCCTCGAACCCCGGACGGAACCCCACGCGTCCCCGATGGCCCCTTCCGCAAGGGACTGGGACCGGCGCGGCTTCGTGATCGCCGCGAGTACGGCGGCCGTGGCCTCGGCGGGAGCCGGTCTGTTGGGCCGGTCCTTGACCGGGGCGGGCGGCCGGGACGCGATTGCCTCCCGGCGCGACGTGGTGCTGCCCGCGCCCACGTCCCCCGCCCCCGCCGTGCCGAAGGGCGCCGGACCGCGGATCCCGGGCCTCAGCCCGTTCATCACGCCCAACCCGGACTTCTACCGCGTCGATACCGCGCTGGTGGTCCCCAGGGTGGACGCGACGACCTGGAAGCTGCGGATCCACGGCACGGGCGTCACCCGTCCCCTCACGCTCTCCTACAGCGATCTGCTGCGCCACGACCTGGTCGAGCGGGACATCACGCTGGCCTGTGTCTCCAACGAGGTCGGCGGCCCGTATGTCGGCAACGCCCGCTGGATCGGCGTACGCCTGGCCGATCTGCTGGCCGAGTGCGGGGTGAAACCGCCCTCGAAGGGCGGCCCCGCCGACCAACTGGTGGCGCGCTCCGTGGACGGCATGACGATCGGCAGCCCGGTCGAGGACGTGATGGACGGCCGTGACGCCCTCCTCGCCCTGGGCATGAACGGCGAACCGCTGCCCTTCGCGCACGGCTTCCCGGTCCGCATGGTGGTACCCGGCCTGTACGGCTTCGTCTCCGCCTGCAAGTGGATCGAGGACATCGAGCTCACCACGTTCGCCGCGTACGACGCCTACTGGGTCAAGCGCGGCTGGGCCCGCAGGGCGCCGATCAAGACGCAGTCGCGCATCGACACGCCCAAGCCGTTCGCACGGCCCAAGGCGGGAACGGTGACGATCGCCGGCGTCGCCTGGGCCCAGCACCGCGGCATCGACAGGGTCGAGGTCCGCGTGGACGACGGCCCCTGGCAGGAAGCCCGGCTCGCCACCGAGGACACGGCCGACACCTGGCGCCAGTGGACCTTCCCCTGGAAGGCCACCAAGGGCGGCCACACCCTCACCGTCCGGGCCACCGACCGCACCGCCGCCGTGCAGACCGAGAAACGTACCCGCACCATCCCCGACGGCGCCGACGGACGGCATTCCGTGGTCGTGACCGTCGACTGACCCCCGAGCCACCTTTCCCATCCCCCGTCAAGGCAGCTCAGGCTGCGCCAACCAAGTAGGAGAACCATCATGAACGCCCGTATCCGCCGCACCGCCGTGATCCTGGCAGCCGCGGCCGTCCTGCCCCTCGCGCTGACCGCCTGCTCCGACAGCGGCTCCGACTCCACCAAGTCGGACTCCGCGTCGGAGTCGTCGGCGTCGGCCGCCGCCCGGGACGACAGCGGGACCGGATCCAACAGCGCCGCCTCGACGGACCAGCCCTTCGGTACGGCCTGTTCGGCGGTGCCCAGGAGCGGTGCCGGTTCCTTCGACGGCATGGCCCAGGACCCGGTCGCCACCGCCGCCTCCAACAACCCCGCCCTGTCCACGCTGGTGACGGCGGTGAAGAAGGCCGGCCTGGTCGACACCCTCAACAACGCGCAGAACATCACCGTGTTCGCGCCGACCAACGACGCCTTCGCGAAGATCCCCAAGGCCACCCTGGACAAGGTCCTGGGCGACAAGGCCCAGCTCACCAAGATCCTCACCTACCACGTCGTCGGCCAGAAGCTCGACCCGAAGGACCTGGAGAACGGCTCCTTCGACACCCTGGAGAAGACGAAGCTCACCACCACCGGTTCCGGCACGTCCTACACCGTCAACGACTCCGCCAAGGTGGTCTGCGGCAACGTCCGGACCGCCAACGCCACCGTCTACATCGTCGACAGCGTTCTGATGCCCGCCAACTGATGCCTCGTCGCCTGCGGGGTGCCACACCGGTGGCCCCCGCAGGCGACTTGGAACCTGGCGAAACCGGCCGATCTCCTGGTCGTGGAGGTGCGTGGTCGACGCCATCGGCCACGCACCTCTCTGTGCGAGAGCCGCCGGCGACACCACACCGAGGAGAGCGAACCGGCGCCGCTCGACGACATGGACCCCCAGCGCTTGGTCGTGGCGCCTGCGCGACGGGCGGGGAACGTGGTCCGCTTGACCAGTGGTCGCGGCCGGGTCGCTCGCCCATGGGCGAGCATGCCTTCCGCGCCACGTTCCGGCATGGCTCCGTGCGCGTTGGTCAAAAGGACCGGCCGAGGAAGGAGCCGAGCGGACGGCCCTGATGTGCGGGTGCCGAGAGCAGGCGTCGACCGAGGAGAAGCATGAGCAGGGAACACCGCCGGGCACCGGACGTGATCGTCGTCGGAGCGGGCCTGTCCGGCCTGGTGTGCGCGCTGGACCTTTGCCGTGCCGGGAGGCGGGTGATTCTCCTGGAGGCGTCCGAGCGAGTAGGCGGACGCATGCGCACGGACCGGCGGGACGGGTTCCTGCTGGATCGTGGTTTCCAGGTGTTCAACACTTCGTATCCGCAGGTGAAGCGGCGTATTGATCTGAAGGGTCTGCGGCTGCGGCCGTTCACCGCGGGCCTCGTCGCGCACACGTCGAAGGGGCCTGTCCGCCTCACCGACCCGACGAGAGAACCCAGAGCGGCGGGGCCTCTGCTGATGGGACGGGTCCTCTCGCCGCGCGACCTCGCAGCGCTGGCGGCCCTCACCGTGCGGGACGCCGTTCTGCCCGCTGCCGTCGCCAGGAGACGCGAAAACGGCTCCACCTCGGCGGCCCTGGCCCGAGCGGGAGTGTCGGACGCCGCGGTCGCCGACATTCTGCGGCCGTTCCTGTCCGGCGTCTTCCTGGAGGACCGACTGGAGACCTCCGCACGCTTCTTCCACCTCGTCTGGCGGAGCATGGTCCGAGGGTCTCTGTGCCTGCCTGCGCAGGGCATCGGCGCCGTCCCGGCCCAACTCGCCGACGAGCTGCCCAGCGGCGTACTGCGGACCGGCGCCCCCGTCGCCGCGGTCACCGACACGGGTGTGCTGCTGGAGGACGGGAACGAGGTGCCGGCCCGGGCGGTCGTGGTGGCGACGGACCCGGCGACCGCCGCCCGCCTGCTGCCGGGGCTGGCCGTGCCGGACACACGCACCGTCACCACCTACTACCACGCAACCGGCAGGACACCGATGGCCGAACCGATCCTGATGGTGGACAGCACCGGAGCGATCCTGAACACCTGTGTACTCAGCGAGATCGCACCCACCTACGCACCCCGCGGTACCGCGCTGGTCTCCACCTCCGTACTGGGAACCGACCTACCCGGCAGGGCACAGGCGGTGCTGTCCCGTCTGGCCGACCTGTACGGCACCGACACGAGCGACTGGCAGCAGGTCGCCGCCCGCACGGTCGAGGGCGCGCTGCCCGCGATGCTTCCGCCCTGGCCGCTGAGTCGCACCACCCGCCTGCGCCCAGGCAGGTACGTGTGTGGGGACCACCGGGCGACCGGATCGGTGCAGGGTGCCATGGCATCGGGCGCGCGCGCCGCGCGCGAGGTGCTCGCCGACCGGTGACACCGAGGTGGAGCCGGTGGGTGGCCGAGCCGTCTCCGGCCGCATCCCCGCCCCCTGTCCCGTCGCTGCTTCACTCGCCCCGAAAACTCGCCCGCCGGGTTCTGCCGGGCGCTTCTGACGGTGACCGGAAAGGTGGGCGGCTCAGCTGCTCCTTCTCGGGCCCGCCCGACCTCCCCGGCGTCACGCTCCGTGGCACCAGGGAAGGAGACCGACAGGTGCCGGGGCTCCCAGGGTGTGGGCCTTCCCCCTCACCCCCAAGCTCACTGTCGGCACCGCACGTAGCCGGGCGGACGGAGCGCGCGAAAGTCGGCAGCCCCCGCGCAGGCCGGTGAAGAGAATGAGAGACACGCCGGTTTGCGCCGTCGCCCCTGTCAGGGAGCATGGTTCACAGAGAGATCCTCAGGGGGGCGCGCCTCGTTCCGAGGCGCCCACACACTGGAGCACACATGACGCAGCTTCCGCCGCCCGTCACGCCCTACCTGGAACCGGCCGCGAAGGAACTCGCCGAGGCCACCGACGCCCACCCACGCATCTACGAGGTGCCGCCGGAACAGGGCCGCGACATCCTCGCAGGGCTGCAGAGCGGCGAGGGAGTGGCGCGGCCGGAGGTCGACGAGGAGTGGGTGGAGGTGGACGCGGGCGAGTGGGGCACGGTCCGCACCCGCATCATCCGGCCGAAGGGCGCCACCGGCCCCCTGCCCGTGATCGTCTACATCCACGGGGCGGGGTGGGTCTTCGGCGACGACAAGACCCACGACCGCCTCTTCCGTGAGCTCGTCGTCGGCGCGGGCGCGGTGGGTGTGTTCCCCGTGTACGACCGTGCGCCGGAGGCGAAGTACCCGACACAGGTCGAGCAGAACTACGCGGTGGGTCAGTGGGTACGCAAGAACGGCTCCGACCACGGCATGGACACCTCCCGCGTGGCGGTCACCGGCGAGTCCGTCGGCGGATGCATGTCCGCCGTCTTCGCGCTGATGAACAAGGAGCGTGAGGACGGCCTCGACCTGAAGGCCCAGGTCCTGCTCTACCCGGTGACCGACGCCGACTTCGACACGCCGTCGTACCAGCAGTTCGCCGAGGGCTACTACCTCACCCGAGACGGCATGAAGTGGTTCTGGGACGCCTACACCACCGATCCCGCCGACCGGAAGGATCACTACGCCTCCCCTCTGCAGTCGACCCTCGATCAGCTCCGGGGTCTGCCCACCACCCTGGTCATCACGGACGAGGCCGACGTCCTTCGCGACGAAGGCGAGAAGTACGCCAACAAGCTGCGCGAGGCCGGTGTCGATGTGACCGCCGTCCGTGTCGCCGGCATGGTCCACGACTTCCTGCTCCTCGACAGCCTCCGTGACACCCGCGCCGCGAACGTGGCACGCAAGCTCGCCATCGACGCCCTGCGGACGGCCCTGCACGACAGCTGATCGCGGACACCGGTACCCCACCGGACCCCAGGAACGACCGAGGGCCGGTTTCGGATGACTCCGAAACCGGCCCTCGACCGGCGGAGCACGGGCGGCCTGCGGGCAAGCAGGTAAAGGGGTACCGGACGACCGGGCCGGCAGCGGGCGACGCCGCGCCCGGTGGGGCACGGCGTCATCGCTGAGGCGTCGTGTCACCGCGGGGGTGCGGCGTCACCGCTGTGGCCCGGCCGTCGGATCAGACCTCCAGGTCGGCCTCGATCCGCTTCAGCTGGTGCCGGGCCATCGCCAGATTGGCGCGGCCGGAGTCCAGTACCAGGTACAGGAACAGGCCGTTGATGCCCCGGGCCTTGAGCAGCCGGATCAGGTGGTACTGGCCGCCGAGCGTGATCAGGATGTCTTCGATCTCGTCCTGGAGGCCGAGGTGCTCCATGGTGCGGAGCTTGGCGCGCACCACGTCGGTGTTGCCCGCTGCCGCGACCTCCAGGTTGAAGTCCTTCCCGCCGCCGAGGGTGCCCAGCGCCATGCCGCTGGTGTAGTCGACGAGGGCGACACCGAGGGTGCCCTCGATGGTCGACATCGCTTCCTTCAGTGACGCTTCCGTGTTCGCCATGTGCTCGTTTCCTTTCCTTGGCCGGCCGAGGCGACCGGATCCGTTGATGAGGTGTCTGGGGTCGTTGCTGCCCGGGGCGTTTCAGGGGGCGGCGTTACGTGCGGTGCGGCAGTGGGCCGGGATGCGGGGCGCGCGGCCCGGGAGGGTGGGCCGGAGGCGCGGGCTGTGCCGCGCGGTCCAGCGCGGCGTCGACCAGTTCGCCGATGCGGATACCGGCCCGGCGGCCTTCCAGATGGAGCCTGCCGACATTGATCCGGTCCTCGGCCAGCAGCGTGAGGACGGCACTGGAGCCTGCGGCGTACGTGGCGATGTAGCCGTCTTCGCCGCGTACGAGTTGTTCACGGAATCCGCCCCTGCCGGTGGCCTGCGTCATCCGGATCGCTACCCCGAGGGCGGCGGCGGTCAGTGCGGCGACGCCCTCCGCCTCCACTCCCGGGGTGTCGTGGGCCAGGACGAGACCGTCGGCACTGGCCGCCAGGGCTCCGGAGAGAAGCGGAACCCGGGCCCTCAACCGCTGCAGCTCGGCCAGGACATCCTGCGCTTCGGCCTCGGGCACCATCAGCTGTCTCCTCCCGGCACGCTGTCTGAGTGCACGTATCACAGAGCCTCCAATGCATCTCGGAGCCGACGCAGCAGGGCGACGTCGGGGTCGGCCGTGACCTCCGGAATCGTGATCCGGCCGGAGGTGGAAGCGGTGGCGCCGGGTGTTTCCCGCAACGCGTCCACCAGCCCGGCCGCTGCCAGCCGCCGGAGATCGACCAGGACGTGGAACGCCGACCGGCCCAGCTCCTGGGCGATGTCCGATGCGGTACGTGCCCCGTCCACGAGATCGAGTACGCGGCGTTGGCGGGGCGGAACGGGGGCGTCGACCGGATGCGCGGCCCGTACGAGCGGGGCGCTGTCGGTCACCGCTTTGGGCCAGATCCGGTCCAGTAGTTCCCGGCGCCGGAGCGTTTCGCGGTGCACGGCGTCGACGGGGACGGGGCGGACGGGGCCGATCCAGTGGGAGACCCCGTAGCGGAAGCGGGCCGGAGTACGGGCGGGCGCCAGGGCGAAGAACGCGGCGTCGTACAACGCGCCCAGATGGCACAGTTCCAGGGCCCCGCCCGGTATCCATCCGCTGTCCACGAGATATCGGCCGACGCGCTGCCCGGCGCCCGCCCGGGCGACCGCGTCCCACCAGCCGTCGCGGTGCAGGGCGCCGCCCGTGGTGAGCAGGACGTCGATACCGGGTGTCGCCGGGCTCTCGGCGTGCACCACTTGGCCGTCGGCGAGATAGAGGGTGCCGCGGTCGCGTATCAGGGCGCCGGTGGCGCGTTCGGCGGCGAGACGCTGCAGCATCGGGGAGAGAGCCGTGGCTGGTGCGGGGGCGGTAGCTCTCACGCCAGGACCAGCCGCTCCGCCATCTCGCCCAGCCGTATTCGGGCGAGAGCCAGATTGCCTTCCGCACGGTCGAGCCACAGATGCAGGAAGACACTGCTGTCGAAGGACGTCTCGACGAAACGGAGGATGTGGTACCCGGCGCGGGTGGTGACGATGACATCCTCGACCGGAGGCGCTGCGCCCTTAACATCCCCTTGTTTCGAAGAAGTTGAGGGATCAGAAGCGGGCAGCGCGAAGGCGGGCTGTTCGGCCGCCATTCTCGCCACCTCGGCCGTCTCCGCTGCGGCGGCCTCGTGATCGCCGTTGGGCGAGTCGCCGACGGTGCCGAGGGCGAGACCGCTCGTCCAGTCGACCACCGCGGCGCCGCGGGCACCGGGCAGCCTCATGACTTCGAGTAAGCACTCGTCGATTCCGGGCACGCGGACTCCTCTCCCGACGCGGCGTACGGCTGTGCCCCGAGGCTACGCAAAGTGCTCGCCCCCGGCGGGAGTTCTGGCATTTTCCATAGGTACATGCTCCGAGGCATGTAAAGGGCGCCCCGGCGCGGGGGCGGCGTCCTCCGAGCGCGAGAGGTCTCCGGCACCGGTCGGGCCAAGTGGGGGCGCGTACCCGTTGACTACGAGTATGTGCTGCTTCGTGCTGCGCTTCCCGGCCACGACAACATGATCAAGTTCAAAGCCCCTGTGCGAGCAGCCGACTCCATTGCGCTGACCGGGCTCACACCGGCGTGAGCCCGGTCAGTCGAACGCGCGCAGCACCAGCAGCGCGGCTCCCGTGATCCCCGTCCGAGCCACCCGAGCAGTCCCGTCTCCACCGCCGCCTCGGCGGCATCTGCAGCTACGTCCGCGTGGTCCGCACCGGAACGGCACCGCGGACAGGAACGAGACCAGCCGCGCTTCCACGCACCGCACCAAGACATCCGGCATCAAAAAGTGGCTGCTGGCCCACCCGCGGTTGTTTTCCAGGCCCGTGAGGCTCAGCTCGCCAGGCCGTGACGGAACGCGTAGACGACCGCTTGGACGCGGTCGCGCAGGTTCAGCTTGGCGAGTATGCGGGAGACGAACGTCTTCACCGTCTCCTGGCTGATGACGAGGGCGGCGGCGATCTCGCTGTTGGACAGGCCGTTCGCGATCAGCCTCAGCACCTCCAGCTCGCGGGGGGTGAGCGGAATGTCCTCGGGGGCGCCGTTGGTGGGGCGGATGCGGGTCGCGTACCGGCCGACGAGCTGGCGGGTGACCTCGGGGTCGAGGAGCGCCGCGCCCATGGCGACCGTGCGGATGCCGTGCAGCAGGTGGTCGGGCGGGGCGTCCTTGAGGAGGAAGCCGCTTGCTCCGGCGCGCAGCGCCTCGTAGACGTACTCGTCGAGGTTGAACGTGGTGACCACGAGGACCTTGACGGGGTGGGCGACCCCGGCTCCCGCCAGCAGGCGGGTGGCTTCGAGGCCGTCAAGGACCGGCATGCGGATGTCCATGACCACGACGTCCGGGTCGAGCTCGCGGGCGAGGTCGACTCCTTTCCGGCCGTCACCGCACTCGCCCACCACCTCCATGTCGGGCTGGGCGTCGATGATGGTGACCAGGCCCATGCGGATCAGCGCCTGGTCGTCGCAGACGAGCACCCGGGTCGGCGCGGACCCGGACGGCGAAGGTGTGTTCACGAGCGGCCCCCGGCCGGTATCCGCGCCCGGACGACGAAGTCGCCGCCCGCGACGGCGCCCGCGCTGAAGTCCCCGCCGAGCACGTCGACCCGCTCGCGCAGACCGGCCAGCCCCCGTCCGCTGCCACCGACGGCGGCGGCCCGTGATCCGGTGCCGTCCGTGCTGACCTCCACGGTGATCTCCCTCTCGCCGTGTCGAACGGTGACCGAAGTGCGGCTGCCGTGAGCATACTTGAGGGCGTTGGTGAGTGCTTCCTGCACCACCCGGTAGGCCACGAGGTCGGAACTGCCGGTGGACTCCGGCGGGGTGCCCTCCTCGGTGAACTCCACCGGCTGGCCCGCCCGGCGTGTCTGCTCCACGAGGGTCAGGACGCGGCCGACGGCCGGTGTCCTCGGCTCGGCCGCGGCATCGCCGCCGTTCCCGGTGCCGTGATCCGGGTTGAGCAGGTCCAGCAGGTGCCGCAGATCGGTGATCGCCCGGCGCCCGACGTCGGAGACGGCGCTCAGGGACTGCTCCAGCCGCTCGGGCGCGGCGGTCAGATAGCGGGCGGCCTCCGCCTGCACCACCATCGCCGTCACATGATGGGTCACAACGTCGTGCAACTCCCTCGCTATCCGGGTGCGTTCGGCGTTCCGTGCCTCCACCGCGACCCGCTTTCGACGTTCGGCCTCCGCCTGCCGGGTGGTGCGCAGCCAGCTTCCGGCGCCCCAGGCCAGGCCCAGCGCCATGTAGAAGGTGGTGAACTCCGCGGCGGTCTCGCCCGTGCCGAGGTGGGACAGGCCCACCGACAGCGCCACGTACGCCACGGTGAGGCCGGCCACAAAGCTCCGGCGGTGCCGTTCCAGGTGCGAGCCGGTGCTCACCAGCACGATGCTCATCGCGGTGGCCGCGAAGGTGTGGTAGCCGAGGAGCTGGTCGACGGCGAACCCGCAGGACACCAGGGCCAGGGAGAGGGCCGGCCACCGCCGGCGCACCGCCAGGGGCAGGGTCTCGAGGATGATCACCACAACGGCCAGCGCGTCGTGCGGGCGGTCGGGGACACCCCCGATGACCGTTCCGTTGCTGCGGAGCGCCGGGAGGAAGGAACCGATCAGGAGGAAGAGCCCGAAGGGAAGGTCCCGGACGACAACGTCCAGCCGGTACCAGACTCCACCGAGCCGCTTCCGGGTGCTGTCCAGACGGTGTCGGATGCCGTCCAGGCGGGCCCGGTTCACCAGCGGCCGGAGCCGGAGCCCGGTCGACCGGTGCCCCGCACCGCTCTCGCGGTGTCCGGCTCCGTCCGTCCAGTGCTCCGGCGAACCGGCGGATCGCTGGTCTGTCATCGGGCGAGCGCCGCGAGGGCGTCGACGCGCTCGACGCGGCGCCGGGGGACGATGTTGCCGCGGCGGTGGGCCACGACCAGGAAGCAGACCGTCAGCAGCGCGCCGAAGACCACCGAGTAGATGCTCGCCTCGGGACCGAACTCGCCGCCCGTGATCAGATGGTTGCCCGACAGGGTGGCGTCCAGCAGACCGTGGGTGTCGCCGTTGCCCGAGACCTGGGTGCTGAAGACGCCGGACTCCATGTAGTTCCAGGCGAAGTGCACGCCCATCGGCAGCCACAGGTTGCGGGTGGCGGCGTAACCGGCGGCGAGCATGGCGCCGGCCTCGATGGCGATGGCCAGGGCGCCGGCGACGGTGGCGTCGTCGTTGAGGAGGTGCATGGCGCCGAACACGAGGCCGGACAGTACCAAGGCGATGTATGTGCCCGTGCCGCGTTCCAGCAGCCGGAACAGCAGTCCGCGGAAGATGATCTCCTCCGTCGATGCGGCGGCCGCCATGAAGCCGATCAGCCCGATGGCCCCGCTCACCGAGTCGATGCCGTGGACCTCGTAGTCACCGAGGAAGTAGATGTTGCCGATGACGCAGAGGAACATCAGCGTGCCGAAGACCAGGCCCCAGAAGGTCGCGCTCGTCGCTTCCTTCCCCCGCAGTTCGGACACCTCGCGGTTCTCGGTGCGCCGCACGGCCCACCGGTAGACGAAGGTCATCACGGCCACGGTGAGGGCGCCCACCAGGAGCGAGAGCCAGGGGTTGTCCTTCACCCCGTTGGTGAGACCGCCGCACACCGCGTAGACCGCAAAGACGACGACTACCTGCAGGACTATCTTCCAGGCTCTCAACACGTGGACTCCCTTTGCCGGTTCCGACCCCGGTTCCTTCTCCGGCCCGCGGCCCGGCGTTCCGCGGTGATTCGAACACTACGGATTCGATGGTGGGGAATCGTCACCGTGCAGTGGGCACTCGCTTGTAGCTCGCACGGGGGACAGAGGGGCGGGACGTCACCCAGAAGAGGCACCCGATCTCGCCGGGCTCGTACGGGACAACTTCGGCGACCCGGACGGAGAACGCTGGGGCGGGCCTGCCGGCGCCCCAGTCGTCCGACATGCCGGGCATTCCTCGATCGCCCGGCGGCTGCCGGCGACGCGGATCAGCTCGTCCAGGGGGGTGCCGTCGAGGCAGTAGGCGATGTAGTAGGAGAGCTCTTCGGGGTGGGCGACGCTTTCTGCGGCGCCAGGGTGCGGATGCCGTTCCCAAGGGCCGGCCGCGGAGTCTTCCGCTGGAGGACCGGGCACTGCTGGTCGCGGCTTACTGGCGCACGACCCTGACCGTGCGGCAGCTCGCGCCGCTGTTGGGGGTCTCGAAGTCGGCGGCGGACCTCATCCGTCGGCGGACCCGACCGTTGCCGCGCTGCGCCGCGTCGTCGACGACTTGCCGCCAGTACCCATGCGCTCGGGGAGCTGATGCTCGAAGTCGCGCTGAACGTATCAGTGCGCCGGAACAGGTGTCTCCGCAAGAACGCCGACGCCGCGCACTCGCATCGCTGCGGTCAGCGCGAGTGGACTGACGCCCAGGGCCGAGGCGATCTCGGGGGCCATGTCGAACGCTCGCCACTTCCACTCCTCCTCGGCATCGTCGTTGCGTGCGCTCTCGGCACAGGCGGCCGGCAGGCCCATCCGCTCGCGTTCGGCCTGTTCCTGCACAAGGGGTTGTCCCAGCGTGAAAAGTCCGTCGTCGACCTCTCCGGTCTCGCAGTACCGCCGCACCACAACTCCGTCCTCCGCGATCAGCCACGCCGAGCCGTCGCCCTGTATACCGAAGTAGTACGCCTGCGCCACTCCGTAGCGGGAGCTGAGGTCGACACACAGTCGCAGGACCTCGTCGCTTCTGTCGCTGTCGCACGGATCGCACCACGGGCCGATCACCAGAGTCCATCCGTCAATCTCGGGACTCACGTACACCCGGGCCATCCCGTCCGGATTCTCCTCAGCCCCTCCGTGTCCGTCCTCGTCGATCACAGCCTCGGCCTCGGCGAACGTCACAGGGGCAGGTCGGGTGAGGCCCAGGGACGCCATGACTCCTCCCTGGTCCCCGGTCGGCACGGCGATCCAGTAGAGCCAGCACGTCGACAGCGGCCTCGGGTGGTCGTCCCTCACGATCTTCACGATCACAGCCTGCCACCTCGGGGCGCACCTGTTCGAAGCCGGACGTTAAACGACAAGCTGAAGCGTTCTCACTTCGTCCGATCGATCTGTGATCGGGGTGAAGGCGAGGAGGCTCGGGTGGCCGCCAGCTCGAAGAGGCCCTCACCCATGGCGCTGATCCCCTCCACCTCGCACTCGTCGAACGTCGCGTACCCGCACAGACCCAGATACGTCAGATAGGGCCGGGCCTTGTGCGAATCGAGGAACGCCGAGCCGTCGCGGACTCGCGGGCAGTCGCCCCACTCGCTCGACCAGTGGTTCAGCGAACCAGGCGGTCAGGTCGGGCCAACGGTCGCGGAATGCTCGGTAGTAGCGCAGTTCGGGACCGACCGCGTATCCCCGTCGGGCTACTGAAACGGTAGTTGAGCTGCCAGCGGGGCCACTGTCCCGGTTCGAGGCGCACGGCCGGAGGACGTCGCGGTCGAGGCGGTACGGCATACAGCGGTTGCACGCACCGGGCGGCGGACGGCGGAAGCCGGGTGAAGGCGCCGTGCCGGCCTCATGCGTCCCCGCCGTCAGCCGTGCGCGCCCGGCCCCGCCGCAGCAGCACGACCGCGAGCGCCGCGCTGGCCAGGCCCACCGACGTCGCGACCGCGGCGACCTCGCCGAACATCCGGGTGTACACGGCCCTGTCCGGGGCCGGCAGCCCGACGAACAGCCCCCCGCACACCGCGACCCCCACGGCCAGACCCACCTGCCGGGCGGTGTTGGACACGGCGGATGCCACCCCCGCCCGGGCCGGGTCGGCGTCCCGCATGGCGGCCGGCGCCAGCACCGGGGAGACCATGCCCGCGCCCACGCCGGTCAGCACCAGCGACGGCACCAGCGCCACCGGCCCGTACACGAGACCGAGCAGCAGGAAACTCAGGCAGCCGACGGCGCAGAGCGCGGTGCCGACGCCGAGCGGCAGCCACAGCGGGGCGCGTTGGAGCGCGGCGCCGCACAGCGCCGAGACAACAAAGAAGACGACGGGCTGCACGGACAGCAGCAGGGACGTCCGCACGGCGTCGAGCCCGGCGGCGTCCTGGAACCAGGACGACAGCACGGTCAGCGGCCCGAACGCGGCGAAGTAGTAGCCGAACGCCACCGCGACCACGGCGAGGAACCGCGGGTGGCGGAAGAGCGCCAGGTCGACGAGCGGGTCGGGGACACGGCGTTCGCACCCGACGAAGGCGACGCCGCACACGCAGGCGACCAGCGCCGCCGCCGTCGGCCCCGGGCCCGCGCCGTGTTCGCCGTACAGCAGCGCGGCGACCACCAGGGCCGCGAGCCCGGCGCCGAGCAGCACGGCGCCCGCGAGATCGACGCGGCGGGCGTCGCGCTCCGGGTCGCGGGGGAGGAAGCGCACGGCCAGAACCACGCCCAGCGCGCCCGGCACGACGGCCAGGAGGAAGATCGACCGCCACCCCAGCGCCTCGGCCAGCAGCCCGCCCGACACATTGCCGACGGCCGCCGCGAGCCCGGCCACTGCTCCCCAGACCGCGAAGGCCCGTTGCTGCTCCCGACCGCTGTAGGAGGCCCGGATGAGCGGGAGCGTGGTAGCGAACATCGCCGCCCCGCCGACGCCCTGGACGCCGCGGAACGCGGTCAGGGCGACGACGTCCGGAGCGAGCCCGCAGGCCAGCGAGGCGAGCGTGAAGAGGACGAACCCGGTGACGAAGACCCGGCGCCGCCCCAGGACGTCCCCGACCGCGCCAGCCACGACGAGGAGCGCGGCGAGCGCGAGGGTGTACGCGTCGACGACCCATTGCAGGGCGGCGAAGCCGGTGTGCAGCCCGTCGGCGACGGCGGGGATGGCCACCGTCACGATCGTGGCGTACGCCAGCAGCAGGAAGGTGGCGAGACAGGAGACGACGAGGGGCATCCGGTGACGCGTCTTCACGGCCGCCTCCCTTTCCGCGGAATCGCCGTGCCGGTCGGCCCTTCCGACGGGCGCGACGGGGACGAGGAGGACAAGGGCGACGACGGAGACGGCGGGTACGACACCCGCGACGGGCGCGGCCGTCGTCGCCGGGGGCCGTCGAGGAAGGCGAGGGCGAGTTCCCCCGTCACCGGGTTCCGGTACGTCTCGCACTCGACCTCGTAGACCGCGCGGACGAGTTCGGGCGTGAGGATCTCCTCGGGCGGCCCGTGGGTCACCACGGAGCCGTCCTTGAGGACGTACAGCTCGTCGCAGTAGCGGGCCGCCATCGTCAGGTCGTGCAGGGCCGCGAGCACCCCGATGCCGAGCTGCCCGACCAGGGAGAGGATCTGCAACTGGTACTTGATGTCGAGGTGGTTGGTCGGCTCGTCGAGGATGAGGAAGCCGGGCTCCTGGGCGAGGGCCCGCGCGAGGACGACACGCTGCTTCTCGCCGCCGGAGAGCGACTGGTAGGCGCGGTCGGCGTGCCCGTCCATCCGGACCCGGCGCAACGCCTCTGCCACGATCGCCCGGTCGTGCGGGCCGGTGGTCTCCAGCAGGCGTTTGTGCGGTGTGCGGCCCATCGCGACAATCTCCGCGACGGTGAAGTCGAAGCTCAGCTCGTTGAACTGGCCGACGACGGCGAGTTCGGTGAAGACGGCGCCCGGCCGGCTCGCCAGGACGTCCAGCTCCCCCAGCGTCACCGTTCCGGAGTGCGGCCGGACGGCCTTGTAGACGCTTCTGAGGAACGTGGACTTGCCGCAGCCGTTCGGGCCGACGACCCCCACGAAGGCGCCGGCGGCGACCCGCAGGGTCAGATCGTGGACGACCGGGGTCCCGCCGAGCCGCACCGACACGCGCTCCGCGCGCAGTCCCACGCCCTGCCCCGGGGCCGCGGTCGCCCCCGCGTCACGCGCTGCCAAAGCCGTACTCCTTCCGGATAAGCATGTACATGAACAGGGGGGCGCCGAGGACCGAGGTGACGATGCCGATCGGCAGTTCGGCGTTCGGGACGGCGACCCGGGCGACGACGTCCGCCCAGACGAGGAACAAGGCTCCGCACAGCACGCTGACCGGCAGCAGCCTGCGGTGATCGGGGCCCACGGCGCTGCGTGCGATGTGCGGCACGATCAGGCCCACGAAGCCGATGATTCCGCAGCAGGCGACGAGCACCCCCGTGGCCAGGGCGGCGACGACCAGATATACGCGCCGGAACAGCCTGGGGCTGATCCCCAGCGTGACGGCGGCCTCGTCCCCGACCAGCATCGAGTTCATCACCCGGCCCTGGAGGAGGAAGAAGACCGTGGCAGCCAGGACGACCCCGGAGACGACCAGCAGGGAGTCCCACGCGGCGGAGGCGAGGCTGCCCATGGTCCAGAAGGTGACCGAGCGGATGCCCTCGGCGCTGTTGGCGAAGTAGACGAGCGCACTGGAGGCGGCGCTGCACAGGGCGTTGACCGCGGTCCCGGCGAGGATGAGCTTGACCGGCGACGTGCGCGAACCGACGCTCCCGGCGCCGAGCACGAGCGCCGCCGCCCCGAGCGCCCCGAGAAACGCCCAGAACGGCACGCCGAACCCGCCGGCCCCGCCGAGCGCCCCGGCCGCCCCGAACCCCACGAGGAGGGAGAAGGCCGCGCCGAAGGAGGCGCCGGAGGAGATGCCGAGGACGAACGGGTCCGCGAGCGGGTTCTGCAACGCCGCCTGCATGACTGTCCCGCAGAGCGCGAGCCCGGTCCCGACCACGGCAGCCAGCAGCACCCGCGGGAGACGGATGTTCCAGACCACGTCCACGGCCATCGGATCGCCGCCCGCGCCGGTCCCGGTCAGCCTGCCGGACAGGATCCGGAACGACTCCCCCAGCGGGATGCCGACCTGTCCGATCGAGACCGAGGCCACGACCGAGACCCCCAGCGCGAGCCCAAGGACGACCAGCAGAACGGGAAGCGGCACGCTCCGCAGCCCGCCGCGCCGGAGCTGCCCGCTCCGGAGCCCGCCGCTCCGCGGCTCCCCTGCCGCGTCGGCCCCGGTCGCCGCATCGGACACGCGGCCGGGCACCTGCGTACCGGAGGCGCTCATGCGGCGGGGAAGAGGTCGGGACGCACGAACGCCGCGATCTTCTCGCAGAGGTCCGCGAGCGCCAGCGAACCGCGGATCGAGGTCGTGTAGTCGGCGGTCATCACGTCGCCGTTCCGGATCGCGGTGACGTTCCTCAGCCGGGGGTCGCGCAGCAGCCGGTTGCGGGACTTCTCCGCGTCGGACTTCTGGAACTCCGTCACGACGATCTTGTCCGGGTCGGCCGCGATGATCGATTCGAGCGAGAGCTGCGCGTAGGTGTCCCGGGTCAGCTCCAGGTACGTGCCGCCCGCCCCGTTCACCATCTCGTCCACGAGTCCGAGCGAGGGCGAGTAGTAGTCGTACGTGTCCCGCCCGCCGCTGGCGACCAGCAGCACCCTCGGCGAGCCCCCGGACCTCCGCGAGCCCCGGGCCTTTCCCTCCTTCCCCGCCGCCTCCACCGTCTTCGCGATGGCGGCGATCCTGCCCTTCTGCTCGGCGATGTGGGCCCCGGTCCGCTTCGTCACCCCGAAGGCCTCGCCGACGTGGCGCACGTCCTCGAAGTAGCTGTCCAGGTCCCGGCCCACGGTGTAGTTGACGGCGGGCAGCACCGCCACGCCCCGGGCGTTCCAGAACGGGACCTCGCCGATCTTGTCGGGCTTCAGCGCGAACGACATGGTCAGCACGAGGTCGGGCCGGCGTTCGAGGACCGCCTCCTTGGAGGGCAGCTGGTCGGAGATCTTCGGCAGCTTCCCGATCCGGTCCGCGTAGGCCGACGAGTAGGAGTTGTCGAGATAGCCGACGCCCACGATCCGGTCCTCCAGACCGAACTCGATCATCAGCTCGGCGAGCGCCTGCCCGATGACCACCACCCGCTCCGGGCTCTTCTCCACGGTCTGGGTGATCTTCCCGCCCGAGTCGTCGACGACGTCGAGGGTGACGGGGTAGTGACCGGACGGCGCCGCGGCGCCGGTGCGCCCGGCGGGTTCCGCCGGGGCCGCACAGCCGCTGAGCAGCAGGGCCGCACCGGCGGCGAGCGCGGCGCAGACGCGTATCGGGGAGACGTTCACGATGTCCTTTCGAGCCGGGCGTGGCAACGGCCACGGGCCCATGCTGAAACGGACGAAAGCGGAATTCGTACGGAGCGCGGTCCCTCGAAATATGGAGCGAACGCCCCGACGCCGACACCACCGAAGCCACTCACGACACTCAGGGCACCCGCAGCACCAACGGCGCACCCCCTCCCGCCGCGCCGCCGCGTCACCGCACGGCCATGGCGCTACGCCGCGTCCGCGCCCCGGCCACCCGCGCCGCTCCTCCGCCCGACCCGGTACTGCCGCGGGGTCCGCCCGAACCTCTTCTTGAACGCGTAACAGAAGTTGCTGGGGCTGGAGTAGCCGACCCGCAGCGCGATCGCGGCCACGCTGAGATCGGTCTCCACCAGCAGCAGCGAGGCCCGGCGCAGGCACTCGTTGCGGTGATGGCTGAAGATCGTGTCGCCGTAGAGCTGCTTGAACCCGTGGCTGAGCCGCTTGGGGTTCATCCGCAGGGCACGGGCGAGGGATTCGCCGGTGTGCTGTTCATGCAGGTTCTCCATCAGCAGCGCCGGCACCGTCCGGATGCGCTCGATCTCGTACTCCGCGAGCGGCGGTTGAGCCGGTCCGCGCGGGACGTCGTCGCGGGAGACGATCCGGGCGAGGACCTCCATGACCTTCGCCTCGTAGTAGAGCGCCCGGAAGCGGACGGGCAGCGTGCACAGGAACAGGTCCCCGAAGGCGGCGGCCAGTTCGGGCGGGGCCTGACGGCCGAGATAGTGCGCGTCCCGCTCGGCGGCCGGCATCCCCTCCACGCTCTCCTGCCAGGCCCCGGCCCCGACGCTCCCGAAGAACGCGGTGGTCGCCGCCCGCTCGGCCGCGACCGACACCCCCCGATAGCGCTGCCCGGCCGGCCGCGTCAGCCGCCCGGCCGACGCCCGGGAGTGCGAGATGGACAGCTGCCCCGCCCCGAAGACCGACGTCCCCGTGCCCGCCTCCTCCAGCAGCATCAGGCCGTCGACGCAGTACTCCAGCTCGAAGTACTCCCCGCCCAGGTCGAAGTCGAGGACGAGTTCGTCGTGGAACTCCACGTCGTACAGGGTGAGCGTGACCCCTTCGAGCAACTCGTACACCGTGATGCGCCCCTCCCCCACCTCGGGCCGCAGCTCGTGCACCACCGCCCCGCCCCCGAGCTCCCGCCGCTCCGCGACGGCCGCGTAGAACGCGCGGTACTGCCGCTCCAGATCCGCGAACCCCCGCGCGGAAGTAACCGAAAACCGGCCTGCCATGCCTCACCCCGGGTCACGAGGAAACGATCACCTACTGAAGTAAGGGTACCCTTACTGGCCTGGGCGGCAGGTGGAAGGGACCAACCCGTTCGAGCCGAGCCGGGTGAGGGCGACACCCGCGTCGGGGTTCGATCGGGCGACCGCCGGCGGGGATGGGCATTGGTACGGGCGCAAGCGACGGGAACCCGGTCGCGCCCGTCTTTGCAGCACCGGGACTGCAGCCGACCCGGACGATACCCGAGCAGCACCCCCTGGGCTCACAGCGTGAGGCCTGGCGTGTGGCACTGGACCGGGGGCGGTCACGTCGGCTGGGCGTCGCCTCCGGCGGGGAGTTCCTGCTCGATCTCTCCCATGCCGTCCATATCAGTTCGAGGGCCTCGCGGCGCAGCCGGCCGGCGCGCTCGCGCAGCTGTTGCACCTGCCGGCGCTGCTGCTGGGGGCTGAAGGCGTTGACGTACTGCCCGCGCGGCCCGGTGAGCAGCCCCTCGGCGATCGGCTGGCGTACGACGGCCGCGGCTTCCTTGCCGCCGATGTCGAAGCGCTGGCCGATGTCGTAACGGGTCATGAACCGTTCGCCGGGCTCGTAGCTGCGGTGGATCGCGGTGCGCAGGAGCCGGTAGGTACGTTCTGTCGGTGTCGTGGTGCCGACGCTGTAGAGGCGGTAGCCCTCGTAGAGGGTCACCGTCCCCTCGGCGGCGAGCCGCTCCAGCGCGGCCCGGACCGTGTCCCTGGACAGCCGGAGGTCGGCGGCGATCTCGGCCGGCACGGGCAGGTGGGTGCCCGGCTCGGTGCGCGAGAGCCGTACCCACCGGCGCACTGCGCGGATGTCGTCGTCGGCTCCCGCAGCATTGCCTGCTGCCATGCCCGCGCCTCTTCGGCCGAGGACGGGCATGCACGGCGATGGGAGCCAGATGCGCAAGCCGTCGAGGCCGGCAACGGTCGGTGTGGGCGATCGGGTGCGGTTCGCCGGCCAGGTCCAGGCGGTGCTCGCGGTGTCCGCTCGTGCGGTGACGCTGACCGATGAAGACGACTCGCTGCGGGACGTCCCGCTGGCAGTGCTGCTGGGTGATGAGGACTTCGAGGTACTGAACAGCCCGGTGCGGCCTCCTCTGCCGCCGGTGTCGCTGCTGGACGCGGCGCTTCCGGGGCGCGCGCGGGAGAAGGCGTTGTGGTGGGAAGGCCACGTCCTGGAGGTCCTGCACGGCGTCGGTCCGCATGCGGACGGAGAGGCCGGACCGCGGCCTGAGTACGATCCGGCTTAGGGCGTCCGCCAGTAGGTGATCGGATGCGTGGGTTTCGCGGGCGGGTGTTCCAGCGGTAGAGGGTCCAGGCGCGTCGGATCACGCAGCGGACCGTGATGACGGTGCAGGGATCCGGCCAATGGCTTCGGGTCAGGTCCGCTTGCGGCTCGCGATCTCCTCGGAGAGCCGCTGCACGTGGGCGGGGTCCGCGTCTCGGGCAAGGGCGACGTAGTGGTCCCTGACGGCCGGCCGGTAGCGCACGGGCAACGTCTGTCCTGGGGCGAGTCGGGTGAGCTCGGTGATCGTGAGGTCTTCGTCTGCGATACCGCGGAACGAGCGGCCGCCGGCGGTCTCCACGTCGAACATCAAGACCACGCGCGGGTTGCTGTTGACCTCCCGCCAGTCGACGAGAACGCCGAGCGCAAGCGCCCCCGTACGCAGTTCCGCATTGCGCTGCCGTGCATCACTGCTCAGGAGCGGGTTCGGGGCGACGCCCGGGAAATCGGGCCCGACACCGAGCGATTCCCGACTCAGGTCGGGCCTGAGCTGCGCCATCACATCGTTGAGCTTCTTCTGCGAACTGAACATGTTGATGGTGAGCTTCTTCTTCGAACCGAACATCCTGACCCCTCCCTCACGCCGGTGCCGGAATCTCGGCCGGATGCTTCGCACTCCGCGCCATCGTACGAGCGTCCGGCAGCAGGTGTTGGCAGCAAGGCAGGCACGGTTCACCCGATCATGGAGTTTTCTACGCTTCATGATCACCGAGGGATCCGTGCCTGCCGTCCCATCATGCGTTCTCGACCCGATCCGCGACCAGTTTCTCGCGCTCCTGCCCGTGCGCGAGAACCGGCACCCGCTGGGCTGTCACAACCCCCGGATCAGCGACGCCGTCGTCTTCGACCGGCTGGTGCAGGTCTTGGTCTTCGGCTGCGGATACGAACGCGCCGCCGACGAACACTGTTCGGCCACCACCTTGCGCCGACGCCGCGACGAGTGGAACTCCGAAGGCGTGATGGAGAGCCTGCGGCTGCTCGCGCTCGCCGCCTACGACCGCATGATCGGCCTCGAACTCGACCGCGTGAGCGCCGACGGCTGCATCACCAAGGCGCTCTCCGGCGGTGAATGCGCCGGGAAGAGCCCGGTCGACCGTGCCAAACTCGGTCTGAAACGCTCGCAGTTGACCGACGGCACCGGCATACCCCTGGTCACCGAGCCGGCACCGGCCAACGTCCGCGACCACACCCTGCTGCCCGCCACCCTCGACCGCTTCACGCCCTCGAACAGGCCCTCGGACCGCTGCCGGAGCATCCACATCTCGCCCTGGACGCCGGCTACGACTACCGGATCGTCCACGACGACCTGGCCGGCCGCGGGATCGATGCCCGTATCGCCCCGTGCGGCGCGAAGACCCCGATCCAGACCGGCGGCCGGTGGGTCGTCGAGCGCACGAACTCCTGGATGAACAACTTCGGCAAGCTCCGACGCTGCACCGAACGCCGGAGAAAGGCCGTTGAATTCTTCCTCGCCCTGGCCGCCACCGTCATCACGGTCCGCTGCCTGATCCGACGCGCCTGGACCCTCTACCGCTGGAACACCCGCCCGCGAAACCCACGCATCCGATGACCTACTGGCGGACGCCCTTACATCATCTGGCGGACGGGCGAGATCCTGCGGGAGAACGGCGAGTCGGTGGAACTGCCGTCGCAGGCAACGCTCTACCGGCTGCTGGCCTGTGACCACCGCCCTGGCGCAGGCCAAGACCGCCGGCCACAATCCCCGACGTCTCCTGTTACCGAGGTGAGCACCCAGCAGGAGCTCGACAGCGCCGAGGACCCCGCCGAGGTTCTCAACTGGCGCAGCTCCGCTCAACCGAACCGGCGGAAGCAAATGGCTCACAACCGAAGTGCCATTGGCAGCCGATACCGCTGGCACCCCGATCCCATGCTCACCACGCGTCGTGGCGGCGCAACGGATCAGGTACAGCACAGGTTCGTGATCGTGTCGTAGAAGTCAGCTCTTGTGCCCCGCGCGGTGATCGCTGCCGACGGGCCTGGTTCGGTACCCGGCCGGCCCCAGGATGTGGGGCCGGCCGCGGGGTGCTGGGGATGCCCGCGCACCTGTCACCTGGTCGGAGTCCGCACCGTAGGGGTTGGCCGGTGCGGGCCTCCTGCCGGGGATCACCCGGACACCACGACGATGACAGGACGACGGTCTCCAGGTGACAGGCCGAGCATCATCACGCATATGTCGAGCGTGGTTCACTCGACCTGCAAGGAACAGGGGAGCTTTCGGCGCGCGACTCGTGCGTGGCGCGCACGATTCGGGGAGTTGGCCGTGGACGCGATCGACCGTCACATACTGAACATCCTCCGCAAGGACGGGCGAGCGCCCGTGTCGGAGATCGCGCGTGCTGTGGGACTCTCAGCGGCTCCGTGCGCGCGCCGCATCGAGCGCATGGAGAGGGCGGGCGTGATCCGCGGCTACACCGCGGTCATCGAGGACAGCCGGGCGGGCATGCTTCAGGCGTTCATCGAGATCCGCCTGCTCGGCGCGACCGACAGCGACGAGATCCAGGGCATCGCCGAGAGCATCCCGGAGATCGAGGAGAGCCACAGCATCGCCGGTACCTCCGACGCCCTGCTCAAGCTCCGGGTCAGGGACGTGAAGCATCTTCAGCAGGTGATCAACGCCGTACGCCGGACCGGCACAGTGGAGGGCACCAAGACCTTCATCATCATGAACACCTGGACCCGCGCGACCGCGCGTGCCGGCACCCCGTAACCCCGAAACGACGTCGTGCTGCGGCCCGGAGGCCGTCCGCCTGCCGACGGCGGCCTCGATCGGTGGTGCGGGCCCGACGTCGTCGCCCGGTACACGACTGACCCCGGCGGCTTCCGGGGCCGTCGGGGCGGATCACTCACATGCTGGTGCGACGGTGTGCGCGAGTTGGAAGCGTGAGCGCAGGCCCAGTTTCCGGTAGACGCGGGTGAGGGTCGCTTCGACCGTCTTGACGCTGAGGGCGGTTGTGGTGTCGCCGGCGCTCTCGGCAAGGGCGGTGGCCCGACCGGCCAGGGCACACGCCCGGTGGGGGTCACCCTTGTTGACGTTGGCCCAGACGGATTGGCGGATGAGGATCCGCGCGGTGAGGTCGGATCGTCCGGCCGCCGCTCGGAGTGCGTCGGCGAACAGTTCGTCCGCGCTGTACAGGTGCTGGCCGCTCGCGTCGATCAGGGCGACGAGGGCATCGACGCGCTGGGCGAGGGTGGTGTCCTGGCCCAGGACAAAGCGGGCGGCGGTCCGAGCGCGGGGGAGGTCACCGTAGTGGGCGGCGTCGCGTACGGCGGTCAGGGCCCGTTCGATGAGCAGGTCGCCGTCGTCGTGCGGGGTGCGCTGGGCGGCGAGGAGGGAGAGCTCCACCGCGAGTGCGTGGTCTCCGCGCTGCCGGGCGCGGTCGGCGGCGCGGGCGGCGCGGCGGGCCGACCGCGGGTCGTCGGCGTCGGCCGCCGGCACGGTGTGCCGGTTGCGGCGGACGCTGTCACGGCCGGCCTCGGCCAGGCGAGCGTGCAGGAGCCTGCGCGCATCGCCCGGCAGCCGGGCCACGAGTTCCGTGCCGATCGCGGTTCGAGCAGCCCGGTATACGAAATCCCGGTGTCCTGTGAGCCCGGGGCCTGTCGCAGCACGGGACCGGCCTCGTGGGCCGTGCTGATCCACGTCTCGGAGTCTGGCATCGGGCCATGGTGCGCCCGCCGGGCCTCCCCGTCCAGGTCAAGGGTTTACCCCGATGTCGGCCGCTCTCTGCATCTCTAGCCTCATGGCCACAACCGAGCCAACTGCCGCCGAACACCCCCCGCACTCCAGGTGACGTCCTGCGGCAACTCCCCGACGAGGCCCGGTGGAAGGATTTGTCATGTACCGCAAAAACGCCTTGGCTGCCGGTGTCGCGGCAGCCCTCGCATTGGGTTCCGTGACCATGGTGGTCACCCAGTCCACCGCAGCCCCCCGGCCCCACGCGGCAGCCGCCGACTCCGCCGCCGACCCCGGCGCCGGGTTCCGGGCGATGACGCCCGACACGCGCAGCGGGGCGATACGCACCGCCGAGCGCGGCACGGCCGCCACCGCCCGCGAGCTCGGCCTGGGCCCGGCCGAACGCCTGGTGGTCAAGGACGTGCTGATCGACGCCGACGGCGCCCGGCACGTGCGCTACGACCGTACCTACAGCGGCCTGCCCGTCATCGGCGGCGACCTGGTGGTCCACATCGCAAAGGACGGAAAGATCACCGGCTCGGACCTCGCGCACCAGGGCGCGATCAAGGTCGCCGGCACCACGCCGAAGCTGTCGGCGGCCGATGCCTCGGCCAAGGCCGTGAAGCACGCCAGGCACGTGAGGAAGGCGAAGGCCGCCGGCAAGGACAGCACCCTGGTGGTGTACGCGGTCGGCAAGGTCCCCGTACTCGCCTACCGCTCGACCGTCACCGGCGCGGGCGAGGCCGGCCCGGCCTCGCGGGAGGCGGTGATCGTCGACGCGACCAGCGGCACGCTGCTGGACCAGTACGAGCTGCACCAGAGCATCACGGGCACCGGCAACGGCGTCACCTCCGGCCAGGTCTCCATCGAGACCACCCAGACCGGCAGCGGCTACACCCTGACCGACGCGGCGCACGGCGGCACGGTCGTCTACGACTCGTACAACAGCCCGCAGTCGAACCCGAAGCAGAACGCCCGGGCCTTCTCGAAGACCACCAACTCCTGGGGCAACGGCACCACGTCCAGTCGCGAGAGCGCCGCCGTGGACGCCTCCTACGGTCTGGCGAAGACCTGGGACTACTACAAGGAGTCCTTCAACCGTTCCGGCATCCGCAACGACGGCCGCGGCGCCCCCGCCTACGTACACGTCGACAGCGGCCTGCTGAACGCCTTCTACGACGACACCTGCTTCTGCATGTTCTTCGGCGACGGATCCTCGCAGAACGGCAACACCCCGGTCACCGCGCTCGACGTGGCCGGTCACGAGATGAGCCACGGCGTCACCTCCGCGACCGCCAACCTCACCTACTCCGGTGAGTCCGGTGGTCTCAACGAGGCCACCAGCGACATCTTCGGCACCATGGTCGAGTTCTACGCCAACAACGCCGGCGACCCGGGCGACTACTTCATCGGCGAGAAGCTCAACATGTCCGGCGGCTACATGCGCCGGATGGACAACCCCTCCGCCGACGGGAACTCGCTGTCCTGCTGGAGATCCGGCGCCGGCTCCGTGGACGTCCACTACTCCTCCGGCATCGGCAACCACTTCTTCTACCTGGCCGCCGAAGGCACCGGCGCGAAGACCATCGGCGGACGCTCGCACAACGGCACCACCTGCAACAGCGACACGTTCGCGGGCATCGGCAAGGACAAGGCCGCCGCCGTCTGGTACCGGGCGCTCAGCGCCTACATGACCTCCACCACCAACTACGCGGGCGCCCGCACCGCCACCCTTCAGGCCGCCGCCGACCTGTACGGCACCAACTCCCAGGAGCGGTACCTCGTCTCCAAGGCATGGGCGGCCGTCAGCGTCGGCACCGCCCTGCCCGACCCCGGCAACGGCACCCCCACCCCCACCCCCGATCCGACCGATCCCCCCACCGGTAACGCGCTGACCAACGGCAGCTTCGAGCAGGGCACCAGCGGCTGGACCCAGAGCGACGACATCATCACCAACTCGCCCCTGCAGGCCGGGCACGGCGGGTCCTGGTACGCCTGGATGATGGGCTACGGAACCTCCGCCATCGAGTCCGTGTCCCAGTCGAACATCGCGGTGCCCTCCACCGGCACCCCGAAGCTCACCTTCTGGCTGAAGGTCTCCACCCAGGAGTCCGGCTACACCGCCTACGACACCCTCAAGGTCAAGGTCAACGGCACCGCGCTGGCCACCTACTCCAACGCGAACGCCAGTGCCGGCTACGTCCAGAAGACCATCGACCTGTCCGCCTACAGGGGGCAGACGGTGAAGCTGGAGTTCGCCGGCACCGAGGACGCCTATCTGTCGACCATCTTCCTGCTCGACGACATCGCGATCGGCTGACCGCTCCGGCCCACCACCCGCGCTCCCGCGGCCGAAGCCCCTGCTCAGGTGCTCCGGCCGCGGGAGCCGCCGCATGCCCGTGGCGGCCCGGTTCCCACTCCGAGGGATTTCCGGTGTTCAACCGCCCAACCCACCTACCTGTCGCATACATGACAGGAACGATCGCGGGTTTGATCGTGAATGTCTTCCCTGTCAGTCAAATCACCCCATACAGGGAAGAAAGAGTTTCCGCTCGTCCCGGACCACCCGTCAGTCACTTCTGGTGTCAGGCGGTTCGGAAACTCCCGCCGCCAGCGCACACCGCAGGCGAGCAGTCACGCTCGTCGCTCCGGCGTGCGTGGAAATCCAAGAGGAGAGTTCGTGTCACGCCTGCGGCGTAGAACATCGCGCAACCGGCGAGCCGCCCTCGCCGGGTTGCTTACCACCGCCCTTGCCTCGCTCAGCCTTCCCCTTGCCACGGCCGCGACCGCCGCCACTCCGACCGCCGAATCCACCACGGGCACCTACCTGGTCACCCTCGCCGACGAGCCCCTGGTCACCTACGACGGCGGGGTGCGCGACCTCCCCGCCACGAAGCCCGCCGAGGGCGACAAGCTCGATGTCGCATCGGCCACCGCCAAGCGGTACCGCACCCACCTGACGGACCAGCAGACCCGCGTCGCCAAGAAGGTCGGCGCCACCGTCCGCCAGCACTACGCGGTCACCACCAACACCTTCAGCGCCCGGCTCGACGCCCGCCAACTGGTGCGCCTCGCCCGCACCGGGAACGTCGTGCACATCGCCCCCGACCGCTTCCACCACGCCACCGACGACCGGAACTCCACCGACTTCCTCGGACTCTCCGGCCGCAAGGGGTTGTGGAAGGCCCTCGGCGGGACCGCCGAAGCCGGCAAGGGCATCGTCATCGGCGACATCGACACGGGCATCTGGCCCGAGAACCCCTCCTTCGCCGCCCCGGCCCTGAGCTCCCGCGAACCCGGCCCGAAGGGCCGTCACCGCCCCTACCGCGTGGGCACCACCACCGTGATGCACAAGGCGGACGGCGGCACCTTCAAGGGCACCTGCCAGACCGGCGAGAGCTTCACCGCCGCGGCCTGCAACGAGAAGGTCGTCAGCGCCCGCTACTTCGGCAAGGCATGGTTCGACGCCGTTCCGGAGTCCAACCGCGCCGGATACGTCTCCCCGCGCGACAGCCAGGGCCACGGCACCCACACGGCGGCCACCGCGGCCGGCAACGCCGACGTCCGCGCCAAGGTTGACGGTGAGGACCTCGGCACCGTCTCCGGCGTGGCCCCCGCAGCCACCATCGCCGTCTACAAAGCCCTCTGGCAGAGCAAGGACGGCCAGGCGGACGGCGGTCTGACCAGCGACCTCGTCGCCGCCATCGACCAGGCCGTCGCCGACGGCGTGGACGTCATCAACTACTCGCTCGGCGCCGCGTTCGAGAGCGCGTACGACGACCCGGCGCAGGTCGCGCTCCGCAACGCCGCCGCGGCCGGAGTCTTCGTCGCCACCGCCGCGGGCAACTCCGGCCCGGGAGCGTCCAGCCTCTCCAACACCGCGCCCTGGACCACCACGGTCGCCGCCGGCACCATCAAGTCGCACACCGGCACGGTGACCCTCGGCAACGGCGCGAGCCACACCGGCATCAGCACCACAGTCCACCGGCGGGTCGGCCCCGCCCCGCTGGTCAAGGGCTCCGCGGTCCGGGTCGCGGACACCGTGGACGTCTACGCGGACTACTGCATGCCGGACTCCCTCGACCCCGCCCGTACGACCGGGAAGATCGTCGTCTGCGAACGGGGCGTCAACGGCCGCGCCGACAAGTCCGCCGAGGTCAAGCGGGCCGGCGGCATCGGCCTCGTCCTGGTCAACCCCGGCGACGAGAGCACGGACGGCGACCTGCACAGCGTGCCGGCGGTCCACCTCGACAAGGCGGACGCGGCCCCCGTGCGCGCCTACGCCGCCACGAGCGGAGCCACCGCCACCCTCACCGAGGGAGGCGCCTCGGACGTCTACCCGCAGGTGGCCGGCTTCTCCTCGCGCGGCCCCTCGCTCACCGGCAACGGCGACCTGCTCAAGCCCGACATCACCGCGCCCGGCGTCACGATCCTCGAGGCCGTGTCCCCGGACGGCAACCACGGCCGCGACTTCGACTACTACTCCGGTACCTCCATGGCCACCCCGCACATCAGTGGCCTGGCGGCGCTCTACCTCACGGAGCACCCCACCTGGTCCCCGATGAGCGTCAAGTCGGCCATGATGACCACCGCCACGCCGACGAGGACCGCGGACGGCAAGAACAGCGGCGACGTGTTCGCCCAGGGCGCCGGCGGGGTGGACGCACGGGCCATGCTGCGGCCCGGACTCGTCTACGACTCGGGCGAGCGGGACTGGCTCGCCTACCTCGAGGGCTCCGGCGTGGACACCGGAAGCGGCGTCAAGGCCATCGACCCGAGCGACCTCAACTACCCGTCCATAGCCATCGGCGACCTCTTCGGCAAGCAGACCATCACCCGCACCGTCACCGCGACCACGGCCGGCACCTACCGCGCCCGGGTGGACCTCCCCGGCATCAAGGCCACGGTGAGCCCGTCCGTGCTGCACTTCAGCCACCCCGGCCAGAAGCGCACCTTCACCCTCACCCTGGACGTGACCACCGCGCCCGCGGGACGCACCGCCACCGGGGCCCTCACCTGGCTCTCCGGCCGCACCACCGTCCGCAGCCCGATCGCCGTCACCCCGCAAATCGTCCGCGCCCCCGCCGAAATCAAGGGCTCCGGCTCCAGCGGCTCGACCGAGTTCCCGGTCACCCCGGCCACCAGCACCCTGACGGCCACCGCCTACGGACCGGTCTCCTCACCGGTCACCGAGGGCACCGTGACACAGATGCAGGAGATCTCCTACGACGCCGAGATCCCCTCCGGCACCAAGGCGTCGCAGATCACGGTCCACTTCGACGCGGCGGCGGACACGATCACGGGCGTCCTCTGGGGCGACAAGGTGGACGGGGTCCTCCAGGGCGTCCACGTCGCCGTCCCCGACAGTGACGGAACGGTCACGATCACCGTGCCGCATCCCACGGCCGACGCTCTCTTCGTGTCCCTGGTCGCGATGGGGGTCGACGGGGAGACCGTCACCCCGTACACCTACCAGGCGAACCACATCACCGCGGACAGCCCCGTCACCGGCAAAGTCACGGTCACGCCCGACCGGGCCCGCGTCACCCCCGGCGTGCCGACCGACCTGACCGCCGCCTGGTCCGGCGTCCCAGCGAACACCCGGTCCGGCGCCTGGATCGAGTACGGCAACGAGGCGGGCTCCTTCCTGACCCTCAACTGAATCCCGATACCCACCGGCGGGGCGGCACGCACACACGTGCCGCCCCCCACACGCCCTCCGCACATGCCGGCCACTCGAACCGCGAGGTGTCGCCCGCGCCCCTGCGGACGATCTGCAGCTCGCCGGTGGGGAAGTCAATGACGGTCGTCGGCTCGGTGCCGCAGTCACCGGAGCCGATGACGACGTCCCCCTCGTAGTCCAGGCGCTGCTTGATCTCCCAACCCCGGGTTGTCCACGTACACGTCCTCCGCAGGATCGCCGGCCACGGGTCACTGACCACCACCCAGCGCCACCTGCACCCAGACGTTCAAAAGATCACGGCTGCCGGAGCGGCGCTCTCCCCACACCTCAGCGCGCTGCGCACACCGCGCTCGCTGCCGAGCCCGATCGTCATGACCCGCCGACCCCGGTCAAGGACGCCGGTCGCCAACCGGTCCCCGAGAATAATCAAGGGCCGGTTTCGGATTGCTCCGAAACCGGCCCTGATCTGCGACTGTCTCCAGTCGGGACGACAGGATTTGAACCTGCGACCCCTTGACCCCCAGTCAAGTGCGCTACCAAGCTGCGCCACGTCCCGATACCCGCTGACCTGGGGTTTCCCCCGGGCCGAACGCGCATGAGAACAATACCGCACTCGGGTGGGTGGTTACGAACAGCTTTGGCGCTTGACCTCAACCGAACTTGATGTTCAACGCTTGTTCCATGACACACACGACCACCGCGGCGCGGCGCGACCACCGCGAGATGAACCGCCTGATGGGCATGATGACCGGGGACGAGAAGCACGGCCCCGCGGCCACCTCCACCCTGGACGTGCTGTGGGTGCTGTACGACCGGGTGCTGCGGGTGACACCGGACACCGTCGACGCACCGGACCGCGACCGGTTCCTGCTCTCCAAGGGCCACGGGCCGATGGCGTACTACGCGGTCCTCGCCGCTCACGGGTTCTTCGGCGAGGAACTGCTGCCGGGCTTCGGGACGTACGACTCGCCGCTCGGGCACCACCCGGACCGGACGCTGCTGCCCGGGGTCGAGATCGGCAGCGGCTCACTGGGGCACGGGCTGCCGCTGGCCGTCGGAAGCGTCCTCGGGCTCCGGGCCCAGGGGCTCACCGACCCCCGGGTGTGGGTGCTGGTCGGGGATGCCGAGCTGGACGAGGGCAGCAACCACGAGGCGCTCGCCTACGCGGGCCCGGCCGGGCTGGAGCAGCTGCACACCGTGGTGATCGACAACGTCTCGGCGTCCTATGCCCGGCCGGGCGGGATCGCGGCCCGGTTCGAGGCCGCGGGCTGGTCGGTCGACACGGTCGACGGGCGCGACCACGAGGCGCTCTACACGGCCTTCACCGCACCGCACCCCGGACGGCCACGCGCCGTCGTCGCCCGCGTCGAGCCCAAGAACTGAACGCCCCGCAGAACACGGAGGACCCGCACATGGACACGATGCGTGACCGCTTCATCGCCACCACGACCCGGTTGCTGGACGAGGACCCGGCCCTCGCGCTGGTTCTGGCCGAGATCAGCCGGGACGGCTTCGGCCCGGCTCTGGAGGCGCATCCGGACCGGGTGGTCAATGTCGGCATCAGGGAGCAGCTGCTGGTCGGCGCGGCGGCCGGAATGGCGCTCACCGGGATGCGGCCGATCGTCCACACCTTCGCCAGCTTCCTGGTGGAGCGGCCGTTCGAGCAGGTCAAGCTGGACTTCGGCCATCAGGGGGTGAGCGGAGTACTGGTGAGCGCGGGTGCTTCGTACGACTGGCCGGCCGGCGGGTTCACCCATATGGCGCCGGGTGATGTGGCGCTGCTGGACACCCTCGACGGCTGGACGGTGCACGTGCCGGGCCACCCGGACGAGGCGGAGGCGCTGCTGCGCCAGGCCGCGGCCGACGACGGCCGGGTGTACGTACGGCTGTCGCTGCAGTCCAACGAGCGGGCCCGGGCGGTCGGCGCGGGGACCGGGTTCGCGCCGGTGCGGGAGGGTGGGGGCGGCGTGGTGATCGCGGTCGGGCCGATGCTCGACAACGTACTCGCCGCGACCGAGGGGCTCGATGTGACGGTGCTGTACGCGACGACGGTGCGCCCGTTCGACGGTGCCGGACTGCGACGGGCGGTCGGGGCCGGAGCCGGAGCCGATGTGGTGATCGTCGAGCCGTATCTGGCGGGCACCTCCACCGCGGCCGCCAATGACGCGCTGGCCGCGCTGCCGCACCGTGTGCTGGGCCTCGGTGTGGGACGGGCCGAGCTGCGCAAGTACGGGGAGATGGACGAGCACCTCGCCGCGCACGGGCTGGACGCGCGAGGGCTGCGGGAGCGGATCGGGGGCTTCCTCGGTCGGCCCCGGCCCTGACGGTCGCCGTCTGCCCGGACGGGCGGTGTCTGTCCGGGCGCGGCCGGGCCGGTCGAGAGCGGTGCGGGGCTACGCGACCGCGCTGCTCGACCGAGCCGGTCCCCGGAGCGGGCCGGTTCAGGTCCGGAAGCCGTGTCCCTCCCGTTGGTCGATGTGCACCACAAGCTCCAGGGCCAGTGACTTGATCGTGTCGAGCCCCGCCCTGCCCCACGAACGGGGCACGGTGTCGACCGCGCAGACGGCGCCCAGGGCGATGCCGGTGCGGTCGATGAGCGGAGCACCGAGGTAGGAGCGGATGCCTATCTCGTCGACGACCGGGTTGCCCGCGAACCTCGGGTAGTCGCAGACGTCCTCCAGCACCAGCGCCTTGCGCCGGACGACGACATGGGGGCAGTAGCCGCGGTCGATGGCGACATAGCGGCCGCTGCGGCTGCTGCACGCGGCCGCGATGCCCAGGTCGGTGCCCTTGCGCGTGCCGGCCGGGGTGTGCAGACCGGCGAAGAACTGCCGGTTCCCGTCGATGAAGTTGACCATGGAGAAGGGGACCTCGGTCAGCTCCGCCACCCGGTCGGCGAAGGCGTCGAAGTTGTCGAACGACGCGTCGGCGCGCTCCCCGAGTCCGAGCGTCCGCAGCCGCCGGGTACGGGCGACGGCATCGCGGTCGACCGGTGTGAGCAGCAGCCGGCCGGGCGCGTTCCGCGTCACGGACGGGCCCCGAAGCCGGTCAGCGGTGCCGGGGCCGAGGTCGCGTTGATCAGGTGCTGGACGAGGGTGACGAGGGCGCCCGTGCCCGAACTGGCGATCCGGGCGTCGCAGAGCACCACCGGGACGTCAGGACCGAGATCGAGCGCGGCCCGGATCTCCTCCGGCGCGTAGCGGTAGGCACCGTCGAACTCGTTGACCGCGATGATGAAACCGATGCCACGCCGTTCGAAGAAGTCGACGGCGGCGAAGCACTCCGCGAGCCTCCGGGTGTCGGCGATGACGACCGCGCCGAGCGCCCCCTGGGAGAGCTCGTCCCACATGAACCAGAAGCGTTCCTGGCCGGGGGTGCCGAACAGGTAGAGCACATGCTGCTCGTCGAGCGTGATGCGGCCGAAGTCCATCGCCACGGTGGTTGCGGTCTTGGACTCGATGCCGTCGAGATGGTCGGTCCCGACGCTCACCTGGGTCAGCAGCTCCTCCGTGCTCAGCGGCGCGATCTCGCTGACGGCGCCGACGAACGTCGTCTTGCCGACGCCGAATCCGCCCGCCACCAGCACCTTGAGCGCGACGGGGAAGCCCTCCGTCCCGCCCGGTCCCTCGGCCCCGGAGACGTCCGGGTCGGCCGACGGGTGCGAGGTGTGCGGGGCGTCGTCCGGTACGTGCGGGGCGGGGCCGGGGTCGGCGTAGCCCTGCGGCGCCTGTCCGTAGCCCTGCGGCTCCCCGTACCCCTGCGCGTAGCCGTAGTCCGGTGTCCCCCCGTAGTTCCGCGTCTCCTCGTACCCCTCGTACCCCTGGGCCTCCCCGTGGGTGGGCGGGTGCCCGTAGTCCTGCGTGCCCGGGTGGTTCGGGGTGCCCCCGTGGCTCTCCGGGCGTCCGTAGCTCTCCGGACTCCCGTGGTCGCCGGAACGGGCATGGCTTCCCCGGCCTGCGAAACCTTCGGGGTCCGAGCCGTTCCGGTACGCGGCGGAGCTGCCGAATCCGTCAGAGCTGTCGTCGTAAGCCATCGAGCACTGCCTCCAGCAGAGATCGGTCGGTGGGCATGTCGTGGAAGGCGGGCGGGTGCGCGGTCACCGCCCCGCAGTCGACCAGGTCGGAGACGAGCACCTTGGTGACGACCGCGGGCAACCGCAGATGGGCGGCGATCTCGGCCACGGAGGTGGGACCGTCGCACAGCCCCAGCGCGACGGAGTGCTCGGGACCGAGATGGGTCTGCGGCTCGCTCCCCGTGGCCATGATCAGCGAGAGCAGGTCGAGCACGGCCGAAGGACGGGTCCGGCCGTTGCTCACGGTGTAGGGACGGATGAGCCGCCCGGCCGCGTCGTCGAGCAGCGGCCCGTCCTGCGGCACCGACACCCTCACAGTCCCGTGCTGCCGGGGGCGCCGGCCGCTTGTCTCACGGGCGTCATCAGGTACGGGCGGACGCTCTTGACCAGCATCGTCATCTCGTAGCCGAGCACCGCCGCGTCCGCCTCCCGACCGGCGAGGACGGCGAGACAGGTGCCCGATCCGGCCGTGGAGACGAACAGCAGGGTCGAGTCGAGCTCGACCACCACCTGCCGGACCTCGCCGCTGTCGCCGAAGCGCGCGCCGGCGCTGCGCCCCAGCGAGTACAGACCGGCGGCCAGCGCCGCCATGTGGTCGGCGCTGTCGGCATCCATGCCGTGCAGGGATTTCACCAGCCCGTCGGCGGAGAGCAGCACCGCGCTGCGCGTGTACGGGACACGCTGGACCAGGCCGCTCAGCAGCCAGTCGAGGTCCGAGACCTGACCGGACGGCATGTCGGTCGCCATGAAGCATCTACTCCTTCGGGGTGTGCGTTTCGAGGGGATCGACCGCCGGGGCCCCCTCCGGGCCCGGTGCCGGGCTCGCGGGGTAGGGGGCGGCGGTCGGGGTGCGGCCGCGTACGGGCAGCGGTTCGAGCGGGGCCGGCGGCCAGGGCTGCCCGGCCGCCGCTTCGGGGCCGTGGGCCGGCTCCGGGGAGCCTGTGGTGTCGGACTCGGTGCGGGCCTCGGCCAGTTCGATGCCCCGGCGGAAGGCCGCCATGAGCCCCGGGTCGTGGAGGGCCTGTTCGTCCTGGGTGCGCGGGACCGGGGCCTGCCTCAGCTGCGGGACGAGGTGTTCCTGGTTGCTGCGCCGGGGCAGTTGGGGGCGGCCCGGGGCTCCGCCCGCACCGCCGGGCTCGGGGCGGGGTGCGTCGCCGGTCCGCTCCGGGGGCCGGGGGCCGGGGACGTTCTCGGCCGGTTCGGGGTGGGCGGGGTGTTCGGTCCGCTGCGGGAGCGGCGGGGCCTCGCTCGGTCCGGGTGCCTGCTGCGGTGCCGGGTGCGGCCCCGGGGACTGGCTGGGGACGTACGGCTGAGGGCCGGTCTCCGACTGCGGGGCGGCACCGGGGCCGGGAGTGAGGCTCGGCAGGGAGCGGCCGTGGTGTCCGGCCCTCTCGTCCTCGGCCGGCGGACGGTGCACGGGGCCCGGGGGCGGGACCGGCGCGGCGCCGCGCTCGGCCGAGGCGTCCCCGTCCACTCCCAACAGGCCCTGGGGCAGGACGAGTACGGCCTGGGTGCCCCCGTAGATGTTGCTCTGCAGCCGGACGGCGATGCCGTGCCGCCGGGCCAGTGACGCGACGACGAACAGGCCGATCCGGCCGTCCTGCAGCAGGTGGGCCACATTGACCTGGTCGGGCGCGGCGAGCAGGGCGTTCATCCGCTTCTGCTCGTTGACCGGCATGCCGAGCCCCCGGTCCTCGACCTCCAGGGCCAGTCCGGCGGTGACCTGCTGGGCGCGCATCAGCACCTGGGTGTGCGGTGCGGAGAACACCGTGGCGTTCTCCACCAGTTCGGCGAGCAGGTGGATCACGTCCGCCACCGCGTGGCCGCGCAGCGTGCCGTCGATCGGCGGCACGAGCTTGACCCGCGGGTACTGCTCGACCTCGGCGATCGCGGAACGCAGGACCTCGGTCATGGTGACGGGGTTGCTCCACTGGCGCCGGGAGACGGCGCCGCCGAGCACCGCGAGGTTCTCGGCGTGCCTGCGGATCCGGGTGGCGAGATGGTCGACGTGGAAGAGGCCCTTGAGCAGATCGGGGTCCTCGACCTCGTGCTCCAGCTCGTCGAGGATCTGGATCTCGCGGTGCACGAGCGACTGCAGGCGCCGGGCGAGGTTGACGAAGACCTCGACCTTCTGGTCCTCGCCGGAGCGGTCGGCGAGCCGGGCCGCCTGGACGACCGCGGCCACGGCGGCGGTCTGGTGGCGGCCGAGCTCCTGCGCGAGCAGTTCGAAGGCGTCGCTGCCCGGGGTGCCGGGGCCGGCGGGCCGGCGGACGGCCACCGGCTCACCGTTGCGGAGCTGCTCCATCACCCGCTGCAGCTCTGCCTGGCCCTGGGCACTGGCACGGCGCAGGGCCAGGCAGCGGCCGAACACGGTGGTGGCGAGCCGGTTGGCGGCCAGGAAGGCGGCCAGCACCGCGGCGAGCGCCAGCGCACCGGCCGCGCCGAGCGCGATCCAGAGCTCGGTGGAGAGCCGGGCTCCGGTGGAGCGGATGGTGAAGATGACCGCCGCGGCACCGCTCAGTACCGCCGCCGTGGTCGGCAGCACCGCGGCGCGCAGGATCTGGGGGCGTATGCGCGTCTCGGCGGTCGGCTGGGCGGCGCGCGGTCTGGCCGCGGCCGAGTGGGAACGGGCGCCCGGTCGGCCGTGCCGCCCGCCCTCACGGCGCTCCGGTCGCGCTTCGGGTGCGCGAAGTTGAGACATCGGTGTCCTTGGTACGTGGGGCACCCGGAAACGGTGTTCCTGCGGTGGCACCTACGGTGGTCGGTCAGGCCCGGTGCATCGGTCGGGCAGGCTCGAAACTTATGAGCCCACCGTTGATCACCGGCCACACACGGTAGTCGTCCCGCACCGGGGTGCGGCGGCGAGTTGTCGAACTTGCCCGCCATCCGTCCCGCTCTGGTATGAACTCTCGAACAACTGGCCGATCACACTGTTTTGACACCCGGTCGGCCGACGCCCGAACGATCTACCGGTACGAACCCGTGAACGCGCGGCACCCACGTCCCGTCCGCTCCGCGCGGACCGCACGGGCACTCCGTACCGACCTACCGGTTTGCTACGCGGCGTAACCATCATGGCCATGGGGCCGATCGGGTGAATGGCGCGATCCGAGGGGGTCGACGGACGGGGAATCCGGACGCGCGCGACGGGACTGCCCCTCGTGCGCCTCATCCGTCACAGGGGTCTCAGCGTCAGTGATCCGGCCATCGTCGGCCATGGATCATGGGGCTGCTGCGGGGGCTCGCGTCGGTTGGTTCCAGGCGGCGGTTGGAGGCGGGCGCCGTGCGGAATCGGGTGTTGCGGGCCCTACGGCCTCGGCAACGGCTCCGGGGACGGAGGCAGGCTCGGTTCGGGGCCCGACCGGCCGGGGCAGCCGGGCGGCGGCGCGGGCCACCGCCACGCCCCGGCCACCGCCCGCGTGGCCCTGGCCGCCGCCCGCCGGGCTCAGCGACCGCTGGTGAGATCGAGATTCTGCTCGTCGGTCTCCGGGGCGGCGAGCGGGGTCTCCCGATCGCTGCGCCAGGGGTGCGCGATCGGGTGGGAGACGGGCCGCCACCACTGCTCGGTGGGCAGCGCCCCGGCAGGCTCGAACGGCAGCCCCGGGGTCGGGAACGCGACGTCCTGCCCGGCTTCCTCCGCCACGTCCATGGTCCACTCGGCGGGCTCGGCCCACGGGTGCGGTGCGAGGTTGAAGGTGCCCCAGTGGATCGGCAGCATCACGCCGTGTGGACTGCCGCCCTGGAGATCGAGGTGGGCCCGCATCCCCTCGGCCGGGGTCATGTGGATGTCGGGCCAGTACTCCGCATAGGCGCCGATCTGGATCATCGTCGCGTCGAACGGGCCGTGTGCGGCGCCGATGTCCCGGAAGCCGGAGAAGTAGCCGGTGTCACCACTGTGGTAGATCCGGTGCTCGGGACCGGTGACGGCCCAGGACGCCCACAGGGTGTGCTGCTGATTGCGCAGGCCCCGGCCGCAGAAGTGCCGTGCGGGAGTGGCCGTCAGGTCGATCCCGGCGATGCGTGTCGTCTCGTTCCAGTCCAGCTCGCGCAGCCGGTCGGCCGGGACCCCCCAGTGCTCCAGATGGGCGCCGACACCGAGCGGGACGGCGAACACCGTTCCGGTGCCCGCGAGGGCGCGGATGGTCGGCAGGTCGAGGTGGTCGTAGTGGTCGTGCGAGATCACCACCGCGTCCACCGGGCCGAGCGCGGCGAGCGGCAGCGGCACGGGGTGCAGACGCCTGGGGCCGGCGAAGGCGAAGGGCGAGCAGCGCTCCCCCCAGACCGGATCGAAGAGCACCCGCCGCCCGTCGATCTCGGCGAGCACCCCGGAATGGCCCATCCAGGTGAGCCGCAGCCCCGTGGCCGGCGGCTCGGCCAGGTCCGCGTACGTGGTGGGGTGGACGGGCAGGGTGCCCGACGGGGCCCGGCGGACCCGCTCCTCCCTGCGGAAGTAGACCTTCGCGAACTCCAGCGTGGATCCCGACGGTCTGGTCCGTGCTCCCACCGGGTTCTGGAAAACGCCGTCGGCGAAGTTGGGCGAGCGCCGGATGCGCTCCATGCGGGCGCCCTCCGGATCCGCGCCGAAGGCGGCGGGGCGCAGCGCACGCAGCCGGGTGCGGAGCGGGGGCAGGGCATCGGCGCCGGTCACAGCATCTCCTGGGGGAGTCGGTGTCGTTTCATTATGGGCAGGCGGTACGACGGTGCGAGCGCGGCGGACCCGGTCCGGGCAGCGCGCACACATCTCCACCGCCCGGCTGGCGCGCTCCCGGGCGGCGCGTTCCACCCCGTGCCGCGTCCCCTCACGCCGACTCCAACGTGCGGGCCGGTGCCAGGATTCCGGGTCCGGCGGTCCGGCATGTCACATCCGCGGGTGTCCCGTCCGTCGCATCGGTGCAAGCAGCCGTCGGCACGGTCCCCGCGACCTCACCGGCGGTGTCCGAGCCGTACCGAAGGAGACCGGTCATGACCGCCCGTATCCCGCTCGACCCGCCCCGTACGCTCCTCTTCCGCGCCGTGTCGTGGTACTCGAGGCGCGCGTACGGCAAGGTCCTCGACCCGCTGCGGGCCGCCGCCCACCACACCGGGGTGCTGTGGGCCCAGTCGCGTCTCGAACTGTCGGCCGGCCGCTGGAAGAAGCTGGACCCGCAGCTCAAGGCACTCGCGGTGATGGCGTCCGCGGCCACCATCGGCTGTGGCTGGTGCATGGACTTCGGGTACTGGGAGAACCACCGCCACGGCATGGACCCGGCCAAGCTGCGCGATGTCCCGGCGTGGCGGGAGAGCGAGGTGTTCGCCCCGCTGGAACGCGACGTCATGGCGTACGCGGAGGCGATGAGCCTCACCCCGCCGGAGGTGGCGGACGATCTGGCCGAGCGGCTGCGGGGCGCGCTCGGCGAGGCGGCGTTCATCGAACTCACGACCATGGTCGCGGTGGAGAACATGCGCTCCCGGACGAACTCCGCCCTGGGCCTGACCAGCCAGGGCTTCAAGGACAGCTGCGAGGTGGGCCGGCCCGCGAACCGGTGAGCCGGCCGGGCGGACCGGCGACGGGGCGTGCGCCGCTCCGCCCCCGGTCTTCCCGCTCCTGGCATATTCGTTAGGGTGACGGCGTGGCAAGAGTGCGCTTGAGTGTGGCGGAACGGCGTGAGGAACTTCTGCGCGCCGCCGTCGAGCAGATCGAGGTGCGGGGGGTCGCCGCCGTCCGGATCGCCGACGTGGCCTCCGTCCTCGGTGTGAGCAACGCGCTTGTGCTCTACCACTTCTCGACGAAGGAGAAGCTCGTGGCGGCGGCCTTCGCGCATGCCGCCGAGGCCGACCTCGCCCAGTTGCGCAAGCTGCTCGGCCGGCGCACCAGCGCGGTCCGGCGGCTGCGCGCCGCCGTCCGCTGGTACGCGCCGACCGGCCGGGCCAAGGGCTGGCGGCTGTGGATCGAGGGCTGGGCCGCCTCGCTGCGTGATCCGGCGCTGCGCAATGTGGCCGGCGATCTCGACCAGCAGTGGAAGGCCGAACTCGCCGAGGTCATCGAGGAGGGCGCCGCCGCCGGGGAGTTCCACTGCGACGACCCGATGTCCGCGGCCTGGCGGCTGACCGCCCTGCTGGACGGCCTGGCCGTGCAGACGACCGCGTACGCCGGCCCCCTCTCCCGGGCCACGATGCTGGCCTGGACCGACGAGGCGCTCGCCCGTGAACTCGGTATCGATCGCGCGGCCCTGACGGCCTGACCCTCCCGGGCCCGCGCCGGACAGCTGTGCCGCTCCCGGACCGCCCCGGTCAGGTCTGGCGCACCGGGGCGTAGGCCTCGCCCGCCAGCCCGAAGGTCCACGCCACACCGTCCTTCGCCGTCCTGGTGCCGGGCGGCACCCGCAGCCAGTAGACCCGGTGCGTACCGTCCGGCTCCGGGGTGGAGTTGACCACCTCGACCATCACCACGTCCTCGTCGCCGTTCATCGCGATCCGCCACAGGACACCCGTCTCGTCGCGGTGGACCGGCTCCGCGCCGGACTCGGTGAGGTAGCGGTCGTAGCCGTAGAACTCCAGCATCACGCGGCGCAGTTCCGCGTTCTCCTCCTCGCGTATCCGCTTCGGGGTGAGGGAGTTCAGCTCCTCCAGGAACTCGGCGGGCACCGGCATGCCGCGCCAGGCGTACAGGGCGAAGCCGTCACGGTAGGCGAGCGCCGGGCCGTCTCCCCGGTCGAGTCGGCCCGCCTCGTCCCGGTACAGCTCCTGCGGCCGCTCGCTGATCACCACGGCGCGCTCGTAGGGCCACCACCAGCCCGCGTGCCGAGCCACCGCCGCCAGGCCGTCGAGCCGGCCGCCCCTCCCGTCGAAGGCGGCGAGCCAGGCCGCGTCGTGCTGGCCCAGGACCGCGTCGAGCAGGACCAGCCGGACACCGGTCTCGTCCTCGGGGCGCCGGGCCAGGTCCGCGACGACGCCCGACCTGATCCGGTCGGCGAGGGCCGCGGTGGTCTCCCAGAGCTGGGCGCCGGTGGCGGACCACAGCGCGGACCAGCCCGCCGGGCCCAGTTCGTCGTACATCCGGCGGCGCTCCCGCGCCCAGGGGTGGGTGCGCACCTCGTCGCGGACCGAACGTCCGGCGTCGACGAGCTTTCCGACGGCCTCCACGGCGGCCCTGGGCGAGTCGGCCCAGACGATCCGCTCCGGTTCCGCCAGCCCCGCGCTCCGGTAGGCGAGCCGGATCCCGTCCTCCGCGGCGGCCCGGTCCGCCGCGCCGGTCGCCGCTGCCACGGTCCGCCATGAGTCCACGTACTGCATCGGTCTTTCCCGTCCCCTGTGTTCGGTGTGGTGTCTTCGGTGTTCGGTGTGGTGACTTCGGCCCGGCCGGTGGTGCCGCGGGCCGTGCGCGCGGTCAGTCCGCGACGATGCGGACCGCCCCGGGCGCGTACTCCCGCTGGCGCACCACGCGGTACCAGCCCTTGGAGAGGGGGATCGTCGCGTGCTCCTCGTGGACCACCCGGCCGCCCTCGGGGAGGTGGAGCAGCATGGGGCCGAACGGGCCCGCCTCCCGCATCAGCCGGCCCGGTCCCTGCACCGCGTGGGCGTGGCCGGTGACCTCGCCGAGCGCGAGGACCATGCGGCCGCGGCCGTCCCTCGGCTCGCCCGGCGCCTCCACCAGGTGCGCGGGAACCGCCGACTCCTCCACCGACACGATCAGTACGTCGCCCTGCCTGTACACAGACCTCTCCCCTCGCCGGGCCGCACCCGCTGTGCCGGCCACGCAGAAGACGCTACGGCGGGGGTCTGACAATCGTCGGCGGCCGGTCCGCCCCGGACGGGCGCTCGTGCCGTCCCGGTCGCGGCGTTGTCAGTGGGGCTTGATAAACCTTGTGCACATCAGTCGTCCTCCAGTACCAGGAGTTCAGCGTCATGTCCGGTGTGGACCATCTGCAGGAATTGCTCGGCCTTCCCGTTGTCGATTTCCCGCACACGTCGGGGGCGGCGCCCGAGCAGGCCGCCGGGGCGGCCGCCTGGCGGATCTCCGTCGATCCGTACGAGGACGACGAGGTGACCTGGGACGACGCCTTCAAGGCGTTCCTGGAGAAGGTCGATCCGGCCGGGGTGCGGGCGCTGGTCGTCGGTCAGTGGGGCGAGGCGTACGACAACAGTTCGTCTTACGTGGTCGAGCGGCTCGTCGCCGCCGCCGACCGGCTCACGTCGCTGGAGGCGATCTTCCTCGGTGACATGACGATGGAGGAGAGCGAGATCTCCTGGATCGAGCACGACGACGTCACGCCGCTGCTGACCGCCTTCCCCGCCCTGGTCGAGCTGGGGGTGCGCGGCGGGACGGGGCTGCTGTTCCCGGCCGTGAAGCACGAGCGGCTGCGGTCGCTGACGATCGAGAGCGGTGGGCTGCCGGTCGGTGTGGTCCGGGGCGTGCTGGACAGTGAACTGCCCGCGCTGGAGCGGCTGGACCTCTGGCTGGGTGTCTCCGCCTACGGGGGCGACGCCGACGTGGCCGACCTGGCGCCGCTCCTCTCCGGCACCCGGTTCCCCCTCCTCACCCATCTCGGGCTGCGCAACAGCGAGTTGCAGAACGAGATCGCCTCGGCGGTGGCGAGCGCCCCGGTGGTCGCCCGGCTGCGCGTGCTCGGCCTGTCGGACGGCACCCTGGGCGACGAGGGTGCGGCGGCGCTGCTGGAGGGCCAGCCGCTGACCCATCTCGAACAGCTCGATCTGCATCATCACTTCATGACCGAGCCGGTGGAGCGCCGGATCGTGGCGGCGCTGGAGCCGCACGGGGTGCGGGTCGACGTGTCGGAGCGCGAGACACCCTGGGGTGACGGGGGCGTCGAGGGCCGCTACACCTCGGTCGCGGAGTGAGGCGGCGATGACCGGTATCGATCACCCCGAAACGTTCCACGGCCTGCCCGTCCACACTTTTCCCCGCCCCGGTGAGTCCTCCGGCGGCGTGCTCCCGGAGGCCGCTGCGGTCGCCTGGCGGCTGGAGAGCGCCTGGCAGGGCGACCTGACCTTCGAAGCGCTGTGGCGGCACTTCACCGGCACGGTCGACACGACGCGGGTGCGGGCCCTGGTCATCGGCGCCTGGTGGCAGGAGGAGTACGCGTCCTTCACACCGGTCGTCGAGCTGCTGGCCGCCGACGCCGACCGCTTCCCGGCCCTGCGGGCGCTCTTCCTCGCCGATGTCGTCAGCGAGGAGTGCGAGCTGTCGTGGCTGGAGATGTGCGACATCACGCCGGTGGTCGAGGCGTTCGGGCAGTTGGAGGAGCTCGTGGTGCGCGGCTGCGGGCAGCAGTACGGCGAGCGGACGTCCCTGGCGCTGCGGCCGGTGCGGCACAAGGCCCTCAAGACGCTCCGGTTCGAGTCGGGCGGGCTTCCCGCCCCGGTCGTACGGGCGGTCGGCGCCTCCGAGCTCCCGGCGCTGGAGCGGCTCGAACTCTGGCTCGGCGTCGAGGAGTACGGCGGGGACGCCGGGGTGGCGGACCTGGCCCCGTTCCTGTCCGGCGCCGGTTTTCCCGCCCTGCGCCACCTGGGGCTGCAGAACAGCGAGATCCAGGACGAGATCGCGGCGGCCGTGGCCTCCGCGCCGGTGGTCGCCCAGCTGGAGTCGCTCGCCCTCTCGATGGGCACGCTGGGCGACGAGGGCGCCGAGGCGCTGCTGCGGGGACAGCCGCTCACCCATCTGGCCTCGCTGGACCTGCACCACCACTACATGAGCGAGCCGCTGGTGGAGCGGCTGAGGGAGCTGCTCGGTCCCGACCGGCTGAACGACGACATCGACGACGCCGACTGGGACGACGACGAGGACGGCCACCGCTATGTCGCCATCGACGAGTAGCGCGGCCGGTCCGTCACCCCGTTTCGCCGTCGTGGGGGTGCCCGGCAACCGCCGGGTCACGCTCTTCCAGGACGCCGTGCGCGCCGCCGGACTGCCGGCGGCGCGGGTGGTGCCCTGGTCCTCGGTGCTGCGGGGCGAGGCGGTCTTCCTGCCCGGGGAGACCGTGCGGCTGGACTCCCCCGGTGAGGACGCCGAGGTGGAGCGGCTGCTCCGGAAGGTCGACGACCCGACCAGGGTCGAGGGCGGCGCCGCCTGGTACGCCGGTTTCACCCGGGCGGTACGGGAGGTGGCGCGGGCCGCGGCGGATGCCGGGGCCACCCTTCTCGACGGCCCCGGCGAGGTGGCGGTGCTGTTCGACAAGCGGCTCTGCCACGCGGTGCTGGCCGGGGCCGGGGTGCCGGTCCCGGCCTCGCCGACCTCGGGGGCCGCGGCCCCCGTGGTGCGGGGCTGGGCGGACATCCGCGGCCGGATGGCGGAGCACGGCATGCCCAGGGTCTTCGTGAAGCCGGCGCACGGCTCGTCCGCCTCCGGGGTGCTGGCCGTGGAGACGGCCGGGCCCGGCCGGATCAGGGCGACCACCTCGGTGGAGCGCGACGCCTCCGGCCGGCTCTTCAACTCGCTCCGGCTCCGCCGTCTGACGACGGAGCGGGAGGTCGCGGCGGTCGTCGACGCCCTCGCGCCGGAGGGGCTGCACGTCGAGCGCTGGCTGCCCAAGGCCACCCTCGGCGGCCGGGCCACGGACCTGCGGGTCGTGGTGGTGGCGGGCCGGGCCACGCATGCCGTCGCGCGTACCAGCCGCTCCCCCCTGACCAACCTCCACCTCGGCGGTGAGCGCGGCGACCTCGGCCGGGTCCGCGCCGCCGTCGAAGCGGCGGGAAGCAGGTGGAGCGAGGCCCTGGCCGTGTGCGAGCGGGCCGCCGCCTGCTTCCCGGACACCCTGTGCGTGGGCGTCGACCTGCTGCCCTCGGCCGGCTGGCGGCGCTTCGCCGTCGGTGAGGTCAACGCCTTCGGTGATCTGCTGCCCCGGCTGACCGGCCTCGACGGCAGCGGCGCCGAGGGCCTGGACACCTACGCGGCGCAGGTCGCCGCCGTCATGAACAGAGCAAGGAACCACCGTGCAACCGCCACCGTCTGACACCGAGCGCTCCCCCGAGTCCGCCGGAAATCCCGACATGAGCCGGATCGTGGGCAGCCACGACCTGCTGTTCGTCACCCTCGACACCCTGCGCCACGACGTGGCGGCGGAGCTCGCCGCCGCCGGCCGCATCCCGAATCTGGCCCGCCATCTGCCGGGCGGTGCCTGGGAGGAGCGGCATGCGCCGGGAAGCTTCACGTACGCCTCCCACCAGGCGATGTTCGCCGGTTTCCTGCCGACGCCGACGGGTCAGGGGCCGCATCCCCGGCTCTTCGCGGCGCGGTTCGCGGGCAGCGAGTCGACGGCCTCGGACACCTTCGTGTTCGACACGCCGGACCTGGTCTCCGGTCTGGCGGGCGTCGGCTACCGCACGGTGTGCATCGGCGGGGTCGGTTTCTTCAACAAGCAGGCGGCGCTCGGTTCCGTGCTGCCCGGGATGTTCCAGGAGAGCCACTGGGAGCCGGAGTTCGGTGTGGCCTCGCCCACCTCGTTCGAGGCGCAGGTGGCCCGCGCCGAGCAGGTCGTCGCCCGGCTCCCCGCGGAGCAGCGGCTGTTCCTCTTCGTCAATGTGTCCGCGCTGCACCAGCCCAACTGGTTCCACCGGCCGGGGGCCACCCGCGAGGCGGGCGACTCCCGCGCCACGCACGCCGCCGCCCTGGAGTACGTCGACGCCCACATCGGCCGGCTCTTCGCGGCCGCGAGCAGCCGCCGCCGCTGCTTCGCCATCGTCTGCTCGGACCACGGCACGGCCTACGGGGACGACGGCTACACCGGTCACCGCCTCGGCCACCCGTCCGTGTGGACCGTTCCGTACGCGCACTTCTTCCTGGAACCGGGGGCCTCCGCACGATGAGCCGCACCACATCGGCATCGACCACGCCTGCCGCGTCCGCCGTCCGGCCGTACCAGAGCTATGTCTACGCCTACCCGCACAAGACCGCCTACCGGCCGCTGGCCGGGCGGCCCGGGCTGCGCGAGCTGTGGGCCGGTGAGCGCAAGGACGCGCTCTCGCTCTATCTCCACATACCGTTCTGCGAGGTCCGCTGCGGCTTCTGCAACCTCTTCACCCGGATCGGCGCGCCCGACGAGCTGACGACCCGCTACCTCGACGCGCTGGAGCGGCAGGCCCTCGCGGTCCGGGACGCGCTCGGCGACGAGGAGCCCGTGCGGTTCGCCGCCGCCGCTTTCGGCGGTGGTACGCCCACGTTCCTGACGGCGGCCGAGCTGGAACGGCTCTGCGACATCGCGGAGAAGCGGATGGGCGCCGATCTGCGGTCCGTGCCACTGTCGGTCGAGACCTCGCCGTCGACCGCGACGGCCGACCGGCTGGCCGTCCTCGCCGACCGCGGTACCACCCGGATCAGCATCGGGGTGCAGAGCTTCGTCGAGTCGGAGGCGCGGGCCGCGGTGCGCCCGCAGCGTCGGGCCGAGGTGGAGTCGGCACTGGGCCGGATACGCGAGACCGCCATCCCGGTCCTCAACATCGACCTGATCTACGGCATCGACGGCCAGACCGAGGAGAGCTGGCGCGCCTCGCTGGACGCGGCGCTGGCCTGGCGGCCGGAGGAGCTGTACCTCTACCCGCTGTACGTGCGCCCACTGACCGGTCTGGGACGGCTCGGCACCGACGAGGGGGCGGCGGACGCGGCCTGGGACGAGCAGCGGCTGAGGCTGTACCGGGCGGGCCGCGACCACCTCCTGGCGCACGGCTACGAGCAGGTCTCGATGCGGATGTTCCGCCGCGCCGACGCCCCGCGTGCGGAGGGTCCGGACGACTACGCCTGCCAGACCGACGGCATGATCGGCCTGGGCTGCGGCGCCCGCTCGTACACCACGGCCCTGCACTACTCCTTCGACTACGCGGTGGAGATGCGGGAGGTGCGGGCGATCATCGACGGCTACACCGCCACCGAGGACTTCTCCCGCGCCGAGGTCGGGCGGTACGTGGACGGGGACGAGGCGCGCCGCCGCCATCTCCTGCAGTCGGTGCTCCAGGCCGAGGGGCTGGCCCTGGCCGAGTACGAGGAGCGGTTCGGCACCTCGCCCGGCGCGGACTTCCCCGAGGAGCTCGCCGTGTTCGAGGCGCGCGGCTGGCTGGACACCTCGGCCGGGGCGTCGGGGCTGCTGCGTCTGTCCCCCGAGGGCCTGGCCCACTCCGACGCCCTGGGCCCGGAGCTCTTCTCACCCGCCGTGCGCGCCGCGATGGCCGCGTACGAGCTGAAGTGAGCGCGTCGATGGAGCTGACGATCCTGTACCGGGGCCCGCTGGCCTCGTGCGACTACGACTGCCCGTACTGCCCGTTCGCCAAGCGGCGCGACAGCCGGGAGCAGTTGCGGGCCGACCGGGCGGCGCTGGAGCGGTTCACGGCGTGGGTGGCGGAGCAGACCGGCGACCGGATCTCGGTGCTGTTCACGCCGTGGGGCGAGGGCCTGGTCCGCTCCTGGTACCGCCGGGCACTGGTGGAGCTGGCGGGGCTGCCGCACGTGGCCCGGGTGGCGATCCAGACCAATCTGAGCAGCCGTACGGGCTGGCTGGCCGAGGCCGGAGCGGCGGGGCGGGAGAAGATCGCCCTGTGGTGCACGTACCACCCGGGGCAGACGCCGTACGAGCGGTTCCTCGCCAAGTGCGGGGAGCTCGGCGCGCTCGGGATCCGGCACAGCGTCGGGATCGTCGGGCTGGACGCCCACATGGAGGAGGCGCGGCGGCTGCGGGCCGCGCTGCCCGGGGAGGTCTATCTCTGGGTGAACGCGGCGGAGGGCCACCGCTACACCGACGCGGAGGCGGACCGCTGGACGGCGATCGATCCGCTCTTCCCGTACAGCCGTGATCCGCACCGCTCGGCCGGGCTGCCGTGCCGGACCGGTGAGTCGGTGATCTCGGTGGACGGGGAGGGCACCGTGCGGCGCTGCCATTTCGTCCCGGCGCCGCTCGGCAATCTCTACGACGGGAGCTACCGGCGGGCGCTGCGGCCGCGCGCCTGCCCGCTGGCGGTCTGCGACTGCCACATCGGCTATGTGCACCTGGAGACGCTGCCGCTGTACGACGTCTTCGCGGGCGGGGTGCTGGAGCGGATACCCGCCTCTCCGCGGCTGCCCGGCGGGCGTGGCTGAGCTTCGGCCACGTCCGCCGGGCGGCCGCGGTGCGTCGGGAGCGGGTCCGCGGGGCTACAGCGGCAGCAGGTCGGGGCGCTTGGCCTCGACGTGGTCGCCGGACGACTCGCCGCGCAGCCGCCGCCCGATCCACGGCACCAGGTGCTCGCGCGCCCAGTGGATGTCGTCGCGCCGGACCTCCAGGGTGCCGCGCTGGGCCTGCGGGGGCCATTCCTGGTCGGGGTCGGCCGGTACGTCGATGCCGAGGACCTGGGCGGCGCGCAGCGCGACCCTGGTGTGCCCCTCCGGCGACAGGTGGAGCCGGTCGTCGTCCCAGGCGCGCCGGTCCTGGACGGACCGCAGCGACCACAGGTCCAGGACCGGGCAGTCGTAGCGGTCGGCGATGGCCCGCACATGGGCGGTGTACGTCGCGACTTTCCCGCGGAGATGGCGCAGGACGGGGATGCCCCGGGTGTCGAAGCCGGTGGTGACCATGACCGTGCCGACCGCGCCGGTGAGTTCGGCGACGGCGCGCTCGAAGCGTTCGGCCACGTCGTCGGGGTCGGTGCCCGGCCGGATGATGTCGTTGCCCCCCGCGCAGAAGCTCACCAGGTCGGGGGCGAGCTCCTTGGCACGCGGCACCTGCTCCTCGACGATCTGGTCGAGGAGACGTCCGCGTACGGCGAGATTGGCGTATCGGAATTCCGGGTGTGCGGGTCCTTCGGCGTCGTGTGCCGTATCGGGGTCCGGGAGTTGGTCCGCGAGAAGTACCGCGAACCGGTCCGCCCAGCCGACGAATGTTCCGTCCGGGCCGGGGTCACCGACTCCCTCGGTGAAGCTGTCGCCGATCGCCGCGTACGACCCGATGACGCCCTGTCGGTTGTTGACGCCACGCTGCATTTTTCTCGAATCGTCTGCCACAAGCGCTTATCCTGCACCGTCGAATGTGACCTACGCGACCGTAATAAAGGGTTGACGGGTGGTGACATAGGCCACCCGGTCAGTTTTTGGCAAAGGGGGAATAGGCGGAAGGGGCGGTGCGCCACCGCGCACCGCCCCTTCCTTCGTCCTGCTCCGGGTCACGCTCAGACGTAGATGCCGTGCGAGGCCAGGTAGGCGATCGGGTCGATGTCCGAACCGTACTCGGGACCGGTGCGGACCTCGAAGTGGAGGTGCGGGCCGGTGACGTTGCCGGTGGCGCCCGAGAGGCCGACCTGCTGGCCGGCGCTCACGGACTGGCCCGCCGAGACGGAGAGGGAGGACAGGTGGCCGTACTGCGAGTAGTGGCCGTCGGCGTGCTTGACGACGACCTGGTTGCCGTAGGCGCCGCCCCAGCCGGCGGTGACGACGGTGCCGGAGGTGATGGCCTTGACGCCGGTGCCGGTGGAGACGGGGAAGTCGATGCCGGTGTGGCTGCCGCTGGACCAGTTGGAGCCGGAGGCCCGGTAATTGGTGGTGTGGCTGCCGGGGACCGGGTGGACGTAGCCGGAGCCGGTGTTCTCGGTGGCCGGGGCCTCCTTGGTGGCCGGGGCCGGGGCCTCCTTGGCGGCCGGGGCCGCCGGGGCGGGCTGCTCGGCGGCCGGGGCGGCCTTCGACGGCGCGGCCGCACCGGTGGGAGCGGCCGTACCGACGGCGGCGGCGCCGAGGGTCAGCTTCATCCCGGGGAGGATCAGGCTGGGGTTCTTGCCGACGACCTCGCGGTTGTCCTGGTACAGCTTCTGCCAGCCGCCCGCGACGTGGTGCTCGGCCGCGATCTTCGACAGGTAGTCGCCGGGGACGACGGAGTACGTGGTGGGCGCGGACTGCGGGGCGGCCTTCGGCGCGGTGTGCGCGACGGGGGCCTGCTCCGGCGCGGCGGCCTGGTCGGCGGCGTGGGCGCCGGTGGCACCGAGCAGCGGCAGTGCGATGACGGCGCCACCGGTGCTGACCGCGGCGAAACCGCGAGCGATGGGGCCGATCTTGGGACGGCGGTGCTTACCCGTGATGGGCATGGCGTCTTTCCTCTCCGGCGCCTGCGAGGTGAGCTGTCGGGTTCGGGCTGGAGATGCCCGGCCGCACGGTGTGCGACTTCACCCCGAGCCGTCCGGATCTCTCCGGCCAGCGGCCTACCTGGTTCCCCCGCTCCTGCCACGCGATAAGTGGATGTGAATTCCGGTCGGCGGCAGGATTGGGCGGGCCGTCCGGAATGCGGTGACCGTAAGCGAGCCGGGACGGCGAGAACAAGCACCGGGTTCCCCGCCGGTATTCCTTTTCGGGAATTCGGTAGGGAATTCCGGTCACCCTCCGTGGATTACGGATCTTGTTGTTCCGCGCGGCGAACGGAATTCCCGTCCCGCCCGCCGCCACACACCGTCACGAATATGATCCCGCTCACGGGGCACCGGCCATCCCTCTTATAAGCGGGAGATGTTCGTAAAAAGTGCGCATTACGGACATGGCGGGGCGGTCAGTCCCGTCGCAGGCGCAGCACCCGCGCGTCGAGATCGCCCCGGAGGCCGGTGTGCAGCCCCCGGTGGAGCAGGACCGATCCGTGGTGGACCGCCCCGGTGTCCTGGCAGGTGTACGTGGCCGCGGGGTCGACCCCGCGCAGCCGCAGGGCCGGCGGGCGCTCCCCGTACCGCTGGGCCTCCAGCCACATCAGCACCACGGTCTCCTCGCCGTGTACGTACTGGACGGCGCTGAGTCCGCCGCGCGGTTCGCGCAGCCGGTACAGCGCGCCCTGCTGCACCACGGGGCGGATCTCCTTGTAGAGATCCACCCAGCCACGCGCCTCGGCCAGCTCCTCCTCGCTCCATTCGGCGAGGTTCCCGCCGATGCCGAGCACTCCGGCCATGGCGCTCACGAACCGGAAACGCAGCGAACTGACCCTGCCGTTGAGCTGCCGGTTCGGGCTGTCGGTGACCCAGGCGGCCATCACCCGGGCGGGGTGGAGGTGGCTGAACCCCTCCTGGATGGCGAGCCGGTCGAGCGGATCGGTGTTGTCGGAGGTCCACACCTGGTCGGTGCGGGAGAGGATGCCCAGGTCGATCCGGCCGCCGCCGCCCGAGCAGGACTCGAAGGCGACGTGGGGGTGCGCGGCCCTGAGCCGGTCGATCAGCGCGTACAGGGCGTCCACATGAGCGGTCCAGATCCGCTGCGGGTACTCCTCACCGGGCCAGCCGGGGTCGGTGAAACAGCGGTTGAAGTCCCATTTCACGTAGTCGACGGGGGTGCTGGAGAGCAGTGCGTCGAGCTGCTCCCAGAGGTACTCCCGGACATCGGGCCGGGCCAGATTGAGCACCAGCTGGTTGCGGTACTCGGTGCGGGTCCGGCCGGGGACGTGCTGGACCCAGTCGGGGTGCGCCCGGTAGAGGTCGCTGTCGGGGTTGACCATCTCCGGTTCGACCCAGATGCCGAACCGCATGCCGAGTGCGTGCACCTCGTCGGCGAGCGGCTTCAGCCCGCCGGGGAACCGGTCCGGGTTCGGGGTCCAGTCGCCGAGCCCGGCCCGGTCGCTGGTCCGCCGCCCGAACCAGGCGTCGTCCACCACGAACAGCTCGACCCCCATGTCCGCGGCGCGCCGGGCCAGGGTCCGCTGCTGGTCCAGCGAGATGTCGAAGCCGGTCGCCTCCCAGGAGTTGTAGAGCACCGGCCGAAGGGTCCCGGCGTCCGGGATCACATGGGCCAGCTGCCAGGCGTGCCAGGCCCGGCTGGCCCCGCCGAAACCCTGATCGCTCCAGAGCCCGGCGAAGACGGGCGTGGTGTACGACTCCCCCGGGGCGAGCCGGAGCAGTCCGGACTCGTCGTGCCCCGCGCCGCCGGTGATCTGTACGAGGCCGTCGGGCAGCCGCTGCACGCAGATCCGCCAGGAGCCGGACCAGCCGAGCGCACAGCCGTAGACCTCGCCGCTCTCCTCGGTCGCCGCGCCGTCGGCGTCCAGCGCGGCCCACGGCAGGTACTGGTGGCCGGTGTGGCCGCGTCTGCTGGAGATGACGCTCTCGCCGTGGAGCAGCTCCGCGCGCTCGATCCGGGTCTCGGCCGACCAGCGGCCGTGCAGCCGGCTGATCCGCCAGCCGTCCCGGGCGGGCAGCGACCAGGCGGCCGCGTCGGCGCGCAGCAGTTCCAGCGGCGGGCCGTCCGGGCCGGTGTGGGCGACGGTGGCCCAGCGCTCCACGACGTCGGAGTCGTCCCGCATCCGGTAGTGCAGGGTGAGGCCGAGCCGGTGCACGGCGTCGGTGAAGCCGATCCGCAGTTCGTCGCCGTCGGTCTCGGCACCCCGGAAGGTCCACTCGGTGCCGCGGACGAGCGGGGTGCGGACCGAGAGGGCGGGGCGGACGAACCGGGGGCCGCCCTCGACCGGGTACTCCTCGTGGCCGTCGAGGGGGGATTCGAAGCTCCGGTGGAGGAGGTCGGGTACGGCCGCCAGGGCCTCGGCGGCCGCGAGGCCGATCCTCGGGCCCCAGTGCAGATGGAGCAGCTCGTCCCGTTCGGTCAGAGTCAGTGCGTAGCCGCTGTTCTCGCCGGTGAGCAGCCAGGTGCGGCCGGTACGGCCCGTCTCGATCATCGCGCCCCCATTTTCCGACAGTTCCGCACATCATCGGCCGACGGGAGGGTGCGGGCAACGGTGCCTCGGGGGACGCGTCGGCTGGGCGGGCCGCCGGGCGGACCCGGGTTCGCCCGGGTATCGACAGCCGGGGCCCGAGATGGTTGCCTGAGGAATCGATGCCGTAGGGTCGCGGCAGTCGTGCCGCCGACGACCACGACGGCGCCGGACATTCCTGGAGTAACCGTGACGCAGCAGCTGCCGCAGACACCGTCGACGGAGCCCGAACTGGCGGGTGTCCGCAACTTCCGCGACGTGGGCGGTCTGCCCACCGTGGACGGCCGGCGGGTGCGGTACGGGCGGCTCTTCCGCAGCGGTCACCTGGCGCACGCCACCACCGAGGACGCCGCCTTCCTGGGCGGCCTGGGGCTGCACACGGTCTTCGACTTCCGCAACTCCGCCGACCGCCGCCTCGACGGCGCGGACGTGGAGCTGCCGGGCGTGCGGAACGTGAGCATCCCGCTCTCCGACCCGGCCGACGGCGCGGAGTTCTGGCGCATGGTCCGGGACGGCGACATGGACCAGCTGCGTTCCGTCCTCGGCGACGGCAAGGGGGTGGACCGGATGGTCGCCTCGTACCGGTCGATCATCCGGGAGCGCACCGCCGAGCACGGCCGGGTGCTGCACGCCCTGGCCGAGGACAGCGTGCCCGCGCTGATGCACTGCGCGGCGGGCAAGGACCGGGCGGGGCTGTCGATCGCGGTGTCGCTGCTGGCCGTCGGGGTCGAGCGCGAGGCCATCGAGGCCGACTACCTCAAGTCCAACGACGCGCACCGCCGCTACCGGATACGTCGCAGCGACACCTCGCCCGCCGGGATGTCGGCCGAGGTCATGGAGTTGCTGAACCCGCTCTTCGGCGCCCGCGCCGAGTATCTCGCCGCCGCCTTCGACACCATCGAGGAGACCTGGGGCTCCACGGAGCGGTACTTCTCCGAGGGTCTCGGTCTCGCCCCCGAGACCCGTGAGCGGCTGCGCGACCGGCTCCTCGACCGGGCGTGACCGGGGCCGTTCAGCCCTTGCCGGCCACCTCGAACAGCAGGTAGAGGAAGGCGGCGACGACGTGACCGGCGACGAGATAGGCGATGAGCCGGATCACGATGCCGCGCGGGAACCGGGACTCCTGGGCCTCGTAGTGCTTGCTGGAACCGAGCGGGTCGTAGTTCTCGGAATCGGACATGACGGTCCTCTCTGGCGACCGGGAACCGGTCTCAGTGGTGGATGCCGCCGCCGAGGCACAGCTCGGCGGCGGGGCTCTGCAGCAGGGTGTGGACGAAGAGGAGCTCGGCGCCCTCCCGGCCGGTGGCCGTGATCCGGTGCGGGGTGAGGGAGTCGAAGTGCGCGCTGTCGCCGGGGGCGAGGTCGTGCACGGTGTCCCCGAGCCAGACGCGGAGGTGCCCGGACAGCACGTAGAGCCACTCCTCGCCGGGGTGGACCCGGACGAGTTCGCCCTGGGCGCCGGGCGGGACCCGGACGCGGAGGGCCTGCATGGCCCGGCCGGAGCCACCGGCCCGCCGGTACATCCAGCCGTCGGCCTCGGCCCCCTCGTACGCACCGCCCCGGATGACCGCGTCGCGCTCCGGGGGCATCTCACCGAGGAGCTCGGAGACGGTCGTGCCGTAGATCCGGGCGAGGCCCAGGAGCATCGGCAGCGAGGGCTGACGGCGGCCCGTTTCGAGCCGGGAGAGATGGGCGGGCGAGAGCCCGGCCCGCTGCGCCGCGCTCTCCAGGGTGAGGCCGCGACTCCTGCGCAGGTCGCGCAGGCGGGGCGCGACACCGGGCAGCTCCTCGGCCGCCCCTCCTTCGGGAGGATTCATGTACCCATTGGGCCAGGCGACCTGCCTCAGAGGCAAATTTCTTACCTCTGAGGCAAAAACTCTCAGCGGTTGGCCACCGCCTGCTTCACCAGTGTCCTCCCGAAGTCCCACATGAGCCCACCCCCACGGTGTGCGTCGTCCATCACCTCGGTGAAGGCCGCCACGAACCGGTCGACGTCCGCCTCGTCGATCACCAGCGGCGGGATCAGCTTGATCACCTCCAGGTGGTCGCCCGAGACCTGGGTGAGGATGCGGTGCTTCTGGAGCAGCGGCACCACGACCATCTGCGCGAAGAGCCCCTTGCGGGCCGCCTGGAGCATCGTCCAGCGGCTGCGCAGCTTCAGCGAGGACGGCCGGCCGAACTCGATGCCGATCATCAGCCCGCGCCCGCGCACCTCGTGCAGCAGCTCGTACCGGTCGACCAGGGCGGTCAGCCGCTCGCGCAGCAGGTCGCCGGTGCGGCGCGCGTGGGCGACGGTCTCCTCGTCCTCCATCACCGCGAGCACCGCGAGCCCGGCGGCCATCGCCTGGGCGTTGGAACCGAAGCTCGCGGAGTGCACCAGCACCCGGTCCATCGAGGAGTAGACGCGGCGGAAGATCCAGTCCTTGCCCAGGGTCGCGCCGACCGGCACGTAACCGCCGGAGAGCGCCTTGGCCACGCAGACGAGATCGGGCTCGACGCCCTCCTCGTGCTGGTACGCGTAGAAGTCGCCGGTGCGGCCGAGGCCGGTCTGCACCTCGTCGGCGATGAGCAGCGCCTTGTGCCGGTGGAGGAGCTCCTGCGCCTCGCGCAGGAAGCCGGGGGGCGCGGCGTGGACGCCCTTGCCCTGGATCGGCTCCACGACCAGGGCCGCCACGTCGCCGCGGGCCAGCTCGCGCCGGAGCGCGTCGAGGTCGCCGAGCGCGATGGCGGTGTCGGGCAGCAGCGGTGCGAAGCCGTCCCGGAAGCCCTTCTCGCCGTTGACCGAGAGGGAGCCCGTCGTGAGCCCGTGGAAGGCGTGGGCGCAGTACAGGACGCGGGGTCTGCCGGTGGCGTAGCGGGCGAACTTCAGCGCCGTCTCGACCGCCTCGGTGCCGCTGTTGCCGAAGAAGACCCGGTCCAGGTGCGGGCTGTGCGTGAGGAGCCGCTCGGCCAGCAGTCCGGGCAGCGGCTGGCAGTCGAAGCGGGTCAGGTCGGCCAGCGAGGCGTCCAGCACGTCGTGCAGTGCCTTGCGGACGACGGGGTGGTGGCGCCCGAGGCCCATCACGCCGAAGCCGGCGAGCATGTCGAGGTAGTCGTTGCCCTCCGCGTCCCAGAAGTGGGCGCCCTCGGCCCGTTCGTAGACCTTGTCGAAGCCGATGGTGTGCAGCATCCGGGGCAGTTGGTGGTTGAGGTGCCGGGTGTGCAGCTCGTAGCGTTCGGCGCCGCGCTCGGCCAGCAGCCGTGTCAGGTCGAAGCCCTGGGGCCGGTCGTCCGTCATCGCCCGTTCTCCTCGTTCCTGGGGTCCTCGGTGGCGTCGTGGGGCCGCGCGGCGGCGAGGGCGGCGCCGGTCCGGCTCAGGGGGTGTCTGACAAATGCCTGCGGCGTCGCGGGGTCCGGATGGACTCCTGGATCGTCACGCCCGGGTACCCTTCTCTGCTCGTGTGCGGGGGGGGCGGCCCCGCCCGGGAACACCGCCGGACCGGCGGCCCGGGGTGGTGGTCCCGGGCCGCCGGTCCGTCCACGGCCCCGTCGTCAGCGGTTCCCGGAGACCGTCTCGCGCGCCGCGCGCAGGGACTCCTTCAGCGACCCCATGGTGGCGAGCACCGCGGTGGGCTCGTAGCCGCAGTGCGCCATGCAGTTGTCGCAGCGCGGGTCCTTGCCCCGGCCGTACTTGTCCCAGTCGGTCTCCTCGATGAGCTGACGGTACGTCGGCACGTACCCGTCGCTCATCAGGTAGCAGGGCCGCTGCCAGCCGAACAGCGAGTAGTTCGGAATGGCCCAGGCCGTGCACGGGAAGTCCGCCTTGCCCTCCAGGAAGTCCAGGAAGAGCGGCGAGTGGTTCAGCCGCCAGCGGGACCGGTTGCCGCCCGCGAACGCCTTCCTGAAGAGTTCACGGGTCTGCTCCACGCCCAGGAAGTGGTCCTGGACGGGCGCCTTCTCGTAGGCGTAGGCGGGCGAGATCATCATTTCGTCGACCTTGAGGTCGTCGTTGAGGTAATTGAGGACCTCGATGATGGTCTGCGGGGTGTCGGTGTTGAAGAAGGTGGAGTTCGTGGTGACCCGGAAGCCGCGCCGCTTGGCCTCCTTGATCGCCGCCACCGCCTCGTCGAAAACACCTTCCTTGGCCACGGATTCGTCGTGGCGTTCGCGCAGCCCGTCGATGTGCACGGCAAAGGCGAAATACGGCGAGGGAGTGAATTTCTCCATCTTCTTCCGCATCAGCATCGCGTTGGTGCACAGGAAGACGTACTTCCTGCGCGCGACGAGCTGCCGGACGATCTCGTCGATCTGCGGGTGCATCAGCGGTTCGCCACCCGCGATGGAGACCATCGGGGCCCCCGACTCGAGCACCGCGCCCACGGCCTGCGCCACCGGCATGCGCTGTTTGAGCACGCCCGCGGGGTGCTGGATCTTCCCGCAGCCCTCGCAGGCGAGATTGCAGGCGAACAGGGGTTCCAGTTCCACAATGAGCGGGAACTTGTCCCGCTTACGAATCTTCTGTTCGATGAGATACGTAGCAACCTTGATGGACTGACGGAGCGGCATGGCCATCTGGCTCACCTCCTGGGGAGCAGCAAGGATCGGTGCCATTCGTAGAAAGCAGGCAGGACGGCACGGAGGACACGGAAAGCCGATATTCCACCGCGTATCGTCCCGATGCGCACGAGCTCATGCTCCGGAGCATCCACGACCACCCGTACGGCGGCAACCGGGCGTGGCCCGGAGCGCAGGGCGGTGCGCAGGGTGGCGGCGGACTCCATGTCCACCGCGATCGCCCCGGTGGCGCGCAGACCGGCCCGCTCATGTCCGCGTACGACATGGTCGGAGCCGGCCAGCGGACCGGTGTGGACGGTGCGACCGGGCACCGCCCTGGCCAGGGCCTCGACCAGCAGGCCCGTGCCGGTGCAGGCCGTCGACCGCCCGGCCTCCCGGGTCTCGTCGGCGACCACCAGGTCCCCGGGCCGCATCCCGGGCCGCAGCCCGGCGCAGAACCCGGAGGCCAGGACCGCCGTCCCGGCCGCCCCGGCCCGGCCGAGTGCCCGTGCGACGGCCGCTTCGGCCGCCTCGGGGCCCATGCCGGTACGGAGCACGGTGACCGGGCCGGGGGCGTCGCCCGCCCCGGCCCGGCCGCGGCTCAGGGCGAACCGCTCGATGCCGAGCGCACAGGCGATCAGCAGCGGAGCGGCGGGGGCGAGCACCCTCGGCCCGTCGGCCATCAGGCCCCCTTCGGGACGGCCAGGCGGTCGGCGAAGGGTTCGCCGTGCACGTACCGTCCGAGCGCGGTGAGCGGGAAGACCTGGCGGTAGAGGTGGTAGTTGATGGAGAAGTCCCACGGGAACCCGGTGCCGGTGAAGTACGGCTCGTCCCAGGACCCGTCCGCCCGCTGGGTCTCACAGAGCCAGCGGACGCCCCGCCGTACGGCCTCGCCGTCGCGCTCCCCCGCCGCCAGCAGCGCCAGCAGCGCCCAGGCCGTCTGGGAGGCGGTCGAGGCGCCGTGGCCGATCCACTTCTCCTCCTGGTAGGAACGCAGGTCCTCGCCCCAGCCGCCGTCGTCGTTCTGCACGGACTCCAGCCAGCCGACCGCGCGCCGGATCGCCGGGTGCGTTCCCGGGAGTCCGGCGGCCACCAGCGCGGGGACCACCGACCCCGTGCCGTACACGTAGTTGACGCCCCAGCGGCCGAACCAGGCGCCGCTCTCCTCCTGTTCGGACAGGAGCCACCGGATGCCGCGCCGGGTGACGGGGTGGCCGGAGCGCCCCTCGACGGCGAGCATCTCCACCACGTGTCCGGTGACGTCGGCGGACGGCGGGTCGACGACCTCGCCGAAGTCGCAGAACGGCAGGCGGTTGGGGAACGGGCTGGTGTTGTCCGCGTCGAAGGCGCCCCAGGCCCCGTTGCGGGACTGCATGCCGACGCTCCAGCGCACGCCGCGCCGGATCGCGGCCTCGACCCTCGCCGGATCGGGGTGGCGGACCCGGCGCAGCGCGAGGACCACCTCGGCGGTGTCGTCGATGTCCGGGTAATTGTCGTTGTGGAACTCGAAGGCCCAGCCGCCCGGTTCGAGCCGGGGGCGGCGCACGGTCCAGTCACCGGGCCGGACGATCTCCTCGTCGAGCATCCAGTCCGCGGCCCGCACCAGGGCCGGGTGGTCGGCGCGGACCCCGGCGTCGGCGAGCGCGATGGTGGCGAGGCAGGTGTCCCACACAGGCGACTGGCACGCCTCGATCATCCGGGAGCCGTCCTCGCGCCACACCGCGAACCGGTCGAGCGATTCGAGCCCGGCGCGCATCACCGGGTGGCCGAGGTCGTAGCCCATCAGGTGCAGGGCGATGACGGAGTAGACGGCCGGGGGCTGGATGCCGCCCCAGCAGCCGTCGTTCTCCTGGCGCTCGATGATCCAGCGGACCGCGGTGTTCATCGCGGCCCGGCGCAGTCCGCGCGGGGCGATCCGGCGGTAGAGGTGCAGCGCCTTGTCCAGGCGCTGGAAGACGCCGTCCCAGCTGGTGGCCGGCGCGGGGCGGCGGGGCGGGGCGGGGTTGCGGGCGTCGGTGTGCAGTTCGTCGAGCGGGAAGGGGGCCGGGCGGACCGGCCGCTTCGCCGAGACGATGGTGAGCGGCACGATGGTCTGGCGGGCCCAGCAGCCGAAGTCGTAGATGTTGAGCGGCGCCCACGTGGGGAAGAACATCAGCTCGGGCGGGAGTTCGGGGAGGTCGTCCCATTTCCACCAGCCGAAGAGGGCCAGCCAGATCCGGGTGAAGACCCTGGAGGCGGCGATCCCGCCCTGTTCCCGGATCCAGGCCGAGGCGCGGGACATGTGCGGTTCGTCCGGCCGGTCCCCGGCCAGCCGCAGGGCCACGTACGCCTCGATGGTGGCGGAGAGGTCGCCGGGCCCTTCGTGGAAGGTGGCCCAGGTGCCGTCCCCGAGCTGTTCGCCACGGATGAAGAGGGCGGCGGCCCGTACCGTGTCGGGGTCCTGGATGCCGAGGAACTGGCGGAGCAGCAGGTCCTCCGCGTCCATCGTGACGTTGGTGGCGAGGTCGCCCTTCCACCAGCCCTGCTCGTCCTGCCGGCCGAGGAGGTGCTCCACCGAGCGCTCCGCGGCCTGCCGCGCGGCGTCGAACACGCCGTCCGCGGTGGTTGTGTCGGTCGGTTCACTGGCCGAGGCCGCCCGGGAGTTCACGGCCCCGGTGCTTCCGTCGGTCGTCGCTGTCATGGCTTCCCCTTCGTGCAGTAGGTCCTCTGCTGTGCTGGGGTCTCCGTCGGCCGGTGCCTGTCAGGGCACCGGCCGGCGACTGCGAGTCATATGGACCAGATGGTCATCATCTCTTTCGTACGACGACGAAGTCCGCGAGCGCCGTGAGCTGCGCCCGCACGGTCTGCGGCATGTCGACGCGGTGCAGCGCCTCGATGGCGACCGCATGCTGCCGACGGGCCTCCTGGGCGGTCCAGTCGCGGCCGCCCGCCTCCTCGATGAGCGCCGCGCGGGCGGCGAACTCCTCTTCGGAGAAGCTGTCGAAATCGCTGCTCTTGGCGTCGGCGGCGAGCAGTTCGCCCAGCCGCTCCGACGCCGGACCGCCCGCGGCCAGCGCGGCGACGACCGGCAGCGACTTCTTGCGCTGGCGCAGGTCGCTCCAGGTCTGCTTGCCGGTCGACTCGGGGTCGCCCCAGATGCCGAGCAGGTCGTCGACGGCCTGGAAGGCGAGACCGAGGTGGTAGCCGTACGCCTCCAGGGTGTCGGCGGTGTGGTCGTCGGCGCCGCCGAGCACCGCGCCGATCGAGCAGGCGCAGGCGAGCAGGGCGCCGGTCTTGTTGCCCTCCATCTCCAGGCACTCCTCGACGGTGACCCGCTCGCGGTGCTCGTACGAGATGTCCTGGGCCTGGCCGTCGATGAGCTTGCGGCTGGCCGTGGTCAGCCGGCGGGTGGCGCGGCCCGCCTCGACGGTGCCGAGCTCCAGCAGGACCTCGCTCGCCAGGGCGAAGAGCGCGTCGCCGACCAGGATGGCCTGGGCGGGGCCGTGGACCTTCCAGACCGTGTCGCGGTGGCGGCGCTGTTCGTCGCCATCCATCAGGTCGTCGTGCAGCAACGAGAAGTTGTGCACCAGTTCGACGGCGACGGCGCCGGGGACGCCCGCCTCGGGGGCGGCACCGGCGGCCTCCGCGGACAGCAGGGCGAGGGCCGGGCGGACGGCCTTTCCGCCGTCGCCGTCCGCGGGCCGCCCGTGGGCGTCGATCCAGCCGAAGTGATAGGCGGCGACGGTGTCCATGGGCGGTGCGAGCCGGTCGACGGCGGCCCGGAGCACCGGAGCGGAAAGGGCTCGTCCACGCTCCAGAAGCGCGGTGACATCCGTGGTGTCGGCCACGGTGTCGGAAGCCGTATTCGCCGGGGTCACTGACTCTCCTCTTGTTCCGGTGGTACTGCTCATGCCGCCTCCTGCAGCGGATGTTCATGGGTGCGGCCGAGCGCCCGGAGCGCGACGTCCGCCGCGCTGGATCCGCTGCGGACGGCGCCCTCCATCGTGGCGGGCCAGCCGGTGGCCGTCCACGCCCCGGCCAGGCCGAGGCCGGGCAGCCGGGTTCGGGCGCCCGGTCGCAGCCGGCCCACGCCCGGGGTGGGGGCGAAGGTCGCCGTACGCTCCCGGGTGACGAAGAAGTCCCGGATGCCGGCCCCGCGGGCGGCGGGCAGCAGCCGCTCCAGCTCGGGCAGGTAGCGGGCGCGCAGCTCGGCGACAGGCAGGTCGATCTCGTCGCCCGCGGCGGACTGGGAGACCGCGAGGTACTGACCGGGGCCGGTGAGCCCGGAGGCGTCCGTACGGTCGAAGACCCACTGGACCGGGGAGCCGAGCGCGGTGAAGAACGGGCGGCGCAGCACCTTGCGGTCGTAGACGACGTGCACGTTGAGGATCGGCGAGGTGCCGATGGCGAGCAGCCGGTCGGGGTCGTCGAGCGCGCCCTCGGGGAGCAGGCCGTGCGCCTCGTGCTGCGGGACGGCGAGGACGACGGTGTCCGCCTCGATGTGTTCGCCGCCGATCAGCACCGTCCACCGGCCTTCCGCCGTGCGGGTGAGGCCGGTGGCCTTGGTCCGCAGTTCGGTGCGGACCCCAGCCGCGTCGAGGGCCTTGCGCGCCAGCGTGTCGTGCACCTCGCCCAGCGGTACGCGGGGCAGGCCGATGTCGGCGGCGCCGGGCTCGGAAAGGAGGCCGGTCTTGAAGACCTTCGCGGCGAGCGCCAGCGAGGATTCGGGCGCGGTGGCGTTGAGCGTGGCGACGCCGACCAGGTCCCACAGGGCCTCGACGGTGCGCGGCGACTGGCCGTGCCGCGCGAGCCAGCTGCCGAAGTCGACGGTGTCGAGGGCGGGGTCGTCCAGGTCGAGCCGGCCGAGCGCCAGCGCGGCGCGTCCGACGCTCGCCCGCTCGGCGAGCGAGAGGTGCGGGTAGCCGGCCAGCCCGGCGGCCAGGTGGAAGGGGACCGGCAGGCCGTTGCGGCGCAGCCGGCCGAGTCGGGGGCCCGAGGGGCGCCCGACGTCGAGCACGGGTACGTCCAGCCGGTCCTGGAGCGGCGCGAGGTGGGCGCCGCCGACCCGGTCGAGGAACCAGCGGTAGGCGGTGCAGCAGCGCAGATAGACGTGCTGCCCGTTGTCGATCGTCAGTTCGCCGCGCCGGAAGGAGAAGGCGAGACCGCCGAGCCGGGGCCGCCCTTCGAGCAGGGTCACGTCAAGCCCGGCGTCGGCGAGGCGCAGGGCCGCGGTGATACCGGCGAGCCCGCCGCCGACCACGACCGCGCGGGCGGTCGCCGGTGCGTCGTGCGTCATGGCTTCTCCTTCCGCCGGGTCACTTCAGTCAGGGACGCGCCGTCGCGGCACGGGGTTGATCGTCGGCACGGCCGGTTCTCCGTGATGCACATGGTGCGCGAGATGTCCTCACGGCGCATCAGACGCGCCCCCTGGCGGTGCGCCGGGAGACGTGCCGGGCGTCGAGGCCCGACAGACCGCGGACGGCGACGTACGCCTTCTCGTGTCCCGGCAGCGAGACCCGGCCGCGCAGCACGGCCGCGGGGTCGCGCTCGATCCGGTCCAGCAGCCGCCGGTAGATGCCCGCCATGGCCGCCACGCAGGCCCCGCTGCGCCGGTCCAGCATGGGCAGGAGCCGGTACCCCTCGGCGAACAGGGCGCGGGCCCGCCGCACCTCGAAGTGGACCAGCCCCGCGAAGTCGGAACCGGGCGGGGGCACGGAGCCGTGGAAGCCGGCCGAGCAGCCGAACTTGGCGAGGTCGTCGGCGGGCAGGTAGGTGCGCCCGTTGCCCGCGTCCTCGCGGACGTCGCGCAGGATGTTGGTGAGCTGGAGCGCGAGGCCGAGGGTGTCGGCGTACTCCGCGGCCCGTTCGGCGCCGGGCGCGCCGGGTTCGGTCCCGAAGACGCCCAGGCTCAGGCGGCCGATGGCGCCCGCGACGCAGCGGCAGTAGACCTTGAGGTCGTCCCAGGTCTCGTAGGTCGCTCCACGCACGTCCATCAGCACACCGTCGATGAGCTCGTCGAGCCCGCCGAGCGGCAGCGGGAAGCGGCGCGCGGCGTCGGCGAGCGCGACGGCCACCGGGTCGGTGTCGTCCTCGTCGACCGCTCCGTCGCGGATCCGGTCCAGGACCGTGCGGGTGCTCTCCAGCCGGACCCGCTTGGTCTCCGGGTCGAGCGCGCCGTCGCCGATGTCGTCGACCCGGCGGGAGAAGGCGTACAGCGCCGACATGGCCTGCCGCTTCTCGGTCGGCAGCAGCCTGATCCCGTAGGCGAAGTTACGCGCCTGCTGTCCGGTGACCGCCTCGCAGTAACTGTATGCGGCCTGTACCGGTGCCGACATGTACGTCGTCTGTCCCTCCACGGTCCGGCTCACCCCTCTCCACGCGCTTCTCGCAAGACAACTCCCACTTCGCGCAGCCGTCCGGGCTTGCTGGGCTTGGGCGGTCCGGGCAGTACGTCGAACCCGGCGGCCGTGATCGCGGCCAGGGCGGCGGTCCCGCCCGCCACGAATCCGGCGAGCAGGAGCTTGAGCCTGCCGTCGACGCTGGCCACGAGGGGGATGCCCTCGTCCAGCAGGGCGCGGGCGCGTTCGGCTTCGTACGCGATCAGTGAGCGGACCGCCGCCCCCGCCGAGGGGGCGGCGAGGTCGGCCTCGGTGACATGGAACCGCGCCATGTCGTCGGCGGGCAGGTAGATCCGGTCTCGGCCGAGGTCCTCGGCGACGTCCTGGAGGTGTTCGACGATCTGGAGTCCGGTGCAGACGGCGTCGGAGCGGCGGACGCGCTCGGGGCTGGCGGTGCCGGTGATCTGGAGGACGAGCCGGCCCACGGGGTTGGCGGACAGCTCGCAGTAGGCCAGGAGTTCCTCGTAGGTCCCGTAGCGGCGGACCTTCTGGTCCTGCCGGTTCGCCTCCAGGAGGCCGAGGAAGGGCTCCGGGGTGAGGGCGCGGCGCCGCACGGTGGGCAGCAGCCCGCGCAGCAGGGGGTGACGGGGTGCTTCGCCGGAGGTGTCGAAGACCCTGCGCAGGTCGGTCTCCAGGGCGTCGAGCATGGCGAGCCGGTCCGCGGCCGCCTCCGGATCGAGGCCGAGATGACGGGCGTCCGCGCCGCCGGGCGCCAGGTCGCCGTCGCCGATGTCGTCGACGAGGCGGGCGTAGCCGTAGACGGCCATCAGGTCGTCCCGCCAGGCCCGGGGCAGGAAGAAGGGGGCTACGGGGAAGTTCTCGTGCGCGGCCTTGTCGAGCGTGCCTGGCACCGCTTCGTCGACGTGCGTCGGGGTCACCGGTCGCCGCCCGGTGCTGGGACGGCGTGAGCACCCCGGAGCTGGAGATCTTCCGTCATTGCCGCCACATCTCCCGTTCTACACCGCTGACCCAAAACATCCCATTCCGGACACGCCGCCCGGTCGGCCGAGTGCGGAGCGCTGGTTGCGGGCCGTGCACCAGGGACGATCGCCCCACTTGCCTCGAATCAGCACCGGTACAGCTTACGTTGTACAACGCTCATCCATACGGCGGGGTGCGGGCCGCCCCGCCCCTCCGTTCGACGCCCCGCCAACCTTCTACCGGATCAAGGTATTTGGCGTCATCCGACGGGACGAGATCGGGAACGGCGCATACCGCCGGGCGTGGACACGACCGCCGGGACGGTCCCCGGGGGCGGCGCGGCCGCCGGTCCGCACAGCGCGACGGTCCCCGCCGGGATGGCCGGCGGGGACCGTCGGGAGGCCGCGGAGCGGCGGGCTACTTGCCGGTCTCGCGCTCGTACGCCTTGAGCACCTCGTCGGTCGGGCCGTCCATCAGCAGCTCGCCCTTCTCCAGCCAGAGCACCCGGTCGCAGGTGTCCCGGATGGACTTGTTGCTGTGGCTGACCAGGAAGACCGTGCCCGCCTCCTTGCGGAGTTCCCGGATGCGCTTCTCGGAGCGGATCTGGAACTTGCGGTCACCGGTCGCCAGGGCCTCGTCGATCATGAGGACGTCGTGGTTCTTCGCGGCGGCGATGGAGAACCGCAGCCGCGCGGCCATGCCGGAGGAGTACGTGCGCATCGGCAGGGTGATGAAGTCGCCCTTCTCGTTGATTCCCGAGAAGTCGACGATGCCCTGGTAGCGCTCGCGGATCTCCTCGCGGGACATGCCCATGGCGAGGCCGCCGAGCACCACGTTGCGCTCACCGGTCAGATCGCTCATCAGCGCCGCGTTGACCCCGAGCAGCGAGGGCTGGCCGTCGGTGTAGACCTTGCCCTTCTCCGTCGGCAGCAGACCGGCGATGGCCCGCAGCAGCGTCGACTTGCCGGAGCCGTTGGTGCCGATGAGGCCGATCGCCTCGCCCCGGTAGGCGGTGAAGGTGACGCCGCGCACCGCGTGGACCTTGCGCACCCCGCGGGGCTCGCCCTTGCCCCGGCGCAGTATCCGGCTCAGCGCCGCGGTGGCGCTTCCCTTGCCGCCGCCCGCGCCGTTGACCCGGTACACGATGTGCACATCGTCGGCGATGACGGTGGGGACGCGCCCCTGGGTCTTGTCGTCAGCCACGGCCGTACCGTTCCTCTGCCTTCCAGAAGTACACGAAGCCCACCAGCCCGATCAGGACCGCCCAGGCGAGCGCCACGATCCAGACGTGCGCGGGCAGGTTGCTCGAACCGTAGCCGTCGATCAGCGCGAAGCGGATCAGGTCCATGTAGATGGCCGCCGGGTTGTACTGGAGCAGGTCGGCGATCCAGGCCGGCTTGTCCTTGAGCATCACCGGGATGGAGAACATGACGCCCGAGGCGTACATCCAGGTCCGCATGACGAACGGCATGAGCTGGGCCAGGTCGGGGGTCTTGCTGCCGAGCCGGGCCATGATCAGCGCCAGACCGGTGTTGAAGACGAACTGCATGGCCAGCGCCGGGATGATCAGCAGCCAGGAGAGGCTCGGATAGCTGCCGAAGGCGACGGCCACGACCCCGAGGACGATCATCGAGAACAGCAGCTGCTGGAGCTGCTGGAGCGAGAACGAGACGGGCAGCGAGGCGCGCGGGAAGTGCAGCGCCCGGACCAGCCCCAGGTTGCCGGAGATGGCCCGCACCCCGGCCATCACGGAGCTCTGCGTGAAGGTGAAGACGAACACCCCGGTCACCAGGAACGGGATGAAGACCTCCTGGGTCATCCCCTTCCGGGTGCCCAGGATCAGCCCGAAGATCAAGTAGTAGACCAGGGCGTTGAGCAGCGGCGTGGCCACCTGCCACAGCTGGCCCAGCTTGGCCTGGCTGTACTGGGCGGTCAGCTTCGCCCGGGAGAACGCCATGATGAAGTGGCGCCGGCCCCAGAGCTGCCGGATGTACTCGAAGAGCCCCGGCCGGGCGCCGCTCACCGTCAGGCCGTACTTGGCGGCCAGCTCGGCCGGGCTCAGGCCGTCGTCGGCGGACGGCGGGGTGCCCAGGGCGACCGCACCGTCGTGGGTTGTGTCACTCACCAGATGAAACTCTCGTATTCAAGATGCGCAGCCAGTCGCGGGCGCGGCTCGGAGCGGACAGGTCCCAAAGGGAAAACGTACGTCCCATGCTCTCAGAGGGGGGTCTCTCTCAGATCACGGGCGGTCGGCCGAGGCGGGTCAGCCGCCAGACCGTGCGCCACTTCATCGGGCGCCGGGTTCCGCACGGGGTGGACCAGCCCTCCCGGAAGCCCCCGAACCACGCCTTCAGCGCGGCCCCGGAGGGCTTGCGGAGCAGGGTCAGCAGCATCCACACCCCGAGGTAGACCGGCACCAGGGGGGCGGGCAGGTTGCGGCGCGCCAGCCAGACCCGGTTGCGGGCCACCATCCGGTGGTAGACCGCGTGCCGCGAGGGGGCGGTCGTGGGGTGGCTGAGCACCATGTCCGCGCGGTAGTCGATCATCCAGCCGGCGTCCAGCGCCCGCCAGGCGAGGTCGGTCTCCTCGTGTGCGTAGAAGAACTGCCCGGGCAGCGGGCCGACCTCGGCGATGACCTTGGTGCGTACGGCGTTGGCGCCGCCGAGGAAGGTCGTCACGCGGGAGGAGCGCATCGGGTCGGACGCGCGCAGCCGCGGCACGTGGCGACGCTGGGTGACGCCGGTGTTCGGGTCGGCGATCCGGAAGCTGACGATGCCCAGCCGGGGGTCGTCCTCGAAGGCCCGGCGGCACAGCTCGGCGGTGTCGGTGCGCGGCAGCAGCCCGTCGTCGTCGAGGAAGAGCAGGGCGTCCACGTCGGCGCCGGACGGGCCGAAGGCCTCGATCCCGACGTTGCGGCCGCCGGGGATGCCCAGGTTCTCCGGCAGCTCGACGGTCCGGACGCCCGCGGGGACGTCGGGCACGGGGGCGCCGTTGCCGACGACCACCACCTCGATCCGGTCGCCCTCCTGCGCGGCGACCGAATCGAGGAGGGCGCGGAGCTCCTCCGGGCGGTTGCCCATGGTGATCACGACCGCGCCGAGTTTCATGGGCGAACTCACTTCAGCCTGCTCGACACCAGGATCGACACCAGGTGCAGCAGGGTCTGCAGCAGCGCGATGCCGGCCAGCACCGCGACCATCAGACGGCTGAAGAAGAGGTCGTCGCGGACCGCGTCGAGGACCGCCGCGACCAGGATGACCAGGGACGCCTCGACGCCGAGGATCAGCCGGTGGAACTTGAGCGCGGCGGCGGCCCGGCGGGCGAGCGCCATACCGGAGGAGCGCGGTTCCGAGGCGGCCTCCTTGACGGGCGGCAGCCCGCCCTGGTGCCGGGCGACGCCGACCAGGTCCGTCTCGGCCTTGATCAGGATGGCGCCCAGGGCCGCGAGCGTGCCCAGGAAGGCCCAGAGCCAGTCGATCCGCCCGGTGCCCCACAGATCGGCGGCGCGCAGGCCGAAACCGACCAGCACGGCCGCGTCGCACAGGTACGCGCCCACCCGGTCGAGGTAGACACCGCCCAGCGAGAACTGCTTCTTCCAGCGGGCCACCTCGCCGTCGACGCAGTCGAGCAGGAGGTAGAGCTGGACCATCAGCACGCCGAGCAGCGCGCCGGGGATGCCCGGCACGAGCAGGGCCGGCGCGGAGAGCACCCCGGCGATGGTCATCAGGTAGGTCAGCTGGTTGGGGGTGACCCGGGTGTTCACCAGGTGCCGGTCGATGCGCAGCGAGATCTCGCGCATGTAGAGCCGACCAGCCCAGTGCTCACCGCTGCGCCGGTCCTTCACGCCCGGCGGGTGCACGACCGGACGGAGTTCAGCTATCGATGGCTTTTGCATAGTCGGCGTACGCGTCCCTGATCTGGTCGGTGGAGAGGTTGAGGTGTTCCAGGATGGTGAAGCGCCCCGGGCGGGTCTGCGGGGCGTACTCGACGGCCCGGACGAACTCGTCGGCGGTGAAGCCGATCTCTTCGGGCCGGACCGGCAGGCCGTGCCGGCGCAGGGTGGCCGCCATCAGCCGCGCCTCCTCGCGGGCGCCGCGCAGATGCATGGCGAAGCAGGCGCCGAGGCCGACCTGCTCGCCGTGGCTGGCCGCACGCCGGGGGTACAGCAGGTCGAAGGCGTGGTTGATCTCGTGGCAGGCGCCCGAGGCCGGCCGGGAGTCCCCGGCGACGGACATCGATATGCCGGTCATCACCAGGCCCTCGGCGAGCACCTTGAGGAAGGCGTCGTCGCCGATCCCGCCGGGGTGGCGCAGCACGGCCTCGCCGGCCTGCCGGGCCATGGCGGCGGCCAGGCCGTCCATCTCCTCGCCGGTGATCTCGTGGGAGAGCTCCCAGTCGGCCACGCAGGAGATGTTCGAGACCGCGTCGCCGATGCCCGACCGTACGAAACGGGCGGGTGCCTGGCGGACTATGCCGAGGTCGATGACGACGGCGATCGGGGTGGGGACCCCGTAGGAGCCGCGTCCGTTGTCGTTGTCGAGCGTGGCGACGGGCGAGCACAGGCCGTCGTGGGCGAGGTTCGTCGCCACCGCGACCATGGGCAGCCCGACCCGCGCCGCCGCGTACTTCGCGACGTCGACGATCTTGCCGCCGCCGAGGCCGACCACGGCGTCGTAGCGGTTGCCCTTGATCTCGTCGGCCAGCTTGACCGCCGAGTCGAGGGTGCCGTCGGTCACCGGGTACCAGTCGGCGCCCGGCAGCGCGGGGGCCAGCCGCTCGCGCAGGGCGCGCCCCGAGCCGTCGCTGATCGCGACGGCGAGCTTGCCGGAGGCGGAGATCCGCTGGTCGGCGAGGAGGCCGGCCAGATCGTCCAGGGCGCCGCGACGGATGTCGACGACGACCGGGGACGGAATGAGCCGGGTCAGTACTGGCACGCGATGCCACGGCCCTTCGCGAGGTCGTCGTGGTTGTCGATCTCCACCCACGCGATGTCGCCGATGGGGGCGACGTCGAGGGTGAAGCCCCGGTTCACCAGCTCCTGGTACCCGTCCTCGTAGTAGAGGTCGGGGTCGCGCTCGAAGGTCGTCCTCAGGGCGTCGGCCAGCTCTGCGGCGGCCTCGGGCTCGATGAGGGTGACGCCGATGTACTCACCGGTCGCGGCGGCGGGGTCCATCAGCTTGGTGATGTGCCGCACGCCCTTGCCGTCCTCGGTGACGACCTTCATCTCCTCGTCGGCGAGCTGCTTGACCGTGTCGAGGGCGAGGATGATCCGGCGGCCCTCGCCACGGGCGGCGAGCAGGGTCTTCTCGACGGAGACCGGGTGGACGGTGTCGCCGTTGGCCAGGATGACGCCGCGGGCCAGGACCTCGCGGGCGCACCACAGGGAGTAGGCGTTGTTCCACTCCTCGGCCTTGTCGTTGTCGATCAGGGTGAGGCGGACGCCGTAGGTGGCCTCCAGCTCGGCCTTGCGGGCGTACACGGCCTCCTTGCGGTAGCCGACGACGACGGCGACCTCGGTGAGGCCGATCTCCGCGAAGTTGGCCAGCGTGAGGTCCAGGACGGTCTTCTCACCGTCGACAGGCACGAGGGCCTTCGGGAGCGTGTCGGTGTAGGGGCGCAGACGCCGTCCTGCACCGGCTGCCAGTACGAGGCCGATCATGCGGGTTCTCCTTCGTCGTGAACGGCGGGTGCTCCGGAGGACACCCAGAAGCGGATGGACTCCACGAGCACCACCAGGGCCACCGCCACGGCGAACACGGTGAGTGCCGTGGCGAACGCCGAATGCCGGGTGAACACGGCGGCGAGTACGGCCACCACCAGGACGCGGCCCTCGTGCCCACCGATCGTGCGGACCAGCCACTGGGGCGGTGCGCCGGTGCCACCGCGGATGCGGTAGACGGTGTCGTAGTGATGGTAGGCGACGGCCGAGACCAGGCCGAAGGCCGCCGGGAGCGCGCCCGGCACGTCACTGCGGGCCGCGAGGACCAGCACCGTGCCGTACTCGGCGGCCCGGAACGCCGGGGGCACCAGCCAGTCGAGGGCGCCCTTGAGGGGGCGGGAGACGGCCATTCCGGAGAAGAGCGCGTAGACCACCGCGGCCAGGATGGTGTGCCAGCTGCCGAAGGGCTGGGTGAGCGCGGAGGCGACCATCAGGACCCCGGCGAGCAGGGCCGTGACCGGGGCGCTCCAGCTTCCGCCGAGCTTGGGTCCGACCGCGGCGACGGCCTCGGCCAGCGGGCCGGAGTCCGCGAGGTCGGCGAGGGCCCGGGCGGCGCGGTCGGTGCGCCGCGCCTTGCGGGTCACCGAGCGCAGCAGGCGGCCGGCGGTGGTGTAGCAGGCGGCGAATCCGCAGCCGATCAGCAGGGCGTAGAAGACGATCCGGGGCGTGGTGACGGCGGTGAGGACCGCGATCATCGCCCAGCGCTCACCGATCGGGAGCACGATCATCCGGCGCAGCCAGACCGTCCAGCCGACGCTGTCGAGCCGGGTGGAGAGGGCGGCCGTGGGACTCGAGTTGGCCACCGCGTCGTGGTTGGCCTCGTTGAACGAGAAGTCGATCACGTGCCGGCAGGCCTGGAGCACCATCGCGCCGAGGGCGAGCGCCCAGACGTCGTCGCCGCCGCGGGCGGCGCCGAGCGCGAGGCCCGCGTAGTAGGCGTACTCCTTGGCGCGGTCGAAGGTCGCGTCCAGCCAGGCGCCCATCGTGGAGTACTGGAGCGAGTAGCGGGCGAGCTGTCCGTCGGTGCAGTCGAGCACGAAGGAGAGGAGCAGCAGCACGCCGGCGGCGACGTAGCCGCCGCGGGTGCCGGTGGCGGCGCTGCCGGCCGCTATGAGCGCGGTCAGCAGGGACGCGGTGGTGACCTGGTTGGGGGTGAGGCCCCGGCGGGCGCACCAGCGGGCGATGTAGCGGGAGTACGGGCTGATGAAGAACGTGGTGAAGAAGCCGTCGTGGGCCTTCACCGCGCTGCGCAGCCGTACCGCCTCGTCGTCGACCGCGTCGCGGGCGGCCCGCGCCGTCTCGCGGGCGGGGCCGTCGGCCGGTACGGCGGCGACCAGCGAGCCGAGCTCGGGGCGCTGGACCGCGGTGCCCCCGGCGTCCATGGTCAGGGCGATCCGGCCGGGGACGGTGCGGTCGGTGACCGGTACGTCGGCGGGGCCGGTGGGCAGGCCCGCGCCGACGGCCTCGGCCGTGGTGTCCAGAGCGCGGGCGAGCGCGGGGCGCGCCTCGGGCTGCGCGGTGAGCGCGCCGGGCACCGTGGCGGCGGGGAAGCGGGGGTCGGTCAGCCCGAGCCGGAGGGCGTGGACATGGCCGACGAAGCGGGGGTCCACCAGTGCGACGCGGCGGTCGGCGGGGACGGCCGAGAGCAGCCGGGCGGCCTCGGTCACGTCGGCGGCGATCTGTACGTCGAAGCCGAGTGACCGCAGATCGTCCGTGAGCGACGACCCGGGTACCGGTGCACCGGTGAGGATGGCGGTCGACAGACGAACTCACTCCTTGGTGCTGACGGGGTCGGCGCGCGACAGTGCGGCCCGATGCGGGCCGGCGGCACGTCGGCAGAGGCTATCGGATCAACGGAAGCGCGAGTTCACCGACCGTTCGTGCCCCGTTCGGGGCGGACCGGCGTCCTGCGACACCGTCCGCGATCATCATCGTCGATCGTCCGCCCGGCTGACAAAACGCGGCCGCCCCGCTCTGTTCGCCCGCACCGCGCCAAGTCTCTGACCTGCAGGCATTTCCGCAGGTCAGAGACGTTGACAACGGTGTTCAGTACCGTGTTGCCGCATACCCCCCACCCGTAGTTCACTGGGCCTGCCGGGCCGATCGCGTCCGGGGTTCCGAGACGACCGGGAGGCGTCCCCATGGGGGCAGGGCACGACCACGGACACACACACGGCGGGCCGCCGCCCACCGGCACGGCGGCGGCCGCCCACCGGGGGCGGCTGCGGATCGCGCTCGGCATCACACTCACCGTGATGACCGTGGAGATCGTCGGCGGCCTGGTCGCCAACTCCCTCGCGCTGATCGCCGACGCGGCCCACATGGCGACCGACGCCCTTGGGCTGGGCATGGCGCTGCTGGCGATCCACTTCGCCAACCGGCCGGCCGGGCCGAACCGCACCTTCGGCTACGCCCGTGCCGAGATCCTCGCGGCGCTGGCGAACTGCCTGCTGCTGCTCGGGGTGGGCGGCTTCCTGCTGGTCGAGGCCGTCGACCGGTTCATCACCCCGGCGGAGACCAGGGGCGGGGTGGCCATCGCCGTCGCCGCGGTCGGCATGGTCGCCAACATCGTCTCCCTGTCGCTGCTGATGCGCGGGCAGAAGGAGAGCCTCAATGTGCGCGGCGCCTATCTGGAGGTGCTGGCGGACACGCTGGGCTCGGTCGCGGTGCTGGTTTCGGCGGGGATCATCCTGCTCACCGGCTGGCAGGCCGCCGACCCGATCGCCTCGCTGCTCATCGGCCTGATGATCGTCCCGCGTACCGTGAAGCTGCTCCGGGAGACGCTCAACGTACTGCTGGAGTCGGCGCCCAAGGGCGTCGACATGGCGGAGGTCCGGGCCCACATCGTCGCCCTGCCCGGTGTGCTGGACGTCCACGACCTGCACGCCTGGACGATCACCTCGGGCATGCCGGTGCTCTCCGCCCATGTGGTGGTGCGCCAGGACGTGCTGGACTCCATCGGCCACGAGAAGCTCCTCCACGACCTCCAGGGCTGTCTCGGCACCCACTTCGACGTGGAGCACTGCACCTTCCAGCTGGAGCCGGTCGGCCACGCCGAGCACGAGTCCCGGCTCTGTCACTGACCCCCGTGCGGCGGGCCGTGTAGTCTCGTCGCAGAGACGTTCGACCTCTGGTGCGCCGATTCCCGGCGCGCGGGACGAACGGAACGGGAGAGGGGTCGAGGCGGATGACGGTTGTGAAGGCGCCCACCCGGCGCGGCCTCCGGTCCCTCCCCGTCTCCCGGGTTCTCGGCTGACGTTCCCGCCCCTCGGCGGGCCACCCGTCGGCCGGACCCCTTCCCGTCCAAGGGTTTCCACGTTGACCGACAACGAGAACGACCACACCACTCCTTCCGCGCCTTCCCCGGCCGGCCCTCACTGGCCGACCCGTCCGGAGACGCCCGCCGACGCGGCGGCCGTACGCGCGGTCAACACCGCCGCCTTCCCGACACCCCACGAGGCGGCGCTCGTCGACGCGCTGCGCACCGACCCGGCGGCCTGGCTGCCCGGTCTCTCCATGGTCGCGACGGACGGCCCGGGCGGCGCCGTCGTGGCGTACGCCCTGCTGACCCGGTGCCGGGTCGGCGCGGCACCGGCGCTCGCGCTGGCCCCGGTGGCCACGGCCCCGGAGTACCAGCGGCGGGGCGCCGGGCAGGCCGTCGTACGGGCGGTGCTCGACGCGGCCCGGCTGCGGGGCGAACCGCTCGTCCTGGTGCTCGGCCACCCCGAGTACTACCCGATGTTCGGTTTCGTGCCGGCGTCGCGGTACGGGATCCGGCCGGGCTTCGAGGTCCCGGACGAGGCGATGATGGCGCTGGTGCTCGACGCGTCCGCGCCGGTCCCCGGGGGCACGATCGTCTACCCGGCCGCCTTCGGCGTCTGACCCGGTCCGCCGGACGCGCCCGAGGCGTGTCCGGCGGACGTGCCCCAGGTACGGACAAGCCCCTTTTGTACGGCAGACTTGGCCGGACTCGACGGGACCGGCGCACCGGGCCGGGACCATAGCGAAGGATGGGTATGCCGACCACACCAGCCACCGCGGCGCACAGCTCGTCGAACGGCGCAGCAGAAGAGATCATGCTCGAACTGGTCGACGAGAACGGCACCACCATCGGTACGGCGGAGAAGCTCGCCGCCCACCAGGCGCCGGGACAGCTGCACCGTGCCTTCTCCGTCTTCCTCTTCGACGAGCAGGGCAGACTGCTGCTCCAGCGCCGCGCGCTCGGCAAGTACCACTCCCCCGGTGTCTGGTCGAACACCTGCTGCGGCCACCCCTACCCGGGCGAGGCGCCGTTCACCGCCGCCGCCCGGCGCACCCATGAGGAGCTGGGGATCTCCCCCTCCCTGCTGGCCGAGGCGGGCACGGTCCGCTACAACCACCCCGACCCGGCCTCCGGCCTGGTGGAGCAGGAGTTCAACCACCTCTTCGTCGGAATGGCGCAGGACCGGCCGGAGCCCGATCCGGAGGAGGTCGGCGAGGTCGCCTTCGTGACGGCGGCGGAGCTCGTCGAGCGGCACGCCGAGGCGCCGTTCTCGGCGTGGTTCATGACGGTGCTGGACGCCGCGCGTCCGGCGATCAGGGAGCTGACCGGGCCGTCCGCCGGCTGGTGACGTCCCGCCCGGCCGCGCCCGGCCCGGTCGGGCGGGGCGCGGCCGGGGTTCAGGGCCGGGGGGTCAGCGGCAGGGCCGCCCAGATGATCTTCCCGCCGCCCGCGGTGTGCTCCACGTCGCAGGCGCCGCCCGCCTCCCGGGTGATCTCCCGGACCAGCAGCAGGCCGCGCCCGCCGGTCTGTCCGTGGTCCGTCTCCAGGGCCGTCGGCCGGTAGGGATGGTTGTCCTCGACGGACACCCGGATCCATGTCTCGTCGACGGCCACCTCGACGGCGAGCTCCGGCGAGAGCAGCGCGGCGTGCTTCACCGCGTTGGTGACGAGTTCGGAGACGATGACCAGCAGCCCTCCGACCACGTCCTCGTCCAGCGGAACACCCTGGCGTGCGATCAGGTCGCGCACCGCGTGCCGGGCCTGCGGTACGGAGACGTCCACGGCCGGGGCGGTGAACCGCCAGACTCCCTCGTACGACACGGGCCGGGCGGGGACACTCCCGCGGCTCTCCATAGTCCGGTACCCGCTCTCCACTCGATGGTGACTGCACGTCGGGTACAGAGTGCTGGGCGTATCCGGTACGGACAGGGTCACTGAACTGAATTCGACTCCTATCGACGTGTTCTGACCGGACTGGGCGCCGGCGGCTCAGCCTTCGGACCGGTTGTGCCCGTCCTTGCCGGGTGACTCGGGGAAGCCTCCGGTCACCCTCTGTTGCTCCGAGACCAGCGAGACGACCCGGCGGCCGCCGATCCCGGTCGCGATCAGGCCGAGCCCGTCGAAGAGCAGCGCCAGCGAGAAGAAGAGGCCGAGGACGTAGCGGCTGCTGTGCGGCCAGTCGAAGAGCACCAGCAGACCCAGCAGCAGGCCGAAGGCGCCCTGCAGCAGCGTCCAGCCGAACTGGGGGCCGCGCACCACGACGCTGCCCACCAGGCGGAACACCCCGCCGGTGAGGAAGAGCAGCGCGGCGAACATGGTCAGTGCCTCCGCACTGCCCTGCGGATGGCGGATGACGACGACTCCGGCGGCGATGTTCAGCGCGGCCACCACGACACCCAGCCAGAAGTAGTCGGTGCCCCGCGAGTCGATGGCGTGCAGCAGTCCGACGATCCCGCCGAGCAGCAGCAGCCAGCCGAACAGGAGCATCGACGTCAGCGTCGCGACGCCGGTGTAGACGAGGCCGACCAGTCCGGCCACGACGAGAAGGGTGCCGAGCAGGGCGAGCCAGCCGAAACTGCGGCTCAGCCTCCTGCCCTCGGCTGCGGGATCGGCCATGGGAAGCTCCTCACGGTACGTGCCGGATCGGCGACCCCTTCCTGATCGTAGGTTCGAACGCGCCGGATAGCATCCGGCCCATGGAGCGCACCGAACCCGGGCTGGAGCACGCCGTCGCGGACGGCGTCGCCACCGTCGTCATCCGCAACCCCGCCAAACGCAACGCGATGACCCTCGCGATGTGGTCCGCGCTGCCCGTTCTGCTGGAGCGGCTGGCGAAGGACGAGGCGGTCAGGGTGCTGGTGCTCACCGGTGCCGGGGACACCTTCTGCGCCGGTGCGGACATCGCCTCGCTGCGCGAGCCGGGGAGCGACCCGCAGGGGCTCGCGGTGGCGGCCGAGGAGGCGCTGGCCGCGTTCCCCCGGCCGACGCTCGCGGCGATCCGGGGCTACTGCGTGGGCGGCGGCAGTCAGCTCGCGGCCGCCTGCGATCTGCGGTTCGCCGAGGAGGGCGCGTCCTTCGGCGTCACCCCGGCCAAGCTCGGCGTCGTGTACGCCGCGTCGTCGACCCGTCGGCTGGTGGCACTGACCGGTCCGGCCACCGCGAAGCACCTGCTCTTCTCCGGTGAGCTGATCGACAGCGCGCGGGCGCTGCGGACCGGCCTGGTCGACGAGGTGCTGCCGGCCGGCGGGCTGGACGGCCGGGTCGCCGCCTACGTACGGACCCTGGTGGCCCGCTCGGGGCTGACGCAGGCGGCGGCGAAGGAGTTCGCCGACGGCCGGGAGGGGCGGGAGGCGTACTGGGCGGAGCAGGCCCGCCGCAGCGGCGACACCGCCGAGGGGGCCGCCGCCTTCCTGGAGCGGCGCGCGCCGCGCTTCGCCTGGACGGGCGGGGCCTGACGCCGTCCGGGTGTACGCCGCCGGAACGTGTTACCGCAGGAGGCGGTGGCGTCCGGCGCGGAAGCGTTCGACCATGGCCGCCGGTGCCTTCTCCGGCGAGCCCGCGTCGTAGGGCGGTTGCGGGTCGTACTCGGTCAGCAGCTGGACGGCGCGGGCGTGGTCCTCGCCCGCGATCCGGCCCGCCAGGGTGAGCCCCATGTCGATGCCGGCCGAGACGCCCGCCGCCGTGACGTACTTGCCGTCGACGACGACGCGCTCCCCGGTCGGTTCGGCGCCGAGCTCCGCCAGCACGTCCAGCTGGAGCCAGTGCGAGGTGGCCCGCCGCCCGGTCAGCAGCCCGGCGGCGGCGAGCAGGAGCGAGCCGGTGCACACGGAGGTGGTCCAGGTGCTGGTGGCGTCGGCGGTGCGCAGCCAGCCGAGCAGCTCGGGGTCGGCCATCAGGTCGCGCTGCCCGGGCCCGCCGGGCACGACCAGCACATCGGGCGCGGTCACGTCGGCGAAGGTCCGCTCGGCGAGGAGGGAGAGGCCGCCGGTGTCGTTGCGTACGGGACCGGTTCGCCCGGCGACGAACACGGTCTCGGCGCCGGGGAGGCGGGCGAGCATCTCGTGGGGGCCGACGGCGTCGAGTGCGGTGAAGCGGTCGAAGAGGACGACGGCGATCTGCATGGGCTGGTCCTTCGGGGTCAGTGGGTGTCGGGTCGGGTCCGGAAGTTCCGGCGGTATGCGGTGGGGGTGGTGGCCAGCACCTTCACGAAGGCGCGGCGCATCGCCTCGGGGGTGCCGTATCCGCAGGCGCGCGCGATGCCTTCGACGCCGTCGGTGGTGTCCGTCAGCAGTCGGCGGGCCTGTTCGAGGCGCACCCGGTCCACGTAGCGGCCCGGGGTGAGGCCCGTCTCGTCCCGGAAGGCGCGGGCGAAGTGCCGGGGCGAGAGCCGGGCACGGGCGGCGAGTGCCTCGACGCGGAGGTCGGCGGCCGGGTTCTCGGTGATCCAGTGCTGGACCTCGCGCAGCGGTTCGCGCCGGGCGGTCTGGACGGCGAGCTGGGCGCTGAACTGGGCCTGGTTGCCGGGTCGGCGCAGGAAGACCACCAGGTGACGGGCGATGTCGTGGGCGATCCGCCGGCCGTGGTCCTCCTCGACGAGCGCCAGGGCCAGGTCGATGCCGGCCGTGACGCCCGCGGAGGTGGCCAGTCTGCCGTCGCGGACGAAGATGGGGTCCGGGTCGACCTCGACGGCGGGGTGGTGGCGGGCGAGGTGGCCGCAGACCGTCCAGTGGGTGGTCACCCGGTGGCCGTCCAGCAGTCCGGCGGCGGCGAGCAGCAGAGCCCCGGTGCAGACGGAGACGAGCCGTTCGGCGCGCGGGGCGTGCTCCCGCAGCCAGTCGACGAGCGCCGGATCCGGGGTGCGGGTGCCCTCGCCGCCGGGGACGAGCAGGGTGTGGGGCGTGCCGGTGGCGGTCAGGGCGGTGTCCGGGACGAGGAGGAGCCCGCTGCTGGTGCGGACGGGGGCGCCGTCGAGCGTGGCGGTGCTCAGGGCGTACCCGGCGCCCGGGAAGCGGGAGGCTCCGGCGAAGACCTCCACCGGCCCGGTGACGTCGAGGCTCTGGACCCCTTCGTAGAGCACGACGAGTACGGATCGCTGCGTCATGGCCGCAATCCTGGCGGGCCCCGGTGAGGGCGGCAACGACGAGGAACCCACCTTTCCTGCCATGGGCCACGGGCCGGTCCGGGGTCGGCGGAAGCGGGCCGCCGCACGGGGTATCGGGCGTACCGACCAGTCGGTAGTGTGCCGCCATGAGCACTCTGCCGCCGCGCGCCGGACGCCGCTGCCACAACGCCCTCAACACGCTGCACTCGACGGTCTACTTCTCACCGGATCTCGCCGAGCAGTACGCCGCGCTCGGCGTCGACGACTGGAGCGGCGCCTACTTCGCCTCGCGCGCGGCGGCGATGGGTGCCGTCGGTCCGGGCCCGGTCACCGCGGCCTTCTACAACTTCGACCACCGGCTCATCGCCCGTTACCTGCCCGCCGTGTGGTCCACCGTCTCGCCCGGGGAGGCCCTGGCCGCCCGGCTGCGCGCCGCCGACGCCACCCTGCGCCGGCTGCTGGGCGAGGCGGCGGTCGCCTCCCCGGAGATGGCCGAGGCGGCGAAGCTCGCGCTGCGCGCGACCGAGGCCTGCACCCGCCACTCCCGTCCGCTCTACGCCGCCCATGCCGACCTCCCGGTGCCCGAGGAGCCGCATCTGGCGTTCTGGCACGCCGCGACACTGCTGCGCGAGCACCGCGGCGACGGCCACATGGCGGCGCTGCTGACCGCCGGCCTCGACCCCCTGGAGTCGGTGGTCAGCCACACCGCGACCGGCCGGGGGATGTCCCCGCGCTGGGTGATGACCACCCGGGGCTGGGTGGACGCCGACCTGGACGCGGCGCGGGAGCGGCTGCGCCTGCGCGGGGTGCTGGACGCGGACGGTGAGCTGACCGAGGCGGGCACGGCGCTCCGCGCGGAGCTGGAGGAGACCACGGACCGGATGGACGCGGCGCCGTACGAGCATCTGGGCGCGGCGGGGGTGGAGCGGCTGACGGAGCTGGGGCGCGGTTTCCTGGCCGCGGCGGCCTCGGCGGGCGCCTTCCCCGATGATCTGATCGGCAGGGGCTGAGCCGCCGTCCGGCCGACAACCGGGGGTGGCCGGGCGACACGGCGCCCGGCCACCCGGCACAATGCAGGGCTGGAGCACGTCCGGCCCTGAGCCGCCGGACGCGCGCCCAGGGGATGTCCGATCGATGAGTGCGCGACGCCGCAGGCATGTGTCGGACACCCCCTGGGGGCAGTGCCCCGGTATGCACAGCAGTGGAGCCCGTACGAGAAGGCGAGTCGGTAGAACCGTGACGACGTCCATCGAAGGCAGGATCGCCGAGGAGCTCGGCGTACGCGAACGGCAGGTGAAGGCGGCCGTCGAGCTGCTGGACGGCGGGTCGACCGTCCCGTTCATCGCCCGCTACCGCAAGGAAGCGACCGAGATGCTCGACGACGCGCAGCTGCGCACGGTCGAGGAGCGGCTGCGCTATCTGCGGGAGCTGGAGGACCGCCGGTCGGCGATCCTCGACTCGGTGCGTGAGCAGGGCAAGCTGGACGACGCGCTGGAGGCGCGGATCCGGGCCGCCGACACCAAGGCGCGGCTGGAGGACATCTACCTGCCGTTCAAGCCCAAGCGGCGCACGAAGGCGCAGATCGCCCGGGAGGCCGGGCTCGAACCGCTCGCCGACGGGCTGCTCGGCGACCCGTCCGTGGAGCCGCTCGTCGCCGCCGCCGCGTTCGTCGACACCGACAAGGGCGTCGCGGACCCGGCGGCGGCTCTGGAGGGGGCCCGTGCCATCCTCACCGAGCGGTTCTCCGAGGACGCCGATCTGATCGGCGAGTTGCGCGAGCGGATGTGGACGCGGGGCCGGCTGGTGGCCCGGGTCCGGGAGGGCAAGGAGGAGGCCGGGTCGAAGTTCGCCGACTACTTCGACTTCGCCGAACCCTTCACCGAGCTGCCCTCGCACCGGGTGCTCGCGATGCTGCGCGGCGAGAAGGAGGACGTGCTCGACCTGGTCCTGGAGCCGGAGGAGCCCTCCGACGCCCCCGGCCCCTCGGCGTACGAGAACCTGGTGGCCCGGCGCTTCGGCGTGGCCGACCGGGGCCGGCCCGGCGACAAGTGGCTCGGCGACACGGTGCGCTGGGCCTGGCGGACCCGGATCCTGGTGCACCTCGGCATCGATCTGCGGCTGCGGCTGCGCACCGCGGCGGAGGACGAGGCGGTGCGCGTCTTCGCGTCGAACCTGCGTGATCTGCTGCTCGCCGCCCCGGCCGGGACGCGGGCGACGCTCGGGCTCGACCCCGGTTTCCGTACCGGGGTGAAGGTCGCCGTCGTCGACTCCACCGGGAAGGTCGTCGCGACGGACGTCATCCATCCGCACGTCCCGGCGAACAAGTGGGACCAGGCGCTGGCCTCGCTGGCCCGGCTGGCCAAGGCCCACCAGGTCGACCTGATCGCGATCGGCAACGGCACGGCGTCCCGCGAGACGGACAAGCTCGCCGGTGAACTCATCGACAAGCACCCGGAGTTGAAGCTCACCAAGGTGATGGTCTCGGAGGCGGGCGCCTCCGTGTACTCGGCCTCGGCCTTCGCCTCGCAGGAGCTCCCCGACATGGACGTGTCGTTGCGCGGGGCCGTCTCCATCGCCCGGCGGCTCCAGGACCCGCTCGCCGAGCTGGTGAAGATCGACCCGAAGTCGATCGGCGTCGGCCAGTACCAGCACGACCTGTCCGAGGTGAAGCTCTCCCGCTCCCTGGACGCGGTCGTCGAGGACTGTGTGAACGGGGTCGGGGTCGACGTCAACACCGCCTCCGCGCCGCTGCTCTCGCGGGTCTCCGGGATCGGCGCGGGGCTCGCCGAGAACATCGTGGCGCACCGCGACGCCAACGGCCCCTTCCTCTCCCGCCGGGCGCTGAAGGACGTGGCGCGGCTCGGGCCGAAGGCGTACGAGCAGTGCGCGGGCTTCCTGCGCATCCGGGGCGACGACCCGCTGGACGCCTCCAGCGTGCACCCGGAGGCGTATCCGGTGGTCCGGGCGATGGCGAAGAAGACGGGCGGCGACGTGGCCTCGCTGGTCGGCAACACGCATGTGCTGCGGTCGCTGCGGGCCGACGACTTCGTGGACGCGAAGTTCGGTCTGCCGACGGTCTCCGACATCCTGAAGGAGCTGGAGAAGCCGGGACGCGACCCCCGGCCCGCGTTCCGGACCGCCACCTTCAAGGAGGGGGTCGAGAAGATCGGCGACCTGGAGTCCGGCATGGTGCTGGAGGGGGTCGTCACCAACGTCGCGGCGTTCGGCGCGTTCGTGGACGTCGGTGTCCACCAGGACGGTCTGGTCCATGTGTCGGCGATGTCGCGGACGTTCGTGAAGGACCCGAGGGACGTCGTGAAGCCGGGCGACATCGTGAAGGTCAAGGTGATGGACGTCGACGTGGCCCGGAAGCGGATCTCGCTGACGCTGCGGCTGGACGACGACGCGGCGGCGGGCGCGGGCGCCCAGGGCGGCGGTGCGCGGCGCGAGCGCGGTGAGCGCGGCGGTCAGGGTGGCCGGCCGCCCCGGCAGCGCCAGGGGCAGGGGCAGGGACAGCAGGGCGGCGGCCAGAACCGTGAGCGGCGCGGTGGCGGCGCGACCCGGCAGGCCCCCGCTCCGGTGAACAGCGCGATGGCGGACGCCCTGCGGCGGGCCGGTCTCACCGGCCCGGAGCGGGACGGCGGCCGGAAGCGGTAGCGCCGGGGGTGGAGGGCGGCGCGCCGCCCTCCACCCCGTCTCAGACCTCCGTCACCTGCCCTCCCGCCACCTCGATCCGGCGGGTCGTACGGACCGCCTCCAGCATCCGCCGGTCGTGGGTGACCAGCAGCAGCGTCCCGGTGTACGAGTCCAGCGCCGACTCCAGCTGCTCGATCGCGGGCAGGTCGAGGTGGTTGGTCGGCTCGTCGAGCACCAGGAGGTTGACGCCCCTGCCCTGGAGCAGGGCGAGCGCCGCCCGGGTCCGTTCGCCCGGGGAGAGCGTGGTGGCGGGGCGCATCACATGGTCGGCGCGCAGGCCGAACTTGGCGAGCAGGGTGCGCACGTCGGCCGGTTCGGTGTCGGGCACGGCCGCGCAGAACGCCTCCAGCAGCGTCTCCGTACCGTGGAAGAGCCTGCGGGCCTGGTCGACCTCGCCGACCACCACGCCCGAGCCGAGCGTCGCCTGTCCCGAGTCCAGCGGCAGGCGGCCGAGAAGTGCGGCGAGGAGGGTGGACTTGCCCGCGCCGTTGGCGCCGGTGATGGCGACCCGGTCGGCCCAGTCGATCTGGAGCGAGGCCGGGCCGAAGCCGAAGTCGCCGCGCACGGCCCGCGCCTCGCGCAGGGTGGCCACCACGGACCCGGAGCGGGGCGCGGAGGCGATCTCCATCCGCAGCTCCCACTCCTTGCGGGGCTCCTCGACGACGTCGAGCCGTTCGATCATGCGCTGGGTCTGCCGGGCCTTCGCGGCCTGCTTCTCGCTCGACTCGCTGCGGAACTTGCGGCCCTGCTTGTCGGAGTCGGTGGCCTTGCGGCGGGCGTTCTTGACGCCCTTGTCCATCCAGGAACGCTGCATCTGGGCGCGGCCCTCGAGCGCGGAGCGCTTGTCGGCGTACTCCTCGTACTCCTCGCGGGCGTGCCGACGGGCGCGGTCGCGTTCCTCCAGGTAGGCGGCGTAGCCACCGCCGTAGAGGTTGATCTGCTGCTGGGCCAGGTCCAGTTCGAGGACCTTGGTGACCGTGCGCATCAGGAACTCGCGGTCGTGGCTGATGACGACCGTGCCCGCGCGGAGCCCGGAGACATAGCGCTCCAGCCGCTCCAGTCCGTCCAGGTCCAGGTCGTTGGTGGGCTCGTCGAGCAGGAAGACGTCGTACCGGGAGAGCAGCAGGGAGGCCAGTCCGGCGCGGGCGGCCTGGCCGCCGGAGAGCGCGGTCATGGGCAGGTTGAGGCCGACGGTCAGGCCGAGCTCGGCCGCGGTCTCCTCGGCGCGCTCGTCCAGGTCGGCGCCGCCCAGGGCCAGCCAGCGCTCCAGGGTCTCGGCGTAGGCGTCGTCCGCGCCGGGCGCCCCGTCGACGAGCCCCTGCGTCGCCGCGTCCATCGCGGCCTGGGCCTCGGCGACGCCGGTGCGGCGGGCCAGGAACTCCCGCACGGTCTCGCCCGCGCGCCGCTCCGGCTCCTGCGGGAGGTGGCCGACGGTGGCGGTGGGCGGGGAGAGCCGCAGCTCGCCCTCCTCCGGCCGGTCGAGTCCGGCGAGCAGCCGGAGGAGGGACGATTTTCCGGCCCCGTTGACTCCGACGAGACCGATCACGTCGCCGGGCGCGACCACGAGGTCGAGCCCGGCGAAGAGCGTGCGGTCGCCGTGTCCGGCGGCGAGGTCCTTGGCGACGAGAGTGGCAGTCATCAGGGGGCCGATTTTAGGGGACGCCCCCCGATGACCCGCCGGCCGGCGGTGTCAGGAGCGGCCGCCTCCCGGAACGTGCCGGGTCCGGTGCGGCGGGGTCACGCCCCGGACCCCGGGCACCGGGTCCGCGGCCGTCGCTGTGGCGGAGCCGGCGGTGGCCCGTACGAAGGCGCCGGCGCCGCCGACCAGGGGCAGCTTCGCGGTGGTGCGGGAGAGGTCGAGGGTGAGGGTGGGGGTGGAGTCGGGCGGGTCGATGAGGTCGCGGTCGGTGCCCGCGACGATCAGGGCGAGGCGGTGGCCGGCCGGGACGACGTGGTCGGTGGCGGCCAGGTCGACGGTGAGGGTGACGGGGCGGCCCGGGGTGAGCGGGCGGCCCCTGCCGGGCGAGGCATAGGTGCCGAGATCGGCCCAGCCCCGGCTGATCACCGTCCGGTCGACGGGGGTGGTGCGGGCCGCGGTGTTCCGGTAGCAGGAGCTGTCGCCGGGGGTGCTCCCGCCCCAGCAGCCGCGGTCGGCGAGGGTGGTGATGCCCTCGCCGGAGGCTCCGTAGTCGCGGATGGTGTCGGGTCCGATGTCCACCAGGACCGCGGAGAGGTGGGCGGTCGAGGTGGTCGGGGTGGCGGTGACGGTGACCTTCGCGGAGCCGGCCAGGCGCAGGTCGGCGGTGAGCGGCGCGGTGCGGAACCCGGCCTTGGCGCCGGTGCTCCGGTCCAGGTCGGCGGCCCAGTCGGTCTCGCTCAGGGCCGGGTCGTCGGTGAACGTCTCGGTGGCGCCGGGGCGGGCGGGCCGCAGGCCCAGGGTGCCGACACCGGGGGCGGTGCCCGGGGCGGGGCGCACGGTGGTGGGACGGGTGGCGCGGGGCGGCCAGACCCGGTCGGTGGACCACTGGTCGGGGTGGCGTTCGACGTCGGCCATCGGCTCGCGGTCGATGCCGTTGTCGTAGCCGAGGAGGTAGTGGTCGAACCAGCGGTGCAGGGTGTCGACCCACTCGGCGCGCCGGTAGTCGAACGGGTCGACGTGCCCGGTCTGGGAGAGCCAGATCCTGCGTTCCACGCCCTGGGCCGCGAGCGCGTCCCACCACTGGCCGAGGTGCTTGGTGCGGACGTTGAGGTCCTGCATGCCGTGGACGGCGAAGACGCTGGCCCGCACCTTGCGCGCGTCCTTCACGTAGTCCCGCTCGCTCCACAGCGGGGTCCAGTCGCCGTTGCGCGGCGCCCCGTCGGCGAGCCGCTGCCGCACGGCGGCGCAGCGTTCGCCCGCCTCGGGGCTTTCCACGTAGCCGGCGAGCATGTCGGGGCCGCCGTCGTAGAGGGGGGCGCCCTGGGCGAAGTAGTAGTCGTACCAGGAGGAGATGGCGCTGATCGGCACGATGGTGCGCAGTCCCCGGACGCCGGTCGCGGCTACGCCGTTGGCGATGGTGCCGTCCCAGCTCTTGCCGATCATTCCGGTGCGCCCGTTGGACCAGCCCGCCGTGGCGCGTCCGTCGCCGGTGCGGGTGGTGTAGGCGCGGGCGCGGCCGTTCAGCCAGTCGATCACGGCCTTGGCGGACTGCACCTCGGCGCGTCCGCCGACGTCGACACAGCCGTCCGAGCGATTGGTTCCGGCCAGATCGACGGCGACGAAAGCATAGCCGCGCGGGACGAAGTAGTTGTCGTAGTAGAGCGGGAATCCGACCGGGCGGCCGTCGCTGTCGTAGGTCTTGAGCTGGCTCTCGTTACCGCGTCCGCAGCAGGAGTAGTACGGGCTGGCGTCCATGATGACGGGGATCCTCCGGCCCTGGCGGGCGGGTTCCCGCGGCCGGATGATGTCGGCGGCGACCCGGTCGGAGCGGCCGTCCCCGTCGCTGTCGAGGCCGGTGTCGACCCAGACGGATTCGCGGACCGCGTCCGGGTAGGAGTAGACGGGCCGGCTCTCCGGCGGCCGGGCCTCGCGGGGGCCCGCGCCCTGGGCGCCGGCCGGGGAGAGCAGGACGGCCATCAGGGCGGCCACGGCCGCCGCCACCAGGGATCTGTACCTCGAACGGAGTCCTTGCGCACGTGTCGGCATGGGCGGAAGGTACTCCTGGTCAACTCCCTTACGACAGGGGGCGGTCGAGGGCGAAAGGGGCGTGATCGCGGTGGAGAACGGGCGCCCCGCGATGGCGGCCGAATGGCGATCGTGTGACAGGTGTGGCCATGGACACGACCGGGGCGGTGGCCTCTGATTAGGGTCGACGTGACGGTTCAAGAGATCTTCCGCCCCGACCACTTGGAGCATTCCGTGCACCGCAGACTCATCGTCCCGAGCGCGCTCGCGGCCTCCCTGCTGCTGGCGATCCCGGCCTCGGCCGCCGGGGGCACCGCGGGCGCCCCGGGCATCGGCGACCCCTACTACCCGAACAGCGGCAACGGCGGCTACGACGTCTCCCACTACGACCTGCGACTGAAGTACCAGCCGCGGACCGATCTGCTGGAGGGGACGGCGACGATCCTCGCCACGACCACCCAGCAACTCTCCCGTTTCAACCTGGACTTCGGGCTGGACGTCTCCGAGGTGCGGGTGAACGGCAAGATCGCCGGTCACCAGAAGACCGGCGAGCAGGAGCTGGAGATCACCCCGGCGGCCCCGCTGGCGAAGAACAAGGCCGTCTCGGTGGTCGTGCGGTACGCGGGCAAGCCGTCCGAGGTGAAGATCAACGGCTGGACGTCCTGGGTCCGCACCCCGGACGGCGCGGTGGCCGCGCAGGAGCCGGAGTCGGCGGCCTGGTGGTACCCGAGCAACGACCACCCGCTGGACAAGGCCACGTACGACATCTCCGTCTCGGTGCCGGACGGCCTCCAGGCGATCAGCAACGGCACGCTCCAGTCGCAGAGCTCCAAGCTCGGCTGGACCCGCTTCAACTGGCGCTCCAGCAAGCCGCAGGCGACGTATCTGACGACGCTGGCGGTCGGGAAGTTCGACATCACCACCGACACCACGGCCGACGGGCTGCCGGTGATCAACGCGTACAGCAAGGACCTCGGCGTCAACGCCGGGGCCGCGCGCGCCAGCATCGAGCGGTCCACCGAGGTCGCGGAGTGGCTGTCGGAGGTCTACGGCCCGTACCCCTTCGAGGCACTCGGCGGCTTCGTCCCCAATGTGACCAGCAGCTTCGCCCTGGAGACGCAGACCCGGCCGTTCTACAGCCCGAAGCAGTTCGCCAGCGGCGCCAACCTCCAGGTCGTCGTCCATGAACTGGCACACCAGTGGTACGGCGACAGCGTCTCGGTCAAGGGCTGGAAGGACATCTGGATCAACGAGGGCTTCGCCCGGTACAGCCAGTGGCTGTGGTCGGAGAAGGAGGGCGAGGGAACCGCCCAGGAGCTGGCGGACTACACCTACGCCCAGCACCCGGCCGACGACCCGTTCTGGCAGGTAAAGCCCGGCGACCCGGGCCCGGACAACCAGTTCGACGGGGCGGTCTACGACCGGGGCGCGCTCGCCCTCCAGGCGCTCCGCAACGAGGTGGGCGACGAGAGCTTCTTCGCGCTGCTGAAGGGCTGGCCCGCCGAGCACGCCTACGGCAACGCGAGCGTGAGCGACTTCGTCGCGTACGCGGAGCGGGTCTCGGGCAAGCCGCTGGCCTCGCTGCTGGACACCTGGCTGTTCCAGCCGGTACGGCCCGGGGCTCCGGCGGCCGCCGGAGCGCGGAGCCGGGGCGCCGACGCGAAGCCCGCGCGGCCCGCCTCCTGGAAGCGGATCGCGGCGACGAACTCCGTGCACGACCGCCACTGACCGGCACACCGGCGTCCGGCGCCGCCGCCCTCTTCCACCGGGAGGGGCGGCGGCGTCGGTAAGGGCTTGCAGGGAATCAAGGTGTTGCTTCCTGCAAGCCCTTAGGCTGGCGGCGCCGGTGCGGTAGGGCCGGTCCGATGCCGTGTGTACGAGGAGCGCCCCTTGCCCGGTCCGTCCCGCGATTCCGCTTCCGAGGCCCGCCCCACCCTGGAGGCGGTGGCCGCCCGCGCGGGGGTCTCGCGGGCGACCGCGTCCCGGGTGGTGAACGGCGGGGCCGGGGTGCGCAAGCCGCTCGCGGAGCAGGTGCGCAGGGCGGTCGAGGAGCTGGGCTACGTCCCGAACCACGCCGCCCGGACCCTGGTCACCCGGCGCAACGGCGCGGTGGCCGTGATCGTCGACGAACCGGAGTCCCGGCTCTTCTCCGACCCGTTCTTCTCCCGGCAGATCCGCGGCATAAGCCGCGAACTCACTTTCCACGACTCGCAGTTGGTGCTGCTGTTGGTGGAGGGGCGCGGCGATTTCGACCGGGTCGCCCGCTACCTGGCCGGCGGTCATGTGGACGGCGTACTGGCCTTCTCGCTGCACACCGACGGCGGACTCCCCTCGGTCATCCACCGGTTCCGGGTGCCCACGGTCTACGGCGGCCGGCCGGGCCGCCCCGGCGAGGAGCCCGGACCGGGCGCGCCCTATGTCGACTGCGACAACCGGGGCGGCGCGGCGGCGGCCGTGCGCCATCTGGTCTCCCTGGGCCGCCACCGGATCGCGCACATCGCCGGGCCCCGGGACCAGACCTCGGCGCTCGACCGGATCGACGGCTACCGCGACGTGCTGCCGGGCGCGGACCCGGCCATGGTCGCGGACGGGGACTTCACCGCGGAGGGGGGTGCGCGGGCGATGGCGGAGCTCCTCGACCGCGTCCCGGACCTGGACGCGGTCTTCGCCGCCAACGACCTGATGGCCTCCGGCGCGCTGCGGGTGCTGCGCGAGCGGGGGCGGGTGGTGCCGGACGGGGTGGCGCTGGTCGGCTTCGACGACATGGGGTCGATAGCCGAGGCCACCGATCCCCCGCTGACGACGGTCCGTCAGGACGTCGAGGGGATGGGGCGGTTGATGGTGCGGATGCTGATGGAGCGGCTGTCCGGCGACGGCGGCGACGAGGGGCCCCGGTCGGTGGTCACCCCGACCGAGCTGGTGCGCCGGGCCTCCGCCTGAGCCCCCGTCGCACACGTGGCGGGGGCGCCCCCCGGGTACCGGTGGACGCCCCTGCCTTCGCTTCGGTGCGGTGGTGCCGGACCGCTACTCGCAGGTTCCGGCGAAGGTCGCGCGGGTCACCACATCGGTGGCGGCCGCGGTGGTGTCCAGCCAGGCGATGCGCTGGCCGTCACCGAGCGACGGGGCCAGCTGGGCGCCGGAGGAGCAGGAGACCCGGGTGTACGTGTCGAGACCGGCGACCACGTCGGCGGTCCTGGCGACCTTCGCCTTGCCCGGCCCGCTCCAGGAGCCGAGCGCGCCCCACAGGTCGAACGTGGAGTAGGCGAAGTACTCGTCGGTGACGGAGAACTGGGCGAGGAAGACGCTCGACGGGTAGCGCAGCTTGGCGGCCTTGGACAGGTCGTCGAGCGGGGCCGACACGAAGCCGGTGCTCGGGATCAGGAAGCCGCCGGTCTCGCGCCAGAAGACCCGGTCCGAGGTGAGCTGGATGTCCGAGACGTAGTTGAACAGGAAGCCGGCGATCCTCTTGGTCTGCGTGGTACCGGTCTTGATGTCGTGGACGTACACGTACGTGCCGTCGCCGCCGGCCCAGGCGATGCGGCCGTTCTTCATCGCCAGACGGCTCGCGCGGGTTCCGGCCTCGGGGGTCACGTTGACCGTGGTGCCGTCGGCCTTGCGGAGCATGACGTCCTGCTCGCCGTCGGCGGTGGTGCTGATGTAGGCGAGCGCGCCGTTGTCGGTCACCGGCTCGGTCTCGTCGGCGTCGGCGCGGTCCACGACCTTCTTGATCGCGCCCTGGCCCTTGGGACCGGTCTGGTAGACGCCGATGGAGTCACCGGCGATCCGGGTGAAGACGATGCGGTCGTCGTCGAGCGAGGGGTCGAGCAGGTAGGCGTCCTTCTGGGCCAGTTCGTGCGTGGGCTTCTTGTCGAAGCGGCCCACGGTGATCCCGAAGGCGGCGCTGCCCTGGTCCCAGGCGATGGCGTCGCCGTGGCTGATCGCGTAGACGTCGCCGTTGATCTGGGCGGCCTGCTCGTCGACCCCGCTGTAGACCTCGTACGCGGGCAGGACGTCGGCACCGAGGGTGGTGCCGTCGTGCGTGCCGCCCTTCTGCTCCCAGCCGGTCTCGATGCCGTGCGCGTCGAACGCCTTGTCGATGGCGGCGAGGTCGGCCTGGGAGACGTTCAGCGACTTGGCGGCCAGGGTGACCGCGTTGCGCATGTCGGTGAAGCCGGACAGCGGGGTGAGGTAGTTCTGCGCGGACCGGTAGACGATCCGGTCGGCGAGCTTGCTGTCGATGTTCTTGCGCATGTCCCACAGCGCGCCGCCGACGATGGTGGAGTTGTAGTGCACCCCGCCGTTGTCGATGTCGAGCGGGATGGGCTGGTAGTCCTTCTGCGCGCTGCGGCCGTCGTTCAGGTCGCGCAGGGCGCACTCCTCCAGCGGCTTGGTGCCGTTGCAGAGGTACTCGCCGATGAGGCCGGACGTGGGGTCGCTCATCGCGATGCCCTTGTCGGCGGTCTCCATGGCGTTGCCGAAGTAGTCGGATATCGCCTCGTTGAGCGCGCCGGACTGGTTGAGGTAGACGAGACCGGCGGAGTGCTCGGTGACGCCGTGCGTCATCTCGTGGCCGACGACGTCCAGGCCGACGGAGAGCGGAACCCCGTTCATGTGGCCGTAGACCATCTTGGAGCCGTCCCAGAAGGCGTTGGCGTAGTCCTTGCCGTTGGAGGCGACGTTGACGACGGAGTAGATCGTGCCGCCCTTGCCGTCGACGCCGTCGCGGCCGATCTGGTTCTCGTAGTACTCGTAGACCTTCGCCGCGTTCAGATGGGCGTCGACCGCGCCGGAGGTGGTGTGGGCGCCGTCGAAGCGGTCGCCCGCCGAGGTGACCAGCGGGACGTCGTCGCCGACCGGGCCGCCCGCGACGTCCGTGTACTGCTTGCGCTGCGCGTCGTAGGTGCGGATCTGGCCGCCGGTGACCGGGTACATGGTGCGCGTGGAGTCGACGAGGGTGTACGAGCCGTCCGTCTCCTTGTTGACGTCCAGCTTCGCCTCGGTGCCGTCGACCCGGACACCGGTGCCCTGCGCGGGCGAGGCGTCGGCCGCGTCGATGTTGTTGTACGAGAGCGCGATGCCGCCGACCCGGGCGTCGATGTACACCTCCTGGCGGACCGGGGCGCCGTTCGCCTTGCCGCCGGTGACGGTGAAGTGCCAGGCCAGCCGGCCGCCCTTGGCGTCGGGCAGGACGGACAGGCCGTGCGCCTCGGTCTTCGCGCCCCGCACGCCGGACAGGCCGCGGTCCAGGGAGAACATCCGCTGCTTCGCGGTGGCCTCGCTCACCGTCGGCGTGGTGGAGACCGTGAGGTCGGTGTAGAGGGTGCCGGTCGCGGAGGTGACCTGCTGGCCGCCGTCGGCCGCCCGGGTCTGCACCGCGTACTCGGCGCCGAAGACCGGGACCCCGTGGTGCTTCTGCTGGAAGCGCACCGAGGACTGCGCGCCGTCCTTGGTCGTCCTGACCGTGCTCAGCTCGGAGACGGGAACCTTGTACGTGCCCTGGTGCGCCTTGATGTGGGCACGGGCGGCCTGGGCCGGGGTGCCCGCGCGGGCGGCCTTGTCCAGCCCCTGCGTCATCGCCGGGGCGACCCCGGCCCGGTCCGGCGCCGGCTCCGGTGCGGTGTCGCCCGCCCAGGCCGGCGCGGCCATCAGGGACGCGCCGGTCGCGGCGGCGACCACCCCGGTCGCCAGCAGGCGCAGCACGTTCGTTCGTCTCACAGGACCTCCCCATCGCATACCTGCGCCCGACCCGTACAGGGCATCGAGCGCTTGACGTGCTGATCGTTCGCCATGCGGGTGCGGGTGAACAAGGGATGACGCTGGCGCGAAAGCGCCGTGGCGTAATTACGCCTCAGCCGCCGCCGGGTGCGCCGGAGTTGCCCGGAACATCCGGCAGCCAGCCCGCCCGCGCCGCGTACCAGCCGAGCTGGAAGCGGGTCGCCGCGCCGACCTCGTCCATCAGCGCGTGCAGCCGCCGCTGGACGGTGCGGTGGCCCATGCCGAGCTGGCGGGCGATGGCGGCGTCGGTCAGGCCGACGTGGAGCAGGGCCACGATCTGCCGGTCGACGGCGGCGATCCGGTCGCCCCGCTCCTCCTCGGAGCCCGTGATGCTCAGCCGCCAGCCCTTCTCGAAGTGCTCCTCGAAGAGCGAGACGAGCGCGGTGAGCAGGCCGGTACGGTGCACCACGAGGGCGACCGGCTCGGACTCGCGCTCCGGGTCCAGCGGCAGCAGGGCGACCCGGCGGTCCACGATGGCGAGCTTGATCGGTAGCTTGTCCGTGACGGAGACGTGCTGGCCCTGGGCGACGCAGGAGGAGAGCAGCGCGGCGGTGTGCGGGTTCTCCAGCCATTCCCGCTCGACCACGCTGCGCACGCTCACGCCCCGGCGGGCCATCTCGGCGTCCACCTCGTGGTGGTTGTCCTCGAAGCTGAGCACGGCGGGCACCCGCCGGGTCGGCACCAGGGTGCACACCTCGCTCCTGGCCCGGCGCTGCATGCTCAGCAGCCGCTGCCGGATGGCGGCCGGGCCGGAGAGCACCTCCACCGGTGCCCCCGAGGCGTGCGTCTGGGCGGAGCGGTGGCGCTCGGCGAGATCGCCGACGAGCGATTCGACCCGGAGCAGCGTGGAGCGGCGGGATTCCAGGAGCGGGCCGAGCGCGAGGAGCGGGGAGGCGGCCCGGTAGCGGACCACGCCCCCGTCGTCCGGCCGGGCGGCGCTGGCGAGCCCCCGGTCGACGAGGGAGTCGAGGACCCGGGTGACCGCCCGGACGTCCAGCGGACCGGTGAACATCTCGGGTTCGCTGTCGGGCCGGTCCACCAGACGGCGGTAGACCGCGTCCTCGTCCGGGGCGAGCCCCAGCATGGTGAGCAGGGACATGTCGACCGGGCCGGGTGGTGGAGCGCCCCCGGGTCCTCCGGGCTCCCCGCGCCCCGCGGACACCCCGTCACCCGCACCGGCCCCGGCCCCGTCACCAGCCCCGGCACCCGTCACCGGCCCCACCCCGCTTCCTGCCGCCACGCCAAACGGAAGCAGGCTATCCGGCCGGTTCTCGTCGGCCGGGGCGGGTCGGGGCGGCCGGGGCGTCAGTCGAAGTCGTACACCGTCACCGCTATGCCCCGGCCGGTCAGCCGCTCCTCGATCAGCGGCTCGATCCGGGACCACTTCCCGCCGGCGAGCCCGCAGCCGATCCGCGGCATGTGGACGGAGGCCCCCAGCTCCCGGGCCTTCCCGGCGACCGCGTCGAGCGCCGTGCCGATCGCCTCGTAGCGCACCGGGACGCCGTTGCTTCCCCGGCGCATGCCCCGCTGGCCCACCATGTTGGCCACCCACACGTCCGGGCGCACCTGCACGAACTGCGTCGCGCCGAGGCCGAAGTCGTTCTCCGCGCGCTCGCGGTGCCAGCGGCGGTAGGCCGCCTCGGGCTCGGGCCAGCGGCGGGAGACCGCGAGGACGAACCCCTTGCCCCAGCCGCCGAGGTCGTTGCAGACATGGGCGATCAGCTTGACGCCCCTGGCCTGGGGCGCGGTCGCGTCCCCCTGGATGTATGTGATCCCGGACATGCGGACAGACCCTACGCGGCGCCTCTGACAGTCGGGCACTTTCACATCATTGGTGAGACAGCAATACTGTTGCAGTGGACGGACGCCGCGCGCCGCGGCCCGTCCCCCACGGCCGGACACGAGGAGCAGATATGGCGACCGGGGCCGACGAGCCCGCGCTCACCGTCGACGAGCTGGCGGCACGCGCCGGGGTGACCGTGCGTACGGTGCGTTTCTACAGCACCCGCGGGCTGCTGCCGCCCCCGGTCATCGGCCCGCGCCGGGTGGGCCGTTACGGCCCCGACCACCTCTCCCGGCTGGCGCTCATCGAGGAGCTCCAGCACCAGGGCATGACCCTGGCCGCGATCGAGCGCTACCTGGAGCAGTTGCCGCCCGACCTCAGCGCCCAGGACCTGGCGATCCACCGGGCCCTGGTCGCCTCCTGGGCACCGGACTCACCGGAGGACGCGACCCGGGCGGAGCTGGAGCGGCGGGCGGGCCGGGCCCTGTCCGAGCAGGATCTCGCCCGGCTGGCGGCGATGGGGGTGCTGGAGCGCGCGGAGCCGGTCGACGGGAACTACCGGCTGGATCCGGGTCTGCTGCGGCTGGGGGTCGAGCTGCTGGGCGTGCCGATCGCCCACGAGACGATCCTGGCCGCCCGCACGGTGCTGCTGGAGCACTCCCGGTCGGCTGCGCGGGATCTGACCCGGCTGTTCCGGGACGAGGTGTGGGGACCGTACCGGGAGCGGGAGTCGGACCCGGAGCACGTGGCGGCGATGAAGTCGCTCTCGGCCCATATGCAGCCGATGGTGCTCCAGGCGCTGGTGACCGCGTTCCAGCGGTCGTTGAAGCAGGAGCTGCGGGCCGCGTTCACTGCGGAGTGAACGCGGCCCGCGGGGGCCGGGGCCGCCGTCAGTCGTGGAAGGTCTCGCCCTTCTCGGCCTTCTCCACCAGCAGCGCGGGCGGCAGGAAGCGGTCGCCGTACCGTTCGGCGAGCTCCCGGGCGCGGGCCACGAAGCCGGGCAGCCCGCCCTCGTAGCCGTTGATGTACTGGAGCACGCCGCCGGTCCACGGCGGGAAGCCGATGCCCATGATGGAGCCGATGTTGGCGTCCGCCACGGTGATCAGGACGTTCTCCTCCAGGCAGCGGACGCTGTCCAGCGCCTCGGAGAAGAGCATCCGCTCCTTCATGTCGAGGAACGGGATGTCGGTGTCCGGCTTGGTGAAGTGCTCGCGCAGTCCGGGCCACAGGCGGGTGCGGGCGCCGTTCTCGTCGTACTCGTAGAAGCCCGCGCCGCCGCTGCGTCCCGGGCGGCCGAACTCGTCGACCATCCGGTCGACGACCTCGTCGCCGGGGTGGCCGGGCCAGGTGCCGCCGGCCTCCTCGACGGCCCGCTTCGTCTCGTTCCGGATCCTGCGCGGCAGGGTGAGGGTCAGCTCGTCCATCAGGGAGAGCACCTTGGCCGGGTAGCCGCACTGGGCGGCGGCCTGCTCGACGGAGGCGGGCTCGACGCCCTCGCCGACCATCGCCACGCCCTCGTTGATGAACTGGCCGATGACCCGGGAGGTGAAGAAGCCGCGCGAGTCGTTGACGACGATCGGGGTCTTCCTGATCCGGCGGACCAGGTCGAAGGCGCGGGCCAGGGCCTCGTCGCCGGTCCGCTCGCCCTTGATGATCTCGACCAGCGGCATCTTGTCCACGGGCGAGAAGAAGTGCAGCCCGATGAAGTCGGCAGGGCGCTCGACGCCCTCGGCGAGGACGGTGATGGGCAGGGTGGAGGTGTTGGAGCAGAGCAGCGCGTCCGGGGCGACGACGTGCTGGATCTCCTGGAACACCTTGTGCTTGAGCGCGGTGTCCTCGAAGACGGCCTCGATGACGGCGTCGCAGCCCGCCAGGTCGGCGGGGTCGGCGGTCGGGGTGATCCGGGCCAGCAGCTCGGCGCGCTTGGCCTCGGTGGTGCGGCCCCGGGCGAGCGCCTTGTCGAGCAGCTTCTCGCTGTACGCCTTGCCCTTGGCGGCGGCCTCGGCGGAGACGTCCTTGAGCACGACGTCGATCCCTGCCCGGGCGCAGGAGTAGGCGATGCCCGCTCCCATCATCCCGGCGCCGAGCACGGCGACCTTGGTGACCTGGCGCTCCTCGACGCCCTTGGGGCGGCTGGCGCCGGAGTTGACGGCCTGGAGGTCGAAGAAGAACGCCTGGATCATGTTCTTCGCGACCTGGCCGGTGACCAGCTCGGTGAAGTAGCGGGCCTCGATGGTCTGCGCGGTCTCGAAGTCGACCTGGGAGCCCTCGACGGCGGCGGCCAGGATGTTGCGGGGCGCGGGCATCGGGGCGCCGCCGAGCTGCTTCTTCAGGTTCGACGGGAAGGCCGGCAGGTTGGCCGCGAACTTCGGGTTCGACGGGGTGCCGCCGGGGATCCGGTAGCCCTTGACGTCCCAGGGCTGCTGGGACTCGGGGTGGGCGTCGATGAAGGCGCGGGCCTTGTCGAGCATCTCCTCGCGGGTCGCGGCGAGTTCGTGGACCAGGCCATTGTCCAGGGCGCGGCGCGGGGTGTACTGGGTGCCCTGGAGGAGGACCTTCAGCAGGGCGTCGGCGATGCCCATGAGGCGGACGGTGCGGGTGACGCCGCCGCCGGCGGGGAGCAGGCCGAGGGTGACCTCCGGCAGGCCGATCCGGGAGCCGGGGGCGTCGAGGGCGACGCGGTGGTGCGCGGCGAGGGCGATCTCGTAGCCGCCGCCGAGCGCCGCGCCGTTGATGGCCGCGACGACGGGCTTGCCGAGGGTCTCGATGCGGCGCAGCGCGCTCTTGATGGCGAGGCCGGTCTCGAAGACCTGCTGGGCGTTGTCGGGGCCGACCTGGATCATGTCCTTGAGGTCGCCGCCGGCGAAGAAGGTCTTCTTGGCGGAGGTGTAGATGATGCCCCGGATGGAGTCCTTCTCGGCCTCGGCGCGCTCGGCGACGGCGGCGATGGAGTCCTTGAACGCCTGGTTCATCGTGTTGGCGGACTGGTCCGGGTCGTCGAGTACGAGGGTGACGACGCCTGTCTCGTCCTGTTCCCAGCGGATGGTCGTGCTCTCGGTCATGGTTCTTCTTCTCCGTAGGCGGGGGGACGGTCAGACGCGCTCGACGACGGTGGCGATGCCCATGCCTCCGCCGACGCAGAGGGTGGCGAGGCCGTACCGCTGGTCGCGGCGCTCCAGTTCGTCGATGAGGGTGCCGAGGATCATGGCTCCGGTGGCGCCGAGGGGGTGGCCGAGCGCGATGGCGCCGCCGTTGACGTTGATCTTGTCGAGGGAGAGCCCCATGTCGCGGGCGAAGCGGAGCACGACGCCGGCGAACGCCTCGTTGATCTCGACGAGGTCGATGTCGTCGATGGTCAGCCCGGCCTTGGCGAGGGCCTTGCGGGTGGCGGGCGCGGGGCCGGTCAGCATGATGGTCGGCTCGGAGCCGGAGACGGCGGCGGAGACGATCCGGGCGCGCGGGGTGAGCCCGTAGCGCTCGCCGGTCTCCTTGTTGCCGATCGCGACGAGGGCGGCGCCGTCGACGATGCCGGAGGAGTTGCCCGCGTGGTGGACGTGGTCGATCTTCTCGACCCAGTGGTACTTCTGGAGCGCCACCGCGTCGAAGCCGCCCAGCTCGCCGACCGTGGCGAAGGAGGGCTTGAGGGCCGCGAGCGAGTCGGCGGTGGTGCCGGGGCGCATGTGCTCGTCGTGGTCGAGGACGACGAGTCCGTTGCGGTCCTTGACGGGGACGACGGAGCGGGCGAAGCGGCCCTCCTTCCACGCCTCGGCGGCGCGCTCCTGGGAGAGCGCGGCGAATTCGTCGACGTCGCGGCGGGAGAAGCCCTCGATGGTGGCGATGAGGTCGGCGCCGACGCCCTGCGGGGCGAAGCCGACCTGGTAGCTGGTGATCGGGTCCATCGCCCAGGCGCCGCCGTCCGAGCCCATCGGCACCCGGGACATCGACTCGACGCCACCCGCGAGGACCAGGTCCTCCCAGCCGGAGCGGACCTTGGCCGCGGCCAGGTTGACGGCCTCCAGACCGGAGGCGCAGAAGCGGTTCTCCTGGACGCCGGCCACGCTGTCCGGGAGCCCGGCGGCGATGGCGGCGATCCTGGCGATGTCGGAGCCCTGGTCGCCGAGCGGGCTGACCACGCCGAGGACGATGTCGTCGATGGCCGCCGGGTCGAGGCCGGGGAAGCGGTCGCGGATCTCGTGGATGAGGCCGACGACGAGGTCGATCGGCTTGGTGCCGTGCAGGGCCCCATTGGCCTTGCCGCGGCCGCGCGGGGTGCGGATCGCGTCGTAGACAAACGCTTCGGTACTCAAGACAGCAGCCTTTCGGGGTGGTTGTGCGAGGTTCAGGCGAGCAGGGAGCGGCCGATGATCTCCTTCATGATCTCGGTCGTACCGCCGTAGATGGTCTGGATACGGCCGTCGGTGAACGCCCTGGCGACCGGGAATTCCGCCATGTAGCCGTATCCGCCGTGCAGTTGGAGGCAGCGGTCGGCGACGCGCTTCTGCAGTTCGGTGGCCCACCACTTGGCCATCGAGGCGTGCACGGCGTCCAGCGTCCCCTCGGAGTGGTCGGCGATGCAGCGGTCCAGGAAGGCGCGGGTGACGGCGCACTCGGTGGCCATCTCGGCGATCTCGAAGCGGATGTGCTGGAGCTTGGCGAGCGGCCGGCCGAACGCCTCGCGCTCCTTGACGTACTTCGTGGTGATCTCCAGCAGGTGCTCGGCGGCGGCGATCCCGGCCACGGCGATGCCCATCCGCTCCTGCGCGAGGTTGGTCATCAGGTGGATGAAGGCGCCGTCCCGCTCACCGAGCAGGTTCTCCTTGGGGACGCGTACGTCGTGGAAGAAGAGCTCGGCGGTGTCCTGGGACTTCTGGCCGATCTTGTCGAGGTTGCGGCCCCGCTCGAAGCCCTCGGCGCCGCGTTCGACGACGATCAGCGAGAGCCCCTTCGCGCCGCCCTCGGGCGTGGTCTTCGCGACGACCACGACCAGGTCGGCGAGGATGCCGTTGGAGATGAAGGTCTTGGAGCCGTTGAGCAGCCAGTGGTCGCCCATGTCCTCGGCGGTGGTGCGGATGCCCTGGAGGTCGGAGCCCGCGCCGGGTTCGGTCATCGCGATGGCGGTGATCGTCTCGCCGGTGCAGAAGCCGGGCAGCCAGCGCCGCTTCTGCTCCTCGGTGGCCAGGCCGGTGAGGTAGGGGCCGATGATGTCGTTGTGGAGGCCGAGCGCGAGGCCGGGGGCGCCCGCCCGGGTGAACTCCTCGGCGAGGACGGCGCTGTAGCGGAAGTCGGTGTTCCCGCCGCCTCCGTACTCCTCGGGCACGGCGAGGCCCAGCAGCCCCTGACGGCCGGCCGCGAGCCATGCCTCGCGCGAGACGATGCCGTCCTTCTCCCACTGCTCGTAGTGCGGGAGCACTTCCTTGGTGAGGAAGGTGCGCACGGTCTCGCGGAACGCGTCGTGCTCCTCGGTGAAGATCTGCCGCTGCACAGCGGTCCTCCTGGAGTCGTGGGTCGGTGGTGGGGGCGCCGCGCCGTCCGGTCAGCCGGTGAGGCCGGGGACGTCCCAGTCGGCGGCGACGGCCTCGGTGTCCGCGCCGGGCCGCGCGGGCCCCCGGCGTACGGAGACGGGGGTGGCGGAGAAGCGCGGCGCGGGGGCGGGCTGGGTGAGGCCCTCGTGCTCGACGAAGGTGGAACGGGCGGCGAGGTGCGGATGGCCGGGCGCCTCACGGAGCGAGAGGACGGGGGCGACACAGGCGTCCGTCCCCTCGAACACCTCGGTCCACTCGGCGCGCGTACGGGTAAGAAACCGTGCGGCGACCGCCGTGCGCAGCTCCTCCCACCGGACGATGTCGCCCCGGTCCGGCGCGGCGTCGCCGAGACCGAGGAGCCGGACGAACTCCTCGTAGAACCGCTGCTCCAGTGCTCCGACCGCCATGTGCTGCCCGTCGGCGGTCTCGTAGGTGCCGTAGAAGGGGCAGCCGCCGTCCAGGAGGTTGGAGCCGCGCCGGTCCTGCCAGCCGCCGGCCCCCAGCATGCCGTGGATCATCATGGCGAGATGGGCGGAGCCGTCGACGATCGCCGCGTCCACCACCTGGCCCCGGCCGCCGGGGGTGCGGGCGTGCTGGAGGGCGGCGAGGACGCCGACGACGAGGTAGAGCGAGCCGCCCGCGTAGTCGCCGACGAGGTTGGCCGGGACGGTGGGCGGCTCGTCGGGCCGGCCGATCATCGAGAGGGTGCCGGTGAGCGCGATGTACGCGATGTCGTGCCCGGCGCGCTCGGCGAGCGGCCCTTCCTGGCCCCAGCCGGTCATCCGGCCGTACACCAGCCGGGGGTTGCGGGCCAGGGCGGCGTCCGGGCCGACCCCGAGGCGTTCGGCGACGCCCGGCCGGTAGCCCTCGATCAGGACGTCGGCGCGCTCGACCAGGTCGAGCACCGTGGCGGCCCCGCCCTCGGCCTTGAGGTCGACGACGACGGAGCGCTTGTTGCGGTTGGTGAGGTCGTACGCGGGATCGATGCCCAGCCCCGGGCCGCCGGGCCGGTCGACCCGGACGACGTCGGCGCCGAGGTCGGCCAGGAGCATCGCGGCGAACGGACCCGGTCCGATGCCGGCCAGCTCGACCACCCGCACCCCTGCCAGCGGGCCCCGCGGGTCGTGCTCTGTCGTGGTCATCAAGCCCCCAGCGGTATGACACAACTGATGTAACATCGATGATGCTAAGAATGTGCCGCGCTCCGCACAACCCCTGGGCCCGAGCGGGCGCCCCGGACGTCCCCGGTGCCGCGTTCCGGATCCTCCCGCACCCCGGCCGCCCTGCCGGGCAGCGCCACGGACCCCTCCGCTAGCCTCTGGCTGCCACATCGGCACCCGGCCCCCGCGGAGGCAGTCAATGAACAGACGGAACGGGGCACAACGCCCCTACGACGTGGTCCTTTTCGGCGCCACCGGCTTCGTGGGCACCCTCACCGCCGAGTATCTGGCCGCCCACGGCCCCGCCGGTCTGCGCTGGGCCGTGGCCGGACGGAACCGGGCCGGGCTGGAGCGCCTGCGCGAGCGGCTCACCGCGCTCGCCCCGCACTGCGCGGACCTCCCGCTGCTGCACGCCGACGCGGACGACGAGCCCTCGCTGCGCGCCCTCGCCGAGTCGGCCCGGGTGGTGGCCACCACGGTGGGGCCCTACGTCTGGTACGGGGCGAAGCTCGTCGCGGCCTGCGCCGAGGCGGGGACGGACTACGCGGACCTCACCGGCGAGGCGGAGTTCGTGGACCGGATGTACCTGGAGCACGACGCGCGGGCCCGCGAGACCGGGGCCAGGCTCGTGCACGCCTGCGGCTTCGACTCCGTACCGCACGACCTCGGGGCGTACTTCACCGTGCGGCAACTGCCGCGGGACGTGCCGCTGACCGTCGACGCCTTCGTCAGCAGCGACGCCGTCTTCTCCGGCGGCACGTTCGCCTCGGCGCTCACCGCGATGGGCCGGGGCACCGGGATGCTGCGCGCCGCCCGGGAGCGCCGGCTGCACGAGCCCCGGCTGGTCGCCCGCCGGGCGCGCGCCCCGTTGGGCGTCCCGCACTTCAGCCCGGAGACCGGTGCCTGGGCGCTGCCGCTGCCGACCCTGGACCCCCGGGTCGTCGAGCGTTCGGCGCGGGCGCTGGACCGGTACGGCCCCGACTTCCGGTACCGCCATTTCGCCTCGGTGCGGCGCCTGCCGGTGGCGCTCGGCGGCGCGGCGGCGGCCGGCCTCCTGCTGGGGGCCGCGCAGATCCCGGCGGCCCGGTCCTGGCTGATGGCCCGGTACGAGCCGGGGCAGGGGCCGGACGCGGAGCGGCGGGGGCGCAGTTGGTTCCGGGTGCGGTTCATCGGCGAGGGCGGCGGACGGCGGGTCTTCACCGAGGTCTCGGGCGGCGATCCGGGCTACGACGAGACGGCGAAGATGCTCGCCGAGTCCGCGCTCTGCCTCGCCCTGGACGACCTCCCGCCGGTCTCGGGGCAGCTGACCACGGCCGCCGCGATGGGCGACGCGCTGCTGGAGCGGCTGCGCGCGGCCGGGCTGCGCTTCCGGGTCGCGGCCGTCCGCTGAGCGGCGGCCCGGGGCCGCCCGTACGGCGTCAGAGCGCCCAGGACACCAGCGTGCAGACGATCGACACGGCCCAGACCACGCCCGCCACCATTCCGAGTGTCACCCCCACCGCGAGTCGGCGCTGGGCCAGGTAGACGGTGCCGGGTCGCGTAGACGTTCGATGTTCGTTCATGAACACAAGCTTGCCGGTCATGATCGTCGAGCGGTATCCGCGGGGGTACTCAGGCGGTCGCTTCCTTCAGGACCCGGCGGCAGAGCGCGTCGGCCCTCCGGGTGGTCTCAGGCTGCCGGAAGCCGCGGGACAGGAGCAGGGTGTGGGCGCAGGCGTTGTCGAGGCCGGTGCGGTGGCCCACCGAGACGAAGACGGGCTTGACGCCGTCCTGGGTACGCAGGGCCGCGCCCACCTCCTCCTCGCCGTCGAGCAGCGGTGACCGGTCGCCCCGGCACGGACCCGGCTGCTCGTAGGTGAAGGTGAACGGGTTCTTGGCGACGCCGATCACCGGGAGGCCGGTGACCACCCCGAGATGACTGGCGAGCCCGAAGCGGCGGGGGTGCGCCCGGCCGTACCCGTCGCAGATCACGAGCCCGGGGTCGACCGGCAGCGCTTCGAGGGCGGCCAGCACGGTCGGGATCTCCCGGAAGGCCAGGAGGCCGGGGACGTACGGGAAGGTGACCCGGCCGGTGGCAGTGGCCTCGGCGACCACCTCGGCCGTCGCGGCGTCGAGGACGACCGCCGCGGCGACGACGACATCGTGCTCGTCGTCGTAGGCCACGTCGACGCCGGTGACCCGCCCGGTGCCGGGCGGCGGCCCCGGCTCGTCGAGCACCACCCGGGCGCGCAGCGTCTCCTGGACGGCACGGGCCTCGGTCTCGTCGGCGGGCATCGAGAATTTTGTCATGGTGCGATCGAGTCTAGGAGGTCGCCCCGTTCGGTGGGTCCGCGGCAACAGGTGAGCGTGCCGAAGCCGATGGTGGTCGTCCGGGACCGCCTGACGGCGTCCGGGGGCGGCGGGACGACCGGCCGGGCGGTGTCCGGGGGCCGCTTTCCGGCCCGTAGCCTGGCGGCATGTTCGTACTGGAATTGACCTACACCGCACCCGTCGAGCGCGTCGACGCGCTGCTCGCGGACCATGTCGCCTGGCTGGACGCGCAGTACGCGGCCGGGGTGTTCATCGCCTCGGGGCGCAAGAATCCGCGTGACGGCGGGATCATCCTGGCCGTCGGCGACGACCGGGCGGCGATCGAGGAGATCGTCGCGGCGGACCCGTTCACGGTGCACGGGGTGTGCGCGTACGCGGTCACGGAGTTCATCGCGACGAAGACGGCCGCCGAACTGGCCCCGTACCGGCAGCAGTTGCCGGGGTAGCGGGGCACCTCCCCGGGGCGGTCCGGAGCCCGCCGCGGGGAGGTGTGCCGTACGGGGTCAGCGTCCGGCGCGGGCCACGCGGCCCTGTTCCCCGGCCGCCCAGCAGCCCCCGTCCGCCGTGCAGTCCACGGTGTCGTACGAGCCGGTGTCGACGGTGCGCCAGGTGCGGCCGCCGTCCGTGGTGAGGTCGGTGCCGGTCGGGCCGACCGCGAGCGCGCCGGACCTGTCGTGCGGCAGCCACGCGACGCCGGAGCGGTAGGCGCTCGGCGGGGTGGCGGACTGCCGCCAGGTGCGGCCTCCGTCGCCGGTCACCGCGGCGGCCCGGGGCGAGGGCTCGCCGGCCCGGTAGTCGCCGCCGACCGCGATGCCGTGGTGGCGGTCGCGGAAGGCGAGGCCGAAGACGCCCCGGGCCGGGTCCCCGGCCGGGATCGTCGCCCCGGTCGCGGTCCAGGTCAGCCCCCGGTCGGCGGAGTGCAGCACCCGCGCGGCGGCGGCGCCGCCGGTCGCCAGCCAGACGTCCCGGGGGCCCGAGGAGACCAGGCACTGGCCACTGGCGGCGAACGCCGCCTCCCCGGGCTGCGCGGCCGGCATGCCCGCGGCGGGCAGCACCCGCCAGCTGCGGCCGCCGTCCCCGGTCGAGAGAATGCGGTACTTCCCGTCGACCGGATCGCTCATCGCCAGCCCGTTGCGGCTGTCGAAGAAGGTGAGGCAGTCGTAGAAGGCACGGGCGTCGGTGTTGCGGAACGATTCCGTCCAGGTCGCGCCCCCGTCCTCGGTGCGCAGCACCCGGGACGCCTCCCCCTCGCCGATGGCCAGGGCCACCGCGCGGCGGGCATCGAACGCCTCGATGTCACGGAACTCCAGTGCCTCCCGGGCGGCCCCGGCCGGTGACACGTCGCGCCAGTGCCGGCCGCCGTCGACGGTGCGCAGCACCGTGCCCTTGGAGCCGGCGACCCAGGCGGTGCGGCGATCGACGGCGGCCAGGCCGCGGAACCGCGCGTCGGTGCCGGTGTCGGTCAGCGTCCACACCGGGCGCTCACCGGGTCGGCCCCGGTCGTGCGGGGTCGCCGCTCCCGCCGGTGCGGACGCGGCCGCGACCAGCGCCGCCGCGCAGAGCCCCCAGGACATCAGTCGTCTCGTCTTCCCCTTGACCCTCATGGCGGTGGAAGCTAGCCCACACGTTCGCGCCGCGTCCAGAGGTCGCCGCGCGACGACGCACCGCCGCGACGTGCGGTGACACAGTTCACCTCGCCGCCGGATGCACGGATGGGCGGAAACCGACGTCTCCCTCAGCGGCGGGAACCGTTCGTCCCGCAGAGAGGGGAGCAGGTCGTGTCCACCGTCATCCAGCAGTCCGTGCAGGCCCGCATGGTCGCGTCCGCGCCGCGGATGGAGACCCTTCCCGCCCGGCTCCAGTACGACCCGGCCGACCCGTTCACCGTACGGATGGCGTTCCCCGCCTCCGCGACCCTGGAGGGCACCGAGGTCGTCTGGGAGTTCTCCCGCGAACTCCTGGCCGAGGGGCTGGAGGCGCCGGCCGGCGTCGGGGACGTACGCGTCGCACCGTTCGGCTACGAACGTACGGTCCTGGAGTTCCACGCCGTCGAGGGGGTCGCGATGGTGCACGTCCGCACGGCGGAGCTGCGGCGCTTCCTGACGCGCTCGCAGGAGCGGGTGCCGGCCGGCGACGAGCACCGCTTCCTCGACCTCGACCGGGGGCTGACCGCGCTGCTCGGCGACGCCTGCTGAACCCCGGCCCCGGCGGAGGGGCCGACGCATCCGAAGCAGCAAATCCCCACATAACGTCAGATAACAGGTCGTGGAACGGGGCGGCTTGGCGGTGGGCTTACCCCCGCCTTAACCTACGGTCTCGTAACCTACGTATCCGTAGGTACTTCTCCCGTCCCCAGGAGTCCCCCGTGACGATCACCGCTCCCCACCTCGGCAGTCCGAAGGCGTGGACCGACGCCCAGCTGCTGTACGCCTTGGAAGAGGTGGTGGAGAAGGAGCTCAACCGCCATCTGAAGGTCGCCCGGGACTGGATGCCCCACGAGTACGTGCCGTTCTCCGACGGGCGGAACTTCCCCGGCGTCTTCGAGGACGGCGAGGCGTGGCGGCCCGACCAGTCCAAGGTCACCGACATCGGCAAGATCGCGCTGGTGGTGAACCTGCTGACCGAGGACAACCTGCCCAGCTACCACCACGAGATCGCCTCGCTCTTCGGCCGCGACGGCGCCTGGGGCACCTGGGTGCACCGCTGGACGGCGGAGGAGGGCAGGCACGGCATCGTGATGCGCGACTACCTGCTCACCTCGCGCGCGGTCGACCCGGACAAGCTGGAGCAGTTCCGGATGGCGCACATGGCGGAGGGCTTCGAGTCGGACAACCGACACTCGATGCTGCACTCGGTGGCGTACGTCGCGTTCCAGGAGCTGGCCACCCGGGTCTCGCACCGCAACACCGGCCACCAGTCGGGCGACCCGGTCTGCGACCGCATGCTGGCGCGGATCGCGACCGACGAGAACCTGCACATGGTCTTCTACCGCAACCTGCTCGGCGCGGCCTTCGAGCTGGCCCCGGACCTGACGATGCAGGCCGTGCGCGACGTCGTCGTGAACTTCCGGATGCCCGGCCACGGCATGCCCGGCTTCGAGCGGGCCGCCGCGCAGATGGCGATCGGCGAGATCTACAACATGCGCATCCACCACGACGACGTGATCCAGCCGGTGCTGCGCTACCTGAAGGTCCTCTCCATCGACGGCCTGGGCCCGGAGGGGCTCAAGGCGCAGGAGGAGCTGGGGCTGTTCATGGGCGGTCTGGACCACGAGGCGTCGAAGTTCGACGAGAAGCTGGCGGCCCGCAAGGCCCGGATGGCGGCGCGCGGCCGCGCCTGACGGCGGACGGCCCGGGGCGGCGGGGCGGGCGACCGGCCCCGCCCCGCCGCCCGGCGTTCACACCGTCGCGCGCAGGTCCTGGGCGTAGTACGTGATCGCCTCGTGGTACTCGCGCACCGACGGGTCCGTGCTGCCGGACGCGAGCAGTTCCAGCAGCAGCCGCATCGCCTCGTGGTGCTCGCCGGTGTTGAAGAGCGCCATGGCGAGGAAGGTGCGCAGCGCCCCGTCCCCGGGGAACTCCTCCGCGCCCTCGCGCAGGGTCCCGACCGCTTTCCCGTACTGCCCGAGCACCCGGTAGGTGCTGCCCAGTCCGAGCAGCGCGCCCCTGCGGTCCTCCTCGGTCAGTCCGGGCACGGCCAGGGCGCGTTCGTAGAAGGGCACGGCCTCCGCCTCCAGGCCGAGTACGTCGTGGGCCCAGGCGGTCTGGTAGGCGATCGTCGCGTCGTCGGGGAAGGCGGAGCAGAGGGCGAGCAGCCGCTGCCGGGCCTCCTCGCGGTGGCCCTCCGTGCGCAGGGCCACGGCCGCCGCGAGCAGAGTGTCCCGGTCGTTGTCGTTCATTCCCGTATCCTCCCAGGTCCCGTGCGTCCGGCCTGATCCGGGCGGGACCTTCGGGAGGGCACTCAGGCGCGGCGCGTTCTGCGCAGCCGCTCCCGCTCCTTCTCGGAGAGTCCGCCCCACACGCCGAAGCGCTCGTCGTTGGCGAGGGCGTACTCCAGACAGGCCACCCGCCCCTCGCAGGCGCCGCAGAGCTGCTTGGCCTCACGGGTGGAGCTGCCGGGGGCGGGGAAGAAGAACTCGGGGCCGGCCTGGGCGCACAGCGCGGTCTCCTGCCAGGCGAGCGCGGGGTCGGTCGCGGTGTTGATCAGCATGGGACCACCATGCCCGGCCGCGATAAACGACTGATCAACGCGCCATCAATGCGGCGCGCCGACGACTTCCGGCCAGCTCTTCGACTACCCGGGCGGCGGGGCCGGGAAACCCGGACGCCGGGGAGGGCCCGGCGCTCCCCCGCGCCGGAGGCGGCCGCGCCCTGCCCCCGCCGGCGCCCTCCCCGCCCGGGTCAGCGGCGGACGCCGAGTGCCGGGAGCACCGTCTCCGCCACCCGGTACGCCTCCTCCAGCAGCGGGTTCCCCGAGAGGATGAAGGTGTCGACGCCCAGTTCCCGGAACTCCGTCAGCCGCTCCACGACCTGGGCCGTGGAACCGACGACGGCGGTGCCGGGCCCTGGCCGGAACAGGCTCATGCCCGGCCATAGGTTGGGGTACGTCTCCAGCTCCCGGGCCCGGGCGGGAACCCTGCCGCCGTGCTGGCGGAACTGGCGCTGCCAGCCCACCCCGTCCTCCCCCGCCCCGGCCCCGAGCTGCCGGGCGTAGGTCGCCGCGCTCGTCACGTCCAGGAGCCGGTCGGCCGCCGCCCACGCCTCGGCCTCGGTGTCACGGACGATCAGGTGGAGGCGGAGCCCGATCCTGAGCGTGCGGCCGTGGGCGGCGGCCCGCGCCCTGACCCGGTCCAGCTTCTCCTTCAGCAGGTGCGGGGGCTCGCCCCAGGTGAGGAAGACGTCGACGTGCTGGGCGGCCATCTCGATGCCGGGGTCGGAGGAGCCGCCGAACCAGAGCGGTACGTGCGACTCCTGGACCGGTTTCAGCTCTCCGAAGGAGGCCCCGGCGTTCCTCAGGTCGTAGAAGCGGCCCTTGTGGTCGAAGACCTCGCCGGCGGTGAGCCGTTTGACGATCGACCAGTACTCGGCGCTCAGCTCGTACCGTTCGTCGTGCTCCACGTGGAGCCCGTACTCCTGGAGGGACTTCGTCGAGCCGTTGACGACGTTGAAGCGGAGCCGGCCGCCGAAGAGGTGGTCGAAGGTGAGGGCCATCTTGGCGAGCAGGGTGGGCGGGATCAGGCCGGGGTGGACGGCCAGCAGCGGTTTGAACCGGGTGCTGGTGGAGGCGGCCAGCGCGCTGCCCAGCGGCCAGACGTCGTACAGGTCGGTGGCGAGGAGCGCCCCGCTGTAGCCGAGGCGTTCGACGGCGCCGGCGAGGTGGGCGAGGTAGCCGTGGTCGATGGGGCGCCTGCCTTCGGGCTCCCAGGGGTAGGCGCCCTCGCGGGGGATGATGTACCAGAGGACTTCGGTCGTCATGGCGTCACGCCGCCCGGTCCGCGCGGGCCCCGGCCAGGGCGTGGGCGACGGTGACGGCGCTGTCGACGACGCCGGTGCGGTGGAAGATGTCGGCGGCCTCCTGCTGCTCGGCGAGGAAGGCGTCGGTGACCGGTTCGATCCGCCACGGCAGGGCGCGCAGCGCGCTCTCCCAGTCGTCGGCCGATCCGCCGAGGTCGGCGGCGGCGATCCCGGCCGCCTGCCGGGGGTGGGCGGCGGCCCATTCGTCGGCCTTCCGCAGGGCCCGGACGAGCGCCTCGACCACCTCGGGGCGGCTCTCGGCGAGGTCCCGGCGGGTGAAGAAGACGGAGCGGTCGGTGATGACGTCGCCGGTGCGGATCAGGGTGCGCAGGCCGCCGGTGCGGCGGGCGGCGGCCAGTTGGGCGCCCTGGGCGACCCAGGCGGCGACGGCGCCGGTACGCAGCAGTTCCTCGCTGTGGGCGCCGCCGCGGACCGGGGTGATGTCGGTGGCGTAGGAGAGTCCGGCGTCGTCGAGCGCCTTGGCGACGAGGTGGGTCTGCCAGGAGCCGACGGCGAGGTGGACGGTGGTGCCCCTGAGGTCGGCGACGGTGCGTACCGGGGAGTCCTCGGGGACCAGGAGGGCGCCGTGCTCGGGGCGGGGTGCGGAGACGGCGGCGTAGACGATGTCGTGGCCGGCGGCCTGGGCGGTGATGGGCGGGGTGGAGCCGGTGCCTCCGAAGTCGATGACGCCGCGGGCGAGGAGTTCGCCGGTGCGGACGCCGTCGGTGTACGGGTGGAAGACGACGCGTTCGCCGAGCGGGGCCAGTTCCTCCTGGGCGAGGCCGAGCCGGGTGAGGTGGTGGAGGTGGTAGAGCGACGGGTTGCTGCTGTGCACTCCGATGGTGATGGTCATTCAGATCACTCCGGCTTCGGTTCGGTCGGGGGTTTCGGGAGCATCGGGGGTCTTCGGTAGGGGTGGGTCGGTACGGACGCCGAGGTCGTCCAGGAGGCGTCGGCGCAGTGCGCCGAAGGCGGGGTCGCCCGGGTCGCGCGGGCGGTCGACGGTGACGGGTTCGTCGGTGACGAGGCGGCCGTCGCGCAGTACGGCGACCCGGTCGGCGAGCCGTACGGCCTCGTCGACGTCGTGGGTGACGAGCAGGACGGCCGGCCGGTGCCGACGGCACAACTCCCCCACCAGGTCCTGCATCCGGAGCCGGGTCAGGGCGTCGAGGGCGGCGAACGGCTCGTCGAGCAGCAGCAGTTCGGGTTCGCGCACCAGGGCCCGGGCGAGGGCGACGCGCTGCGCCTCGCCACCGGAGAGGGTGACGGGCCAGGCATCGGCGTGCCGTTCGAGACCGACCTCGGCCAGCGCCCGCAGCCCGTCCCGGGAGCGTCCGCGCGGCAGGGCGACGGTCACATTGGCGAGGACCTTCTTGGAGGGGACGAGCCGGGGTTCCTGGAAGACGATGGTGCGGGCCTCGGGGACCAGGACCTCCCCCGCGTCGGCGGCGTCGAGGGCGCCGAGGATGCGGAGCAGGGTGGTCTTGCCGCTGCCGCTCGCGCCGAGCAGGGCGACGAACTCGCCGCGTGCGATGTCGAGCCGGAGCCCGTCGAGCACGGCGCGTCCGCCGAAGACGCGGCGCACCCCGCTGACGTGGACGGCGGTGGAGTCGGTCATCGGGTGGCCCCCTGCCGGGTGCGCCAGGGCATGAGTACGCGTTCCAGGAGCCGTACGGCGATGTCGGCGGCGAGCCCCAGCAGTCCGTAGACGAGGATGCAGACGGCGAGGACGTCGGTGCGGGCGTAGCTCTGGGCCTGGGACATCAGATAGCCGATGCCGGCCGTGGCGTTGATCTCCTCGGCGGCGATCAGGGCGATCACGCTGAGGGTCATGGAGAGCCGCAGCCCGGCCAGGAGCGACGGCAGTGCCCCGGGCAGGACCACTTCGCGGACCAGGGCGAGCCGTCCCATGCCGAAGCTGCGCATGGCCTCGACGAGCTTGGGGTCGGTGTCGCGCACCCCGCCGGACGTCGAGACGTACATCGGGAAGGTGGTGGCCACGGCGATGAGGAGGATCTTGGCGGTCTCGTTGATCCCGAACCAGACCATGAAGAGCGGCACCAGGGAGAGGAAGGGGATGGTGCGCAGGGTCTGGAGGGAGGAGTCGAGGAGTTCGTCGCCGAGCCGGGTGAATCCGGTGGTGATGCCGAGGACCAGTCCGGCGGTGAGGCCGATGAGGAGGCCGATTCCGGAGCGGGTCAGGGAGGTGGTGAGGGCGTCGGGCAGCTGTCCGTCGGCCCACAGCTCCCCCACCGCGCGCACCACGTCGGCGGGCGAGGCGAGGACGTCGGGGGTGAGGGCGCCGGTGGCGGACGCCGTCCACCACAGGACGAGCAGGGCGACCGGGCCGAGGGCCCGGACGGTCGCCGCGTAGCCGCGGCTCCGGGCCCGGTGGCGGGGCGGGCGTGGGCGGACGAGCCCCGGGGGCGGGGCGGTGGCGCTCACGCCGGCTTCTCGATGTCGAGGAGGTGGGGGGTGACGTCGATCCGGCCCTTGGTGACCTTCTGTTCGGCGTAGAAGGCCGCGACGGCCCGGAAGCGCTCGATGTCCTCGGGCCCGATGGGGTCGACCGTGCCGCCCTGACGGGTGAACCCGGTCTGGACCTCCTTCGCCTTGCCGGTGACGGCGGTCGGCCCGACATCGGTGAAGACGTTGAGGTACGCGGCCGGGTTCCGCTTCTCCTCGGCGCTGGCCTCGTGCAGATAGCGGTAGAGCGCCTTGACGATCTCGGGATGCCGCTCGGCGAAGCCGGTGCGTACGGCGTTGAGGCTGTAGTTGTCGGAACCGATCGCGGCGCCGTCGGCGACGAAGTGCGCCTTGCCGCTGCCGATCTCGGCCACGGCGTACGTCGCCCAGACCGCCCAGGCGTCGACCTGCCCGGCGTTGAAGACGGCGGCCGTCTGGTCGGGGCGGAGATAGACCCGCTCGACCCGGTCGGCGGGGATCTTCGCCCGGGCGAGGGCCTTCAGCAGCAGGTACTCGCCGGTGCCGCCCTGGTTGACGGCGACCCGCTTGCCCACCAGGTCCTTGACGGAGGTGATGCCGGAGCCGTTCCTGACCAGGATGCCCTCACCGGCCGCGTCCGGGGCGACGGCGGTGAAGAACTTGAAGCCGGGGCGCTGGGCGAGCGAGGTGATCCCGGAGGTGATGGAGCCGGTGGCGATGTCGAGCTGGCCGGCGTTCATCGCCTGGGCGGCGGGGGCGAAGGGGCCCGCGCTGCCGGTCCAGCGGACCTTGGCACCGACCGCGGCGAGCGCCCGGTCCAGGCTGCCGTCCTTCTTCCCGAGGGCGAGGACGCCGGAGTTGCCGGGGTCGGGGATGCGGACCTCGACCGTGGACCGGGCCGTGGAGCCGTTGCCGGAACCGGAACCGCCGGAGGTTCCGCAGGCGGTGAGGGCGAGCAGTGCGGTGGCGGCGAGAAGGGCGGCGGCGGCCCTTCGGCGGGTGCGGGGGATGTTCACGGGGCGGGGGTCCTCACGGGGTCGGGGCGGGCGGCGGTAGCCGACGCGGTGGCGCGGCGCAGCGGTTCGGGGTCGGCCCAGGCGGTGACGTCGACGGGTTCGGGCAGGAATCCGTGGGCGCGCAGGGCGGCCTCCTGTTCGGCGAGCAGGGCCAGCCGGTCCGGGGCGAGGCCGGGGCGCAGGGCGAGGTGGGTGCCCGGCCGGTAGGCCCCGGCGACTCCTTCGGCGCCCGCGCCGGTCTCGGCGCCGAGGATGCGGGCGACCTCGGCGGGCTGTCCGGCGGCCCAGTCGGCGGCCCTGAGCAGGACGGTGAGGAAGCGGTCGACGAGTCCGGGGTGCGCGTCGAGGAGTTCCTGGTGGACGGTGATGGGGCGCGGGGTGCCGTTGTTGACGCGGAAGCGGCCGGGCAGGTCGTCGAGTTCGACGGCGACCTCCGCACCCGCGCGCCGGGCGGCCTCGACGGCCCGGGCGCCCTTCACGTACACGGCGTCGACCTCGCCCCGGCGCAGCGCCGCCAGTTCGGCGGCCCACTGGCCCCGGTGTCCGGCGGCGGGTACGTCGACGAACGCGGCGTCGTCCGGAGTGAGCCCGGCGGCGGCGAGCGCGCCGTCGAAGCCGCGCAGGGCCATGGCCCGCCAGAAGTCGATGGCGATGGCGTGGACGGGGGCGGCGAGCCGCAGCCCGCGCAGGGACTCGGCGCCCCGGATACCGGAGCCGGGGCGGACGAGGACGGTCTGCCGTTCCTCGATCCAGGTCAGGCCGATGAGCCGGGTCCGTTCGCCGCGTGACCGGGCCCACAGCGCGGGGACGTTGCCGCCCTCGCGGAAGAGGCCGGGCAGGGCGTGCGTGAAGTGGGCGGCCGGGTCGGTGCCGGGGGCGGTGTCCTGGAGGGAGCGGACGGTGATGCCGTCGGGGGCGAACTCCTCGGTGAGCCAGCCGCGGTCGGCGGCGATGCCGGTCGCGGTGGGGACGGGACAGCGGGTGAACCAGAGCGTCGAAGGCAGGACGGCAGGCGTCATGGGATCTTCCCGAGGGGTCGGTGCGGCGGAAGGAGGGTGCCGGGGTGCACCGGATCAACTCCGGGGCCCGGTCACCGGGTACGGCGGGGCACCCCGTCGCACCGGAGCACGGCAGGGGCGACGAGGGCAGGAAGGGCGCGAGGCGCGGAAAGGAGGAGCCGCGGGGTGTCAGCGACAGGCGGCGCTGGCGACCCGTGCCAGGTCGATGTGGCGGCGCAGCGTCAGGGCGAGCGGGACCGGAGCGGCGTGGACACGGTCCGCGGTTCGGCGGTCGGCCATGGCACTGCTCCCTTCCGTTCGTCGGGCTGACGTGCCGAGACTGCCACGCGCCGGGACGGCCCCACAACTCGCTTCCCATGATGTGGGATTCGGTATGAACGCGGTGTTTCGGCACCCCGTTCCGCACGACTCCGGCTCCCGTAATGTGGCACCTTCGGCCCGGTCACGGCCCCCGGGACCCGGCCGCGGCACCCGACGAGCGGAGAGTGAACCGACATGGCCGAGGACGCGACGACGCGTGGCCCCGGCGGCGCGCAGGCCGTGCGGCGGGCCCTGGACGTCCTGCACTGCTTCCACGACAACGGCCCCGATCTCAGCGCCTCGGACCTCGCCCGCCGCCTCGGCCTCTCCGGCTCCACGGCGCACCGGCTGGCCCGTACGCTGCTCGGCGCGGGCTTCCTGGAGCAGGACGCCCGGACGTCCCGCTACCGGCTGGGCCCCGCGGTGACCGAGCTGGGCAGGCTCTCGTACCACCAGCGCGGTCTGCATCTGGCCGCTCCCGAGCTCGCCGATCTCGCCGGGCGGACCGGGGCCACCGCCGATCTGGCCCTGCGCAGCGGCCCGCACGCGGTGATCGTCGCGGGCGGTTCGGTCACCCCGAGGACGGGGCTGCGCAGGCCGCTGCACTCCACCGCGCTCGGCAAGGTCCTGCTGGCCTGGGCCCGGCCGGGCGAGGGCGGCCCCGCCTCACTGCCCCCGCTGCCGGCCTTCACCGACCGTACGATCGTCGAACCGGCGGCGCTGGAGGCCGAGTTGGCGCGGGTGCGGGTCGAGGGGTACGCGGTCAACGACGGCGAGTCGGCGCACGGGGTGCGGACCCTGGCGGTCCCGGTGCTGGACGTCGCCGGGCACGCCCGGTTCGCGCTGGCCCTCAGGGCCACCCCGGCGGTGATCACCGACGAGCGCGCCGACTGGTTCCTGGAGCGGGCCCGGTCCTGCGCACGGGCTCTGGAGGTGCTGCTGATCCCTCCGGCCGAGCGCCGTCCGCCCGCGCCCTGAGCAGGGGGGCTGTCGGTGCCGCGTGGCACGATAGGAGCCGTCCGGAGAGGGACCGGACCGGGCGGGGGACGGCAGCCGGGCTGCGCGGACAGAGGGACGTGGATGACACAGGCCGGGGTCGTGGAGGAGGCGGCGCCCACCGGGCGGGCCGCCCGGGAGCTGCTGGAGCGGGCCGATGTGCTGCTGGCGTCCGCCCGCACCGTCCTGGCCGACCACACCGGCGCCGTGGACGCCGTGCGCGGGGTGCTGGACCCGCTGCTCGACGGCCTGGTCGGCCGGGAGCTGGCCGTGATCCCGGTGTCCCGGCTGAAGGACGTCACCGAGGGCCGGCTGCGGATCGGCGCGTTCGACCAGGCCGGTTTCACGACCGTGGGCCAGATCCACGCCGCCGGGCGGTACGAGCTGCAGCAGATCCCCGGGGTCGGTTCGCAGACCGCCGCCCAGGCACTGGCCGCGGCCGGGCAGATCGCCCACGCGGTACGGGAGACGGTCGCGGTCCGGATCTCCGTGGAGGAACCGGACGAGACGACGACCGCGCTGGTCATGGCCCTGCACCGGCTGGTCGATGCCGGGCCGGACGTCCGCCGGGCGGTCGACGCGGCGGGCCGGCTGGCCGGGCGGCTCGAACCGCTGCTGATCGCTGCGGGTCCGGCCCGGCGCCGGATGCGGATGCTGTTCACCGGCCGGGAGAACCGTTCCCGGGCGCTGGAGGCCGTCGGCGAGGTCCGTGATGTCGTCGCCGAGGCGGAGCGGCGCGAGCTGTCGCTGCTGTTCGCGCAGGTCTCCGTCGACCTGCTGCGGGCCGGGGAGTCCGACGTCGCGGCCTGGGTCGACTTCGAGCTGCGGTCCGCCGAGTACTACAGCCTGCTCGCCGAGCTGTCCGGCCTCAGCCCAGACCGGGACGCGGCCGAGGGTTTCCTGCCGTCCGGAATAGCGGAGCGGGTCCGCGAACTCCAACTGGACGACACCCGGTTGCGGGTCTCGCTGCGCGGTTACCAGTCGTTCGGGGCCCGGTTCGCCCTCGCGCAGAAGCGGGTGATCCTCGGTGACGAGATGGGGCTCGGCAAGACGATCCAGGCCATCGCCGCGCTCGCCCACCTCTCGGCGCGCGGCGAGACGCACTTCCTGGTGGTCTGCCCGGCCAGTGTGCTGATCAACTGGGTGCGGGAGGTCCGCGCCCGCTCCACGCTGCGCACCCTGCCGGTGCACGGCCCCGAGCGGCGGGCCGCCTTCGACGCGTGGCGCGAGGGCGGCGGGGTCGCTCTCACCACGTTCGACGCGCTGCACACCCTGCCCGACGCGGCGGGGTGCGGACTGCGTCCCGGCATGCTGGTGGTCGACGAGGCGCACTACGTCAAGAACCCCGCCACCCGCCGCGCCCAGGCCGTCTCCGGCTGGACGCAGCACACCGAACGGGTGCTGTTCCTGACCGGTACGCCCATGGAGAACCGGGTCGAGGAGTTCCGCAGCCTGGTCCGGCACCTCCAGCCGGAGCTGGCCCCCTCGATACGCATCACGCACGGCGCCGCCGGTTCGCTCGCCTTCCGCCGGGCGGTGGCCCCGGCCTATCTGCGCCGCAACCAGGTGGACGTGCTGACCGAGCTGCCCGCGCTGGTGCAGGTCGACGAGTGGGAGGAGTTCGGCCCGGAGGATTTGGAGGTCTACCGCGCGGCGGTGCGGGCCGGGCATTTCATGCGGATGCGCCGGGCCGCGTACGCCCGTCCGGAGACGTCGGCGAAGCTGCACCGGCTGCGGGAGCTGGTGGCCGAGGCCTCGGAGGGCGGGCTGAAGGTGGTGGTGTTCTCGTACTTCCGCGAGGTGCTCGACACGGTCGGACAGGCGCTGGACTCGCCGGTGTTCGGCCCGCTGTCGGGGCGGCTCGCGGCCGCCGGGCGGCAGCGGCTGATCGACGACTTCACCGCGACGGACGGCCACGCCGTGCTGCTCAGCCAGATCCAGGCGGGCGGGGTCGGGCTGAACATGCAGGCGGCCTCGGTGGTCATCCTCTGCGAGCCGCAGATCAAGCCGACGATGGAGCACCAGGCGGTGGCCCGCGCCCATCGGATGGGCCAGATACGGACGGTCCGGGTGCACCGGCTCCTCGCGACGGACAGCGTCGACCAGCGGATGCTCGACATCCTGGCCCGCAAGGAGCGCCTGTTCGACCTCTACGCGCGGCGCAGCGACGTCGCCGAGACGACGCCCGACGCGGTGGACGTGTCGGACGGGGCGCTGGCCCGGCGGATCGTGGAGGAGGAGCAGCAGCGCCTGGTGACCGGTGCGGCAGGTACGGACGGGGAGTTCACGGCCGACACGGACGAGGCGGAAACGGCCGGGGCGGACGCGGACGTGGCTGATACGGACGCGGCGGATCCGGTGGGCCCGGCCTGATCAGCCGGTTGTGGCCGCGTGCCGGGGCATCCGGTCGCGGCCGCCGGGGTGCCGGTGGCGCCACACCCAGAACACCGTGCAGGAGACCAGCGCCCAGGCCCCGAGCACCAGGAACGGGAAGAGCCGCTGGTGCCCCTGGTAGTAGACGGCGCTGTGCTGGGCGTTGACGGAGGCGCCGGGCGGCAGCCAGCGCCCGATGTACCCGAGCGGGGAGGGCAGCAGCGGCCAGGAGACCGCGCCGCCGGACGACGGGTTGCCCAGCAGGACCATGAGGCCCCAGGTAGGGATCATCGCCCAGCGTCCCATCAGGGTGTTGAACATGGTGAAGACCATGCCGCTGGTGAACATCGTGAAGGCCAGGATCAGCCAGGACTCGACGAACGGCAGGTCCACCGCGCCCAGCAGCCAGTCGACCACCGCGGCGATCACGAAACCGCCGAGCAGGGAGTAGGCGACGGTGAAGGCGATCCGTTCCAGCGGGATCAGGCTCCGGGCGTGCACGCTGAGCTGGATCGCTCCGACGAAGCCGACGATCACGGCGGCGAGCGAGATGTAGAAGAGGGCGAGGCCGCGCGGGTCGCCCGGCTGGAGCGGTTTGACGTCCTTCACGGCCACCGGTTCGCCGATCTCCTTGGCCACCTTCACCGCGGACTGGGTGAGCAGTTCGGCGACGGTGGCCCCGGAGGCGCTCGCGACGTCCAGCGACACCCCCCGGTCGGTGGCCCGCATGATCGCGAAGACCTCCTGCTCCTCCAGCGCGTGGCGGGCCCGGTTCCGGGTCGCGAAGAGATGGACGTCGAGCGAGGTGTCGAGTGCCTCGTCCATCCCCGCGACGAACTCCTGCCCCCTGCCCTGACCGGTGTCGCTGACCACCGCGACCGGGATCGTGTGCGGGGTCGGGTTGGCCATCGCGTACGTGTAGGAGCCCGCGAAGAGACCGGCGGCCGCGGCGACGATGAACACCAGGACGGTGGCGGGGAAGTACGGCGACTTCTTGAACGCGGCCCACTTCTCCGCCCGGCCCGCCGGCCTGCCGTGCGCCCCGTGCGGGGAGGTGGGTTCCAGGTCGGGGGCGCTCATTCCGTGGCGTCCCCGTCGTGCCGGGCCCGGCTCGGCTGGACGCGTTTGGGCTCGCCCGGCATCTTCGGGTACTCCGGCGGATAAGGCAGGTCGCCCAGGCCGCGTTCGTGTCCGTCGCGGTCGGCCAGCTCCAGCAGCGCGTCCAGCCGGAAGGCGTGCTCGTCCATGTCGGCGTGGACGTCGCCCACGTCCGCGTAGCGCCCGGGCATGGTCCGGATGTCGAAGTCGCGCGGTTCGGCGTCGTCGATCTCCTCCCAGCGCAGCGGCGCGGAGACCGGGGCGTGGGGGCGGGGGCGTACCGAGTAGGCGGAGGCGATGGTGCGGTCGCGGGCCGTCTGGTTGTAGTCGACGAAGATCCGCTCGCCGCGTTCCTCCTTCCACCAGGCCGTGGTCACCCGGTCCGGCATCCGCCGTTCCAGTTCCCGTCCGGCGGCGATGGTGGCCCGTCTGACCTCGGTGAACGTCCATTTGGGGGCGATCGGCACGAAGATGTGCAGGCCCCGGCCGCCGGAGGTCTTGGGCCAGCCGCGCAGCCCGTGGTCGTCCAGGACGGACCGCAGTTCGTGGGCGGCGCGCACCGCGTCGGCGTAATCCGTGCCGGGCTGCGGGTCGAGGTCGATGCGGAGTTCGTCGGGGTGGTCGGTGTCGGCTGAGCGGACCGGCCAGGGGTGGAAGGTGAGGGTGCCGAGGTTGGCCGCCCAGAGGACGGCGGCCGGTTCGGTGGGGCAGATCTCGTCGGCGGTGCGGCCGCTGGGGAAGGCGATGCGTGCGGTGGGAATCCAGTCGGGCAGGTTCTTCGGGGCGCGTTTCTGGTAGAAGAATTCGCCCTCGATCCCGTCCACGAAGCGCTGGAGCGTGGTGGGGCGGTCGCGCAGGGCGCGGGTGATGCCGGGGGCCACGGCCAGGAAGTACTCGGCCACGTCCCTCTTGGTGTAGCCCTTCTCCGGGAAGTAGACCTTGTCCGGGTTGGAGAGCCGCACGGCCCGCCCGTCGACGTCGAGTTCCACTGCCTTCACCGCTGCGCCCATGACGGTCACGGTAGGCCGGGCTCACCTATGCCGCATATCGGGCGACACGCGGCAGGTCGTACGGGAGGATCGGGCCATGGACCTGCCGGTGATGCCGCCCGTGAAGCCGATGCTCGCCAAGGCCGTGGCCACGATCCCGCCGGGTATGCAGTACGAGGCCAAGTGGGACGGGTTCCGGGCGATCGTGCACCGGGACGGCGACGAGGTCGTGATCGGCAGCCGCACCGGCAAGCCGCTGACCCGCTACTTCCCCGAGCTGGTCACCGCCGTACGGGACAACCTGCCGCCGCGCTGCGTGATCGACGGCGAGATCGTGGTCGCCCACGACGGGCGGCTGGACTTCGACCGGCTCAGCGAACGCATCCACCCGGCGGCGTCCCGGGTACGGCTGCTCGCCGAACGGAACCCGGCCAGTCTGATCGCCTTCGACGTGCTGGCGGTGGGGGAGGAGTCACTGCTCGCCACCCCGCAGGCCGACCGGCGCGCCGTGCTGGTGGCGGCGCTGTCCGGGGCCGCTCCCCCGGTCCATCTGGCCCCGGCCACCACCGACCGGGATGTCGCCCTCGAATGGTTCGAGCGGTACGAGGGCGCCGGGCTGGACGGCGTGGTGGCCAAGCCGCTCGGCCTGCCGTACCGCCCGGACGTCCGGGTGATGTACAAGATCAAGCACGAGCGCACCGCCGACTGCGTGGTGGCCGGGTACCGGCTCCACAAGAGCGGCCCGGTCGTCGGCTCGCTGCTGCTCGGGCTGTACGACTCCGAGGGCGTCCTCCAGCACGTGGGGGTCTGCTCGGCGTTCCCGATGAAGCGGCGCGCGGAACTGGTCGCCGAGCTGGAGCCGCTGCGCACCGGCTTCGACGGCCATCCGTGGGCGGCCTGGGAGGACTCCGGGGCGCACGAGCGGGCCCGGCTGCCGGGGGCGCCGAGCCGCTGGTCGGGGAAGAAGGACCAGTCCTGGGTGCCGCTGCGCCCGGAGCGGGTCTGCGAGGTGGCGTACGAGCACATGGAGGGCGACCGGTTCCGGCACACCGCCCGGTTCCGCCGCTGGCGGCCGGACCGCGCCCCCGCCAGTTGCACCTACGCGCAGCTGGAGGAGGTGGTGCGGTACGACCTGGCCGAGGTGCTGTCAGCCGGTGGCGGCTGAGCCGGTGGACGCCGGGTCGGTCGGGGTGGCGCAAGGGTCGTCGCTCGCCGTCGGGTCCGGCTCGGGCGTGGTCGTGTCACCGGGATCCGGGGTCGCCGGGTCCGTCGGGCAGGTGGGGGTGGGCTCCGGGGTGCCGGGCTCGGGGCTCTCTCCGGGGTCCGGGCTCGCCGAGCCGCTGTCGGTGGGGTCGGGCGAGCCGCTGCCCGGGTCGGTGGGGTCCGGGGAGCCGGGGGCGGACGGGGAGGTGGTCGGCGAGCCGGAGGGTTTCGGGGTGGCCGAGCCGGAGGGGTGGGGCGAGCCGGAGGGCTGCGGGCCGACGATGATGCCGCCGTCCGGGGCGCCGGGGCCGCCGACCGGGTGCTTCGGCTTGTTCGGTCCGCCCGCGCCGGGGCTCTTGGGGACGACGCCCTTGCCGTCGGCCACGGGGTGGATGCCCTTGCGGTAGAAATCCAGCCAGGACAGCACGGTGCGCAGATAGGTGTCCGAGTGGTTGTAGCTGAGGACCGCCCGGTCCAGGTCCGCCTTGACCGACAGATCCCGCGAACCGGCGCAGAGGTAGGACCCGGCGGCGAGCGCGGCGTCGAAGACGTTGTTCGGGTCGCTGCGGCCGTCGCCGTTGCCGTCCTTGCCCCAGTGGGCCCAGGTGGAGGGGATGAACTGCATCGGGCCGACCGCCCGGTCGTAACCGCGGTCGCCGTCGTACCGGCCGTTGTCGGTGTCGGGGATGCGGGCGAAGCCGTCACCGTTGAGGACCGGGCCGAGGATCGGGGTGAGGGTGGTGCCCCGCGCGTCCACCCGTCCGCCGCCCGCGTGGCCGGACTCGACCTTGCCGATCGCCGCGAGCAGCTGCCACGGCAGTCGGCAGCCGGGGGCGGTCCGCGCGAGGTCGCTCTCCGCCTTGCGGTAGGCGGCGAGCACGGTGGCGGGGATGCCCGCCTCGGCCCAGGCGCGGACGGCGACCGGGCTCTGCTTCGCCCCGGGCCCGGGCGGCTTCGGCGAGGCCAGCGGCGGGAGTTCGGTGTGGTACGAGTCGTCGTTGGGCACCTGCGTCCACGTGACCTCGTCCGTCTCCCGGGTCTTGACCGGCTTCGTCCGCTGGCTCGCGAGTCCCGGTGCCTGGGACGCGGTGAGCGCGGCCACCGCGGCGACCGCGACGGCCGTGCCGCCGAGTCCGCGGCGCATCGTGCCGTTGATCCTCATGCGTGCCCCTCTCTTCCCCCGGGTCGCCGGGTCAGCGGGTGAACGTGTCGATGGAGGAGATCCGCCAGGTGCCGCCCCGGCGGACCGCGTCCACGGCGAACATGGCGGCGGCGTAGGTGGTCTCGTCGGACGCGCCGGTACGGGTGTTGCTCTGGTCGGCGAAGATCAGCAGCCGGGCCCGGTCGCCGTCGAGCAGCTCCACCCCGCTGTCGGTGACGGTCGTGGTCAGCACCAGCTTCTGCTTCTGCCCCTGCGCCCGGACCTGGGCCAGCATGTCCTTGTGCTGCTGCACCGCCTTGCCGACCAGATGTCCGGCGGCGGCCTCCTCGGACCGCTCCGGCGCGGCGTAGTTGTACGAGAACACCGCGCCGACGGCGTCGGCGATCTGGCCCTTCACCTCGCTGGTGCGGGCGATGTCGGTGAGGGCGGTGTTCTGCCGGGACGGGTCGTCGCGCAGGTCGGCGGCCGAGCCGAACGCCCAGGCGGCGAGGGCTCCGAGCAGCACGGTCAGGGCGCAGAGGACGACGGGCAGCCGCTCCCGCAGGCCGGTGGTCCGCGGTGCCTTCGTCGACCGTCCGTCGGCGGCCGCGGCGTCCTTGTCCTCGGAGTTCTCGGGCGCGTCGGAGCCGTCGGAGTCGGCGGATTCGCCGGCGGGGGCGTCCTTCACCGCAGCCTCGGCGTCCGGCTCCTGGGGGGCGGCGGGCGCGCGTTCCGGGGCGGCGGTGCGCTCCGCCGCGACGGTGGCCAGCCGGCGCTGGCGGTTGACGAGGTGACGGGTCGTCGACATGTCCGGGATCCTCTCGGTGGCGGGGTGGGGTTCGGTGGCGTCAGCCGGCGGTGTTGCCGACGGGCGCCTGGCCGAGGGCGCTGAGCTTCCACCCCTCGGAGGTCCGGGTGAGCTTGCCGAGCATCCGGCTCTCCTTCACCGCGGGCTTGCCCTTCGGCGCCGTCACGGTGACCCGCAGGGCCACCATCACCCCGGCCTTGCCCGCCCGGTCGTCGAGTTCGGTCACCGCCCCGGAGAGGATCTGGGCCGTGCTGACCGTCTTCGCCTCCTGGATCTGCTTGATGAACGCGGACCGCCCGTCGACGAGTTGCTGGTGCAGGTCGCCGGTGGTGGAGTCCTCCCAGCTGTCGAGGCCCTTCTCCAGCTTCCGGTGGTCGAGGGTGTTCATGTTCTGCACGGCCTGCTCCCCCGCCGCCAGCGCCGCGTCGCGGGCCTGTGCGTAGGCGGCCGAGTCGTCGTGCGCGGCGCCGTACCAGGACACCCCGCCCCAGGCCGCCGCGCCGGTCGCCGCGACCGTCAGGACGACCGCCGCCACCATCAGCGGGTTCCTCGTCTTCCGTACCCGTGCCATGTGCTGTCTCTCTTCTGCTCTGCCGGCCGTTGCGTACCGAGTCGCGCGGACGCTGCTATCTGGCGGTGATCTCGACCACGGTCCAGCGCCCGTCGCGCAGTTGCGCGGTGACGGAGAGCTGGGCCGCCGCCGTGGTGGCGGGCTTTCCCGCGCGCTCGTAGACCTGGTCGAGGAAGACCAGCAGGTGGGCGCTGTCGTCCGTCAGCCGGGTGACCCCGGCGCGTACGACGTGGGTGGTGAGGGTCAGCTTCTGGTCGGCGGCCTGCTTCTCGACCTGGCCGAACAGGGCCGCGTACTGCTGGAGCGCCTTGCCCGCCAGCAGTTGCTTCGCCGACTCCTTGGTGACGCCGGTGGCCTGCGGGCTGTACGAGAAGACCTTGCCGAGCGCGTTGCTGACATCGCCCGCCACCCGGGTGGTCGCCTCGCTGTCGGTCAGCGCGTGGTTCGCGGTGGCGGGGGTGTCGCGCAGGGCACGGCCCTGGGCGAACAGCACCCCGCCGGCCACCAGCAGTACGGCGGAGAGGACCGCCGCGACGACGCGCGGCCACCGCCGGGCGGCGGCCGCCCGTGCCGGCTCCGGCGCGGCCCCGGTCCCCTCGGTGCCGGGGTCCGCCCCGGTCCCCTCGGCGCTCCGGTCCGCTCCGGTCGTCTCCGCGCTCTCGTCCGTCCCGGTCTCCCGGGCCTCCGCGTCGGTGTCGGTGCTCACGACCGCCGTCCCTCCCCGTTCGTTCATGCGCCGCCCCCGACCGGGATCGCCGTGAGGGCCTTGATCTTCCAGCCGTCCGGGGTCCGGGCCAGCGTGGCCTCGAAGCGCTTGCGCTCGGTGCCCGGCTGCCCGGTGCGCGGGGTGACCTCGACGTCGACGGTCGCGATCATCTCGGCGGTTCCGGCCCGCTCGTCGAGCGCGGTGAGCGCGGCGTCGGTGACCTTCCCGCGGGCGGTGGCACCGGCCTTGGTCAGCTCCTTCGCGTCCTCGCCCCGGGTGCGTCCGAGCCGGTCGTGGAGCGGACCGGTCGCGGAGTCGAGCCAGGCGCCGAGGCCGGCGTCCACGCTCCGGGCGTCCTTGGCGTCGAGGCTGTTGAGCAGGGCGAGGCGGTGCTTGCCGTCGGCCAGCGCGGCGTCCCGGCTCTTCGCGTAGGCCAGGTTCTCGTCACCGCGCGCCCCGAGGTACGACCAGCCGCCGAGCGCGCAGACCGCCGCGGCGACCAGCAGCACCACCCAGCCGGTCAGGCTCTTCCCGCGGGAAGTCATCGGCCGCCCTCCTGACCGAGGCCCAGGAGTCCCGCCATGGCGTCGCCGCCGCGCGGGGCCCGGCCGGTGACGCCGAGCGCGCCGGGGAGCCGGCCCGCTTCCCGGTCGCCGAGCAGCATCGATCCGGGCTTGGCGGGCTCGGGGACGGCGCCGCCCTTCGGGGCGTTGGCGCTGCCGCGCACGTTGATGCCGGTGCCGGGCGAGGAGGCGCAGCGGGCCTTGGTGTTGACGGGCGGTCCGGCGGTGGTGTCCAGGCCGGCCCGGTAGGTCGTGCCGCCGTATCCGGCGGTGCACGGCAGGGGTTCGAAGAAGGTGACGGACATCCCGAACCGGGCGCCGTTCTCGTCGATCGCGCTGGACCCGGCCGCGGCGACCGCGGGCAGCTTGACCAGGAGCTCCTCCAGACCGCGCTGGCGGGTGACGGCCACCTCGGAGGTGGTGAGGAGGTTGGCGACGACGACACCGAAGGCCGGGTCGACGTCCCGCAGCAGTCCGCTGATCTGCCCGGTGGCGTCGGGGGCGGCCGCGATCAGCCTGCGCAGATCGGTGTCGGAGCTCTTGAGCTGGGCGGCGAGTTCCTCGGCGCCGGAGGCGAAGCCCTTGAGCGCCTCGCCCTGTTCGGCCTGCGTGCGCAGCACGGTCCGGCCGTCGGCCATCAGCCTGGTGGTGGTGGGCAGTGCCTTGTCCGCCGCCTGGACGAAGTCGCTGCTGGTGTCGAGCAGGACCTGGAGGTCGTCGCCGCGCCCCTCGAACGCGGTGCCGAACTCGTCGACGACCGTGCGCAGGGACTCCAGGTTCACCGAGCCCGCCAGGTCGTTGACGCTGGTGAGGACGTTGGTGACGGGGGCGGGCACGGTGGTGTCGGCCTGGTCGATGACCGAGCCGTCCGCCAGGTAGGGGCCGCCGCCGCGGGTGGGCCGCAGGTCGACGTACTGCTCGCCGACGGCGGAGAGGCTGGCGACCACGGCCTTCAGCCCGTCCGGGATCCTCGGCGCGTCCTTCTCGATGCGCAGTTCGGCCTCGACGCCGTCGTCGGTCAGCTCGATGGGGCCGACCCGGCCCACCGAGACGCCCCGGTAGGTCACGTTGGAGTGGGTGTACAGCCCCCCGGTGCGCGGGAGTTGGACCTTGACGGTGTAGTAGCTGCGCAGGCCGACGTAGTGGCCGAGGTCGGCGTACCGCACCCCGAGGAAGCCGAGCACGAGCACGGCGATGATCAGGAACGAGATGTTCTTGAGCCGGATGGCGAGAGTGATCATCGGCTGCTCCCGTCGGTGCCCGCGGTCGGGATCGCGGGGAGCGGCAGGGGCAGGGAGCGCGTGGTGGCGGCCCCGCTCTTCGGTGCCTCTGCCGGGATCAGCGACGGGACGATCTGTGTGCCGGGCATGGCCGTCACATCCAGGTAGACGTTGAGGTAGTCGCCCTTCACTCCGCGCAGCACCTCGTCCGTGAACGGGTAGGTGAGCAGCACCTGGAGGGAGTCGGGCAGGTCGCGGCCGGAGTCGGCGAGCGCCTTGAGGCTGGGCGCGAGGGCCTTGAGGTCGGCGATCATGTCGGCCTTGCTCTTGTCGATCGTGTCGACGGCGACGTCGGAGAGGGTGTCGAGCGACCGGAGCATGGTGAGGAGCGAACCGCGCTGCTTCTCCAGCACCTTGAGGCCGGGGCTGAGTCCGGTGAGGACCGTGCCGACGTCCTGCTTGCGGGTGGCGAGGGTGGCGGAGAGCCGGTTCACCCCGTCGAGGGCGTCGGTGATGTCCTTCTTGTGGTCGTCCAGGTTGGTCACGAGGGTGTCGACCCGGCGGAGCATGGACCGGACCTCGGGTTCGCGGCCCGAGAGCGCCTTGTTGAGTTCGGTGGTGATGGTCTTGAGCTGGTTGACGCCGCCGCCGTTGAGGAGCATCGACAGGGCGCCGAAGACCTCTTCGACCTCGGGGTTGCGGTTGGTGCGGGCCAGCGGGATGCGGTCCCCGTCGGCGAGGTGGCCCGGCGCGGCGCCGTTGGCGGGGGCGGAGAGCTGGACGTACTTCTCGCCGAGGAGGCTGGACTGCTCCAGGTGGGCGTAGGCGTTCGCGGGCAGTTCCACCTTGCCGTTGACCCGCATGGTGACCTTGGCGTTCCAGCTGTCCGAGGAGAGCGAGATCCTGGTGACCCGGCCGACGGCGACGTCGTTGACCTTCACCGAGGCCTGCGGGGCGAGGCTGAGCACGTCCGCGAACTCGGCGGTGATCTCGTACGGGTGGTCGCCGAGGTCGGCGCCGCCGGGCAGCGGGAGCTGGTCGATGCCGGTGAACGTGGGCAGGCCGGAGTTGGCGACGACGAGGGCGAGGCCGACGCCCACCGCCAGCAGGGCGGCGACCCCGGTGGTACGGGCTCCGGGTCTGCGCAGCGCTGGGCTCATCGGTTCGCCCCCTTCTTCTGCGTGGCGGTCTTCGCCGGGGTGCCGTAGACGGTGCCGACGGCGGGCAGCGGCAGGCCGGGCAGCGCCTTCTGGCGTACGGTGTCCACCGGTGCGAGACCGGCGAGCCCGGGGCTCTCGGTGAGCGGTCCACCCATGGACAGCTCGTTGAGGTTGGTGCGGCCGTTGAGGGTGCGGTTGGCCGGGTCGTAGGCGTTGAGGACGTTGCCCGCGGCGAGCGGCAGGGTGTCCATCGCCTCGGCGAGCGAGGCCCGCTGGTCGACCAGGCTCTGGGTGATCGGCACGAGGGCCTCGACGTTCTTCTTGAGCGCGCCGCGGTTCTTCTGGATGAATCCCTTGACCTGGGCGAGCGCGGTGCCCAGTTCCTTCAGTGCGGCGCCGAGGTTCTCCTTGTCGTCGGCGAGGAAGCCGGTGACGGAGTTGAGCTGCTGTTCGGCGTCGCGGACGTTGCCGTCGTTCTCCTTCAGCATGGTGGTGAAGGACTGGAGGTAGGACAGCGTGTCGAAGAGGTTGCCGCTGCTCTTGTCGAGGGTCTTGGTGGCCTTGCCGAACTGTTCGATGGAGTCGCCGATGGCCGCGCCGTTGCCGTCGAGGTTCTTGGCCCCGGTGTCGAGCAGGTCGGTGAGCGCCCCGTCGGCGTTGGCACCGTCCGGGCCGAGGGACTTGGAGAGCTCGGTGATGGAGTCGTACAGCTGGTCCACCTCGACGGGGGTGGCGTTGCCGGCGGCGGGCAGTACGGCGTCGTCCGCCAGCTCCGGACCGCCGTCGTAGGCGGGGGCGAGCTGGACGTAGCGGTCGGCGACCAGGCTGGGCGCGACGACGACGGCGTGCGCGTCCTTGGGGACCTTGACGCCCTTGTCGAGGCGGAGGGTGACCCTGACCTCCTTGCCGCGGGGGGTGACCGACTCGACCGTGCCGACCCGCACGCCGAGGACGCGCAGGTCGGACCCGGCGTACACACCGGTGGCCTGGTCGAAGTAGGCGGTGATGGTCGTTCCCTCGTCGTCCATGGCCAGGACCCCGGTGGTGGCGGCCACGGCCACCACGGCGAGTCCGGCGCCGATGCCGACGATGCGCTTCATTCTCATGTCAGCGGCCGCCTTGCTGCTTGGGTGGCTTGCACTCGGCCCCGGCGGGTGTGCCCGCGGGCACGTACTCCTTCGGGACGACTCCGCAGACGTAGTTGTCGAACCAGCGGCCGCTGCCGAGGGTGTTGCCGACGAGCCGGCTGTACGAGCCGGCCAGCGAGAGCACCTTGTCGAGGCTCTTGCGGTTCTTGACCAGTACGGCGGTGACCCGGCCGAGCGAGTCCAGGGTCGGCTTCAGCTGCTTGTCGTTGTCCCGGACCAGTCCGGTGAGCTGGGTGCCGAGGTTCCGGGTGCCGGTGAGCAGCTGGTGGATGGCGTCGCGGCGGGCCTGGATCTCGCCGAGGAGCAGGTTGCCGTCCTCCAGGAGGGTCTCGAAGCTGCTCTTCTTGCGGGCGAGCGTCTTGGTGAGCTGCTTGCTGCCCTTGAGGAGGGTGGCGAGCTGGGCGTCGCGCTCGGAGACCGTCTTCGAGAGGGCGGAGAGCCCTTCGGCGGCGCTCTTCACGTCCGGCGGGGAGTCCTTGAAGGTGGCGGAGATCGTCTCGAAGCTCTTGGCGAGCTGCGCGGTGTCGATCTCGCCGATGGTCTCGCCGAGCCCGTTGAACGCCTGGGTGACGTCGTACGGGGAGGTGGTGCGGCTGGCCCGGATGCGTTCGTCCGGGTCCTGCGCGGCGTCGCCCAGCGGGTCGACGGCGAGGTACTTCTCGCCGAGCAGGGTCTTGATGGCGATGCCGACGGTGGAGGAGTTGCCGATCCAGACGTCCTTGACCTTGAAGCTGACCTTCACCTTGGGGCCGTCCAGCGCGACACCGGTGACCTCGCCGACCTTCACCCCGGCGACCCGTACCTCGTCGCCCTCGGAGAGTCCGGCCGATTCGGTGAAGTCGGCGCTGTAGGTGGTGCCGCCGCCGATGAACGGCAGCGCGTCGACGCGGTAGGCGCCCAGGCCGACGAGGGCGAGGACGAGCAGTCCCACGACGGCGACGGCCACGGGGTTGCGTTCCCGTACGGGTTTGATCCTCATCCCTGGCACCTCGGCTTCCTGACCTCGATGCCGGTGGGCGGGGTGCTGCCGTCCTCGGTGGTCACTCCGCTCACCCGGGCCTCGCAGAGGTAGAGGTTGAGCCAGGAGCCGTAGGAGGTGAGCCGGGTGATCGCGTTCATCTTCGCCGGGGTCTTCGCCAGGAAGTTCTCGATCTGCGGCGTGCCCTTCTCCAGCTGGCCGGAGAGCCGTCCGAGCTGTCTGATGTCCTGCTTGAGGGGGGCGCGCCCGTCCTCGAGCAGGTCCGCGGTGACGGTGGTGAGCGCGCCCATCGCGGTGACGGCCCGACCGAGCGGCTTGCGGTCGCCGGCGAAGCCGGTGACGAGCTGCTGGAGCGTGTCGACGAGGTCGTCGAAGCCCGCCTCACGGTCGTTGACGGTCTTCAGGACCGTGTTGAGGTTCTTGATCACCTCGCCGATCACCTTGTCCTTCGCGGCGACCGTTCCGGTCAGCGAACCGACGTGCTGGAGGATGCTGTCGACGGTTCCGCCCTCGCCCTGGAGCACCTGGACGATGGAGCCCGCCAGCTGGTTCACGTCGGGCGGGGAGAGACCTTCGAACAGGGGCTGGAAGCCGTTGAAGAGCTGGGTCAGGTCGAGCGCGGGGGTGGTGCGGGAGACCGGGATGGTCGCCCCGGCGGCGAAGCTCCGGCCGACCGGTCCGGCCCCCTGGTCGAGGTCGATGTACCGCTGGCCGACCATGTTGAGGTACTTGATCGAGGCGGTCACCGAGGCGGGGAGCTTGCGCCCCTTGCGTACGGCGAAGGCGACCTCGGCCAGTCGCTTGTCGGCGACCTCGATGGACTCGACCTGTCCCACCTTGACGCCGGCGATCCGGATGCTGTCGCCGACGACCAGTCCGGTGACGTCGGTGAACCGGGCCCGGTAGGTGGTGGTGTCGCCGACGCTGGTGTTGGCGATGGACAGGGCCAGCACGCTGGTGGCCACCACGGTCACCAGGACGAAGACGATCGACTTGGTGAGGGGGCCGGCGAGAGAGCGGCGCTTCACTTGAGCTTCACCTCCGCACCGCGGAAGGCCGGACCGATGAGCACGCTGCTCCAGTCGGGCAGGGTCTGCGGCTGGACTTTCAGTGAGGGAGCGACCAACTCGTTGACGAGCCGGCTCTCCTGCGGGGAGTTGGGCATGCCGAGTCCGGACTTCGCGGCCGAGGGAGCGGTGCCGGCCGGGCGGTCGGCGTCCTCGGTGCCGGGCGCGGTGACCGGGCTCGCGGTGCGGGCGTCGGCGGTCGGCGCGGCCTTGCCCATGTAGGGCACGGAGTAGCAGTGCGGTCCGCCGGTGGCGTTGTAGACCGGGGTGTCCCGGCCGGGCAGGTACTTGCCCTTCGACGCGACCGGTTTGACGGTGACGTGGAGCCCGGGCCGGTCGGTGCCCTTGCCGAGCGCCTTGTCCATGGCCGGGACGAATCCGGCCAGGGTCCGCAGGGTGCAGGGGAACGAGGACGAGTACCGGGCGAGCGTCTCCAGCGTCGGCCTGCCGGTGGCGGAGAGCCGGATGAGGTTGCCCTTGTTCTCCTGGAGGAAGGAGGTCAGGTCGCGGGCGGAGGCGGTGGTGGAGCCGTAGAGACCGGCGAGCTGCGCCTCCTGTTCGGCGAGGGTGCCGCTGGTGGTGGTGAAGTCGGTGAGCGCGTCGAGGACGTCGGGGGCGGCGTCCCCGTACACCTTGGACACCTTGACGAGTTCCTTGATGTCGTCGTTGAGCGTGGGCAGTTGGGGGTTGAACCTGGCCAGGTGGGCGTCGAGGGTGGCGAGGGTCTCGCCGAGCTTCTCGCCGCGTCCCTGGAGCGCCTGGGAGACGGCGCCGAGGGTGGCGGCGAGCTTCTCCGGTTTGACGGCGGTCAGCAGCGGCAGCACGTTGTCGAGCACTTCCTCCAGCTCGATCGCGTTGCTGGACCGGTCCTGCGGGATGACCGCCCCGGCCCGCAGCGGCTCGGTGGACGGCGTGGCCGACGGGACGAGGGCGACGAACCGTTCCCCGAAGAGCGTGGTGGGCAGCATCTGGGCGGTCACGTCGGACGGGATCCGGCCGAGCTTGCCGGGGTCGATGGCGAGGGTGAGCCGGGCCCCGTCCCCGTCGGCGGCGATGTGGCGGACCTGCCCGACGACGACGCCGCGCAGCTTCACGTCGGCGTTGTCGTGCATCTCGTTGCCGACGCTGGAGGTGCGTACGGTCACGGTCGCGTCGTCGGTGAAGTCCTTCCGGTACACCGAGACCGAGACCCAGACGAGTACGGCGGGCACGAGGAGGAAGGCGACTCCGGCCAGTCTGCGGCGCACGGTCTGCGTGCTGGGGGAGATCATCAGCCGGCCACCTTCACCGTCGTGGTCGCGCCCCAGATCGCGAGCGAGAGGAAGAAGTCGGTGACGCTGATCAGCACGATGGCGTTGCGGACCGACCGCCCCACCGCGACACCCACCCCGGCGGGTCCGCCGGTGGCGTGGAAGCCGTAGTAGCAGTGGGCGAGGATCACCATCACGCTGAAGATCAGCACCTTGAGCACCGACAGCAGCACGTCGTCCGGGGAGAGGAAGAGTTTGAAGTAGTGGTCGTAGGTGCCCGCCGACTGCCCGTTGAACAGGACGGTGACCAGGCGGGAGGCGAGGTACGAGGAGAGCAGCCCGACCGCGTAGAGCGGGACGATCGCGACGACCCCGGCGATGATCCGGGTGGAGACGAGGTACGGCATGGACCGGATCCCCATCGCCTCCAGGGCGTCGACCTCCTCGTTGATCCGCATCGCGCCGAGCTGGGCGGTGAACCCGGCGCCCACGGTCGCGGAGAGCGCGAGCCCGGCGACGAGCGGGGCGATCTCGCGGGTGTTGAAGTAGGCGGAGATGAAGCCGGTGAAGGCGGAGGTGCCGATCTGGTCGAGGGCCGCGTACCCCTGGAGTCCGACGACGGTGCCGGTGAAGAGGGTCATCGCGACCATCACACCGATGGTGCCGCCGATGACACCGAGCCCGCCGCTGCCGAAGGCCACCTCGGCCAGCAGCCGCTGGACCTCGCGCAGATAGCGGCGCAGGGTCCGGGGGATCCAGATCAGCGCGCGGACGTAGAACGTGAGTTGTTCGCCGGATCGGTCGAGCCAGCTGAGCATCGACATCGGTCAGCTCCCCTTCGCGGGGACGATCTGGAGGTAGATCGCCGTGAGGACCGTGTTCACGAAGAACAGCAGCATGAAGGTGATGACGACGGACTGGTTGACCGCGTCGCCGACGCCCTTGGGGCCGCCGCGCGGGTTGAGTCCGCGGTAGGCGGCGACGATGCCCGCGATGAATCCGAAGATCAGCGCCTTGAGCTCGCTGATGTAGAGGTCGGGCAGTTGGGCGAGGGCGGAGAAGCTGGCCAGGTACGCGCCGGGGGTGCCGTGCTGGAGGATCACGTTGAAGAAGTAGCCGCCGAGTGTGCCGACCACCGAGACCAGGCCGTTGAGCAGGACGGCGACGAGCATGGTGGCCAGGACCCGGGGGACGACGAGCCGCTGGATCGGCGATACGCCCATGACCTCCATCGCGTCGAGCTCCTCGCGGATCTTGCGCGAGCCGAGGTCGGCGCAGATGGCGGAGCCCGCGGCGCCGGAGATCAGCAGCGCCACGATGATCGGGCTGGCCTGCTGGATGACGGCCAGGACGCTGGCGCCGCCGGTGAACGACTGGGCGCCGAGCTGCTGGGTGAGCGAGCCGACCTGGAGGGCGATGACGGCACCGAACGGGATCGAGACGAGTGCGGCGGGCAGGATGGTGACGCTGGCGACGAACCAGAACTGCTCGATGAACTCCCTCACCTGGAAGGGGCGTCGGAAGACCTCGCGGCTCACGGTGGCGGCCAGGGAGAACAGCTTCCCGGTCTCGCGGAGCGGGGCGAGCAGCCTGCTGGGCGGCTTCTGCCCGGCGCTCTTCGGGGCCTCGGGCCCCGGTGGCGGGCCGGAGTCCGGCGGTTCGGGGGGCAGCACCGGCATGGGGGCCGTCACGGGCGCTCACCGCCGCCGGCCGGGGTGTAGCTCTTCAGGATGGCGGTGCGGGCGGCCTCGGGGAGCTGCCCCATCATCGACATGACCCGCTCCCGGCGGCGCAGCGCGGCCTGCCGTACGGGCATGCCGGGCGAGGGCTCCAGCTGCGGGACGACGGTGCGCGGCGCGTTGGCGGAGCTGATGCCGACCCCGTAGCCGTTGATCTCCTCGGCGGCGAGGGTGGCCGCGTCCTTCTCCTCGGCCATCCCGATGGGGCCCTCGCGGCGGCCCGCGAGGAACTGGGAGACGACCGGCAGCTCGCTGGTGAGCAGGACCTCGCGGGGGCCGAAGGTGACCAGGTTGCGGCGGAAGAGCATCCCCATGTTGTCGGGGACGGTGGCCGCGATGTCGAGGTTGTGGGTGACGATGAGCATCGTCGCGTCGATCTGCGCGTTGAGGTCGATGAGCAGCTGGGAGATGTAGGCGGTGCGGACCGGGTCGAGGCCGGAGTCGGGTTCGTCGCAGAGGATGATCTGCGGGTCCAGCACCAGGGCGCGGGCCAGGCCGGCCCGCTTGCGCATACCGCCGGAGATCTCGCCGGGGAGTTTGTCCTCGGCCCCGAGGAGGCCGACGATCTCGATCCGCTCCATGACGACGCGGCGGATCTCCGACTCCTTCTTGCGGGTGTGCTCGCGCAGCGGGAACGCGATGTTGTCGAAGAGCGTCATCGACCCGAAGAGGGCGCCGTCCTGGAACATGAGACCGAAGAGTTTCCGGGTCTCCATGATGTCGCGCTCCGGACTGTTCACCATGTCGACGCCGTTGATGAGAACACGGCCCTGTTCGGGCTTGAGCAGGCCGATGATGGATTTCAGGAAAACGGTCTTTCCCGTGCCGGACGGGCCGAGCATCACGCTCACCTCTCCGGCGGGCAGCGTGAGGGTGACGTCCTGCCAGATGTTCTGCTTGCCGAAGGACTTCGTGAGGCCCTCGACGACTACTTCGATTCCCATCGGCCCTCCTTCGAAGTTGTGGTGAACGAAGTCATCTGTCAGCGCTCCGGCTCTGAGAAATCCAATGGCGGCTCGTCACACATGCACCAGGAGGCGCACACGCTATGTCCGTCGAAACCGCCAGGACAAGCCGTTGAGCAGCGGAGATCGACGAATCTGGGGCGGGGTCCGGAGCACTTGTCACCAAGTGACAAAGACCTACGGTCGCTTTGTCGAAAGGTGCGCAAGCCCTCCGGCCCGCGGATCGGGCGCCGACGGCCGGCGAAGCCGGTTCCGTCCGGGCCCCCGGGGTACCGGGCGAGCAGCCACGGATACGTTTCCCCGCTGCTCAACCGGGACGCTACGACCCGGTAACCTGCTTAGCAATACTGGATCGTAAACTTTCTGTGGGCTGAAACACGTTCTCGGCGCTTTTTGTCGTCCGGTGAGTATTCGCCTCCATTCGCTTATGAAGAAGTGAGTGGAGGCGGCGCCCGGCCGAAGACCCCTTGCATACGTCCGCCCCACCCGGAAGCACCATCCGGGTGGGGCGGACGAGGTGTGCGGTACGCGTGCTGCTAGGTGAATGTGACCAGGTGGGTTCCCGAATAGGGGAACTGGTCCCCGGCGTATGCGAGACCCGCGCAGTTGTTGGCCTGCGAGACGGTGAGCCCGCCACCGGAGCCGACCGAGAATTCGCTGGTCGCCTGATCGAACGCGGCGTTCCGCGCGTTTCCGGTCGCCGTCACGGTGCAGGTGCCGAACAGGGTCTCCATCCGGACCGCGAGAACGACGCCCTGGACATTCCCGGAAACGACCGTTCCCGAGGACGACGACGGAGCGAACGCCGCTGCCCGGGTCAGCCGGGCCGAGCCGGTGGCGCCGAGCGGCCCCTGGCACTGCCACGTGGCGGACAGGATGGTGTTGTCCACGCCCGAGGCCGTGCCGCTGTCGCAGGTGAACCCGCCCATTACGGCCGTGGTCCCGGGTACGAGCTTCGCCGTCCAGGCCCCGGCGAGCGGTGCCGTAGCCTCACCCGCCGAGGTGGCGTACGCGGACGGCACCGCGGCCGCGATCAGCGCGCCGACCGCCGCCGCGCACGCTAACCGTCCGGTCCTGTTCCTCATCGCCTCTCCTCCCCCGTCCCGGCTACTTCGCGACGCCCGCGTGCCAGTTCTCCGCGAGGAGACGGCCCGCGTTGGGCGCCGACGCCCCGGGCAGGGCCAGGCCCGCCGTGTAGGTGGCGGCGTTGTTGAGCGTCAGGCTGTTCTTTCCGGCGGCCGAGGGGAGGCCGGTCTTCAGGTTGACCGCCCAGTTCAGCTCGCCGAGGGTCAGCGGGCCGCAGCCGCTCACGCCGGGCACCGCGAAGGACGAGTCGCCCTGCGCGTTCCCGGTCAGCTCGATCCGGTTGAGGAAGCCCCCGGTGTTCGTGGTGCCGTCGGCGTCGAAGCGGCGGCTGCCGATGGCGGGCTGGCTGAGGTTGCGCGGGCTCAGCACGATCGGGTTGGAGGCGGTGCCGATGTAGCACTTCGAGCCGAGGAAGGGGTTCTCCAGGTGGATACGGATCGGGATGTTGACGATCGTCTTCCCGCTCTGCATCCCGGCCGTCAGGTCGAAGTTCGTGGGCGTGCCCACCGACTGCACGGTGGCGACGACACGGTTGAGGCTGTTGTCCGTGAGCTGCTTGCAGATGTCGGAGACGACCGGGATGTCGTTCGGGCACATCAGCCCGAGGAGTCCGCCGGGGATCTCCGTCGGGGCGCCGACGATCGATCCGCCCGCGGCCGGCACGACCCTGGACGCACCGGTCGACGTGTTGCGGACGATGCCGAACTGGAGGTCGTTGGCCCCCGTCGTCGCCTCGGTGTTGCCGAGCTTGATGGAGCCGCTCTCGGAGTGCGAGGACACGCACATCGCGATCTCGTTCGTCCCGTCCGCGGCCAGCATCGCCGGGTCGTCGACCGGACAGCGGCTGAACGGCGCCCAGTTGCCGTTCATCCCCTGCGCGGAGGCGGCGCCCGCCGGTGAGGTGCTGAGCGGGATTCCGACGGCCACCGCCGCCAGCGCGCCGAGGAGGGCGGGTCTCACTCTTTTCGAAGCAGCTCGCATGGTTCGTCTGCCTTTCTGGGGAACGGAAGTGGCACGTGCGGAGAAACGGTCAGCGTTCGGGTTCGGGCTTCGGCGGTTCGGGGCAGTTGGCGGGAGCACCGTCGACGCAGAGCGGGGACTGCATCATCTTGGTGTAGTTGTCCGGGCTGGAGATCGACGCGGTGAAGAGGTTGTCCAGGTCCTCCGTCACCCCGCATCCGGTGAAAGGCGGTACGTCCGGGTAGCCGATCAGCGGACCGCCGGTCTTCACCGTGTAGCCTTTCGGTCCCTGTCGGCCGGTCTCGCCCTTGCCGACCAGCTCCAGCTGCATCGGAGCGGCGCTGCGGCAGTCGGGGCCGACTTCCAGCGGTTCCCCGTTGACGGAAACGTCGTACAGACGCAGGCTCACCGGCACCAGGGCGGTGGTCGTCTCCTTGTACTGGCCGTTCGCGTCGGGGACCGAGTCACCCATCGTTGCGACGGAGATTCGATCCTGGAGGGTCAGCTCCAGCTTCCCCGTCGTCGGCATGAAGCCGAAGGTGAGGAAGGTGGCCTTGGCCGGCGGCATCTGGGGCTTGCCCTGGTAGTCGAGCGTGCCGTCGCTGGTCAGCCAGCTCTTCATGGCCGTCCCGCACCTGAGGAAGGAGACCGAGCTGTTGAGGTTGAGCAGGATGTGCCCGGGGTCCTTGAACTTCACCGCCCCGTCGAGTTTGTTGACGTTGCTGTAGCCGGCCATGTAGCCGTGCGCCGCCTTGGGCACCTGGGGGAGCGGCCCGGTGACGACCGTGCATCCCTCGGGGATGGGCACGCTCCTCACCGGCCCGTCCGCGGTCGCACGGGCGGTCTTGGACCCGCCGGGGAATACGGTCCCGGACGACTCGGGGGACACTCCTTCCCCGGGCGTCGTGTCCGCCGGCCGGGGAACCGTGACCGAGGCCAGCTCGGCGTTCTGGTCCGGGTCGACCTCGCAGGTGACGGACCTCGGTGCTGGTACGTCCCCCGAGCCCTCGGCACCCCGAACGGTGAGGCCGACGTCCAGCCGCCCGACAGCGAAGAGCACGTCGCCGCTGGACCTCGGGGTGACCGTCGGCACCTCGCCGGTGGCGCGCAGCGCGATCTCCCCGGTGTCCGGTACGGCGGTCTCGGCGATGGCCAGTTCCTGCCAGGGCACTTCGGTGCTCTGGCCGCGCTGGGAGACCTCGGTGAGCAGTCGCGCCGATCCCGTCACGAGCGGCGATTCGATCCCCGGCAGGTCGGTCAGGGCGGCACGCGGCAGCTCGAAGGAGAGCGAGACCTCCTCCGCCCGGATCTTCGCCCCGACGCCGGAGCTAACCGGCAGTTCCGCCTCGATGTGCACCGCGACCTGCTGCGCACCGGACGGCAGGTCGCAGCTGTAGGTGACATCGGCCTCGGCGGTACGGGTGTCTGCGGCCGATCCCGTCCCCGGCATGAACCCCGCCACCAGTGCCAGCGCGCCCACCGCGGCGACCCGCATGGTGGTACGGGCCGGTCCCCGGTGCCCCTCCTCGGCGCGTTCGCTCCGAAAGGCTCTGATTCTCATCTCGACATCCTGCTGTTCGTCCCGAAATTCGGCGGTTGGCGCGGGAAGGACACATACGGAGCAGCGACGGCGGGCCGCGGAACGGAGGCGAACCCCCGCTCCGCGGCCCTCGTTGCCCTTGTCGGCGCGGTCCCCTTACGAGAAGGTGATGGACAGCGGGTTGGTGACCTTGTACGTCGCGTCGAACGTGGCCGAGTCACCCGCGTTGAGCAGCCCCGCGCAGTTCGTGGCGCTGTCGACCTTCAGACCGGCACCGTTGTTGATGTCGAGCTCGTTGGTCGCGTTGTTGTACGTCACGTTGCTCACGGTGCCGCTGATCACGGCGTTGCAGGTCCCGAGGATGGTGTCACCCACCAGGTTGACCTTCACCCCGCTCAACGTGCCGGAGGAGATGCCGCCACTGTAGGAGTTGGCGTTGATGTTGATGACCGAACCGGCGGCCAGCGATGCCTGGAAGCTGGAGCCGAGCGGCCCGGGGCACGGGCTGGCCGCGGATCCCCAGGTGACCGAGGTGATCTTCGCGATGCCGGCGCCGGAGGCGTACGTACCGTTGACGGCGGTGCCGCTGGCGGAGGACACCGAGCAGTCGACCTGCTGGCTGGTGTTGGTGTCGACCAGGGTCGCCACCGTCCCTGCCTTGAGCGACGCGGTGAAGGTGCCGCCCGCGTTGGAGTTGGTCACGGTCCACCCGGCGAGGGCGGTGGCCGAGGCGGACGTCGCGGCGAAACCGAGCGCGGCGGCGGCGACGGTGGTGGCGAACAGGGCGCGGCTGAGGGTCTTACTCACGGAACTTACCTCCGGGAAGTGGAGTTGGACGTACCCGATTACCTCGCTCCGGGGCCAGGGAATGGCTCGCGGCGGCGAGGGCGGCTCACATCGTGGAACGCAGCGGTCGATGGACTCGACTGCGTGATCGAACTCCGTGCGGCTCGAACGTTACGAGCCAGTAGACCGACGCGGCAATACCCGACGCAGAAATTCCGTGACCGGGTCGGTAAAAGCATTCCAGCTTAGCGACAACTCAGCAGATCGCCGCGATCTTCTATCGGAAAGTGAGTAGTTACGGCCGTGTCATATGCCCCTCGGGGGCCCCGACACTCACCCCGGACACACTCGCCGGTACCCGTCGCGACCCCCGATCACCCGCCTACCCGCCGGTAAGATCGTCTCCCGCGCGGCTGAATGACGCCCCGGCCAGGCATGTACCGGCCGTCGGCCCCACGCGCCCGGCCGTCGCGGGGCAGCGGCCCCGCACGCCCGTAACCGGACGGCCCCCTTCCGTCAAAAGCTCCGACGAATTACCGTTCCGATCGATCGAACGTCTTCCGGACCGTGAATCCCGGAGTATTTCCCGGGCAATGAATACATGGCCTCGAATACCCGCACCGCCGGAAGTGGGACCGCCCGCACACCCTCCCCGATCGCACCACTCCGGACGGATACGCACCAGTCGCACGAATCCCTGCCAATCCCCCGGCCAAGAGTCCGTTACCCACGGTTACTTTCTTGTCGCCTCCGGAGCAGTTGTCCGAAAAACATTGTCTTGAAGTGAGCAGTCGCGTCCCACCTGCACCGAAGCACCACAACAAGGCCGGGATATGTGCCCCTTGCACTTCGATCTTGCCGAAGTGGTGGGCACGGTGGCCGAGTTGGTCTATCTTCATCGCGAACTTGGTACGCACCTGATCGGTTCGTGGGAGCGCTCTCCCCCGCCTGACCCCCCACCGGGCGCCGGATAAACGAGGGGACAGTCATGCCAGCACTCGTACAGCCGTCGGACACGGGGGATCCGCTCGGACCGCTCCCCCAGGAGTTCGCCGCCATCATGCGGCCCGAGCTTCCGAGCCTCATCAAGGAGATAGGCGTCGAGGTCACCCGCGCCTATCCGGAGTACGCCCGGCTGCTGAACGGCCCCAACGGACAGGCCATCCGGGTCGGCGTGGAGCAGAGCCTCTCCTCCTTCGTGGACCTGGTCGCCGAGCCGACCGCCTCCACCTCGCTCCGCGACGACATGTGCCGCCGGTTCGGCCGGTTCGAGGCGTACGAGGGGCGCACGATGGAGACGCTCCAGGGCGCGTACCGGCTCGGGGCGCGGATCGCGCTGCGGCGGGCCAAGAAGGTCGGCAAGAGCTACAACTTCTCCCCCGCCCTGATGCTCAGCTTCGCCGACGCGCTCTTCGCCTACATCGACGAGCTGGAGTCCCTGTCGCGGGAGGGATTCCTGGAGGTGCAGTCGCAGACCGGCGAGCAGAGCGAGGCCATGCGCCGCCGGCTGCTCCACCTGATCCTCGCCGGACGCCCCGCGCCGCGCACCGCCATCGCCGAGCTCTGCGAACAGACCGGGTGGGCGCTCCCCGAAGAGGTCACCCTGGTCGCCGTACGCCCCCCGGCCACCCTGGACCGGTCCGTGGTGGACCGCGACATACTGGCCGATCTCAGCGACCCACAACCGCACTTACTGATCCCCGGCCCCTTCGACGAGGCCCGCGCACGCATGCTGGACGAGGCACTGCTCGGCGCCCACGCCGCGATCGGCCTGACCGTGCCCACCGCCCTGGCCTCGGACTCGATCCGCTGGGCCCGCCGGGTGCTCGAACTCGTCGACACCCAGGTCATCGACGACGCACCCGTCGTTCTGTGCGAGGACCACCTCACCACCCTGTGGCTGCTCTCCGACCCGGCGCTGGTCGACCAGCTGGCCCAGCGCGAACTGGCGCCGATCGCCGGGATCAGCACCACCCGCCGGGAGCGGCTGGTCGAGACCCTGCGGATCTGGCTCGACACCCGCGGCACCGCGGCCCACATGGGCGAGCTTCTGGACGTCCACCCCCAGACCGTCCGGTACCGGATGCGGAATCTGGAGTCCATCTTCGGCCGGCAACTGACCGACCCCCAGAGCAGATTCTCCACCGAGGCCGTCCTGCGGGCGCTCCAACTGCGCTCCCGCAGCGAGGAACCGACGTCCTGACCCGCGCTCCGCGCCGAATCACTTTCCTCGCGCCACGTCAACTTACCTGTGAGTAATGGTAAATAGCCGGTCACTCTCAAACGGTTGCCACACGGAGACGTTCTCAACGAGAAACCCGGAACCGCGTCCCGTACACATGGAGGGGTCGGCCGCCGCACCCGGCGGCCGCGCCTCGCACCACCTCCTGGTCGACCATTTCCGAGAGGGCCCCACATGACCGCCTCCCACCTGCTCGTCCCCGTGCCGATCCCCGACCGGGTCGTCGCGCTGATCGGGTCCTGCATCCCTCAGCACATCCTCCAGGCGGAGTTCGAGGCCGCGTGCGCCGCGCGCGAGGTGCGCGCCTTCCGCGGGCCGCTCCTCTGCGACGAGGACCGGGCCGACCGTGAGCAGGCGCTCTCCGAACTGGCCCGCGCCAACAAGATCCTCGCCGCCCACCACCCCCGCCTCCCGGTACGCCCCGACAGTTCCTGGTGAACACCCCGAGGGGAGAATGCCGGGCACGATCCACCGCCCGCCGACCCCTCCCCGAAGGAACCGCCATGCCCACCGGACCGCGCCCGTCCGTCCTGTACGTCACCGACCTCGCCTACCCGGCCCGCGGCAGGCGCTACGGGGACGAGGACATCTCGCTGACCGCGCGGCTGCGGGAGGACTTCGCCCTCGCGCTCTACCACCCCCGGGACGCCGCCGCGCTGCTCGACGGTTTCGACGCGGCCCTCATACGCAACAGCGGCCCGGTGCTGCACCACCGGGAGGCGTACGAGGCGTTCCGCTCCCGGGCCCGGGAGCTGGGCACCCGGGTCTACAACCCGCTGCACGGCCGCGGCGACATGGCGGGCAAGCAGTACCTGGTCGATCTGAGCCGGTCCGGACACCCGGTGATCCCGACGGTGGACCGGACGGCCGACCTGGGCTCGCTGCCCACGGCGCCCGAGTACGTGGTCAAGCCGAAGCTGGGCGCGGACTCGGCCGGGCTCCGGTTCGTGCCGGAGCCCGTACTCCCGGACGGCGAGGACGGCGCCTGGCTCGTCCAGCCCCGGATCGACTTCCGCTACGAGGTGTCCTTCTACTTCGTCGACCACGACTTCCAGTACGCGCTGTACGCGCCGGACCCGGAACGCCGGTGGGAGCTCGTGCCCTACGCACCGGACGCGGCGGACCTGGCGTTCGCCCGCGACTTCGTGGAGTGGAACAGCCTGGACCACGGCATCCAGCGGGTCGACGCCTGCCGGACCGCCGGGGGCGAGCTGCTCCTCGTCGAGCTGGAGGACCTGAATCCGTATCTCTCGCTGGACCGGGTGGACGCGTCGGTGCGGGAGGCGTTCGCCGTACGGATGACGGCGTCGCTGCGGGACCTGCTGGGCTGACCCCCGTCCGGCCGTCCCCCACATGCGCGAGGCCGGGGGTGGTGTGAGGGTGCAGGCGTGACCACTGCCAGCGAGACCGCCCCCGCCACGCGGAGCGCCACCGCTCCGGCCGTACTCGATCCGCGCCGTCGGAACATCGTCTTCGCGACGATCGTGCTGGGCATCCTGCTGGCCGCCCTGGACCAGACGATCGTCGGCACCGCGCTGCCGACGATCGTCTCGGACCTGGGCGGCGCCGCCCACATGTCCTGGGTGGTCACCGCGTATCTGCTGGCGGAGACGGTGGCGACGGTCCTGGTCGGCAAGTTCGGCGACCTCTTCGGCCGGAAGATCATCTTTCAGCTGTCGGCGGTCATCTTCATCACCGGCTCGTTCCTCTGCGGGCTGGCGACCAACATGACCCTGCTGATCGTCTGGCGCGGCCTCCAGGGCATCGGGGCGGGCGGGCTGATGGTCACCTCGATGGCGCTGATCGCCGATGTGATCCCGCTGCGCGAGCGCGGGAAGTACCAGGGCGCGATCGGCGCGGTCTTCGGGGTGTCGACGGTGGTGGGGCCGCTGCTCGGCGGGCTCTTCACCGACCATCTGAGCTGGCGCTGGGCCTTCTACGTCAATGTGCCGATCGCGATCGCGGTGGTCGTCGCGGCGGCCCGGACGATCCCGGCGGTGAGATCGGCGGGCCGGCCCGTCATCGACTACCTGGGCATCGCGATGGTCACGGTCGGCGCGAGCGCGCTGATCCTGGCGACGAGCTGGGGCGGGAACGAGTACGCCTGGGGCTCGCCCGTGATCCTCGGGCTCTTCGCGGGCGGCCTGGTCGCCCTGGTGCTCTTCTGCCTGGTGGAGTTCCGGGCCGCCGAGCCGATGCTGCCGATGCGGCTCTTCCGGAACCCGGTGTTCACGGTCTGCTCCGTGCTGAGCTTCGTCGTGGGCTTCGCGATGCTCGGCGCGATGATCTTCCTGCCGACGTATCTCCAGTACGTGGACGGCGACTCGGCGACCCTGTCCGGGGTGCGGACGCTGCCGATGGTGATCGGGCTGCTCGTCGCCTCCGTCTTCAGCGGCAACGTGGTGTCGAAGACCGGCCGGTACCGGATCTTCCCCATCGTGGGCTCGGCCGTCATGGCGGTGGGGCTGTACTTGCTGTCCCGGATGGGTCCGCAGACCGGGGTCTGGCTGGAGTCGCTGTACATGCTGGTCCTCGGCGTGGGCATCGGGCTGGCCATGCAGGTGCTGACCATCGCCGTGCAGAACACCGTCGACTACGCGGACCTGGGGACGGCGACGTCGGGCGTGACGTTCTTCCGAACCCTCGGCAGCTCCTTCGGCACCGCGGTCTTCGGGACGATCTACGCCAACGCCCTCGAGCCCCGCCTCACCGACGGCATCACCGCCGCGGCCCGGGCCGGTGGCGACCCGGCGACGCTGGCGAAGGCCGCGCAGAGCCCGGCCGGGCTGCACGCCCTGCCGCCCGCCCAGTCCGCCCCGCTGGCCCAGGCGTACGCGGACAGTCTGCACACCGTGTTCCTGTGGACGGTGCCGGTCGCGGTGCTGGGGCTGGTCGTGGCGTTCTTCCTGAAGGAGGTGGAGCTGCGGGACACCGCCCGGGTGAGCTCGACGGACATGGGCGAGGGCTTCGCGCAGCCCAGCGCCGGTGACTCGGCCCGGCTCCTCGAATTCGCCGTCGCCAAGATCCTGCACGGGGCCGGTCCGGAGACCGCCCGGCGGATCGTCGCCGGGTCGGACACCCGGCTGGACATGGCGGGCGCCTGGGCGGTGATGCAGGTCGAGTTGTTCACCCGGATGGTGGGCCATGCGGGGCTGCGGCTGATCGCGGCCCGGCACCGGCTGCCGCACGAGGTGCTGGTGCCGGTCTTCGACCGGATGATCGAGGAGGGCTATCTCACCGGGGACGGCCATCTCTTCGCGCACACCGCGGCCGGGCGGCGGGAGGCGGCGGTGATCACCGAGGCATGGGCGCGGTGGCTCGGCGAGCGGCTGGACGAGCACGGGGCGCGCCCGGACGACCGGCGGCTGCGGGCGGCGGTGGACGTGATCGCCAAGCGGCTGCTGGCCGAGGACCTGGAGCAGGCGCTCTCACCGGCACCGCCGCGGACAAGGGCGCTGGCGGGAACGGGGAGCTGACCGCGCGTCCGTGCCGGTCCGTGCCACGCCCCGTCCCGGGCCGGCAGGCTCTCAGTCGAGGAACTCCCCGTCCACGTAGACCCAGGCGCCCTCGTGGCGGGCGAAGCGGCTCTTCTCGTGGAGGGTGCCCGGCCGGCCCCGCTCGGTGAAGTGGGCGCGGAAGGTGACCGTGCCGGTGGCGTGGAACGGGCTGCCGTCCGTCGTGCCCAGCACCTCCAGGCGCACCCAGCGTGTTCGGGGGTCGAAGTCGACGGCGGGCGGGCGGGTGCCGGGGTGCCAGCTGCGCAGCAGATACGCCTCGTCCCGGACCACGAAGGCCGCGTACCGGGAGCGCATCAGCGCTTCGCAGGTCGGCGCGGCGAGTGCCCCGGTGTGCATCCGGCCGCAGCACTCCGCGTACGGGGCGGGCAGGCCGCACGGGCACGGGGACTGCGCGGTGACCTCGGGGGTGGTGCTCCGGGCGGGGCGTGTGGGGCGTCGTGACATGGGTCCATTGTGGCCCGCGCCCCGGCCCGTCCGGGGCGCCGGGGTACGGCGGCCGCGGACGGACGGACCGGTGGGCGGACGCGGTCAGGGCTTGCGGGCCACGCCCGCGTAGCCGGGGATCGGTTCGTCGCCGGGGACCTCGACGGCCTCGCCGAGTTCGGGGTGCCAGTCCGCCGACAGGGAGAGGCCGGGTTCGACGAGGTCGAGGCCGTGGAAGAACGCGGCGACCTCGGCGTGCGAGCGCAGCCGCAGCGTCATCCCCCGGGACCGGTACATGGCGGACGCCTGCTCGGCGCGCTCCGGGTCGAAGTCCCCGGTGGTGTGCGAGAGCACCAGGTAGCTCCCGGAGGGGAGCCGCTCCACGAGGCTGTCGACGAGTTCGGCGGCGCCGTCCTCGTCGTCCACGAAGTGGAGCAGGGCGAGCAGCGACAGGGCGATCGGCCGGTCGAAGTCGAGGACCTTCCCGGCGGCTTCCAGGATGGTCTCCGGCCTGCGGGCGTCGGCCTGGATGTACTCGGTGGCGCCCTGCGGGGTGGAGCGCAGCAGCGCGGCCGCGTGGGCGAGGACGATGGGGTCGTTGTCGCAGTAGACGATGCGCGCGTCCGGGGCGGTGCGTTGGGCGATCTGGTGGAGGTTCGGCTCGGTCGGTATGCCGGTGCCGATGTCGAGGAACTGGCGGATGCCCCGGTCGGCGAGCCACCGGGTGGCCCGGTGCATGAAGGCGCGGTTCACCCGGGCCATGTCCCGCCCCCGCGCGTCGAGGGCGAGCAGTTGGCGGGCCATCTCCTCGTCGACGGGGTAGTTGTCCTTGCCGCCGAGGAACCAGTCGTACATCCGGGCCGGGTGGGGCTTGGTGGTGTCGATCTCGATACTTCGGGGGTCGTGCCCGGTCATAGCGCGCTCCGTGGGTGCGTAGGTCGGGGGGACAGCATCGGTGGACAACAGGATTCCGCGGGCGGGACGGCTGCGGCGCAACGGATTCGGGCGGCCCCGGGCCGGGGCCCGGGGCCGCCCGCGGTTCAGGTGAGCAGGAAGTCCGCCTGACCGGACTTGGCTCCCTGGATGAAGGCCGCGATCTCCCGGGGGGTGTATATGAGGGCGGGCCCGTCGGGGTCCGCGGACTGGCGTACGGCGACCCTGCCGTCGGACAGCTTCATCGCCTCGACGCAGTTTCCTCCGTTCCCCCCGCTCCACGGCTTGTGCCAGCCCTCGGTGCCGAGTGCGGCGGCCGGCATGCCGTTGTAAATGGGATCCATCACAGCTCCTTGCGGAAGTCCCGGAGGATTTCCTTCGTGCGTTGTGCAGTCGCGGCCTGGGCCGCCATGCGGTCCATGACTTCGAGGTAGGAGGCCACCTCGGGGCGCGCGTCGAAGTAGACGGCGCCGGTCAGGTACTCGCTGTAAACCATGTCGGGCAGTTCGGGGACGGCGAAGCGGAAGAGGACGAACGGGCCGTAGGTGCCCGGGTGGTGCCCCGTCGAGAACTCCGCGATCTGGAGCGTCACATGCGGCATCTCGGTCGCTTCGAGCAGCCGGTCGATCTGCGCGCGCATGGCGGCGACGCTGCCGACGGGGCGGCGCAGCACCGTCTCGTCCATGATCACCCAGAGCCTCGGGGCGTCGGGGCGGGTGAGCAGGGACTGACGCTCCATCCGCAGCGCCACATGGCGTTCGATGTCCTCGGGCCTGGTCTGTCCGACGGCTCCGGTGCGCATCACCGAGCGGGCGTAGTCCTCGGTCTGGAGGAGCCCGGGGACGAAGTGCGGCTCGTACATGCGCAGCAGGCTCGCGGCGCCCTCCAGGCTGACGTACATGCTGAACCAGTCGGGCAGCACGTCGTGGAACCGCTGCCACCAGCCCGGCTTGTTGGCCTCCTCGGCGAGCTCCACGAAGGCGTCCGACTCGTCCTCGGGCACCCCGTACGCCTTGAGCAGCACCTGTACGTAGGGGATCTTGAGCGCGACCTCGGCGGTCTCCATCCTGCGGATGGTCGCGGGCGCGACTCTGAGCACCTTGGCGGCCTGGTCGCGGCTCAGGCCGACGCGCTGCCGCAGATCCTGCAGGCGCTTGCCGAGAACGACCTGACCCACGGTCGGGGCGGACCGCGGTTCGCTCACTTCAGACCTCCCCATGCGCTGTTCCGAGCAGTGTGCCATGCGTCGGCCGAGCAGAACACAGCCACTCTGAAAATTTCAGAGTGCCCCTTGCCAAGTGTTCACGACAGGGGGAGAGTTGGTGAGTGAACCAGTTCACGAAGTCTCGCCCGCCCTCATTCGCGTGGGAGCGCGGAGCGTGACGCAGCCCCCACTGTGAGGAATCGGTTGTGGCACCTGGCAGTGCGCTCATCCCCCGGCTCATGGATCTCAGTCCCGGGACGGAGGCGCTCCGGTACTGCTTCGCCCTGCCCGCGTGCCCCGAGTCGGTGGCCGGTGCGCGCAGACTGACCCGGGCCCGGCTCGACCAGTGGCGGCTCGACGCGGACGCCTGCGACTCGGCGATCCTGATCGTCTCGGAGCTGTTCACCAACGCCGTGGTGCACACCATGAGCGCCCGGGTCGTCTGCGAGCTGCGCCGCCTCGACCGAAAGCTGCGGATAACCGTGCAGGACCAGGGACACCAGCCGGGCGGGCCGCGGCTGCGCCGGGGCTCCGACGACGAGCACGGGCGCGGTCTGGTGCTCGTCGACGCGATGTGCAGCGCCTGGGGTTCGCGCGACGCGGGGAACGGCTCGGGCCGCATCGTCTGGGCCGAACTGGCGCACGGCCCGGGACTCCCGTGCTGAGGGACGCGATGTCGCATCTGCTCACGGGATGGCGGGGGGCCGGTCCGGGCCCGTCCGGGACGGTACGGCTGCCGGTGCCCCCCTCGCTCTCGGCCACCCTCGGCTGCGACGCGGTGGGGGTGCCGGCCCGGTTCGGCTTCCGGCTGCTGTCCCATCTGCCGCGCACCGGCTGCGTCTTCGCGGCGGACGACCACTGGTGGTGGATCGTGCCCACCGGTTCCGACCTGGATCTCGACTGGCCCGAGCAGACCGTTTACGCGAAGGGGGCGCTCGTCCCCGCCGCACGGCCCCGGCTGATCCACCGGCCGGAGGGCCATACGCCGTACACCCCGCCGATCCCCCTGTTCCTGATGGTGTGCCAGGTGATGGGTGTGGCGCCGTCGTGGGCGCCGTCGAGGGACGAGCGCGCCGTCTCCGCCCCCTGACCCGGTGGCCCGGCGGATCGGGGCCGGCGGGCTTTGTGGTCGACTCCGGGCGGTCCTTCCTCCGGGCCGGCCCTTGCCGACCGCTCCGGAGCACCGGGGTGACCGCCGGACGCTCTGGTCACGCTGCGTTGTCAGTGGGTCGTTCTACTGTGGCACGAGTGATCGAAAGGCCCGCGCGGGAGCGGGCGTCGGGCGGAAGGGGGGCGGAGCTGTGCGCCGCTGGGAGCTGGTCGAGGGCAGTACGTCGAAGTTCTGGGAGACCGGGGCCGAGGGCGCCGTGGTGACGGTCAGGTACGGCCGGTGCGGCAGCGACGGACGCACCCGGTCCAAGGAGTACGCCTCCCCCGAGGCCGCCGCGGCCCAGATCGCCAGAGCGATCGGCGAGAAGGAGAAGAAGGGCTACCGCGAGGTCGGTTCACCGGACGCGGCCGCCACTCCCCGGCCCCGGGCCTCCGATGCCCCGGTTCCGGCCCGGGTCCCCGTCGTCCTCCCCGACGAGGACACCTTCGTCCTGCCCGCCGAGTGGAAGCGGGTGGTCCACCCCCGGCGCGGCGGAGCGCACGGCGCCCCCGTCGGGCGTCAGCCGGAGACGCACGACCTGCTGGACGCGAGGATCGCGGACGAGGCCGCCTGGATCGAGGAGTTCGTGCGCTCGCCGCGTTCGGACCCCTCGCTGGCCGAGGCGCTGCGGGCCCATCTCAACGGCTCCCCCTCCCCGCTCGGCGCGGCCGCGCTGACCGCGATCCTCAACGGCTCCGGCTGGGCGGAGTACTGGACCGCCCGGTACGGACTGCCGTTCGCCGCACGGGCCGCCACCGAGGTGTTCTCGGTCGACGCCGACTGGCGGCAGGGCCGCCGCAGCCGCACCGACCACCGGCTGCGGGCCCTTCCCGGCCCCCGCCAGGCCCACTGGGCCTGGCACCACCGCGCGCCGATCGACCGGGTCCGCGCCCTGCTCGCCGTGGCGGACGAGGACATCTACCGGGCCACCGTCGAGGCGCTCGCCCCGTGCCGCACCGACACCCTGCGCACGATCGTCGTCTCCTACCTGGTGCCGGGCGAGACCGGCTGGGTGGACGAGCTCTGCACGGACCCCGGGGTCGGCGCGGAGCACGACCGCACCCTGCGTTCCATGGTGTTCAGCTCGCTCTACTCGGCGGACCAGCTCGCGCTGCTCCCCTACGCCCCGGACTTCACCCTCGGCCTCGCGATGATCGCCACGGTCGCCGAGGGAGTGGGTACGGCCGTCGCCGGGCCGCTGGCCGCCTCGCTCGGCGGCAGCCACTACTACGCGGACAGCATGAAGCTCGCCGCCGAGGCCCTGGCCGAGATCCCCACCGACGAGGCGTTCCTCGGGCTGCTGGCCCACGCGGACTCGAAGCACGTCCGCCCCTCGCTCCTCGACGCCATGCGCCGCTACCCGGTGCGCGCCGTACGGCTGCTGGCCTCCGCGGCGAGCGGCCGTTCGGCCACGGCCTCCTGGTCGTCGCAGCTGCTGCGGAGCCATGTCGGAGCCCGGCGCGAGGTGGTGTCGGCGGCGCTCGAAAGCCTCGCTCCCGAGGTCGTGAGGATCGTCGAACCGCTGCTCAACCCGGTGGGCCTGATCGCGGACGCCCCGCTGGACGCCCTGCCGCCCCTGCTGACGGCGCCGCCGTGGTCGCGCCCCCGTACCGCCGCGAAGCCCACGGTCGTGCCCGGCCTGACCCCGGTGTCCGAGCCGCGCGTGGCGTGGCTGCCCGGGGAGCGGGAGTCCTGGGCGTCCGCCTCCAGTTGGTACACCGGCAGGCGCGGCGACCTGGCGGGGACGCTCGACGCCGTGCGCCGCGATCCGTCCGGGGACGGACTGCGGCCCGCCTGGGCATTCGTCCACGGCCCCCAGGAGACGGTCGCCCCGCTGCTCGCCGTCTGGGACCCGACCGATCTGTGGGAGGGCGAGGACACCCTCAGGCCGATCGCCGCCCGGTTCGGCCCGGCCGCGCTGCCCCTGCTGGTGCGCGCCGTGCCCCGGCAGCCCGGCCCCCTCGCCCCGCTGCTCCTCCCCTTCGTCGACGTGCAGGTCGCCCGGCTCATGGCGGACTGGGCGGTGCGGCTCAAGTCCACCGCCACGACCGCCCGTTCCTGGTTCGCCCGGCACGGTGTCGCGGCCGCCCCGCTCCTGGTGCCGGACGCCGTGGGCCGGGCGGGGGCCGCGCGGCGGGCCGCCGAGCAGGCGCTGGCGCTGATCGCCTCGGTGCACGGCGACGACGTGGTGCGCGGGGCCGCCCGGACGTACGGCGCGCAGGCGGCGGCAGCGGTGGAGGAGCTGCTCTCGGTGGACCCGCTGGAGCGGGCGCTGCCCGCCAGGATGCCGGTGCTGCCCGGCTGGGCCGATCCGGCGGTGCTGCCGCAGATCGTGGTCCGCTCCGGCGGGGCGCTGCCCGCCGCGGCGGTGCGGCACGCCCTGATGGCGCTGGCGCTGTCGAAGCCCGACGAGGTGTATCCCGGCGTCGCCGCGCTGACCGGTACGGCCACCGCCGCCTCGCTCGCCGAGTTCGCCTGGGCCCTGTTCGAGCAGTGGCGGCTGGCCAACATGCCCGCCAAGGAGTCGTGGGCGCTGCACGCCCTTGGCCTGCTGGGCGACGACAGGACGGTCCGCCTGCTCACCCCGATCGTCCGGACCTGGCCCGGCGAGGGGGCGCACCACCGGGCCGTGGAAGGGCTCGACGTGCTGGCGTCCATCGGCAGCGACGTGGCGCTGCTGCATCTGCACGGCATCTCGCAGCGGGTGAAGTTCAAGGCGCTCAAGGTGCGGGCCCAGGAGAAGATCGCGGAGGTCGCCGCGGGGCTCGGGCTGACCGGGGAGCAGCTCGCCGACCGCCTGGTCCCGGACTTCGGTCTGGACGCCGACGGTTCGACCGTCGTCGACTACGGCACCCGCTCGTTCAGGGTCGGCTTCGACGAGCAGCTGCGGCCGTACGTGCTGGACGGTGACGGCAAGCGCCGCAAGGACCTCCCGAAGCCGGGCGCCCGGGACGACGCCGAGCTGGCCCCCGCCGAACGCAAGCGGTTCATGGCGCTGAAGAAGGACGTCCGTACGGTCGCCCCGGACCAGGTGCGGCGGCTGGAGGCCGCGATGGTGGGCGGCCGTTCCTGGACCGCCCAGGAGTTCCGGGAGCTGTTCGTCGGTCATCCGCTGCTGGGGCACCTGGTGCGCCGGTTGGTGTGGCTGAGCGGGGCGGAGGGCTCCGGCCCCGTCGCGTTCCGGGTCGCGGAGGACCGTACGTTCACGGATGTCGAGGACGCCGTCTTCGCGCTGCCGGACGGGGCGGCGGTGCGCCTCGCGCATCCGCTGCACCTCGGCGACGCGCTCACCGCCTGGTCGGAGGTGTTCGCCGGCCACGGGATCCTCCAGCCCTTCCCGCAGCTCGGGCGCGCCGTGTTCACCCTGGCCGAGGAGGAGTCCGGCGCGTACCGGCTTCCCCGGTTCGAGGGGGTGAAGGTGCCGGTCGGGAAGGTCCTCGGGCTGGAGCGGCGCGGCTGGCGGCGCGGGGTGCCGCAGGACGCCGGGGTGGAGCGCTGGATCTCCAAGCAACTGGCGAACGACTGCTACCTGGTGGTCGCGCTCAACCCCGGGATAGCGGCCGGTGTGGTCGACATGTTCCCCGAACAGACCCTGGAGACCGTCTGGCTCGACGACCGCCCCGACGACCACTGGCAGGAGCGCGACCACACGCTCCGCTTCGCCGGACTGGACCCGGTCGCCCTCTCCGAACTCCTCGGCGATCTGACCGGGCTCACCGCGGGCATGACGCCGTAGGGAGGAGTTCCCGGGGCCCTCACGAGCCGGGCCCCGGGAGGGCGCCCTGCGGGCGCGCCCCGCGAGCGGGGCCTCAGGGCCGGTCGAGGTAGCCGAGACCGGGGTGGACCTTGGTGTAGTTGTCGAGGAGCCGTTCGGCCACGGACACCGAGTCGACCAGCGGGTGGAGGGCGAACGCCTTCACGGCGGCGGCCCGCGAGCAGCTCTCGGCGGCTTCCAGCACCGCGCGTTCGACCGCCTTGACGGCGGTGACGAGCCCGACGGCGTGGTACGGCAGCGGGTCGGCGGCGACCGGGCGGGCGCCGTTGGCGTCGACCAGGCAGGGCACTTCGATCACCGCGTCCTCGTCCAGCACCGGGAGCGTGGTGCGGTTGCGGACGTTGAGGATGAGCGAGGTCCGTTCGTTGCGGGCGACGGCCCGCATGAGGGCGAGCGCGACCTGCTCGTAGCCGCCGGACTCCAGGTCGCTCTCCTCCCGCTCGCCGGCCCCTGCGACCTCCCGGTTCTCCGCCATGTAGGTGGCCTCCCGCTCGGCCCGGGTACGGTCCCAGGCGTCGAGGGCGGGGGTGTCGGGGTTCTTCATCCGGGCGTAGAAGCCCTCCTGCTGCTCGCGGAGGAAGGCGCCCCGGGTCTGCTCGGCGTCCTGGTAGGCGCGGACGGCTTCCCGGTTGAAGTAGTAGTAGTGCAGGTACTCGTTGGGGACGGCGCCCAGCGACCGCAGCCAGTCGGCGCCGAAGAGCCGCCCCTCCTCGAAGGATTCGAGGAGTTCCGGGTCGGCGAGCAGCCTCGGCAGCTCGTCCCGGCCGTCGACGTACAGGCCCCGCACCCAGCCCAGGTGGTTGAGCCCGACGTAGTCGATCCGGGCCCGGTCCGGGTCGGCGCCCAGCACCCGGGCGATGCGGCGGCCGAGGCCCACCGGGGAGTCGCAGATGCCGATGACCCGGTCGCCCAGATGGCGGGACATGGCCTCGGTGACCAGGCCCGCCGGGTTGGTGAAGTTGATGACCCAGGCGGCCGGGGCGATCCGGGCGATGCGCCGCGCCAGGTCGACGGCGACGGGCACGGTGCGCAGCCCGTACGCGATACCGCCCGCGCCGACCGTCTCCTGGCCGAGCACGCCCTCGTCGAGGGCGACCCGCTCGTCGGCGGCCCGGCCTTCGAGGCCGCCGACCCGGATCGCGGAGAAGACGAAGTCGGCGCCGCGCAGCGCTTCGTCGAGTTCGGTGGTGGCGGTGACGGCGGGGGCGTCCGGCACCCCGGCGGCCTGCTCGGCGAGGACCCGTGCCACGGCGGCGAGCCGGTCCCGGTCGGTGTCGTGGAGGGTGACCGCGGATACGCGGCCTTCGGCCAGGTCGGCGAGCAGCGCCCCGTAGACGAGTGGAACCCGGAATCCGCCGCCGCCCAGAATTGTCAGCTTCACGCTTCCGCATGGTACGGGTCGGGCCGGTGCACGAGCGGCTCCTGCCGGCGCTAGGACCTGTCTTCAAACTGCCGCCTGCCGTGCGGCGCCCGGCACGCACGCTCGCCGCGTTGTCGGGGTCACCCCGATACATCCAGTATCGGAGCGACCCTCCGCCTTGCGATCGCACGCACCGGACACCGCACGGCCCGGCCTCCGGCCGGACGACGGCAGTTTGAAGACAGGTCCTAGGCGGGAACGGCGTCCGGCCCGGCGCCGTGGACCACTCGGGTCCGCGGGTGCCGGGCCGGCTGCCGCCCGTCGCGGCGTGTCCTCCGGGGGTCAGTCGCCGCTCCACCAGCGTGAGACGGCCCGCCACAGCCGCACCGGGGCGGAGCCCGTGCGCTGCTGCGGGATGTGCCCGACGGTGGAGGAACCGAAGGCCGTGCGCCGGTCCGGGTCGGCGGTGGTGGTCGTCGCCGTGACCGCTTCCGTGGCGGCCGCGGGGGCGACCGGCGGAACGGGGGCGCGCCCCGGGGCGGTGGTGGTGTGCCGCGCCGTGGACTGCACCTCCCAGTCCGTGCGCTGCGGGTTGGGCCGGCCCATGGACGGCGGTTCCTTGTCGTCCTGCGGCGGGCGGGCCGCGAAGTCCGCCGGAAGGTCGACGAGGTGCCGGCCCATGAGGTTCCCGACCCAGCGCAGTTCGCTCTCCTCGACGGCGAGTTCGAGGTCGGGCAGGCGCATCAGCAGGGCGTCGACGCCGACGTCCGCGATGGCCCGGCCGATGTCCTGGCCGGGGCATTCGTGGGGGCCGCCGCTGAACGCGAGATGGGCGCGGTTGCCCGCCATGTCGGCGTTCAGGTCGGGCCGGACCGCCGGGTCCATGTTGGCCGGTGCGATGCCGACGATCAGCGCGTCACCGGCCTTGATCCGCTGGCCGCCGAGCTCGGTGTCACCGACCGCCCAGCGGCCGAAGACCGAGGTGAACGGCGGCTCGTCCCACAGGGTCTGCTCGACCGCCTCGGGCACCGTCATGTGCCCGCCGCTCAGCCTGGCCCGGAAGCGCGGATCGGTGAGCACCATCCGGAGCACGTTGGCGATCAGGTTGGCGGTGGCCTCGTACGCGGCGATGAGGACGAGCCGGAGGTGCTCGCTGACCTCCTGGTCGTTCAGCCCGGAGTGGTGCTCGACGAGCCAGGTGGTGAAGTCGTCCGAGGGTTCGCGCCGGCGGCGCTGGACCAGCCGGGACAGCGCGTCGATCACGTAGGCGTTGCTGGCGACGGCGGTCGCCGTGCCGCGGGTCATGTCGCGGGCGGCCTCGACCATCCGGTCGTTGTACTCCTCGGGCATGCCGAGGATCGCGCACATCACCATCATCGGCAGCCGTTCGGCGAACTGGGAGACCAGGTCGACGCGGCCCTGCTGGCAGAAGTCGTTGACGAGCCGGTTGCTGTAGCGGTTGACGTGGCGGCGGACGCCGCGGGTGTCGATCCGGGCCATGCTGTCGGTGACGGCGCCGCGCAGGCGCTCGTGCGCCGCGCCGTCGGCGAACACGCACACCGGCTGCCAGGTGAAGATCGGGGCCAGCGGGTGGTCGGGGGCGACGCTGCCGTCCTGCAGGGCCCGCCAGCGGCGGGAGTCGCGGGAGAACTGCGAGGGGGTGCGGGTCATGTGCAGGTTCTCGCTGTGCCCGAGGACCAGCCAGGCGGGCACGTCCCCGTGCAGCAGTACGGGGGCCACGCTGCCGTGCTCGGCGCGCAGCTTGTCGTAGAGCCCGTGCGGGTCCCGCTCGGCCTCCGGGCCGTAGAGCCGGCGCAGTCCGCCGGGGCCGATGCCCAGGCCGTGGGCCGGGCATTCGGGGGGCGGGACCGGCCCGGAGGCCGCTCCGGGCTCGTATGGGAAAGGGGTGGTCACGATCGCTCCAGGGATCAGGTTTCCGGGAACCGGACGGGTGGGATGCGCGCGGGAGGCCTGCGGTCAGGCGAGCGGAAGGGCCAGACTGTGCAGATAGCGCATCAGGGTCATCAGCACGTCGCGGCTGGAGCCGCGCAGCCGGGCGTCGCAGTCGATCATCGGGACCTCGTCGGGGAGGTCCAGGGCGCTGCGCAATGCCTCGACGGGGTGTTTCGGGGCGTCGGGGAAGGTGTTGATGGCGACGACGAACGGCACGCCACGCTCCTCCAGCCGCCCGATGACGTCGAAACTGACCTCCAGCCGCCGGGTGTCGATGAGGACCACAGCGCCGAGGGCACCCTCGAACAGGCCGTTCCACAGGAACCAGAACCGTTCCTGGCCCGGGGTGCCGAACAGATAGAGGATCAGTTCCTCACTGATCGAGATCCGGCCGAAGTCCATGGCCACGGTGGTGGCGGTCTTGTTCTCCACCCCGTAGTTGTCGTCCACGCCGACCCCGGCCTGGGTCATGGTTTCTTCGGTGGTCAGTGGCCGGATCTCGCTGACGGATCCGACCATGGTCGTCTTGCCGACCCCGAACCCTCCGACGATCACGACCTTCACCGCGGCTGTCGCCGTGGTCGGAAGGACGTCCTCGCTCCGGGGGCCGGTGATCGTGTCAGAGCTTCTGAAGTCCATGCATCACCGCTTCGAGAAGGGACCTGTCCGGGAGAGTGGCGCGGACGATGGGTGCGCGCGATTCGATGAGTTCGGCAGCGAGGAGCTCGGTGAGCAGCGAGGTCACCACGCTGAACGGCAGCTCCAGGTACGCCGAGAGTTCCGCGACGGATAAGGGGGCCTGGCAGAGTCGGAGGATCACGGCCTGTTCGGGTTGGACCGTCGGGGACGGCAGTACCTTCGCCACGATCATCGTGACCAGGTCGAGGTGGGCCCGCTCGCTGCCGTCCGGGTCGCCGGTGATCACGTACAGCCGTTCCGGATCGCTCAGCTCCGGATCGGCCGTGCGGCGTTCTCGTCGTGGGTGACTCATCCTGTCTGCCCGCCGTGGCGGGGCGGACTCGTCAGGTGGGCCCCGATCCTGACGACCAGATCACGCATCCGTGAACCGACGAGCCCCGCGTCGACCGTCTCACCGGCGAGGACCGCCAGGTAGGCGCCGGTGCCCGCGGCCATCAGGTAGAAGAAGCCGCCGGTGACCTCGATGACGACCAGTCGCATGATCCCGTCGCTGTACGGGATCTCGGAGGCGACGGCGGCGGCCAGGCTCTGCAGTCCGGCGCAGGCCGCCGCGAGGCGGTCGGCGACGTCGGGGTCACCGCCGTGCTGGGCGATGCGCAGGCCGTCGGCGGAGAGCACCACGATCTGGTGGATGTCCGGTACGTCCTCGGCCAGTTCCTTGAGCATCCAGTCCATGTTTCCCCGCTGCTGGATCACTTCAGGTCTCCCTTGTCCCACGCATCGTCAGAGTCTTCGTCGGTCCTGGGGTCCTGCGGCACGCCGTTGACCGCGTTGGTGAAGGCCTCCAGCCAGAGACCGGGCGGCTGTTCCTTGGGGCCGGAGCCCCCGGGGCCACCGGAACCACCCGGGCCGCCACCGGCTCCGTGGCCGTTGGCGTGGCCGTTGTGCCGGCCGGCGGTGGGGTCGCTGGACTGGGCCGGGAGGTTGTGCGAGCCCAGCGGCGCCCGGCCGCGGCTGCGCCGCTGCGGGAGGCCGCCCGCGGTCCACTCGGTCACCACGGGGGCGTCGTCCTCCAGGGCCGCCGCGGGGGCGGCGTGCCGGGCGGCGGGAGCGACCGGCCCGGTGGCGGGGCGCTGGGCCACGGGGGTGCGGGGCTTGCGACGAGCCGGCACCACGTGCTTCATCGCCTCCTGGTCGATGTCGCTGGTGGGCCTCGACGTGGCGCCGATGCCGTGCGCGATGCCGGGGGCGGGCCCGGTGGTGATCATGGCGCGGGGCACGATGAGCACGGCGCGGACACCGCCGTACGCGGACTGTCGCAGCGAGACCTGGAGGTCGTACATCCGGGCGAGGCGGCCGACGACGGCCATGCCGAGCCGGGGGGACTCGCCGAGGTCGTTCATGTTGGAGCCGGCCTGGGCCCTGGCGAGCATGTTCTCGGCCCGGGAGCGGGCCTCCTCGCTGAGCGAGACGCCGCCGTCCTCGATCTCGATGGCGATGCCGGTCTGCACCTCGACGGCGGTGACATGGACCCGGGTCTGCGGGGGCGAGTAGCGGGTGGCGTTGTCGAGGAGTTCGGCACACGCGTGGATGAGCGGCTCGACGGCGGTGCCGACGATGGCGACCTTGGCGATCGAGTGCAGGTCGACGCGGGGGTACTCCAGGATCCGCGACATCGCGCCGCGCAACACGCTGAACAGCGGTACGGGCTTGGGCCACTGGCGGCTGGGGCGGGCGCCGCCGAGCACCGCGATGGAGTCGGCGAGACGGCCGATCAGCGCGGTGCCGTGGTCGATGCGGAGCAGGTCGTCGAAGACGTCGGGGTTGCGCCCGTGGTGCTCCTCCATCTCGCGCAGCTCGCTGGCCTGGCGGTGGACGATCGCCTGGACGCGCCGGGCGACGTTGACGAAGGCGCGCTGCGCGGAGTCGCGCATCGCCTCCTCGTTGTCGATGATCGTCAGCACCGTGTAGACGAGACTGCGCTGGGCGTCGGGGAGTTCGCGGTACGCCTCGTCCGCGTCGACGACGTCGCGGAGCACCTCTTCGGGTGAATTTCCCACGCGCAGCCGGTGGATGGCGGCGGGCAGGAGCTCCTTGCTGATGCGTACGGTCTCGTCGTCGTGGGTGGCGATGCGCCGCTCCAGATCGGCGAAGCGCCGTTCGTACGTGGTGCGCTGAGCGCGCAGGTCGCGGCCGCGGCGGGCGAGTTGGACGCTCAGCGCGACCACCACGACGGTGGCGACGGCGCCGCACCAGACGACCGGTATGCGGGCGGCCCCGGAAATCAGTGCCGCCGCGGCGGCGGTGGCACCGCCCATCAGGAGCACGGGCAGGAGCACGGCACGGGCGACGGGGACATCCCGGCCGCTCGGCGGTGATTCAACACGAACCATCTAAGACCTCTGGCGGTTGATTCGGGAGGTAAGCGCGCTTGCAGGACAGTCGGGAACAAGCGCTCGAATTCATATCAACTCGACTTCACTCCGCGTGAGCTTAGTCAGATCGAATCAGTGCTTCGGCATATTCACCCAACCCCCTGCGCGAGCGCTCCGGCGGTAATACACTCACCAGTTTTTGCACGCATAGCTTCCACTCGCACACGGGGAGTTACTTTCGGTCCGATCTGGCGCGAAACCAGGGGGACCGCCCCGGAGAGCGGGACGGGACAAGGCAGTTGGGGCGGGGTTGTCCCCTCGGGCCGGTACGGAGGTTGCAGTGACGTTGCGTCAACGGCGCCGCATATGCCAGCGCTCATGTCCCGCAGGGCAGGACATCAGCACATGCGAGCGAACGAACCCGAAAGGAGCAGATTCATGACGCGTACCCGGGTGGACGGCACGGGCGACGGAGTGACGGGCCGGGCGGCCGGCGCCGAAGGCGCGTACCCCGCGCGCGACGCCGGGAAGGGGCGGGATCCGGACGGCCCCGGGGCGAACCGGGGTTACACCATCGAGTCGCTGGACACCGGGCTGCGGCTGATGCGGCTCTTCCTCACCCATGACGCGCTCACCGTCTCGGAGGCGGCCGCGCTCCTGGCCGTGGGCCGGTCCACCGCGCACCGGGTGCTCAGCACCCTGGAGGGTCGCGGCTTCGCGGTCCGCGACCTCTCCGGCCGCGGCTACTCGGCCGGTCCGGAGCTGCTACGGATCGGCCGCCCGGCCGGCTTCGGCGCGACGGTCCGCGAGCGGGTGGCGGCGGTCCTCGCGGACGCGCTGCGGCGCACCGGCGAGACGGTGCAGTCCACGGCGCTGCTCGGCGACCGGGTCCTGGTCACCGACGGCCGCGAGTCCGCACATCCGGTGCGGGTGGCCCCGCAGGTGGGCGGCACGTTCCCGGCGCACGCCACGGCGGGCGGCAGGATGCTGCTGGCCCGGATGACGCCGGAGCAGGTCCGCGCCCTCTACCCGGAGGAGACACTGCCCGCGGTGGGGCCGGCCGCCGCGGGCTCGCGCGCCGCGCTCCTCGCCGAGCTGGACGGGGTCCGCGCCCGGGGCTACGCGGTCGGCCGCGGGGAGGCGGTCCCGGGCCTGCACACCGTGGCGGTGCCGCTGGCCGGGGCGAGCCGGCGCGACCGGCTCGCCCTGATGGCCTCGGTGCCCGCCGACCGCGGCGACGACCCGGCGCTCACCCGGCTCGCCGGGGAACTCGCCCTGTCCGCGGCGCTGTTGGGTGGCCCCTGAGACGGTTCCGGGACGCCGGGTGCGGCGGTTCTCCTCGCGGTCGCCGGGCGGGTGACCGGGGAACAGCACGGAGCCCGGGGCGAGTAGCTGGTTCTACTGATCCCCGCACCATGCGTGGAGGGGGCAGCGGCGTCCCGCCCTCCGCTCTGCCTCTTCCCCGCATCGCCGCCCGGCCCCGCCCCGGTTCACCGCCGGGCGCCGCCGATGCGTCCCTCCAGCTGCACCAGCAGCTCGCTGAGCTGGGCGCTGAGCCGGTCGCGGGACCGCTCGTCCAGGCCGGACAGCACGGTGCGTTCGTAGGCGAGCTGCCGGGGCAGCAGCATGTCCACCAGTTCGCGGCCCTGCTCGGTGAGGCGGACGTGGTTGACCCTGCGGTCCCGGTCGTCGCCGCGCCGGTCGAGCAGGCCGCGTTCCTGGAGGACCCGCAGGCGTTTGGTGACCGCGGCTCCGGACGAGAAGGTCTCCCTGGCCAGTTCGCCGGGGGTGAGTTCGCGGTCGGTCCGGCGTACGGCGCCGAGCAGGTCGAACTCGGCGCGGGTCAGGCCGGCGGCGCGCAGCGGGGCGTCCTCCGCCTGCTGGAGCAGGGCCGCGCAGCGGTTGATGCGGCCGATGAGTTCCATCGGTCCGGTGTCCAGTTCCGGGTTGACGGCCTGCCACTGCCGTACCACCGAGGCGACGATGTCGTCGGTCACACCGCTCCGTTCTCCGGGACGCGGGCGATCGAGGCCCGCCGGGTCGCTGTCTCGGCGAGCGTACGGTGTCCGGCCTGCTCGGCGGCGCGCACCTGGTCCCGGGGCAGGGCACGCTGCCACCACTCGCCCGCGGCGGTGTCGTCGGCCTCCCGCAGTTCGACGAGCGATCCGGCCAGTTCGCGGTGGGCGGCGTCGAGCGCCTCGGGGCCGGTCTGCGGGGCGGCCAGGGCCCGGACGGCTCCGAGTCGGGCCCGGTCGGTGGCGGCGAGGGCCAGCTCCAGCCGTCCGGCGGCCCGGCGGTTGGTGACCAGCATGGTGGCGAGCAGCCCCGCCGCGGCGCCGATGACGGTGTCCAGGACCCGGTCCCGGACGAGTTCGCCGGCCGGGTGGGTGGCGGCGAACTCCAGGACCAGCAGGGCCATCGGGGTCACGGCGACGGAGCCGAGCCAGTAGTTGCGGGTGATCAGCGCCTCGGCCATGAAGGCGAAGAACAGGCAGAGGCCGATGAGGGCGAGCGGGGTGAGGCGGCTGAGCGGGAGGACGGCGGCGAAGACGAGCACGCCCAGCAGGTTCCCGAGGGTGCGCTGGACCGCCCGGTGCCAGGAGAGCGTCACGTTGGCCTGGAAGAGTGCGGCGGCGGTGACGATCGCCCAGTAGGGCCGGCCGACACCGGCGGCCTGGGAGGCGTATCCGGCCAGGGCGCAGCCCAGCAGCGCGCGGGCGCCGATGGGGAGCAGCGGGGAGCCCGGGGCGAGCCGGCGGAGCAGGGCGCGGCGGGCCTCGCGGCGGCCGGGGCCGCGCCGGGCCGCCCGTTCGGCACCGGCGCCGGGGAACTCCTCGGGGGTGCCGGGGACCGGGCCGCGGGCACGGGTCGCCCGGGCCCGGGCGCGGAGCTGTTCGGGGGTGGCGGGGTCGGGGGCCGGGGCGGTGGCGAGGGCGGCCTCGGCGTCGGCGACCAGGCGTTCGAGGGCGCGGCGGGCGGGGGTGGGGCGGCCGGTGTCGAGGAGGGTCTGCCGGGCCGCGTGGACGGCGGCGGCCGCGGTGTGCCGGGTGCGGGGGCCGGGGTGGGCGAGGTGGGCCGCCGCGGCGTCGAGGGCGCGGGCGGTGGCGCGGCGCTCGGGGCCCTCCCGGCGCAGCAGCGCGGGGCCGGCCGTGACCAGCCAGGCGAAGGCGCCCCCGGCGAGGGTCAGCGCGAGATGGCCCGGCACCTGTCCGAGGTGCTGCGGGGCGAAGAGCGAGGCGGAGGTGATGAAGGTGAAGATCACCGGTCCGGGCGGGCCGATCCGGGTGGCGTCGCAGAGCGTCTTCTGCACCGCCGCGAGGAGTGCCCCCACCGCGATCAGCACGGCGGCCGAGTCGGTGAGGGAGGCCGCCACCAGGGCGGCCGCCATGCCGAGGACCATGCCGAGGACGACCCCGGCGACGGCCCGGGCGCGGCGGGCGTAGGGCAGGTTGTGGCCGTACAGCGCGCAGAGCGATCCGGCCATCGTGTACATCACGAGGTCGAGCCGGCCTACGGCGCACAGCAGCAGGTCGGGTACGGCGGTGGCGACGACCACGCTCAGCGCCGGTTTGAACCACATGTCCGAGGGGCGGGCGAGGCGCAGCGGGGCGACCAGCGGGAGTCTGCGGACGGCGGGCTGCCGGGACCAGGTAGTTGTATCACTCACTCACATACCTTAGCAGGTATTACACCCGTAAAACATATTGTCCGGATGGCCGCCGGGCGCGCCAGGCTCTAGCGTGCGGAATGCGCACGCAGCGGCGCCCGGTACCGGCGCGCCCCCGCAGCCACGGAGGGACCCCGCATGCAGCCCACCGACCCGGCGGCCGAGAGCGACGCCGGGCTGCTCGCCCCCGGCCGGGCCGGCTCCCCCGCCGAGGCGGCCGCCGGCGACCGCGCCTTCCTCCAGGCGATGCTCGACGCCGAGGCGGCGCTCACCCGGGCCCAGGCCGACTGCGGGCTCGCCCCGGCCGAGGCGGGGCGGGCCGTCACCGAGGCGGCCGACGCGGACCGTTTCGACGTACGGGAGCTGGCGCTCGCCGCCGGGCCGGGCGGCGACCCGGTCCTCCCGCTGGCCCGCAGGCTCGCCGCCGCGGTGGCGCCGGAGGTCCGGCCGTACGTGCACCGGGGCGCGAGCAGCCAGGACATCCTGGACACGGCCGCCATGCTCGTCGCCGCCCGGACCCTCGCCCCGGTCCTGGACGACCTGGCGCGGGCCGGGGAGGCGGCGGCCCGGCTGGCCGCCGCGCACCGCGACACCCCGATGGCGGGCCGCGCCCTCACCCAGCAGGTGGCGCCGACCACCTTCGGGCTCAAGGCCGCGGGGTGGCGTGCGATGATCCTCGACGCACGGGACCGGCTGATGGCCGTCCGCGAATCGCTGCCTGCGCAGCTCGGCGGCGCGGCGGGCACCCTGGCGGCCTTCGGGGCGTACGCGACCACCGTGGACCTGGACGGCATCGACCCCGGACTGCCACTGCTCCAGGCGTACGCCACCGAGCTCGGCCTCGCCGAGCCGCTGCTGCCGTGGCACGCCCTGCGCACCCCGGTCGCCGACCTGGCCGGGGCCCTCGCCTTCACCGCGGGCGCGCTCGGCAAACCGGCGGCCGACGTGCTCAGCCTCTCCCGCACCGAGATCGGCGAGGTCGCCGAGGAACACGGCGGCGGCAGGCCCGCCATGGCGCACCGGAGCCACCCGGTACGGGCCACCCTGATCGCGGCGGCCGCCCGCCGCGCCCCCGGGCTGGCGGCGACGCTGTACGGCTCGCTCGCGGCCCAGGACGAGCGGGCGGCCGGGGCCTGGCACGCCGAGTGGGAGCCGCTGCGCGAGCTGCTGAGGCTGGTAGGCGGGGCGGCGCGGCAGACCGCCGGGCTCCTCGACGGGCTGCGCGTCGCCCCCTACGCCATGCGGGAGAACCTCCAGCTGACCGGCGGGCAGATCGTCGCGGAGCGGCTGGCGGCGGTCTTCGCCGAGCGGCTCGGCCGCAGGCGGGCCGAGGAGGTCCTGGTGAACGCCGCCGAACGGGCCCGCGCGGAGACCACGGACCTGTCCGACATCCTCGCCGACGTGCTCGACGAGGAGCCCGGACTCGCCGGGCTCGATCTGCGCGACCTCACCGACCCCGCCCGCTACACCGGCTGCGCCGGCCCCCTCACCGACCGCGCGCTCGACCGGGGCTGAGCGCCCGGCACCGGGCGGCAGCGGTCGAGCGGTCCGGGCGTCCACGGCTGCGGGCACGGCGCCCGGACGGCCCCGCGCCGTGCCGCCGGGTGTCCGTGCGGACGTGTCCCCCGATGCCCTCGATGTGCCGCACGGGCACGTTTCAGACCAGTCGGCCGTCGCGGGCGACGATCCGGCCGCCCCGTACCACCAGGGACGGCACCGGGCGGTCCACCACGGCCTCGGCCACCGACCCGGCGGCCACCAGGACGAAGTCCGCCGGGTCCCCCGCCTCCAGCCGGGAGGCGGGCAGCCCCAGCAGGGCGGCGCCCTCCTGGGCCACCGCCTCGTAGCAGGCGGCGAGTTCCGCGTCGGTGCGGGCGTCCGTACGGTAGGCGAGCAGATGGGCGCGGGCGATCATGTCGCCGTCGCCGAACGGTGTCCAGGCGTCGCGCACCCCGTCCGAGCCGACGCCGAGCCGCACCCCGTGCGGAGCGAGCAGCGCCGGGTCCAGGACCGGGTCGGCGCCGAGCGCGCAGGTGACCAGGGACACGCCCGCCCCGGCCAGCAGCCGGGCGACGGGCTCCAGTTCCGCACCGGCCAGCTCGGCCACGGCGAAGGCGTGCCCGATGGTGACCCGGCCCTCCATCCCGGCCGCGACGGTGCGCCGGGCGATCTCGGTGACCTGGCGGATGCCCTCGGGGCCGCCGTCGTGCAGATGGATGTCGAGCGGGGCGCCGGTGCGGGCGGCGAGGCCGAAGACGAAGTCCAGGTGGCCGTCCAGGTCCCCGTCGATGCCGATCGGGTCCAGGCCGCCGATCACGTCGGCGCCCTCGTCGAGCGCCCGTTCCATCAGTTCGGCGGTGCCGGGCTCGGTCAACAGGCCGAGCTGCGGGAAGGCGACGATCTGGACGTCCAGGAGGTCCTTGCGGGCGTCGGCGGCGGCCCGTACCCCGCGCACCCCGTCCAGGCCGTGGACGGGGGCGACGTCCACATGGGCCCGCATGGCGCGGGTGCCGTGGGCGATCGCCCGGCCCATGAGCGCGCCGGCCCGCTCCTCCACCGGTGCGGTGATCGCGGCGCGGGCCCGGACGTCGCCGTCGATCAGGTCGCGGAGGGTCGCGGCGGGCTCCCGGCTGAGCCAGGGGCCGCCCCAGGTCGACTTGTCGGGGTGGATGTGCGCGTCGACCGGCGAGGGCAGGGCGAGGGCCCCGGCGGCGTCCACCCGGGCGCAGTCCCCGGGGAGCTCCGCCGGGTCGCGGCCGGCGATGCGGCCGTCGGAGACCAGGAGGTCGCCGGTGCTCCCGTCGGGGCGGCGGACGGCGGTGAACAGGACGTGCGCGGGGGCGGGGACGGGTGAAGCCATGGGGGCGGGTCTCCTTCGGTGGTACGGGGACGGTCAGGGGCGGGGAGCTGCGGGCCCGGCGGACTCGGCGGCGGCGAGCATCCGCAGGGCGGCCTCGCGCGTCCCGGCGACATGGAGGCGGGCGATCCGCTCCGCCGCCTCGGCGTCGCCGCCGCTGATCGCCTCGTAGAGCCGTTCGTGCTCGCCGCACATCACGGGCCCGTCGCCCGGCTCGGAGGTGAGGCCGAACAGCCGGCGCAGCCGCCCGTCGAGCGGTGCCATCAGGCCCTGGAGCAGCGGGTTGCCGGACATGAGGACGATCTGCTGGTGGAAGTCGGCGTGGACCGAGCCCAGCTCGTGGATGCGGCGGGGGGAGTCCGCGACGCGGCGGGCACGCTCCAGGAGCCGTTCCAGGGCGCGCAGTCCGTCCCGGTCGGCGCGGCGGGCGGCCAGCGAGGCCGCGAGCGCCTCCAGGCGCTCGCGGATGTCGAAGAAGTCCGCGGCCTCGGCCGGTCCGAGCGGGGCCACGACCGCGCCCCGGCGGGCCCGGACGGCGATGAACCCCTCGGTCTCCAGCCGCTGGATGGCCTCCCGCACGGGGATCCGGGAGACGCCCAGCTCGTCGGCGAGCTCCCGTTCGACGACCCGGTGCCCGGAGGGGTGGCGGCCGTCGATGATCCGCTCGCGCAGTTCCGCGTAGACCTGGTCGCCGAGCGACTGGTGGGCGGCACCGATCGTGCCGGTGGCGGCGGGGCCGGCGGTTCGGCTGCTGCTCATGGACTCGCTTCCTCATCCTGCCCGTCGGAGCCGGTCCCTTCCGGCTCCCGTGCCGCGATCATCGCAGATTCCGAAAAGCTTCCGCACCCCCTTGCCTGGTATTCGGTATACCAGATAGCTTGAGCGCCGCGCCCCGACAGGGCTGCTCTGAACTGGCTTTTTCTGCTGACCCACGCCTGAAGCAGGTACCACCTTCGGCATTTGGTCGCCCGTTTGCACCAGAGGAACCACCCATGAAGCAAGCCTCCGCGGCCACCCCGCCGCCCATCCCCGCTCCCTCTCCCGCCGCCCCTCCCCCGCCGGAGGCCCTCTCGGACGGCGCGGCGGCCGGGCGCCTCGCCGAGGGCCGGATCGGCACCTTCGACCTGGTCTTCTTCGTGGTCGCGGCGGCGGCCCCGCTGACGGTGCTCGCCGGGGTCGCCCCGTTCGCCATCGGCATCGGCGGGCCGGGCACCCCGCTCGGCTATCTGGTCTCCGGCGCGCTGCTGGTGCTGTTCGCCGCCGGTTTCACCGCGATGAGCCGCTATGTGCGCAACGCCGGCGCCTTCTACGCGTACGTGGCCCGGGGGCTCGGCCGCACGCTCGGCGTCGCCACCGCCTATCTGGCGACGCTCTCGTACAACCTGGTCGCCCCCGGGGTCGCGGCCGGCTTCGGCTACTTCGCCTCGACAACGCTGAGCGACCTCACCGGGACGGAGCTGCCGTGGTGGCCGCTGTCCCTCCTCTGCGTCCTGGGCACCGGAGTGCTGGGCTGGCTGCGGGTCACGCTCAGCGCGAAGGTGCTGGGGGTGGCGCTGGTGCTGGAGGTCCTGGTGCTGCTGATCATGGACATCGGGGTGCTGGCGGACCGGGGGACCGCCGCCCTGGACCTCACCTCCTTCGATCCGTCGGTGCTGACCTCCTCGGGCGGCATGGCGGGGATGTTCGTCCTGGTCATCGGCGCGTTCACCGGCTTCGAGGCGACCGCGATCTACGCCGAGGAGGCCCGCGACCCGGCCCGCACGGTGCCCCGCGCCACCTTCGTGGCCATCGGCTTCCTGGCGCTCTTCTACGCGGCCGGCGTCTGGATCCTGATGGGCGGGCTCGGCACGGACCGGTCGGTGGCGATGGCCCGGTCCTCGGACGGTCCGCAGCTGACGTTCCATGTGGCGGACCGGTTCGTCGGCCCCTGGCTGGCCGACTCGATGCAGGTGCTGATCGTGGTCAGCGCCTTCGCGGCGACCCTGGCCTTCCACAACGCGGCGGCCCGCTACCTCTACGCCCTGGGCCGCGAGGGGCTCCTCCCGCGCCGGCTCGGCCGGGTGTCGGCCCGGCAGGGGTCGCCGGTGGCCGCGGTCGTCGTCCAGACCGCCATCGGCCTGGTGATCGTCGGGGGCGGGGCGCTGATCGGCGCCGACCCGTACGGCGAGATCTTCCTGTGGACCAACAGCACCGGCGTGCTCGGCATCATGATCATGCAGGCGCTGGCCGCGCTCGCCGTCTGCTTCTTCTTCCGCGGCGACCGTCGGGGGATGTCGTTCTGGCGGGTCGGGATCGCTCCGCTGATCGCCTTCGTGGGGCTCTCGGTGCTCTCGGTGCTCGCGATACTCCACTTCGACCTGCTCACCGGGCGCACCGGCGCGGTCAACGCGGCGCTGCTGGTGCCGCTGCCCGTGGTGGTGGTCGCCGGTGTCGTGGTGGCGCTGCGCATCCGCCGCACCGACCCGGAACGGTACGGGCGGCTCACCGAGGTGGACGTCGAGCGGGGCTGACGGCCTCCGGCACGCACCCGGGCGGCCGGGCGGATCCCGTCCGGCCGCCGCCGCGACCACCCTTCATTGAAACTTCACACACCAGTAGGATGACGGAATGGACGAGCTGAGCGGACATCCGCGCCGACGCACCCGGGGCATCTGCGCCCCGACCGTGCTCGGCTGGGTGTTCGTGCTGCTCGCCATGGTCTCGTGCTGCGCGATCGCGGCGCCTTCCGCGCACGACGGCGCCGAGCACGGGACGACCGCCGACCGGGTCTTCACGCCCGTCGACCCGGGGCCGGCCCGGATCGTGGTGGCCGACGCCCCGAACGACCGGGGCGCGGGCAGCTCCTGCCACGGCACCTCCGAGCACACGATCCCGGTCGTGCTGCCCGGCCAGAGCGCCCCGGCGGCCCTGCCCTGCGTGGTCGCCACCGCCCCGGCCACCCCGCTCACCGGCGCGGCCGCGATCCGCGGCCCGTCCAACGACGCCGCACACGACGTCGACCGGCTCCGCCTCCAGGTTCAACGGATCTAGGAACAGGCCCCGTTCCCCGGGCAGCGCCCCGGGGACGCTTCACGCATGCCCTGTTCCCCTCTCCCCCTTCCCCGTCGAACCCGAGGACCCCCATGGCCAACACCAAGCAGCAGAACTCCGCCGCCCGCCGCGCGAAGCTGGAGGAGGCCCGCCGCAAGGAACAAGCCCGCGAGCGGCGCAACCGCATCCTCACCATCACCGCGTCCGTCGTCGTGGTCGGTGCGCTCGTCGCGGGCGGCGCGTATCTGATGTCTGCCGCCGACGACAAGGACAAGGCCGAGGCCCAGGCCAAGACCTCGCCGGTGACGGGCGAGCGGACCTGGGACAAGCTCACCCAGAACCATGTCGAGAAGAAGGTCGACTACCCGATGAACCCGCCGGTCGGCGGTGATCACAACCCGGTCTGGATGAACTGCGACGCCGATGTCTACAGCAAGGCGATACCGAAGGAGAACGCGGTCCACTCCCTCGAACACGGCGCGGTCTGGGTCACGTACACCAGCAAGGCGAAGAAGACCGACCTCGACAAGCTCCGTGAGCGCGTCGAGTCGACGCCCTACTCGCTGATGAGCCCGGTCGAGGACCAGGCCGACCCGCTGATGCTCAGCGCCTGGGGCAAGCAGGTGACGGTGAAGGACGCCGCCGACTCGCGGGTCGAGCAGTTCTTCACCAAGTACGTGCAGGGCCCGCAGACCCCCGAGCCCGGTGCCGCCTGCACGGGAGGGATCGCCCAGTGACGTCCGCGTCCCCCGCCCCCGGTTCCCGGCCCGCCCGTTCCTCGCGTCCGATGATGCTGGCCGGCGGGGCGGTGCTGCTGCTGGCCCTCGGGCTGGTCGCGCTCATGCTCGTACGGCCGTCGTCGTCCGCGGGGCCCGACGAGGGCGCGGCCGTGCCCTCGGACAGTTCCGTGGACGTCGGATTCGCCCGGGACATGTCGATCCACCACCAGCAGGCGGTCGAGATGTCGTTCATCGTCCGGGACCGCACCTCGGACGTGGCGGTGCGCCGGCTCGCGTACGACATCATCAACACCCAGGCCAACCAGCGCGGCATGATGCTCGGCTGGCTGGAGCTGTGGGGCCGGCCGAAGTCGTCGAGCGCCCCGCCCATGAAGTGGATGGGGCACGCCTTCGAGCCGCGGGGCGACGGTTCGCTGATGCCCGGCATGGCGACCGACACCGAACTCGACGCACTGCGCGCGGCGAAGGGCAAGGACGCCGAGGTGATGTACCTGAAGCTGATGACCGTGCATCACCGGGCCGGGGCCGAGATGGCCCAGGCGGCCGCCAACGCGGCGGGGACCGACGCGATCCGCGCCCTGGCGGCGGGCATGGTGCGCGGCCAGGAGTCGGAGATCGCGCTGATGGCCGACATGCTGAAGGAGCGCGGCGCGAAGCCCTGAGCGGCCGCCCGCCCCGGAGCCCCCGTCCGCCCCGCCGGGTACGGGGGCTCCGGCGCACCCGGCCGTTCGTACGGGCGATCGCATAGGCTCGGCCCGACATGAAGAGGAACGTCACACCGCTGGGGCCCAAGGCCGACAAGGACACCGTGCGCCGGAGCAACCTCAGCCTGGTCCTGCGGGCGGTCCGCGACGAGCCCGACGGCGGTGCCACCCGGGCCACGGTCGCCGCCCGGGTGGGGCTGACCCGGGCCGCGGTCTCCTCGCTGGTCGAGCAGTTGCTGGGGATCGGTTTCCTGACCGAGTCCGGCAAGACCTTCAGCGGCCAGGCGGGCCGCCCCGGCACCGCGCTCAAGGTGGCCCGCACCGGGCCCGCGGGGCTCGGTGTGGAGGTCAACATCGACTACGTGTCGGTGTGCGTCGTCGATCTGGCGGGCACCGGACGGGTCCGGCTCACCGAACACCTCGACAACCGGGGCGCATCGCCCGGGGACGTGCTGGCGCGGGCGGCCGGAATCGCGGCGCGGACCCTGGAGTCGGCGCGCGAGCAGGAGCTGTTCCCGGTGGCGGCGACGCTCGCGCTGCCCGGTCTGGTCTCCGGGGGCACGGTGCGCCAGGCACCCAATCTGGGGTGGAACGCGGTACCGGCCGACGAGCTGTTCGCGGCCGCGCTGGCCGCCGCGCGCCCCGGCCGTCCGGCGCTGCGGGTACGGGCGGAGAACGAGGCCAATCTGGCGGCACTGGCCGAGCTGTGGTTCGGCGGGCTGGGGCCGGTCCGCGGCTTCCTCTATCTGACCGGGGAGATCGGGGTCGGCGGCGCCCTGGTCGTCGACGGCGAGCTGTGGCGCGGGGCGCACGGGTTCGCCGGGGAGATCGGGCACGTGGTGGTCGATCCGCAGGGCCCCCGGTGCCGGTGCGGCTCGCGCGGCTGTCTGGAGCGGTACGCCGGACAGACGGCGCTGCTGCGGGCCGCCGGGATCGAGGACGGCGGGGGCGGGGCCGGGGTCGCCGAGCTGGAGCGGCGGGCCCGCGCCGGGGACGGGCCCGCGGTGGCCGCCCTGACGGAGGCCGGCCGGATGCTGGGCCGGGTGCTGTCGGGGGCGGTGAATCTGCTGGACCCGGACGCGGTGGTGCTCGGCGGGATCTACCGGGGGCTGATGCCGTGGCTGGCGCCGCCCGCCGCCCGGGAGCTGACCGACCGGGTGGTGTCGGGGCTCTGGTCGCCGAGGAGCGGGCGGCTGCGTCCCTCGTCCGGTGCGGGGGACGCGGCCCGGGGCGCAGCCGCCCTGGTGCTGGCGGAGGTGCTGGCCGACCCGGTGGCGTACGCGGCCGGCCCGCCGCGCTGACCGGCCACCGGGCCCCGGCCACGGTTCAGGCGACGCCGAGCAGATGGTCCAGGGCCAGCTGGTCCAGGGCCTCGAACGCCATGCCGCGCTCCGCCGCCGCGTCCACGTCGAACTCCTCGAACGCCGAGCGGTCGGCCAGCAGCCCGCGCAGCCCGTCCTCGGCGGTGGGCCGGGCCAGGTCGTCGAGGCGGGCGGCCGCGAGCGCCTCGCGGACGGCGGGGTCGGAACGGAACGCCGCGGCCCGCTCCTTGAGGATCAGATAGTTGCGCATGCACCCCGCCGCCGACGCCCAGACGCCGTCGAGGTCCTCGGTGCGCGGCGGCTTGAAGTCGAAGTGGCGCGGGCCCGCGTAACCGGCCGTCTCCAGCAGGTCGACGAGCCAGAACGCCTGGCGCAGATCGCCCGCGCCGAAGCGCAGGTCCTGGTCGTACTTGATGCCGGACTGGCCGTTCAGGTCGATGTGGAAGAGCTTGCCCGCCCACAGGGCCTGGGCGATGCCGTGCGGGAAGTTCAGCCCGGCCATCTGCTCGTGGCCGGTCTCCGGGTTGACGCCGAACAGCTCGGGGCGCTCCAGGCGCTCGATGAAGGCGAGGGCGTGGCCGACGGTCGGCAGCAGGATGTCGCCGCGCGGCTCGTTCGGCTTGGGCTCGATGGCGAACCTCAGGTCGTACCCCTGCTCGGTGACGTACGTGCCGAGCAGGTCGAACGCCTCCTTCATCCGGTCGAGGGCGACCCGGACGTCCTTGGCGGCACCGGACTCGGCTCCCTCGCGGCCGCCCCAGGCCACGTAGACGGTGGCGCCCAGCTCGACGGCGAGGTCGATGTTGCGCAGGGTCTTGCGGAGCGCGTAGCGGCGTACGTCCCGGTCGTTGGCGGTGAACGCGCCGTCCTTGAAGACCGGGTGGGTGAAGAGGTTCGTGGTGGCCATGGGCACGACCAGTCCGGCCGCGTCCAGGGCCTGCCGGAACCGCTTCACGGTCCCCTCGCGCTCGGCCTCCGTCGCGCCGGGGGGGATCAGGTCGTCGTCGTGGAAGGTCACCCCGTACGCGCCCAGCTCCGCGAGCCGTCGCACGGATTCGGCCGGGTCGAGCGGGGCCCGGGTCGCGTCGCCGAACGGGTCGCGCCCCTGCCAGCCCACCGTCCACAGCCCGAAGGTGAACCGGTCGTCCGGGGTGGGCGTGAAGCGTTCCGTCATCGTCTGGCCGCCTTCGCTGCCGTCGGGCCCGGTGCCGCGAGGGCACCCGGCTCTTATTTGTTCACTGACATGACTAATGATGCACGGGGCGCCTCCTTCTGGTAAGTACCGAGCACCGGGGTGTTCTTGGAACCTCCGCTCCCGTAATTTGTTCCGCGCACGATCGAATGCCGTGCCCCGCCCAGCGCCCCCAGGAATGAGGCCCCATGCCGCCGCGTACCGTCGTCATCGGCGTGGACAGCTCCACCCAGTCCACCAAGGCGGTCCTCGTCGACGCCGACAGCGGCCGGACGCTCGGCGTCGGCCGGGCACCGCACACCGTCACCGGGGAGGCGGGTGCCCGGGAGAGCGATCCCGAGCAGTGGTGGCGGGCGCTGTGCGCGGCCGTGCGCGCCGGGCTCGCGGAATCGGGCGCCGAGGCCCGGGAGGTGGCCGGCATCGCGGTCGCCGGACAGCAGCACGGGCTGGTCGTGCTCGACGCCTCGGGCCGCCCGCTGCGCCCCGCGATGCTGTGGAACGACACCCGCTCCGCCCCGCAGGCCGCCGCGCTCACCGCCGAACTGGGCGGCCCGGCCGCCTGGACCGCGCGGACCGGGTCGGTGCCGGTGGCCTCCGCCACCGCGTCCAAGTGGCGGTGGCTGCGGCAGCACGAGCCGGAGACCGCCGCCGCGGCCGCCGCGCTGCGCCTGCCGCACGACTTCCTGACCGAACGGCTCGCGGGCGCCGCCGTCACCGACCCGGGCGACGCCTCGGGCACCGGCTGGTACTCCACCGCGAGCGGCGGCTACGACCCCGTCCTCCTGGAACTCCTCGGCCTGGACGCCGACCTGCTGCCCCGGGTGGCGCGGACGGGCGCGGACCGCGTCGGCGGGCTGACCGCCGAGGCGGCCGGGGCACTGGGCCTGCCCGCCGGGATCGCCGTGGCCGCGGGCACCGGGGACAACATGGGCGCGGCGGTCGGCCTCGGCCTGGGCGCCGCCGGGCTGCTGGACCACCCCGTACTCAGCCTGGGCACCTCCGGCACCGTCTTCGCCGCCTCCCGGACGCGGCCCGTCTCACCGGCCCTGTCCGGTTTCGCCGCGACGGACGGCACCTACCTCCCGCTGGCCTGCACGCTGAACTGCACGCTCGCCGTGGACCGGATCGCCGCCCTGCTCGGTCTGGACCGGGAGGCGGCGGACCCCGGCGGCGAGGCGGTGCTCCTCCCCTACCTCGACGGCGAGCGCACCCCCGATCTGCCCCACGCCTCCGGGCTGCTCACCGGCCTGCGCCACGACACCACGCCCAGGCAGCTGCTCGGCGCCGCCTACGAGGGGGCCGTCGTCACCGTACTGCGCGCCCAGGACGAGCTGGCGCGGGCCTGCGGGCTCGACCCGGCGGACCCCTCGGTGGCCGCCCGCCCGCTCCGGCTGATCGGCGGCGGGGCGCGGGGGCGGGTCTGGGTGGAGACGGTACGGCGGCTCTCCGGGCGGCCGGTGATCGTACCCGGCGGCGACGAACCGGTGGCGCTGGGCGCCGCCGCACTGGCCGCCGCCGCGGTCGGCGGGGCCGACCCGGTCGCGGTCGCCACCGGCTGGGGAACCGGCAATGGACACCAACTACCGCCGGTGCCGAGGGACTTGGCCACCTGGGAGCGGATCGGATCGGTGCTGGAACGGGCCTCCGGCCCCCTGCTGGGCGGTTCCTGACAGTTCCCCAGCGGGCCCGGCGACCGGCCCCACGCCGGTTTGGGGATGCCCCGCGAACTTCAATAGGATCCGGCGATGATCATAAGAAGAAGGCTGACGGTCGGGGTGGGCATTCTGCTCGCCACCCTGACCGCCGGGCTCGGTTCGGCGCTCCCCGCCGCCGCCGGCGAACCCACCGCCCAACCCTCCCCCAAGGTCGAGCTGGTGCTCGACGTCAGCGGTTCCATGCGGACCCGCGACATCGACGGCCAGTCCCGGATGACCGCCGCCAAGCAGGCGTTCAACGAGGTGCTGGACGCGGTGCCGGAGCAGGTGGAGCTCGGCATCCGCACGCTCGGCGCCGACTACCCGGGCAACGACCGCAAGGTCGGCTGCAAGGACACCCGGCAGCTCTACCCGGTCGGCCCGCTCGACCGCACCGAGGCCAAGACCGCCGTCGCCACCCTGGCGCCCACCGGCTGGACCCCGATCGGCCCGGCCCTGCTGGGCGCCGCCGACGACCTCAAGGGCGGTGACGCCACCCGGCGGATCGTCCTGATCACGGACGGCGAGGACACCTGCGGTCCGCTCGACCCGTGCGAGGTGGCCCGTGACATCGCGGCCCGGGGCATCCACCTGGTCATCGACACCCTGGGCCTGGTGCCCAACACCAAGATCCGCGAGCAGCTGACCTGCATCGCCGAGGCCACCGGCGGCACCTACACCGCGGTCAAGCACACCGACGAACTCTCCGGCCGCGTGAAGCAGTTGGTGGACCGTGCCGCCGAACCCGTCGTCACCCCGGTGGCGACCGAGGGCGCGAACAGTTGCACCGACGCGCCGCAGCTCAAGCCCGGCCTGTACACCGACCGCGAGACCTTCGGCCAGCACCGCTGGTACCGGGTGGATGTACTGCCCGGTCAGGAGCTGCGCGCCTCGGTCAGCGTCGCCGCCGACCGCGCCGTGAACAACGACTACGGCGTGCTGATGCGGGCGCTGACCGTGCACGGCCGCGAGATCGTACGGGGCTCGGAGTCCGGCACCGGACGCACCGACGTGATCTCCTCCGGTCTGCGCTACCCGAAGGCCGAACTGGACGACACCGACAGCGACAAGCCCGCCGCCGAGACGGTCTGCCTCCAGGTCGGCAACTCGTTCTCCGCCCCCGCCTCGGTGAAGACCGAGCCCGGCCTGCCGATCGAGCTGACCATCGACGTGGTGGACGGCCCGGACGACGCCGCCGACGTCGCCGCGTTCGGACTCGGCCGCGGCTGGTGGCTGCTGGGCGTGCTCGTCCTGACCGGACTGCTCGCCGGCCTGGTCTTCGGCTGGATCTCGCGCTGGCGCGTCGCCGTCTGGAGGACCAACTGATGCGTAGGACAACCCGTCTGCTCGCGGGCGCCCTGATCACCGGGCTCGCCCTGCTCACCCCGGCGGGCGCGGCGCTGGCCGACGACCCGTCGACGAGCCCGAGCCCCAGCGCCTCCGGTGACGGCTCCGCTCCCACCGAGGCCGGGACCGCCTTCCGGACCGCGACCGCCCTCCAGCAGGGCCAGCGCGCCACCGCCGAGGCGTCCACCGGCGACTACCTGTACTGGGTGTTCCCCGCCGACGCGGGCCAGCGCGCCACCGTCACGGCGACGATCACCCTGCCGCAGGACACCGCCCGGCACGGTGCGTCGACCTGGCAGGTCGACGTGTACGACGGACTGCGCCGCCGCCAGGCGTGCATGTACGGCCGGCAGACCGGCAAGGCCGCCGCCGACGCGCCGACGGTCGAGCTGAAGTGCGTCCTGCGGACCGTCCGTGCCTGGTCGGAGCCGTGGGCCAACGACCCGCTGCCGGGCAGCTACTACGTCCGGCTGACGGTCGTGGACCTGCCGTCGACGGACCTCGGTCTGCCGGTGCGGGCCGAGGTCGAGGTCACCTCCGTCGACAAGGGCGGCTCCGCCGACGTGGACGGCACCCTGTCGAAGCCGCTGGTCCCCGGGATCTCCTCCGTCGCGCAGGCCGCGGACGAGTCGTCGGACGACGACGGTTCCACCCGCACGGTCTCGCTCGGCAGTGAGCCCGAGGACGGCTGGGCCTCGGGCTGGTGGACCGACCGCTGGCTGTGGACGGTCGGCGGCGGGATCCTCGGGGCGCTCGCGGGCGTCTTCGGGTACTCCCTCACGCGCGGGCGCGGCCGCCCGTCGCACGTACCGCCGCACGTCTGACCCGCGGCTCCGTGACCGCCGGACAGCCGTCCGGCGGTCACGGACCGCCCATTCTCCGCCACCTGCCGCCCGCCCCGTCCCCAGGCGGGCGGCACGCGACTAGGCTCGTCAACCCACGTACCGCACAAGGCCGATGGTGTTTCCGGACGGCGGGCGGTGCGGCTGGATCCAGTCGCCGCGTACCGGTTCGGGCGCGCCATGAAGAGCGGAGACCTCCCATGTCCACGCAGACCGGCCCGGCCGTCGGCGGCCGGGCGCGCGAGCACCGGATCGTCCCCGGCCCGAAGGGGCTGCCGTTCCTCGGCAGTCTGCTCCGGTTCGGGAAGGACCCGCTCGCCTTCTTCGGCCGGCTGCGCTCGTACGGGCCGATGGTGAGCTGGCGGTTCGGCCCCAATCCCTGTGTGTTCGTCTCCGATCCGGAGTGCGTGGGCGAACTGCTCACCGAGACGGAACGTTCCTTCGACCAGCCTGCCCTGGGCATCGCCTTCCGCACGGTGATGGGCAACGGCGTGGTGGTCGCCCGCGGCGCCGACTGGCGGCGCAAGCGCTCCCTGGTGCAGCCCTCGGTACGGCCCAAGCAGGTGCGCTCGTACGCGGCGACGATGACGGACAGCACGGTGGAGCTGGCGGACGGCTGGTCGGACGGCGACCGGATCGACGTCAAACGGGAGATGGCGGCGCTGACCCAGCGGATCGCCGTGCGCACGATCTTCGGGGTGGACACGGCGGCCGACGCGGAGTCGATGGGCCGGGCGATGGACGTGGCGCAGCGGGAGATCGGCAAGGAGTTCGCCGGGCTCGGCGCCGTCCTGCCGGACTGGGTTCCGACGCCGGGCCGGGCCCGGATCAGGAGGGCCGCCGCGGTCATCGACGCCGAGGTGGCCCGGGTCGTCGCCCGCCACCGCGACGGCGGGGAGGACCGCCCCGACCTGCTGAGCCGGCTGCTGACCGCCGTCGACGAGAAGGGGGCCCGGCTCAGCGACCGGGAGATCCGGGACGAGACGGTCACGCTGTACATCGGCGGGCACGAGACGACCAGTTCCACCCTGGTGTGGGCCTGGTACCTGCTGTCCCGCGCGCCCCGGGTGCGTACCGCGCTCGCCGAGGAACTGGACCGGGTGCTGGGCGACCGGGAGCCCGGGATCGAGGACTACGCGCGGCTCACGTACACGCAGTCCGTGGTCAAGGAGACGCTGCGGCTGTATCCGACGATCTGGCTGGTCACGGGGGTCGCGAAGGAGGGGGCGCGGATCGGCGGCGTCCCGATGCCGGAGGGCACCCGGGTGTGGAGCAGCCAGTGGGTGACACACCGCGACGCGCGGTGGTTCCCGGAGCCGGAGGAGTTCCGCCCCGAGCGCTGGGACCCGGAATCCGGCGACGACATCCCGGAGTACGCCTGGTTCCCGTTCGGCGGCGGCCCGCGGGCCTGCCTGGGCACCCGGTTCGCGATGGTCGAGGCGGTGCTGGTGCTGGCCGTGCTGGCGCGCCGCTTCGAGCTGGTGGTGGACCCGGGGGTCGTCAACCCCGTGCCGTCGCTGACCCTGCAACCGGACCGGGACGTCCTGGCGACGGTCCGCGCACGGTAGGGGGCGTCCGGCACGGGTGCGCGGGCGGTCCCGCACCGGGCGCGGTGGCGCACCCATGCCCGATCTGTCGCGGAGATCGGGTCCCACGGTCCACACTGTCCATGTCGGCCGCCCCGGCCTGCGGGCCGTCGACGCATGTCGATGCGTGCCGACGCATGCCGATCGAAGGGGAGAACCACCATGCGCCTCCGCTCCGCACTCACGCCCGCCCTCTGCGCCGCGGCCGCCCTGGCCCTGACCGGCACCGCGGCGGCGGCCGCCGCCGGATCCGCGTCCACCGCGACCGCCGCCCCCGCGACCTGCCGGGAGAAGAACCTCGACGTACGCGCCGCGCCCGGCGGACAGCGGAACGTCGCCCGGATCAGCGTCACCAACACCGGTGAGGGGTCCTGCACGGTGGACCGCATCCCCACGATCACCTTCCGCGGACTGGACGGCTCCGCCCTGCCCGTACCGCCTTCCGAGAGCGGCCCGTACGTGCTGTCCGGCGGCGAGCGGGCCTACGCCGCCGTGCGCACCGCGGACCCTTCGGCCACCGAGGGCCGGGTCGTCGGCAGCCTGTCCGTCGCGGCGGACCCCTCCCACTACGGCGTGACCTTCGGCGGGGCGGCCGTGGGCATGCCCCGGGGCGTCCATGTGTGGGAGCCGGTCACCACGCTGTGGCAGGAGTCGGCCGCCGCGGCGGACCGTGCGCTGGGGAACGCGCCGAACTGACCCCGGGAGGCCCCGGGCTCAGCCGTTCAGCAGGACGGGGAAGGCGGCCATGTCGTTCTGCGTCATGACCGGAAGCTTGGTCACGTCCTCGTCCGGGACGGCGGCGCGCAGCTTGGGGAAGCGGGCGAACAGCGCGGGCAGGGCGATCTGCGCCTCGACCCTGGAGAGCGCGGCACCGGGGCAGATGTGCGGACCGTGGCCGAAGGTCATGTGCCGGATCGGGGCCGGGCGTCCGCAGTCGAAGGCGTCGGCGTCCGCTCCGTGCTGCTCGGTGTCGCGGCCGATCGCCCGGTAGGAGATGACGACCCCCTCGCCCCGGGGGATCGTGACGTCGCCGACCTGGATGTCCTCGGTCGCGAACCGCATCAGCAGATGGGTGGTGGGCGTGTCCCAGCGCAGCGTCTCCTCGATCACGTTCTCCCAGGAGATCTCCCCGTCGAGGACCCGGCGCAGCTGGTCGGGGTGGGTGAGCAGGGCGCGTACGGCGTTGAGGACGAGCCCGATGGTGGTCTCGTGCCCGGCGGCCACCATCGCCTTGAGGTTGCCGACGACCTCCTCCTCGGTGAGCGGTTCGCCGCCCTCATCGGCGAGGATCAGCGCACTGGTGAGGTCGTCGGCGGGGTGCGCGGTCCGCTCGCGTACGAGGGCGGTGTAGAAGACGTCCAGTTCGGCGAGGAGCGCGAGCCGTTCCTCCTGCGGGGTGAGCATCGAGAAGAACGCCTTGTAGCGGCTGAGCAGCATGGGGTGCTCGGCCTCGTCGACGCCCATCAGCATGCCGACGACCCGCATCGGCAGCGGCTGGGCGAAGACCGACTTGAGGTCGACCACTCCGTCCTCGCTCCGGGCGGCCTGTTCGGCGAGGGCGTCGAGGAGTTCCGCGGTGAACCTCTCGATGTCCGGACGGATCTCCTCCAGCCGGCGCGGGGTGAGCGCCTGGGAGGTCTTGCTGCGCAGCCGCCGGTGCTCGGCGCCGTCCACGGTGAACATGGACCGTCCGGCGTCGATCATGCCGATCAGGGGCCACTCGTGGGTGACCTCGCCGCGCCGCCAGAGGTCCCAGGCGTCGAGGTCCTTCACCAGGCGCGGGTCGACGAGCAGTTGGCGGGCGAGGGCGTGCCGGGTGACGGCGAGGGCCGGTACGCCGAGGAGTTCGATCCGGGCGAGCGGGCCCGCGTCACGCAGCCGGGCGGTCTCGCCGTCGAGGTCCTGGACGAGCGGGTCGATGACGACGGCACCGGTGGGGACGGCCACGGTGGTGCCGTTCGCGGCGGCGGCGTGCGGGCAGGTCACGGCAGGTCTCCTGTCGGGCGTACGGGGGCGAAGCTCACGGGCAGGGCGGTCATCCCGCGCAGGAAGGCGGACTGCCGCCGGACCAGTTCCGGCACCGGTACGGCCAGTTCCAGGTCGGGCAGGCGGTCGAGCAGCACCTCGATGCCGGTGCGGGCGATGATCTCGGCGATCTCCTGCGCGGGGAACGGGCAGCGGTACTCGCCGTGGCTGAAGGCCAGGTGGGCGCTGTTGCCGCTGCGGCCGGAGGGGCTCTGCGCGGTGGCGAGGTGCTGGCGGATGTGCGGATCGGAGTTGGCCGCGCCGAGGCCCAGCAGCAGCATGTCCCCGGCGCGGATGTTCCGGTCGGCGAGCCGGGTGTCGCGGGCGGCCCAGCGCCCGGCGAGGATCTGGGTCGGCGCCTCCTCCCAGAGCACCTCGTTCATGGCCTCGGCGACGCTGTGCCGGCCGCCGGTGAGCGCGACGGCGAACTGGTCGTCGGTGAGCATCAGCCTGAGCGAGTTGCCGATCCAGTCGGCCGTGGTGAGGTGGCCCGCGGCCGTGATGGCCATCAGGTCGAGGACGTACTCCTCGTCGGTGAACTCCCCGGCGTGGGCGAGCATGCGCGAGGTCACGTCGGTGCCGGGCGCGGCCCGGCGGGCCGCCAGCAGCCGCCCCATGTGCTCGCCGAACCGGAGATGGGCCTCCTGGGCGCCGGGGCCGCCGTCGGCCAGGTCCCGGAGCACCTCGGCGATCAGCGGGCCCTCGTCGTCGGGGAACCCGAGGAGCCGGGCGAGGACGAGCACGGGCAGCGGTACGGCGAAGTCGGCGATCAGGTCGGCGGTGCCCCGGTGGCAGAATCCGTCGACCAACCGGTCCGCCAACTCCTCGCACTGCGTGCGGAGTTCGAAGTGCTCGACCTCCTCCAGCGCCTGACCGACCATGGCGGCATGGCGCCGGTGCTCGGCGCCCGCGGTGAAGTAGATGGACGGCATCGGGCGGCCGACCATGGGCAGCAGCGGCCAGTCCTCGGGGATGTTCCCCCATTGGTTCCACAGTCCGACGTCCCGGGGGAACAACTCGCCGTCGGTGGTGACCTGGTGGAGTTCCCGGTAGCCGATGACCAGCCAGGCGGGGATCCCGCCGGGCAGTTCCACGGGCACGACGGGCCCGTGCTCGGCGCGCATCGCGCGGTAGACCTTGTGGGGTTCGGTGTGGAATCCGGGCCCGCTCAGCGGCACCCGGGACGCGTCGCCCCCCAGGGGACAGCGACCCGTGACGGGCGGCGGGAAGGCGGAAGGGTGTTCGGGCACCGCGGATGCGGGCGTCGTCATCGTACGGAATCTCCTGCAACGAGGGCTTCGCTCGGTCTGCGGTGGTCGGCCGATCAACGCGGCTTCACTATAAGGACGTTCAGTGACTCTTCGTATGCTGTTTCTGATCATTCCTTTTACTTCTTCGACCGGAGGCACCCCGAAAAACTCCCCCCACTCCCCGTCGGACCTCCCTTCCCGTAGGTGGAAATCGAAAGCCTGAACCTGTTCAGCTCTGCCGTTCCGTCGGGCGTAGGTTGTGCGGTGGACAGATTCCACCTCGGCCGAGAGACGGGCGATACCCATGACCGACCACACAGCGGTGTCCGGCCCCGAGCGGCAGAAGATCGACACATCGGTGCCGCACTCGGCCCGGATCTGGAACTACTGGCTGGGAGGCAAGGACAACTACCCGGTCGACGAGCAGGCCGGGGACGCGTACAGCGCCGTCTTCCCGGGCATCACCACCGTCGCCCGCAGCAGCCGGGCCTTCCTGGGCCGGGTGATCACCCATCTGGTCACGGAGGCGGGGATCCGGCAGTTCCTGGACATCGGCACCGGCCTGCCCACCGTGGACAACACCCACGAGGTGGCGCAGCGGCTCGCCCCGGAGGCGAGGATCGTCTACGCCGACCACGACCCGATGGTCCTCGCGCACGCCCGTGCCCTGCTCACCTCGACCCCCGAGGGCACGACCGCCTACGTCGACGCCGACCTCACCGACCCGGACCGCATCCTGTCGCTCGCCGCCGGGACACTGGACCTGTCCCGCCCCACCGCCCTCATTCTGAGCAACATCCTCGGCCACATCGCCGACCACGACCAGGCGCGCGCCATCGTCACCCGGCTGATGGACGCACTGCCCTCCGGCAGCTACCTGGCCGTCAACGACGGTTCGCGCGGCGTCGACGCCGATTACGAGCGGGCACAGGACGCCTACAACGAGACCGGGGCCATCCCCTACTTCCTGCGCCCCGTCGACCGGATCACGGCGTACTTCGACGGCTTGGAGCTACTGGACCCCGGCGTCGTGTCGGTCCCCTTCTGGCGACCGGACCCCGCCGCCCCCGCCGCCCGCCCGGTCGGCGAACACGGCGGCCTCGCCCGCAAGCCGTGACGCTCCCGGGCGGGCCGCCGTCCCCCTGCGGTGGCCCGGCCGCCGGATCTGCTGATTGACTGTCACGGCCGGACGAATGCCCGGAGGTCCGCCCGGCCGACCGGACGAAGGACGAGGAGCGTACGGATGGAACAGGGGCGGACCGGGTGGCTTCGCGTGCCGGTGGGGGACGACGCGGCACGGTGGGCGACCCGGAAGGAGTGTCTGCGGGTCCTCGTCGTCGTGCACAACGTGACCTCCGCGACCCGGCTGCTCGACGTACTGCCCCTGTTCGACGACGATCTGCGCGTCCAGCTACTGGCCACCTGCACGGGCTCCTCCGCCTTCACGGCCGGCACCGCCGAACTGCTGGCCGAAGTCGGAGTGCCGGTGCTGCCGTGGGAGCAGGCCCTCGGGACCGACGCGGACCTGGTGATCTCCGCCAGCTTCGGCGGCCGACTGGAGGCGTTCTCCGGGCGGTTGGCCATCCTCTCGCACGGCATTGGATACACTAAAAGGCTGGCAACACCGGACACCGGACACCGGACACCGGACACCGGACAGGGGTCGGGGTCGGCGCCCGCGCCGGTTTTCGGGCTCGCGCCGGCGTGGCTGCTCTCGGACCGGGGCGCGCCCCTCGCGGACGCGCTCGTGCTCTCCCACCCCGAACAACTCGACCGGCTGCGCGCCGCCTGTCCCGAGGCCGCGCCGACCGCGGTTCTCGCCGGTGACCCCTGCTACGACCGGATGCTCGCCGCCCGCCCGTACCGCGAGCGCTTCCGCCGCGCGTTCGGTGTCCGGCCGGGGCAGCGGCTCGTCCTGCTCAGCTCGACCTGGGGCGCCGCCTCCCTCCTCGGTGACGGCGACGATCTGGTCGCCGCCCTGCTGGGCCGGGTCGCCGACGAGTTCCCCGTGGACGAGTACCGGTTCGCGGCCGTGCTGCACCCCAACATCTGGCACGGACACGGCCCGGGGCAGATCCGCTCCTGGCTGGACCGCGCACGGCGCGCCGGGCTGACCCTGGTCGATCCGCTGCACGGCTGGCGGCAGGCCCTGCTGGCCGCCGACGCGGTGATCGGGGACCACGGCTCGGTCACCTACTACGCCGCCGCCCTCGGCATCCCCGTCCTGCTGGGCGCCACGCCGCTGGACGACCTCGATCCGGACGCGCCGATCTCCGCGTTCATGCGGGAGGCCCCCCGGCTCGACCCGGCCGCCCCGCTCGCCGCGCAGATCGACGGCATCGTGGACCGGCACCGCCCCCTGCCCGGGCCCGCCGAGTTCACCACCTCCGTGCCCGGCGAGTCCGCCGCCCGGCTCCGGCGGCTCTTCTACTCGATGATGGCGGTGCCCGAACCCGCCCGGCCCGCCTCCCTGGAGCCGCTCCCGCTGCCCGCCCTCGAGCCCGGGACGGCGACGGTGCCGCTGCGGGTCCGGTCGCGGGTGCTCGGACCGGGCGAGGTGGCGGTCCGCCGGTGGGCGGGCGACCGTTCGGCGGCCGGCCCCCGGGACGACGCGGAACTGCACATCGCCGTCCACGAGGACACCCGGGACGTGGGCCTGCTGGAGCTGGCGGACGTCGTCTTCCGGCACGGCACCCCCGACGATCCCCGCTTCGGCTCCCCGGAGCGGTGGACCGCCGAGGTACTCCGCCGCCTTCCGGGGTGCTCCCTGGCGGCCTTTGTGACGGGTCCGGCCACGTGCGTGGTGCGGGTGCGCGACGGGGAGCCCCTGTCCCTGGCGGCGGACGAACCCGGAGCGGACCCCGCCGCGTACGCCTCCGCCCTGCACGCCTGGCTGGCGGGCGGCGGCCACGGCCCGGCGGCGGAGCGGCGGCTCGCCCGGGTGGTGTCCGAGGGCCTCGTCGTGCGGACCGGTGACCGCGCCCACCGCGTACGGGTGGCGCCCGGCGGGTCCGGGCCCACCGGCCGCTGAGCCGGGCGCCCGGAGCGCGGCCTCAGCTCCCGGCGCAGCTCTCCCGCAGATGCCGGAGGTAGGCGAGCTGGTACGTGGCGTTCTGTCCGTCCAGCTCGGTGATCGCGGCGTCGATCAGCGGCAGTGCTGCCCCGGTGTCCGACTCGTCCAACCGGGTCTCGGCGAGATCCGTGAGTGTCCGGGCCGTGTTGTACGTGTCGCCGCTCGCCCGGAAGTCCCGCAACGCGGCCTCCAGCTTCTCCCGGGCGGCGGCCGTCTCACCGGAGACACGCAGCGCCCGCCCCCGGTGCCGTTCCAGCAGCGTCCGGGCCCGGGGCAGGTCGGCGACGCCGGGGTCCCCCTCACCGATCGTGTCCAGAACGGCGCCCGCCTCCTCGAAGCAGTCGTACGCCTCGCGGCCGCGCCACTCGCGCAGGCGCAGCAGCCCCAGGAACTCGACGGCCGAGGCGTGGCCCCGCTTGTGACCGGCCGCTTCCTCGGCCCTCGCCGCCGCCCGGGCCGCCGTCTCCGCCTCGCGCCAGCGCTTCAGCTCGGTCAGTGTGTGGGCCAGTTGTGCGTGGAGCGCGCCGGCGTCCGGGCTGTCGGGGTCCCGCTCGTCGGCGAGCCGCGCGCCCGTACGGAGTGTCGGCAGCAGCCTCTCGTGGTGACCTGCCTTGAGCTGGAGCGGCCACAGCGCTCGGCACAGGCGCACGGCGGTGTCCGGGTCGCCGGACTCCTCGGCGCAGCGCACCGCCTCCGTCAGGTTGCCGAGCTCCGCGAGGAGCACGCCGAGGGCGGCGCCCTCGTTCTCGTGGCGCGGCCCGGTGGCGGGCCCGGTCGGGGCGGGGACGCGCCAGCTCTTCGGGAGCGCCTGGTGGGCGGCGGACGCCGCGAGGTCGGCGTAGCCGCTCAGGGCCTTGGCCAGCGCCGCCGAGCAGGCCGCGATGCCGTCCTCCTCGATGGCGGTCGCCTCGGCGTGGACACGGACCCCCGGGCGGTAGTGGTAGCGGCCGTGGCCGGTGGCGTACTCCAGGAGCATCCGGTCGGCCAGCTCCTCCAGGAGGTCCGCCGTCCTCCCCGCGTCCAGACCGGTGGTCCGGGCGGCCGCGGCGGCGTCGAAGGCGGGCCAGGGACGCAGGGCCATCAGCCGGTACACCCGTGCGGCGTCCGGTGTCAGGAGCCGGTAGTTGTCCTCGGCGGCGGCCCGCACCGCGTCGCCGCCCGTCGTGGCGGGCCGGGGCGGGAGCGCGGAGGCGGTGAGCTGGTGGGCGGCGGCGCGCAGGGCGTACGGGGAGCCGCCGCACCGCTGGAGGAGCGAGGGCAGCGTGGCGCGGGCGGCTGCGACGGTGGACTTGTCGGTGAGGGCGGTGAGCAGGCGCTCGGCGTCCCGGTCCGGGAGCGGGCCGACGGGCACCCGTACGGCGTCGACGGAGGGGAAGGGCGTACGGGCGACCAGGATCGTGAAGACCCCGGGCGCCGGGGTGAGGAAGGGCCGCACCTGCGCGGCGGAGTACGCGTGGTCGAGCACGACCAGGAGCCCGAGGTCCGCCACCCGGTGGCGGAAGGCCTCGGCGAGGTCGTCGACTCCGGTCGGCATCTCCTCGTCCGGGACGCGGAGTTGGCGCAGGAGGGCGCGCAGCGCGCTGCCGACGTCGCGGCCGCCGCCCCGGGCGCCGAGGTCGGCGTAGAGGGTGCCGTCCGGGAAGAGGCGGTTCGGCTGCGCGCCGAAGTGCACGGCGAGGGCGCTGGACCCCATGCCGTCCGGGCCGTGCACCAGGGCGATGCGGGGCCGTCCGTCCGGGCGCCGGGACGCCTCCCGCTGGAGGTCGCGCAGAGCGTCCTTGCGGTCCGTGAAGAACCTGATGGAGGTGGGCAGGTCGGAGCGGACGGCGCCGGTCGGGGAGGGTGCGCGGCGCACCCGGGCGGCCAATGCGTTCCAGTGGACGGCGCGTCGCGGGTCGGCGCGGATCTGTTCGTGGAGCAGGCGGGCCAGGGCGTCCCGCTCCTCCGGGTTCGCCGGTGCGGATACCTCACGGCCGATGATTCTGAGCACGGCGCCACCGGTGGTCTCCCAGGCCCACTTCCCGGCCTCGCCGGCCATTCCCGAGCCGACCGCACCGAGCACAGCCGAGATCGCCGCCACCGACGTGGGGTCCAGCATGTCGCGCACTCCTCGTTCCCGGTGTTTGGCTCGGTCGCCCTCCCCGGCGCCGTCGCTGTCACCGTGCGGGTCACACGTTAGCGTCCGCAGGGCCGGACTCTCCCGGCTTCCCGCCGGTGCCGTCGGCGGTTCCTCGGCGGACCGGCCACGGAGCGCAACTCACCGGCCGCCGTTCCGGATTGGCTGCGGGCGACCGCCCCCGGGCGTTCGCCGGACGCCCCTGTGTCCGTCCGTTCCGGCAGCGGCCAGACCGGCGGCACCCGGTGTCTACCCATGGGTAACTGCCTTTGCTTTGATGGTCGGCGCCACCACCCGCCCTCTTCCCCATCAGGAGAAACCGTGCCGAACCCCGTGATCCGCCGTCTCTCCGGCACCGTTCTGGCCGGCGCGCTCGCCGCGGCGGCCCTGGCCGTCAACGCTCCGCAGGCCGCGGCGGCGGACACCCCGTCGCTGCGCGTCCTCACGTACAACACGTTCCTGATGAGCAAGAACCTCTATCCGAACTGGGGCCAGGACCACCGGGCGGCGGAGATCCCGAAGACGCCGTTCTTCCAGGGCAATGACGTCGTCGTGCTCCAGGAGGCGTTCGACAACTCCGCCTCGGACGCGCTGCTGCGCGCCGCCTCGGACCGGTACCCGTACCAGACGCCGGTGGTGGGCCGGAGCAGGAGCGGCTGGGACGCGACCGGCGGGGCGTACTCGGCGCTCACCCCGGAGGACGGCGGGGTGACGGTGCTGAGCAAGTGGCCGATCGTGCGCAAGGAGCAGTTCATCTACAAGGACGCCTGCGGCAGCGACAGTTGGTCGAACAAGGGGTTCGTCTACACCGAGCTGGACGTGAACGGCGTACGGGTCCACGTCGTTGGGACGCACACCCAGTCGACCGATTCCGGCTGCGGGGCGGGCGAGGCGGCCGCCAAGCGCGCCCTCCAGTTCCGGCAGATCGACGCCTTCCTCGACGCCAAGAACATACCGGCCTCCGAACAGGTCCTCGTGGCGGGCGACTTCAACGTCGACTCCCGCTCCGCCGAGTACCCGTCGATGCTCGCCGACGCCGGTCTGGTCGCCCCCGACGCCCGGACCGGGCACCCGTACTCCTTCGACACCCGGGACAACTCGATCGCCGCCGACCGCTACCCGGACGACCCGCGCGAGGACCTCGACCACGTGCTGCACCGCGCCGGGCACGTGCGTCCGGCCGGGTGGACCAACGACGTGGTCAAGGAGGAGAGCGCGCCCTGGACCGTGAGCAGCTGGGGCAAGAGCTACACGTACACCAACCTCTCCGACCACTACCCGCTGGTCGCCTCGGCGCGGTGACCCCCCCGGGCCCCGGCGGCCGGTGACGGGGCGGCCCTCTACGATCGTACGGATGTGCGCACATGTCATGGTCGCCGAGGACGACGAGAAGCAGGCCGAGCTCGTCCGCCGCTATCTCGAACACGAAGGCCACGCGGTCACGGTCGTCGGTGACGGGCTCGCGGCCCTCGCCGGGGTCCGGCACCGCGAGCCCGATCTGCTGGTGCTCGACGTGATGATGCCTCGGGCCGACGGTCTCGACGTGGTCCGGGTGCTGCGGGCCGAGCGGCGCGAACTGCCGGTGCTGATGCTGACGGCCCGGTCCACCGAGGACGACCTGCTGCTGGGGCTGGACCTCGGCGCGGACGACTACCTCACGAAGCCGTACAGCCCCCGCGAGCTGATGGCCCGGGTGCGGACCCTGCTGCGGCGCACCCGCCGGGTCGGGACCGGCGGCGTTCCCGTCCCCGGCGCGGATTCCGCGCTGCGGGTCGGGGAGCTGCTCGTCGACCCGGACCGGCACGAGGTCCGGGTCGGGGACCGGGCCGTGGACTGCACACCGGGCGAGTTCCGGATCCTGGCCGCCCTGGCGGCCGAACCCGACCGGGTCTTCACCCGGCAGCGGCTCCTGGAGGAGTTGCACGGCTTCGACCGGTACGTCAGCTTCCGCACGGTCGACGTGCACATCATGAACCTGCGCAAGAAGATCGAGCCCGCCCCGCGCCGCCCGATCCGGCTGCTGACGGTCTTCGGCGTCGGCTACAAGCTGACGGACCCGGCCAGGAGCACCCCCCGTGCGTCGTGAGCGGCGGCGGGCCCGACTGCCGTTGCGCCGGAGCCTGTTCGGCCGGCTGCTGACGGTGTCCGCGCTGGTGGCCGCGTGTTCGGTGGCGGCGACCGCGTGGATAGCCGTACAGACCACCTCCGGCGCCATCAAACAGGAGCAGGGCCAGAACCTGACGGCGGACGCCCGCATCTACAACACCCTGCTCGGGTACGCGGCGACCCATCCCACCTGGGACGGGGTCGGCGGCACGGTCCGCGAGCTGGCGCGGCAGTCCGGGCGGCGGATCGCGCTCACCACCCAGCGGCGGGTACCGCTCGCCGATTCCGCCGCCCCGTCCTCGCCGTCCGCGCTGCCGCCCCAGGTCTCGGCGATCGTCGATCCGCTGTCGGTGGACACCGCGCTGTCCCGGACCGTCGAGGGGACGGGCGGCACGGCCGGGGAAACCGGTGGCGCCGCGGCCGGGACGGCCGGGACCGCCGAGCGGGTCGACCCGAGGGCGGTCGGCCCGTTCCGCCTGCCCGCCGCCGAGCGTACGACCCTGCTGCGCACCGCCGAACGGTACGCGGCCTGCCTGAACCGGACCGGGGTCGCGGCGGACGTGGTCCGCGGCCCCAGCGGACGCCCCCGGGTGCAGCGGGTCGGCGGCGGCCCGGACCGGGCGGGGGACGACCGGTGCGGTTCCGAGGCGCTGGACACCCCGACCGCGACCGAACGGAAGGCGCTGGACGCGCTCGACGCCCTCGCCAACGCCTGTCTGAAGCGCCAGGACCGCTCCGTCATCCATCTCAACCCGGATCTTTCCTGGGACGACGGCGCCCGGCCCCGGGAGGCCGCGAGCACGGCCGCCCGTGCGGTCCCCTCCCCCGTGCCGACGGTGCGGACCGGCGAGGACGACCGGGCCACCGCCTCCTGCGTGGACACGGCGCGGCGGGAGCAGCTCAGCTCCTACGTCGCCTCGCCCGCGCTGCTGTTCATCGGCGCGGAGAACGGCACGACCGTTCCGGGTTTTGACCTCTCCCCCGCGAACACCGCGAAGATCGCGGGCGCGGCGGCGCTCGTCCTGGCGCTCACCGTCGGGGCCACCGTGCTCGCCGGCTCGCGGCTGGTACGGCCGCTGCACGCCCTGACCGGTGCGGCGCAGCGGATGCGGGACGGGGAGGACTCGGAACCGGTGCTGGTCAGGGACGACAACGAGATCGGGCGGCTCGCCGCCGCGTTCAACGACATGGCCGACCACCGGGCGCGGCTGGAGGCGCAGCGCAAGGACATGGTCAGCGATGTCGCCCATGAGCTGCGGACACCGCTGAGCAACATCCGGGGCTGGCTGGAGGCCGCGCAGGACGGCCTGGCGGAGCCGGACCCGGCGTTCATCGCCTCGCTGCACACGGAGGCCGTGCAGTTGCAGCACATCATCGACGACCTCCAGGACCTCGCCGCGGCGGACGCCGGCGCGCTGCGGCTGCACCCCGAGCCGGTGCGGGTCGAGGACGTGGTGGCACAGGTCGTCTCGGCGCACCAGGGGCGGGCCGAGACGGCGGGGGTCGCGCTCACCGCCGGGGTCGGCTCCCCCGGCATGCTGTGGGCCGATCCGGTCCGGCTGCGTCAGGCGATCGGCAACCTGGTCTCCAACGCGGTGCGCCACACCTCGCCCGGCGGGCGGGTCACCGTCCGCGCCCATGTGGACGGGGCGGACGGGGACGCCCCGGACGTGGTGATCGAGGTCGCGGACACCGGCAGTGGCATCCCGGCCGAGCATCTGCCGTACGTCTTCGACCGCTTCTGGCGGGCCGAGAAGTCGCGCAGCCGCCGCACCGGGGGCAGTGGGCTGGGGCTGGCGATCGTACGGAAACTCGTGGAGGGGCACGGCGGTTCGGTGGACGTGACCAGCGTCGAGGGGGAGGGCTCGGTGTTCACGCTCCGGCTGCCCGCCGACACCGGCGCCCCCATGCCGCCACCGCCCTCGACCGGGCCTGATGCGATGACCACAAGGATCTGACAGCTTCCTCACAACTCCACGCCAGCCTGTCGGCATGCCTCGCGCCCGGCGCCGAACGCGTACCGGGCAGCAACGAGGCCGACCTGGAATGGAGTCACCCCATGCCCCACCGTCTCCTGCGCACCGCCGTCCTCGCCGCCGTCGCGGCGGGCGCGGTGCTCGCCCCCTCCGCCGCGGCCTTCGCCGACAGCACGCCCAAGCCCGCCACCCCGTCGGTGGAGCCGTCCGCCGTCCCGTCGAAGGAACGGGCCCGGGCGGCGGCGGCCGAAGCGGCGGCCGGGCAGTCCGCGACCCCGTCGGCGATGCCCCGTGGCGGGGTCGCCGCGGGCGAGAGTCCGAGCCCGGTCCCGGCGAGGGACGCCGCCGCCGAGCCCACGGTCCGGGAGGGCGCCGCTCCGCGCGGCGGCGTCGACGCCGGTGAGCGCCCGGCCGGGACCTCCGGCGACAGCACTCCGGCGCTCGCCGGGTCGGCCGCCGGGGCGCTGCTGCTCGCAGGGGCCGGCACCTTCGTGCTGCGCCGCCGCTCGGCGGCCCGCCAGAACGGCTGACCGGCCCGGAACCCGTGTGTGGCGCCGCCCGTTCCCGGGCGGCGCCACCGTCGCTTCGCCGTCCAGCCCGTCCGCCCCGTCCGCCCCGTCCAGCCCTGGAGCGCCCATGCCCCGTACCCGCCCCCGTGTCCCGTCCCCGCTCCGGTGGATCGCGCCGCTGCTCGCCGCCCTGCTCCTGGCCGGCTGCTCCGCCGCTCCGGACGCCCCGTCCACCACACCGCCCCGGAACGGTACGGGGACGTCCGCCCCCGGCACCGGGCCGCGGACCGGCGCGGCGGAGAGCGGCACGCGGGCGGGCTCCCGTTCCCCGGCGGCCGCCCCCGTCCGCGTCGGCATCCCGTCGCTCGGGATCGACAGCGAGCTGATGCGCCTCGGGCTCAACCAGGACGGCACCGTCGAGGTCCCGCCCGCCGAGAAGGGCATGACGGCGGGCTGGTACACCGGGGGCGCCACACCCGGCGAGCCCGGCGCGGCCGTCATCATCGGGCACAACGACACCCGCTACGGCAAGGCCGTCTTCCACGACCTGCGGAGGATCGCCAAGGGGGCGGACATCACCGTCCGCGACGAGCACGGCGCGGAGCTCCGCTTCACGGTCACCGCCACCGAATCGGTGGCCAAGAAGGCGTTCCCGACCCAGAAGGTCTACGGCGCCACCCGCACCAGCACCCTGCGCCTGATCACCTGCGACGGCGCCTTCGACGCCCAGGGCCACCCGGTCGACAACCTCATCGTCTACGCGGACCGGAGCTGAGAACGCCGGGGCCGGGGCCGCCCGCTCCCGGCCCCGGCCCGCCACGCCCTCGGCCCGGAGGACACCATCCAGCCAATTCTTGACGCGCACCTGACATTTGACGGCGTTTCTGGGACCGTCCCTGGCACGCCCGTCCGTACCCCCGCCGCGCACGCGGACGAGGCGCCGCTCGTCCCCCACACCCATACGGACGCGGCACGAGGAGTGACATGAGGCTCACACCGAAAATCTCCTGCGTCACCGCCCTGACCGTCGCGGTCATCGCCGGCGCCGCCACCGCGGCGAGCGCCCTGGGCCCCCAGGCCTCGCAGGTGGACGGCAGCATCACGGCCGCGGGCTCCACCTGCACCTGGGCCAACGCCACCGCCAGCGCCGCCGCGCCCACCACGCTCACCATCGACCGCACCACCGTCAACAGCGGCGTGAGCTGCGGCGGCGGCGCGAGCGCCACCCTCAACAACAACCCGACGGTCACCTTCAACGACACGGCGGGCACCGCGACGTCCGACCTCATCGACATCACGGTGAAGCAGAGCATCATCTCGTGCAGCTACCGGGCGACGAACGTCGGCTGGTCCCGCGACGGTTCCACCCGCACCTACAAGAACCAGGCGTTCACCGCGTCGAAGAGCTCCGGCAGCTTCCTCTGCCCGGGATCGATCACCGCCGACCCCGGCTCCGCCTCGCTGAACTTCCACTGATCGCCGCATCCCCGCCCCACCGGCCGGGCGTCTCCCCACCGCGTTCCCGCGGGAGGAGGCGCCCGGCCGCCGGGCCGGTCTTCAGGGCCGCCGCAGCGCCAGGGCAGCCAGGGCCCCGGGTGCCCCTTCCGGGCCCCGGACGCCCGGGAAGGCGTTGACGTCGACGACGACGGGCTCGCCCTCCCGGTCCAGCAGGTCGACCCCGTAGACGTCCAGGCCGAAGACCTCGCCCGCGCGCAGCGCCGTCGCGACCCAGCCGGACGGCAGGTCGCGGACCAGCGGCGTGGGGTGCGCATCCCGGGGCGGGCCGCCCACCGGCGTGGGCCGCACCGCGCTGAACACCTCTCCGGAGATCACCCACAGTTTGTGGTCCCAGCCGCTGTTCGGGACGAATTCCTGCAGGACGACCGGCTCGTCGGGCCAGGCGGCGGCGAGTTCCCGCAGCGCGTCCGGGCCGTCGACGCGGGCCACCAGGTCGGCGCGACGGCTGTGCCGGCTCTTGACCATGACCGGATAGCGCTGCCGCTCCGCTCCCGGGAGCGCCTCGGACAGCGTCGGCAGGGTACGGGTGGGCGGCATCGGCAGGGCCCCGGCCTCGGCCGTCCCGGCGATCCGGTGCCGGTCCTGGCACAGCTCGGTCGCGGCGGCGGAGTTCACCACCCGGGCGCCGTGGGCTTCGAGGCGGCGGGCCAGGGCCAGCGCCGCGGGGGTGTGCGCCTTGAGGAGGAAGACCTCGGCGGGGCCGTCCGCGGCGATCCGTTCCCACGAGTCACCCGGCCCGCCGTCCGGGTCGAGGAAGGTCACCCGGTGCCCCGCCCCGGTCAGCAGGGCCGCCGTCGCGGCGAGCAGCGGGTGGCCGGGTTTGTCGGTCAGCAGGCACACCCTCATATCTGGACGCCCCCCGGCGCGCCCACCGGCAGGCCCGCCCCGGCCCCCGGAACCGGCCGGGGGTGGGGCAGTCCCAGGGAGAGCCGCGGCCGGGCCGGCGCCTGCGCCGCCGGGACCCGTACCCCGCGCCCGGCACCGCCGCCGGCCCTGGCCAGGTCGAGCACGGCACCGGCCACCCGGGACACCGCGTCGGGCACCTGGCGGAAGCTCGGGAAGTCGTTGATGTCGACGACCACCGGACCGTCCGGGCCGAGCACCACGTCGATGCCGTACAGATCGAGGCCGAAGACCGCGCCCACCTCGGCCGCCACGGCGGCCACTTCGGAGGAGAGCGGGACCGGACCCGCGTCGGCCGGTCCGTCCGGGTGGATCGGGGAACGCCGCAGCGTCGCGTGGAACTCGCCCGCGAGGCAGTAGACCTTCAGGTCCGTGCCCGGGTTGGGCACGTAGGGCTGCGCGATCAACTGGCCCTCGCCCGGCTGCTCCGCGTCCGCCAGCCCCGCCGGGTCCGCCACCAACCGCACCCCGCGCCCGGAGCTGCCGTCGGCGGGCTTGACCACCAGCGGGAACAACTCCTCGGGGACGTCCGCGAACATCGAGGCCCGCGGCGCCGAATAGGTCGGCGGAACCGGCAGCCCGTGCTGGGACGCGATGATCGAGGTGAGGACCTTGTCCCGGACCGCGCGTATCGACCGTGCGTCGTTCACCGTGGTCAGACCCACGGCCGCGGCGGCCTCCAGCAGGGCGAGCCCCGGCCCGCCGGACACCGTCTTGAGCACCCAGGCGTCGTGGGTCCCCGCCCTGACCTCCTCCGAGACCCGCAGCAACGAGCCGCCCGGCCGCACCACGTCCACCTGGTGGCCCCACGACACCAGCCGCCGGACCACGTCGAGCGGCATGCCGTCACACCGGTACAGCTCCTCGACGAGGAAGCAGAGCTTCATCCCAACACCCCTCGAAGCCCCCACGGCGGTGAGGGCACAACGATGCTCCACGGTGCCCTGCGAGCACCGTCAAAAGGTCAACGCTACGTCACGCTCAAGCCAACACCATGACGACCAGACCATCCTGACGGTACGTTGCCCGCTCGTCGGCCCGGGTGCGCGGCCGGGGCGTACGGCCGTGTGGCCCGGCGGATCTCTTCTCGGGGCCCTCCGCCCGGGCGGTACGCGTGGGAGTCAACGCGGTATCCCCGCGTAACCCACAGTCGGGAACCGCGTTCAGGTCATCCATGGCGAACCTCCGGGCCCAACAGGTCCGACCCGGAGGCCACTCCGTCCGATAAACGCAGCTTTCCGGACAAACGAAAAGCCGTGCCGCGAAGACGCTCGCATGCTGAATCGTTCCGTCGCGGGAGCGTCCGTGTGCAGCAATCCCAGAGGGAAAGGGGCCGGTGAAATGGCCGACTGGAAGCAGATCAGCGGTGCGCTCGTCCGGATCTCGGCCGGGTCCAGGACCAATGTGTGGGGCGTCAACGCGGGCGGAAACATCTACCGCTACACCAACAACGACGCCAGCCCCTGGGTACAGATCCCCGGCGCCCTGACCGACATCGGCGCAGCCGCGGACGGCACCGTCTGGGGCGTCAACTCCGCCGGAAACATCTACCGCTACATCGGCGACCAGGAAGGCGGCCCCTGGAAGCAGATCAGCGGTGCGCTCGTCCGGATCTCGGCCGGATCCAGGACCAACGTGTGGGGCGTCAACGCGGGCGGAAACATCTACCGCTACACCAACAACGACGCCAACCCCTGGGTACAGATCCCCGGCGCCCTGACCGACATCGGCGCAGCCGCGGACGGCACCGTCTGGGGCGTCAACTCCGCCGGAAACATCTACCGCTACACCGGCGACCAGGAAGGCGGCCCCTGGAAGCAGATCAGCGGCTCCCTCAAGGCGATCTCGGCGGGCTCCCGCACCTCGGTCTGGGGGGCGAACGCCGGCGGGAACATCTACCGCTACACCAACAACGACGCGAGCCCCTGGGTACAGATCCCCGGCGCGCTCACCGATGTCGGGGCAGGGGCCGACGGCACCGTCTGGGGCGTCAACTCCGCCGGGAACATCTACCGCTACACCGGGGACCAGCCCAGCTGAGCCGTGTCCGCCGACACCCCGTACCGGGCCCGGTTACGCCATCGTGGCGTGACCGGGCCCGGCATCCGGTCAGCCCGCCGACCTCTTCGAGCGCCGGCCGGCCAGCCGGAAAAACAGAAAAACCCCAGATGAACTGGGGTTTCTGCTGGTGTCCGAGGGGGGACTTGAACCCCCACGCCCGATAAAGGGCACTAGCACCTCAAGCTAGCGCGTCTGCCATTCCGCCACCCGGACTAGGTGGTCGGCCCCGGTTTCCCGCGGCGACATGGAAAACAATACCAGGGGTTCGGGGTGGCTCTCACCCACGTTTCCGGTGGTCAGTGCGGTGCGGCCGGTACGGGCGGCCCGGTCCCGCACCGCAGCCCGCCCCGGCGGCACCGTACGCGTTCATGTCACTACGGACGGTGCCCCGGGTCGTCGGGTCAGTGCAGGATCCCGGCCTGCCGGGCGGCTCGCAGCCAGGACGGGAACTCGGACAGGACCCGGTCGTAGAGCTCCTGGTCGGCGATCCTCTCGATGTCGTCGACCGCGAAGAAGCCGACATTGTCGACCCGGCGGCCCGGCATGGTGTCGAACCGTTCCAGCACCCCGTAGTCGGACTGGCCCAGCCCGACGAACTGCCAGAAGACCGGTTCGTCGGCGGCCGCCCGCAGCTCCTGCTCGATCTCGCGGTTGCGGTGCACCCCGCCGTCCGAGAAGAACAGCACCAGGGTCGGTTCGGGCAGCGGGTGGGCGCGCACGAAGTCCCGCACCTCGGCGATGACCTTCTGTTCCTCGTTCTGGATTCCGACCGTACGCATGTCGATCTGGCCGGGCAGGTGGCCCTTGGGCGGCTTCCTGCGGCCGAAGCCGTAGAGCTGCCCCACGCGTACGTGCAGCCGGATCCAGTCGGGCAGTTCCCCGATGGCGAGATCGGGGAGCCGGGCGGAGTTGCTGGCGAAGGTCCACGCCTGCATCCGGCCGTCGTCGTCGAGCTGGGCCGCGACGGCCACCATCCGTTCGACGACGCCGGCGACCGTGCCCCGCCGGTAGAGCCCGCTCATCGAGCCGGAGGCGTCGAGGACGAGGACGACCCGGGCGCTCACCTGCGGCAGGCCGTGCTTGCTCAGGCTGACCCGGACCTGCTCCTTGCGCAGCGACAGGCGCTCCCGCATCTCCACGGGCAGCCGCTCCTCCCCCGGCACCGGCGCCACGGGGGCGTGCGCCGGGGGCGGGGGGACCTGGGCGGGGACCGGCGGTACGGGGGCCGACCGTACGGGGGCCGGGGCGGCGGCCGACGGGGGTGCGTCGTCGACGCTGATCCCGAAGTCGGTCGCCAGTCCGGCCAGTCCGCTCGCGTACCCCTGGCCGACCGCGCGGAACTTCCAGCCGCCGTCGCGGCGGTAGAGCTCGCCGCCGACCAGCGCCGTCTCGGTGGCGGCGGCGATCTCGAACCGGGCCAGCTCCGCCCCGGACGCCGCGTCCAGCAGCCGAAGGCGGAGCCCCGGCACCTGGCCGAACGTGCCGCCGTCGGCGGAGGCGCAGAGCACGACGCGGTCGATCTCCGGCTCCAGCGCGGACAGGTCGGCGTCGAGCGTGTCCGCGCCGGGCCGCTTGCCGGCGTGGCGCACGGCGCCCGAGGCGTGCCGGGGCTGGTTGTAGAAGACGAAGTCGCCGTCGGACCGCACCCGGCCGTCCCGGCCCAGGAGCAGGGCGGAGGCGTCCACGTCCGGCACTCCGCCCCCGGCCGACCATTCGAGCACGGCCCGGGTAGCGGTGGCCGTGACCGGTATGTTGGCGCCCTTGCTCAATGTCGTCATACCGGTCAGTCTGCCCTGAACCCTCGTCGGACGGTGCCCGCCTCCCCGGACGCGCCCCTGTCCGGGGTCAGGGGCAGCGGATGACCTGGCCGCCGTACGAGAGGTTCCCGCCGAAGCCGAAGAGCAGGGCCGGGGCGCCGCTCGCCACCTCGCCGCGTTCCACCAGCTTCGACAGCGCCATCGGGATCGAGGCGGCGGAGGTGTTGCCGGAGTCCACCACGTCCTTGGCGACGACGGCGTTGACCGCGCCGATCTTCCGGGCGACGGGCTCGATGATCCGGAGGTTGGCCTGGTGGAGCACGACGGCGCCCAGCTCCTCGGGGGTCACCCCGGCCTTCTCGCACACCCTGCGGGCGATGGGCGGCAGCTGGGTGGTGGCCCAGCGGTAGACGGACTGCCCCTCCTGCGCGAAGCGCGGCGGGGTGCCCTCGATCCGGACGGCCCGGCCCATCTCCGGCACCGAGCCCCACAGCACCGGGCCGATGCCGGGCGGGCCGTCCCCGTCCGGCTCCGCGACGACCACCGCCGCGCCGGCGCCGTCGCCGAGCAGGACGCAGGTGGAGCGGTCGGTCCAGTCGGCGATGTCCGCCATCTTGTCGGCGCCGATGACCAGGGCGCGGGTCGCCGCCCCGGCCCGGACGGCGTGGTCGGCGGTGGCGAGGGCGTGGGTGAAGCCGGAGCAGACCACGTTGATGTCCATCACCGCGGGCGAGCCCATCCCCAGCCGGGCGGCGACCCGGGCCGACATGCTCGGCGAGCGGTCCATCGCGGTCGAGGTGGCGACCAGCACCAGATCGATCTCGCCCGGCGCCACCCCGGCCGCGGCCAGCGCCTTCCCGCCCGCGTACGCGGCCATCTCGTCCACCGGCTCGTCCGGGCCCCCGATGTGCCGGGTCCGGATCCCGACCCGGCTGGTGATCCACTCGTCGCTGGTGTCGACCATCGTGGCCAGTTCGTCGTTGGTGAGTACCCGGGCGGGCTGGTAGTGGCCGAGCGCCACGACACGTGAGCCGGTCATGTACGAAGTCCCCTCGCTACATATAGGGCAGGAACCATCCAGTCTTGGTCGCTACCGTCCAGTACGGGGTCAAGGGTTCCCACAGGAATCACGGCGGGGCGTTGGAGACTTGACAACAGCATGTGCCTGACATCGTCCCTGGTACGGCAGTTCTCGCCGGGTACAGGACAATGGGCATTCCAGGGCCGCGCCCGGGGAGGCACGAGCCAACACCCGGGCAGGTCGCGGGTACAGCTCCGGCACGCACGGGAACAGCGTCGGACACGCACAGAGACAGGGATCGGGTTCACCGCTATGGGACGGGCCACCACGCGCCACCGCACCATCCGCATCCGCGACGGTGCCGTATCCACCCGCCCGGACACGCTCGTCGCCGAGGAGCCCCTGGAGATCCGGCTGAACGGCAGACCGCTGGCGATCACGATGCGCACACCGGGCGACGACTTCGCGCTGGCCGCCGGGTTCCTGGTGAGCGAGGGCGTCGTCGGGGACGGCTCCGAGGTCCGGTCGATCGTCTACTGCGCCGGGGCGACCGACGACGGCGTCAACACGTACAACGTGGTGGACGTGCGGCTCGCCCCCGGCGTCCCGGTCCCCGACATCACGCTCGAACGCCATGTGTACACCACGTCGTCCTGCGGGCTCTGCGGGAAGGCCAGCCTCGACGCGGTGCGCACGAGGACCCGGCACCCGGTCTCCGACACACCACCGCTGCGGGTCGCGCCGGCCCTGCTCTCCGCCCTCCCCGATCGGCTGCGCGCCGCGCAGCGGGTCTTCGACCGGACCGGCGGGCTGCACGCCGCGGCGCTCTTCTCCGAGACGGGCGAGCTGCTGGACGTCCGGGAGGACGTGGGGCGGCACAACGCGGTGGACAAACTGGTCGGCCGGGCGCTGACCGACCACCGGCTGCCGCTGTCCCGGGCGATCCTGCTGGTGTCGGGGCGCGCCTCGTTCGAGCTGGCCCAGAAGGCGGTGATGGCCGGGATCCCGATGCTGGCGGCGGTCTCGGCGCCCTCGTCGCTCGCCGTGGAGCTGGCGGCCGAGACCGGACTGACCCTGGTCGGCTTCCTCCGGGGCGCCTCCATGAACGTGTACGCGGGCGAGCACCGCATCGATCTCGACCCCGCCGCCGACGGGTCCTGACGGCGGCGGCCGCGCGCTCAGCCCACCGCGGCGGCCTCCGGCCCCCGCACGGCCTCCTCGGCCTCCTCGGATGCGTCCCCCGCGCGGCGCCGGGCGATCACCGCGCACACCATCAGCTGCATCTGGTGGAAGAGCATCAGCGGCAGCACGGCCAGCGACGCCTGCGCCCCGAACAGCACGCTCGCCATCGGCAGCCCCGAGGCCAGGCTCTTCTTCGATCCGGCGAACTGGATGGCGAGCCGGTCCGCCCGGCCGAAGCCGAGCCGCTTGGCCCCGTACCAGGTCAGTGCGAGCATCGCGGCGAGCAGCAGCGCCTCGACGACGAGCAGCACCCCGAGCCGGGCCGGGGTGATCCGGTGCCAGATGCCCTCGACCATGCCCTCGCTGAACGCCGTGTAGACGACGAGCAGGATCGAGCCCCGGTCGACGTATCCGAGGACCTTCTTGTGGCGGGCGACGAAGCCGCCGATCCAGCGGCGCAGCACCTGCCCGGCGGCGAACGGCAGCAGCAGCTGGACCCCGATCCGCAGCAGCGCGTCCGCCGAGAAGCCGCCGCCGTCGCCGCCGAGCAGGGCGGCCGCGAGGAGCGGGGTGAGGAAGATCCCGGCGAGGGAGGAGAAGGAGCCCGCGCAGATCGCGGCGGGCACGTTGCCCCGGGCGATCGAGGTGAAGGCGATCGAGGACTGGATGGTGGACGGGACGAGGCAGAGGAAGAGGAGGCCCTGGTGGAGATCGGGGGTCAGGGCGTACGGGACCAGCCCCCGGGCCGCCAGCCCGAGCAGCGGGAACACCACGAAGGTGCAGACCAGCACGGTGAGGTGGAGGCGCCAGTGGCGCAGCCCGTCCATCGCCTCGGCGGTGGAGAGCCGGGCCCCGTACAGGAAGAAGAGAAAGGCGACCGCCCCGGTCGAGGCGTCGCCCGCCACCCGTGCCCCGGTGCCCGACGCGGGCAGTACCGCCGCGAGCACCACGGTGCCGATCAGCGCCAGGAGGTACGGGTCGAGCGGCAGCCAGGACGGCGGCTTCGGGATGCGGCGGGTCATCACTTCCACATGTTCTTCCGGTCGCGGTCGAGTTCGCCCGGCCTCCCGCCGGTCTCTGCCGGGTGCGGCCGGTCCCCCGGCCGCCGTCGGTCAGTGACGGGCGCGGCCGGGCCCGCCCCATGCTGCTCCGGAACGGTGCGATCGGGAATCCCGTACACCGCTCTCACTGTCATCACGTATCGCGATAGCCTGACGCCGTGTACGACCCCGCGCAGCTGCGCACGTTCCTCGCCGTGGCCCAGACGCTGAGCTTCACCCAGGCCGCCCGGCGGCTCGGGCTGCGGCAGTCCACGGTGAGCCAGCATGTGCGTCGGCTGGAGGAGGCGACCGGGCGGCAGCTGTTCGCCCGGGACACGCACCGGGTCGATCTCACCGTGGACGGCGAGGCGATGCTCGGCTTCGCCCGGACGATCCTCGCGACCCATGAGCGGGCGGCGGCCTTCTTCGCCGGGACACGGCTGCGCGGACGGCTGAGGTTCGGGGTCTCCGAGGACTTCGTGCTGACCCGGCTGCCGGAGATCCTGGAGGCGTTCCGCCGCGACCATCCGGAGGTCGAGCTGGAGCTGTCGGTGGAGCTCTCCGGGACGCTGCACCAGCGGCTCGCGGCCGGCCGGCTCGATCTGGTGCTGGCCAAGCGGCGCGTCGGCGACTCGCACGGCGAGCTGGTCTGGCGGGACACACTGGTCTGGATCGGCGCGCCGCAGCTGCGGATCGACCCGGACCGGCCGGTTCCGCTGGTGCTCTTCCCGCCGCCCGGGATCACCCGGGCCCGCGCCCTGGAGGTGCTGGAGGAGCACGGCCGGTCCTGGCGGGTGGCGTGTACGAGCACGAGCCTGAGCGGGCTGATCGCGGCGGCCCGCGCCGGTCTGGGCGTGATGGCGCACAGCCGGGGGCTGGTCCCGCCCGGCCTGGTGCCCCTCCCGTCCCGGGCGGGGCTGCCGGAGCTGGGCGGGGTGGACTTCGTGCTGTCGCACGACCGCCGCCGGGGCGCGGCGCAGGAGGCCGCGGACGCGCTGGCGGCGGCGATCCTGGCCGGTGCCGACCGGCTGGTCCGGGGCGCGGGCACGCTCGGCCCGGCCGACGGTACGGACATCGTCTGACCCCGCCCATCCTCCGCTTATGGGGTGAGCGGGCGGATTCTGCCCCGGAACGGGAATGGCCGAGGCGTACAGATTCGGTGGAGATTCCCCCTCCCGTCGCTTACGTGGCGGCCTCAGCCGCGCCCGCGCCCTGCCCATCTGGCCGGATTTCGGCGGCTGGGCAGTGCATATGCCACCTTGTCCGCCGGTACGGGGCCCTCCCGCCGCGCCGCCGGTTGGGGTAGCGTCACGGCGCCGTGCGGAGCGCCACAAGGAGCAGGTCATTGCGCGAGTTCACTGTCCCCCCGATGGCGGCCGCGCCCCTCGTGGGCGGCCTGGCCGACACCGTGTTCGACCATGCCGAGGAGGATCCGGGCCGGGTCGCGCTCTGCCGCAAGGACGCGCACGGGAACTGGCGGGATGTCACCGCCGCGGCCTTCCGTGACGAGGTGCTGGCCCTGGCCAAGGGGCTGATCGCGCAGGGCACCAGGTTCGGTGACCGGATCGCCCTGATGGCGCGCACGTGTTACGAGTGGACGCTCTTCGACCTCGCGCTGTGGACGATCGGCGCCCAGTCCGTGCCGGTCTATCCGACGTCCTCGGCCGAGCAGGTGCTGTGGATGCTGCACGACTCCGGGGCCTCGGCCGTCGTGGTCGAGCACGAGGACCACGCGATGACCGTCGCCTCGGTGATCGACCGGCTCCCCGGGCTGAAGCGCCTGTGGCAGCTGGACGCCGGAGCGGTGGCCGAACTGACCGGGGCGGGCGCCGACGTCGAGGACTCGGTGGTGCACCGGCACCGGCGCGCGGTGACCCCGGACTCCGTGGCCACGGTCATCTACACCTCGGGGACCACCGGACGCCCCAAGGGCTGTGTGCTCACGCACGCCAACCTCATGTTCGAGACGGACACCATGGTGGCCCGGTGGAAGTCGGTCTTCCGTTCCACCCCGGGCGACGAGGCGGCCACCCTGCTCTTCCTGCCGCTGGCCCATGTCTTCGGCCGGATGGTGGAGGTCGCGGCGATCCGGGGGCGGGTGAAGCTGGGCCACCAGCCGCAGTTGTCGGCGAAGGCGCTGATGCCGGACCTGGTGTCGTTCCGGCCGACGTTCGTCCTGGCGGTGCCGTACATCTTCGAGAAGGTCTTCGACGCCGCCCGGCGCACGGCGGAGGCGGAGGGGCGGCTCGGGCCGTTCGACAAGGCCGTGGACATCGCGGTGAAGTACGCCGAGGCGATGGAGGCCCGGGCGTTCGGAACGGGGCCGGGGCCGTCCGCCGGGCTGCGGATGCAGCACCAGTTCTTCGACAAGGTCGTGTACAAGAAGGTCCGTGACGCGATGGGCGGCCGGATCAGGCACGCCATGTCCGGCGGTTCCGGGATGGAGCGGCGGCTCGGACTGTTCTTCGCGGGCGCGGGCGTCACGGTGTACGAGGGCTACGGCCTGACCGAGACGACCGCCGCGGCCACGGCCAATCCGCCGGAGCGCACCCGGTACGGCACGGTCGGGCTGCCGATCCCGGGGACGACCGTGCACATCGCGGAGGACGGCGAGGTGTGGGTCCACGGCGACCATGTGTTCTCGGGCTACCTCGGCGCCCCCGAGGCCACCCGGACGGTGCTGCGCGAGGGCTGGCTGGCCACCGGGGACCTGGGCGCGCTCGACGCCGACGGCTATCTGACGATCACCGGGCGGAAGAAGGAGATCCTGGTGACGTCGGGCGGAAAGAGCGTGTCGCCGGCCGCGCTGGAGGAGCGGGTGCGGGCGCATCCGCTGGTCGCCCAGTGCCTGGTGGTCGGCAACGACCGGCCGTACATCGCGGCGCTGGTCACGGTGGACCAGGAGGCGGTGGACCACTGGCTGGCGATGCAGGGGCGGGCGCCGCTGAAGCCGGAGGAGCTGGTGCGCGACCGGGAGCTGGAGACGGAGATCCGGCGGGCGGTGGTGGCGGCCAACACGGCGGTCTCGAAGGCCGAGTCGATCCGTACCTTCCGGATCCTGGCCCACCCCTTCAGCGAGGAGCACGGCCTGCTCACCCCGTCGCTGAAGCTGAAGCGCCGGGCCATCGAGACGGCGTACGCGGCGGAGGTCGCCGCGCTGTACCGCTGAGGCGACCCGGGCGCCCCAGCGGTACAGCGGTACGACACGGCCCGTTCCGGGCCCGTTCTAGGTGATCGAGACCCGGAACAGCTTGTCCGAGCCGGCCGGCTGCTTCCCGTTGTTGTCGCAGTTGGTGGTGGAGAGCCAGAGCCGGTCCGCGCCGGGCACCTTGGTGACCGTGCGCAGCCGCCCGTACGTGCCGACGTAGTAGGCGCTCGGTGTGCCGACCTCCTCGGTGTCACCCGTGATCGGGATCCGCCACAGCCGCTGCCCCTTCAGGGCGGCCATGTAGATGACGTTGCGGACGATGGCGATCCCGCTGGGCGACGCCTCGGCCACCTTCCACGTCTTCTTCGGGTTGGTCATGCCGGCGGTGGCGCAGTCGCCCTCGCAGACCGGCCAGCCGTAGTTGCCGCCCGGCTCGATGAGGTTGAGCTCGTCCTTCTTGCTGTCGCCGAGCTCCGCCTCCCACAGCCGTCCGTTGCGGTCGAAGGCGAGCCCCTGTGGATTGCGGTGCCCGTAGCTGTAGACGTAGGTGCCGAAGGGGTTGCCCGGGGCGGGCTCGCCGTCGGTGGTCAGCCGCAGGATCTTGCCGTTCAGCGAGTCCTTGTCCTGGGCGAGGTCGGGGGTCTGCGCCTCGCCGGTCGACGCGTACAGATAGCCGTCCGGGCCGAACAGCAGCCGTCCGCCGTTGTGGTACTTGTTCTTCTTGATCCCCTTGAGCAGGACGGTGTACCCGCCGAGCGAGGTTCCGTCGTACGTCATGCGCGCGATGCGGTTGCCCTCGGCGGCGGTGTGCATGACGTACACGTAGTGGTTGTCGGCCCACTCCGGGTCGGCGGCGATGCCGAGGAGTCCGCCCTCGCCGCCGGTCGTGACGGCCTCGGGCACGGTGCCGACTCGGGTCCTGGTGCCGTCGGGGGTCGCCCTGAAGACCTTGAAGCTGTCCCGTTCGGTCACCAGCGCACTCGTGCCGTCCGGCATCCAGTGGATGCCCCATGGGATGGTCCAGCCCTCGGAGACGGTGGCGACGCCGGACGGAGCGCCGCCGTCCGGGGGCTCCGCCCCGTACCGGGTGGTTCCGGCCGCGGCGGCCGGCCCGGGCACCGCCTGCACCAGTGCGGCGCAGAGCAGCAGGGACAGGGCCGCGGCCACCCTCGTCCGTGGCGTCGCCGGTATTCCGGTCCGCATCCCGGCGCCCGTCACGGGACCCAGTAGTTGCCGGACGCGACGATCATCGACTGGAGCTGGACGCTCCCGCCGTAGTACTGGTCCGGGTCGATCGAGGTGCCGGCCAGCTTCTTCCACAGGGCGTCCAGCCATGCCTGGGAGCCGGAGTCGGTCATCGCGGTGACCACGAACGGGGCGGTGAAGGCCATGTCCTTGCCGCTGTCGAAGGCCGAACCGTTCAGGTGGTAGCCACTGACGATCTTGTCCGGGTTGCCGCCCGTCTTGGTCTTGATCCAGGAGTTCAGCTTGCGGGCCGAGGCGAGCGAGGCGCTGTCGCCGCTGGTGACGGCGTCGGCGCCGATGCGCCACGGGTCACGGCAGGCGTTCCAGGAGTAGTCGCCGTCGTTGGGTCCTTCCAGCACCTCGCCGGGGGCGGGCTTGGCGGTGCCGTTGGTGTTGACGACGAAGTCGGCGAGCAGCCCGGTGGAGGAGGCGTACGAGGACTGCTGACCGGTGATCAGCTTCTGGTGGGCGGTGCGGACGGTGTCCCAGGTGGAGTCGCCGGTCGCGGTCCTGAAGGCGCGGAAGTGGTCGATCATCCAGTCCGAGGAGCGGGTCATCCAGTAGTGCTCCTCCCCCGAGTCCGACCAGTCGCCGAGGAGCGTCAGACGGGTGGTCGGGTTGATCTCGCTCTTCTTGATGGCGTTGATGTGCTTGACCGCGAGGTCCTTGTAGTTGTAGGTGCCGCCGGAGCCCCACTGCCGGTCGGCCAGGAGCAGCCCGTACGCCACGTCCAGGTCGCCGTCGGTCGCCGAGTCGGAGCCGTCGACGCTCTTGCAGGAGGCGTCCTGCTCGGCGGCGAGGAGGTTGGCGTTGTTCACCGAGGGGTGCGCGAGCATGTACTTGACCATGCCGTCGAAGACGGTCTTCGCCTCCGGGTCGGCGCCCGCCATCGTGGCGGTGACGACCATTCCGTAGCCCTGTGCCTCGGCGACGTAGGGGTGGTCGGCGTCGGGCGAGATGACCTCGTACCAGCCGTTGCCGCAGTTCTTCTTGACGAACGCGGCCTTCCAGGCGTTGTAGGCCTTGATCACGGCCTGGTCGAGCGCCGACTGCGTGCCCGAGGGCTTGAGGGTCCCGGCGGCGTAGGGCTTGGTGTGGCTGCCGAAGGGCACCGCGGGGGTGTCGGCGGCGGCCTTCGCTGGGTCGACGGCGGCGGTCGCCGCGTGGGAACCGAGCAGGGGCAGGAACAGACAGCTGACGCCCGCGAGTGCGGCCGTCAGACGGCGTCGGGGGGTGGCAGGGTGCACAGTGGTCCCTTCCGATCCGGTGTTAGGAAAGGTTCCTAACCGATACAGCATGGGATTCCCTGCGGAGCCTTCTGTCAATGCCTCTCGCGGGCCCAAATCCCAAGTGCCGAGGTGGCGGGGTGCCCTCAACACACGGTCAATCCCCCGGACGGATGACGCCGGAGGGATGATTCCGGACCGCCGACCGCGGGCCGGCGGACCCGGTCGGGAGTGACGGACGGGGGGACGTACCCGCGAGGCGCCCGCAGCCCGGGACGGCGGCCCGGCGGGCGGGAATGCTGGGCGGTCGATGATCGTTGGGGTGGTTGAACCAGACCGACGACGTAAGGATCGACCGCTCGTGAGCAAGGTCCCCTCCATCACCCTCAACAATGGCGTCGAGATGCCTCAGCTCGGTTTCGGGGTCTGGCAGGTGCCGGACGACGAGGCCGCGAAGGCGGTCGCCACGGCCATCGAGGCCGGGTACCGGAGCATCGACACCGCGGCGATCTACGAGAACGAGCGGGGCACCGGCAAGGCCGTCGCGGCCTCCGGCGTCCCCCGCGAGGAGCTGTTCGTCACCACCAAGCTCTGGAACAGCGAGCAGGGTCACGACTCGACGCTGCGCGCCTTCGACGCCTCGCTCGACCGGCTGGGGCTCGACTACGTCGACCTCTACCTGATCCACTGGCCGGTCCCGGCCAAGGACGCGTACATCGACACCTACCGGGCCCTCGAGAAGATCAGCTCCGAGGGCCGGGCCAGGGCCATCGGCGTCTCCAACTTCCTGCCCGAGCACTTGGAGCGCCTCATCGGCGAGACCTCCGTGGTCCCCGCGGTCAACCAGATCGAGCTCCACCCCCAGTTCCAGCAGGCCGACTCCCGGGCCTTCCACGCGAAGCACTCCATCGCGACCGAGGCATGGTCGCCGCTGGGCCAGGGCAAGGGCCTGCTGGAGGTCCCGACGGTCGTCGCGGTCGCGCGGAAGCACGACCGCTCGCCCGCCCAGGTGGTGCTCCGCTGGCACCTCCAGACCGGCAACGTGGTGATCCCCAAGTCCGTGACGCCCTCCCGGATCAGGGAGAACCTGGACGTCTTCGACTTCGAGCTGGACGCGGACGACCTGGCCGCCTTCGCCGCGCTGGACGAGGGCAGGCGCATCGGCCCGAACCCCGGCGAGTTCAACGTCGGCGCCTGATCCCCCGCGCCCGTACGCGGCGGCCCGCCGCCCGGCTCCACGGCCGGGCGGCGGGCCGTTGTCGTCCTTCGGCGCTCCGTTCAGCCCCGGCGGCCCAGGTGCACGGTGCGCGCGGAGAGCAGGAAGACATCGGGGCGCAGCCGCAGCCCGGCCGGGTCCTCGGGGTCGAGCAGCCGGTCGAGCGCGGCGGCGTCCTCGGCCGGGAGCTCGTCCCGGAACATCTCGCGCCGCCGGGCGAACTCGACGGTGACGTACTCGCGGGCCCGGTCGTCGAGCGGTGCCGGAAGGTCCAGCAGGAAGCTCCGCACGCCCTGCGGGGTCAGCCCGACCGCGGCGAGGAGCGCGCTCCAGTCCTCGGTCTCCCGCCTGCTGCCGGGCAGCGCCGCCCGCATCTCCTCGAACCGGTCCACATGGATCGCTTCGAGCCTGGCCTCCAGTCCGGGGCGGCCGAAACCGAGGTCGCGCGGGAGCCGGCGGGGCTGGAGTCCGCCCTCGGCCAGGGCGACGACGCCGCCGGGGCGCAGCAGTCCGGCGAATCCGGCCAGCACGGCGCGCTGGTCGCCGACGTGGTGGAGGGAGTTCCCGGCCCAGATCAGGTCGGCCTCGCCCAGTCCGTCGAGGCCGTCCTCCAGGTCGGCGTGGTGGGTGCGGAACCGGTCGCCGAGGCCGAGGCGCTCGGCGTGGTCCCGGGCGCGCTCCAGGAGTGCGGGCGTGCCGTCGACGGCGACGGCCTCCGCGTCGGGGAACACCTCGGCGAGCAGGCAGGTGATCAGCCCGGGGCCGCTGCCGATGTCGAGGATCCGGCGCACCTTCGGCGCCTCTGGGAGTCCGGCGATCCAGCGCGCCGCCTGCTCGTACTGGGGCCTGCTGATCTCGGCCTCCAGTTCCAGTACCGGCCCCATCACGTCCCAGTCGATGTCACCCGCGTCCTGCTGGTGACCGTGGCCGTGGTGGTGACCCGCGTGGGCGGCGCCGTGGTGGTGGCTGGGCGCGGTGGATGCGTGCGGTCCGTGTCCGGTGTGCTGGCTCATGGCAACAGCGTCATCACGCCCCCAGGGTCACGGCAAGTTTTGTTGCCGGTCCGGCAAGCAGCCGTTTCCGTACGCGCGCGACCGTCCGGCACCGGCCGACTCCGGGGCGTATCTCACACAATGGACACCTGCATATTGCCGGTAGGCCTCCGGGCCCATAACTTGCGTTTATGGAGCTGGAGTTGCGCCATCTGCGAACCGTACGTGCCATAGCCGACACCGGCAGCCTGACCAAGGCCGCCGCGGCGCTCGGGCTTGCCCAGCCCGCGCTCAGCGCGCAGCTGCGCCGGATCGAGAAGGCGCTCGGTGGTCCGCTCTTCGACCGCGACCACACCGGGGCCCGGCCCACGATCCTGGGCGAGCTGGTGCTGGAGCGGGCCCGGGTGGTGCTGCCGGCGGTCAGCGAGCTCCAGGAGGAGGCCGTCCGCCTCGCCAACGCGTGGGGGGCGATGGAGCGCTTCCGGCTCGGCGGAACGCACGGTCCGCTGCTGGGCGGTCTGGTGGACCGGCTGGTCGCCTCGCACCCGGCGGCCCCCGTGTCGACGTACACCTCCTGGTCGGTCACGGAGATCGCCACCCAACTGGTGGACGGACGGCTGGACTTCGCGCTCATCGGAACGTGCGGGGAGAGCCCGCCGCCCGCCCACGACCGGCTGACCTGGCAGGTGATCGGCGTCGACCCGGTCTTCGTGATGCTGCCGGAGTCCCATCGGCTCGCCGGGGAGGCGGAGCTCGACCTCGCCGAGCTGGCGCGGGAGTGCTGGGCGGACGTGCCGGGCGAGGGCTGCTTCGCCGACTGCTTCGTGAGTGCCTGCGCCCGGGCCGGTTTCAGCCCCGTCTCGGTGTACGAGACGGACACCGCGTCCGTCGTCCATCTGGTGCAGGTGGGGCGGGCGGTCGGGCTGTGCCGGGCGACCTTCCCGCCGGCTCCGGGGGTGGTGACCCGGCCGATCACCGGCTCGCCGCTGAGCTGGCGCCATCTGCTGGGCTGGCATCCGCGTTCGGCGGCGGCCGGTGCGGCGGCGGGCTCGGTGAGCGGGTACACCCGGGCGGCGTACGACGAGGCGGTGCGGCGCAGCGGGAGCTACACCGACTGGCTCGCCGCGCACCCCCGCTTCGGCCCGGCGGCGTGACGCGGCGCTACCGCGCGCCGTGGGCGGGGGCGATCGCCGCCACCCGCGCGGCCAGCTCCAGGTCATGGGCGGTGACCGCGCCGCCCGCGTCGTGCGTGTTCACTGAGAGAGAGACGGTGTTGTAGCCGAGGGTCAGGTCGGAGTGGTGGTTGAGCTCGTTCTGGACCGCGGCGACGTGCTGGACGAACGCGGCGGCGGCGATGTGGTCGCCGAGCCGGTAGACGCGGGTGATCCGGTCGCCCTCCAGCGACCAGCCGGGCAGATCGCCCAGCCGGTCCTCGATCTCCTGCCGGGACAGCGGTGCGGCGGGCATGGGGCGGCTCCCTCTTCGGTGTTCGGTACGGCCGGGGGTGCCGGTGACGTTACGGTCTGGGTATGACGACTGTCGCGCTCGACACGGGGGTAGGGACGCTGCTGCGCAGTTGGCGTGAGCGGCGCAGGATGAGCCAGCTCGAGCTGGCGCTGCGCGCCGATTCCTCGGCCCGGCACATCTCGTTCATCGAGACGGGCCGCTCACGCCCCAGCGAGGAGATGATCCTGCGGCTGGCCGACCGTCTCGACGTTCCGGTCAGGGAGCGCAACGCCCTGCTGCTGGCGGCGGGTTACGCGCCGCGCTACGCGCAGACCCCGCTGGACGACCCGGCGTTCGGCCCGCTGCGCGAGGGGATGGAACGGCTGCTGGAGGCGTACGAGCCGTATCCGGCGATCGTCGTCGACGGCACCTACGACGTGGTGGCGGCCAATCGGGGGATGGCGGTGCTGGCGGAGGGGGCGGCCGAGCATCTGCTGACGCCCCCGGTGAACGCGATGCGGCTGACGCTGCACCCTCGGGGGCTCGCCCCGCGGATCCGGAACCTGCGGGAGTGGCGGGCCGACCTGCTGGGCCAGATGGAGCGTCAGATCGCCCTGGTGCGGTCGGCGGAGCTGCGTGCGCTGTACGAGGAGGTCGCGGCCTACCCCGTACCGGAGGGCGGCGCCGCCGGTCCTGTGCCGTCGCTGCCCTTCGCGCTCCCCCTGCTGATCGAGCACGGCGGGCGGACGCTCTCCTTCGTCTGCTCGATCGGCACGTTCAACACGCCGATGGACGTGACGGTGGCCGAGCTGGCGATCGAGACGTTCCTGCCCGCCGACCGGGCCACCGCCGACCATCTGCGCGCCCTCATGCCCTGACGGCCCCGGGGAGCCGGGGCCGTCGGGGCGCGGTGCTACACGCGTGCCCCGTTGTCGTACGGGTCGCGCTGGGGCTTCTTCGTACCGGAGCGGCGGCCCGGGGACCGTTTGCGGGCGGGCGGCGGGGCCTTGCTGCTGCGTTCCAGGACCAGGGCGGCCGGTACGGCGGTCAGCACCGAGGAGTAGGTGCCGACGCAGATGCCGATGAGCAGGGCCAGCGCGAAGTCCGCGAGGGAGTCGCCGCCCAGCACGGCGAGGGCGACGAGGATGAAGAGCGCGCCCATCCCGGTGTTGACCGTGCGCGGAACGGTCTGGACGACGGCCCGGTCCGCGACGACGGACAGCGGCGTGCGGCGGGCCTTCGCCCAGATCTCGCGCACCCGGTCGAAGACCACCACCGAGTCGTTGACGGAGTACCCGATGACGGTGAGGAGCGCGGCCAGGAAGATCCCGTCGACGGTCCGGCCGAGCCAGGCGAAGGCCCCGACCAGGATGATCACGTCATGGACCAGCGCCGCGACCGAGCCCAGGGCGAAGGTCCAGCGGAACCGGACGGCCAGGTAGGCCAACTGCACCAGCACGGCGATGCCGAGCGCGATCAGCGCGTTGCGCCGCAGTTCGTCGCCGAGGCTGGGGCCGATGAGCTCGTCACGGACCTTGGTGGTCTCGCCGCCCTCCTTCGCGAGGGCGGCGCGCAGGGCGTGCTCCTCGTCGTTGTCGAGTCCGGCGGTGCGGACGGAGAGGTCGCCCGCGCCCGCCGTGGTGACCTCGGCGTCGCCGAAGCCCGCGCCCGCCAGGAGGGTCCGGGCCCGCTCCACGTCGACGGGCCGGCTCGTCGAGTACTCGACCAGGCGGCCGCCGGTGAATTCGACGCCCAGGTTGACCCCGCGCACGACGATGCCGAGGACGGCGACCGCCACCAGGACGGCGGAGACCGTCAGCCAGCGGCGCGGGGACTTCATCAGCCGGGGGTCGCGGCGGGTCAGCCAGGTGCGGACCCGGCCGGGGATCCCGATGCCGTTGACGCCCCGGTAGTCGTTGACGAACCGGGAGCCGGTGGCGATCTCGGTGAGCGCACGGGCGATGACCAGCGCGGAGAACATCGAGGCGAGCACACCGATGGCGAGGGTGACGCCGAAGCCCTTGACCGGCCCGGAGCCGAGGAAGAAGAGCAGCCCGGCCGCGATCAGCGTCGTCACGTTGGAGTCGGCGACGGCGCTCCAGGCGCCGCGGAATCCGGCGGTCAGCGAGGAGCGCAGGGTCCGGCCGGGATGCAGGGCGTGCTCCTCCCTGGCCCGTTCGAAGACCAGGACGTTGGCGTCGACCGCCATCCCGATGGCCAGCACGAAACCGGCGAGGCCGGGCAGGGTGAGGGTGACGCCGAGTGCCACCAGGGCCGCGTAGGAGATCAGCCCGTAGGCGGCGAGCGCGACGGCGGCCAGTGCGCCGAAGAGCCGGTAGACGATGGTGATGAAGAGCGCGGTGGCGGCGGCGCCGATGAGGGCGGCGCGGGCGCTGGCGTCGATGGCGGCGGCCCCGAGCGTCGGGCCGACGGTCCGCTGTTCGACGATCTCGACCGGCAGCGGCAGGGCGCCGCCCTTGATCAGCAGGGCCAGTTCGCGGGCCTCGTCCGCGCCGAACGATCCGGTGATCTGGGTGGAGCCGGAGGGCAGTCCCACATTGCAGGCGACCGAGGGGGAGACCTGCGGCGAGGAGATGATCTGCTGGTCGAGGACGATGGCGACGCGACGGCGCTCGTCCCCCTCGGGGGAGCAGGCGGCCTCGCCGGTCAGCCGGGTCCAGTCCCGCCCGGCCTGCTTGTGGAAGTCGAGGGAGACGGTCCAGCCGGCGCCCTGCTGGGCGTCGAACTCGGCGGTGGCGTCCTTGACGCCCGCCCCGGTGAGCCGGACGGGGCCCAGGTCGAGGGCGCGTCCCTGCTCGTCGCGGAGGGTCGGACCGTCCTTCTTGTCCTTCCCGGCGTCCTTCGCCTCCCCTGCGTCCTTCTCCTTCCCGGCGTCCTTCGCCTCCCCGGCGTCCTTCTCCTTCTCGGCGCCGTTCTTGGTGCCGTTCTCCTTCTCGGCGCTCTCCTCGGTGCCGGGGCCCCGGACCGTGTGGAAGCTGAGCTGGGCGGTGCGGCCGATCACCTCGGCAGCCTTGCGCGGGTCCTGGACGTCCGGGAGTTCGACGATGATCCGGTCTTCGCCGGAACGGGTCAGGGTGGGTTCGGCCACGCCGAGGGAGTCGATGCGCTGGCGCAGCACTTCGAGGGTGCGATCGGTGCTCTCCCGGTCCGCCTTCGCGGTGTCCGAGTCCTTGGCCTGGAGCACCATCCGGGTGCCGCCCTGAAGATCGAGGCCGAGTCTGGGTGACATGGTCAGCGTGATGAGCACGGAGACGAGCAGTACGGCCGCAGCCAGAACCGCCCGCACCGTGGTGGCGCGAGTCATGGGTTTCCTCCGAGGGGGCGCCGGCCGCCCTCACCTCGGCGGGGACGGAACGGCGGTGCTGTGGGACGGGACCGGTGGCAGGACCGGTGGCCGGGGGACGGCCGTCCTCGGAGGTCCCCGTACGCCGGGGAGCGCGACGCGGGGGCGCCCGGCGGCGCGCGGCGACGCGGCGGGGGCGGGCTGGTGGAGACGGAGCGGGGGGAGGCTGCCGGGGGTGCCGGGCAGCAGGGCGCCGTGCCCGGGGGGCGGCGGGAGGTGGTGCGCGGTACGGGCCTGGTCGCGGCCGGCCCGGGGCTGTGGGGCGGGACCGGTCTGCGGGTGGACCGTGTGTCCGGCCGCCGCGGCCGTACGGGCACGGCGGAGGTCCTGGGCGGTACCGGCGCCGGTGCCGGCGGTGCGGTCGCTGTGCGGGGTGGGCCGGTGGGCCCCGGGGGTGTACGCGGCGGCGGACGGCACCCCGGCGGAGGGCCGGGCGGGCAGCACGGAGCCGGTGGCGGAGGGGGCGCCGCCGGTGACGGCGAGCGCGGTGAGCAGGAGGGCGGCGAGGAGCAGCCGGGCCGCCCGGGCGGCGCGATGGTGTGCCGGGGCATCCGGCCGTGCCCTCGGGGGCACGTTCCCCGGGGGCGGCCCCGGGAGGGGGGTCACCCTGCTCGGCCGGTCGGGAACGCGACCGTGGCGGCCTGGCGGAGCACGGAGCTGAGGACCATCCCGGCGCCCCGGACGACGGCGGTCGCCGGATCGTCGGCGAGGCGGACCGGGGTGCCGAGGCGGGCCGCGATCCGGTCGGTGATGTCGGGGCGGGCGGCGCCGCCCCCGGTGAGCAGCGGGCCCTTGCGCAGGGCGCCGAGGACGGCGCCGTGCCGGTCCTGCTGCCACATGTCCAGGACCATCTCCAGAACGGCGTGGACGACGGCGGTGGGCGGCCCGGCCGGGTCGAGATCGCCCAGCCCGGTCTCCGCCTGGCGGGCGTCGCGGACCCGGTCGTCGACGAGGAGGGTGGCCTCGGTCAGCCCGGCGCCGATGTCGACGACGAGCAGCGGGCCGCCGTCCCGGGGCCCGGCCGACGCGGCGGCGGCCCGCGCGCTGTCGAGGGCGATCACGGTGGACGGCCCGAGGGCGGCGAGCAGTTCGCGCGCCGCCGCGCGGTGCCGGGGGCCGGCGAGGACGGGGTGGCTCAGCACGATCACGGTGCCGGTGCGGTCGGCGCCCAGGGCCGTGTCGGCGATCCGGCCGAGCATCCGGCCGCAGGAGTCGGGGTCGACGATCCGGCCGCGCCGGACCGGGCGGCCGTGACCGGCCCCCGTACCGGACGCGCCGTCGGCGTCGGTCGCGCCGCGGACGTCCGGGTCGGCCAGGACGCCGTGGCCGGGCACCCAGACCCGGGTGCGGGAGCTGCCGAGATCGAGGGCGAGGCCGCGGGTGGCGCCCCGGTGGTCGCGGTGGGCGGACGGGCCGAGCCGCGGTCCGCGGTGCAGTGAACGCATCGTCCCTCCCCCGGCTCGCCCACGCGGCCGCACACACTCATGCGCCCGCTGATTGCGAGGCATGGCCGAGCCCTCACTATGCAATAGGGAGGCAAAGAAAGCCACTCCCGATCAGATTCCAAGGGCTCGGCCGGGCTCACACCGGCTGCGGCAGGAAGTCGGTGATCAGCCCGGCGAACTCGTCGGGCGTGACCGTACGGACGCCGAGGTCCTCCGCCTTGGTGCGCTTCGAGCCGGCCTTCTCCCCGGCGACCAGGAGCGAGGTGCGCTTGGAGACGCTGGAGGAGGACTTGCCGCCGGCCCGCTCGATCAGCTCGTTCATCTCGTTGCGGGAGAGCTTCTCCAGGGCTCCGGTCATGGCCCCGGTGACCACCACGGTCATCCCGTCGAGCGGCAGTCCCTCCCCGGCCCCGGCACCTTCGTCCGCCCCGGTCTCCTCCCCCGGCGGGGGCGGCGGCGTGGCACCGGGCTCGGTCATGTTGACCCCGGCGGCCCTCAGCTTCTCGATCAGCGGGGCCAGCTCCGCGAGCTCGGCGACGACCCCGGCGGCCTTCTCCTTGCCGATGCCGTCGACCCGCTGGAGCTCCTCGGCGTCGGCCGCCCTGATCCGGTCCATCTCCGCGAAGTAGCGGGCGATCCGCCGGGACATGGAGCGCCCCGTGCCGCGCACCCCGAGCGCGCAGAAGACCCGGGAGAGCGGCTGCGTCCGGGCCGCCCCGATGGCGGCGAGCAGGTTGTCGGTGCTGGTCTCCCCCATCCGCTCCAGGCCCAGCAGTTGCTCGCGGTCGAGGGTGAACAGGTCGGCGAAGTCCGTCACCAGGCCGGCGTCGACGAGCTGGACGACCCGGGTCGTGCCGAGGCCCTCGATGTCCAGCTGGTCGCGGCCCGCCGCGTACGAGATCGAGGCGACCAGGCGGCAGGCGCGGCCCCGGACACAGCGCCAGCGCTGCTCGCTGGTGTCTATCTCCGAGCCGCACTGGGGGCAGGACCCGGGGAACTCGATCGGCTTCTCCTCGCCGGTCCGCAGATGGGCGACGGGCGCCTCGATGCGGGGGATGATGTCGCCCGCCTTGTAGACCATCACCCGGTCGCCCAGGCGCAGATCACGGCGGGTGATGTCGGCGGGGTTGTGGAGCGTGGCGTAGCTGACGGTCGAGCCGTCGATCTCGACCGGCTCCAGTACGGCGCGCGGCGCGATGATGCCCGTCCGGCCCACGTTCCACTCGACGTCGAGGAGCCGGGTGACCTTCTCGACGGCCGGGAGCTTGTACGCGATGGCCCAGCGCGGGGCCCGGGTGCCGGAGCCGGCTTCGCGCTGGTCGGCGGCGAGGTCGGCCTTGATCACGATGCCGTCGATGCCGAACGGCAGGGTGGCGCGCCGGGCGGCGATCTCCTCGACGCCGCTCTGCACCTCCTCGACGGTGGCGACCGTGCGCGGCGCGACGTCCGTGTCCGCGGCGGTGTGCACGCCGAGGCGGGCGACGTGTGCGAGGACCTCGCTGTGCGGGAGCTCGGCGAGGGTGTCGGTCAGCTCGCCGGACCCGGGCAGCGGCAGCGCTCCGTAGGCGAAGAACGTCATCTCCACCGTGTACGCCCGGTCCTTGGCGCGCAGGGTGCCGGCGGCGCCGTTCCTCGGGTTGGCGAAGGGGGCGCCGCCGTGCTCGGTGCGGACGGCGTTGGCCCGCTCGAACTGCTCGGTGGTCATGAGGATCTCGCCGCGCATCTCGATCGTCACCGGCTCGGCGAGCTGCTCGGGCAGGCCGACCACCGTACCGATCGCGTGCGAGACGTCCTCGCCGGCGGTGCCGTCGCCGCGGGTGATCAGCTGCTCCAGGCGGCCCGCCCGGTAGCGCGCCGCGACGGCCAGCCCGTCGAGCTTCGGCTCCACGCTCCAGGCCGCGACGGGCCTTCCTATCCGGCGCTCCAGCGAGGCCGTCCACGTGACGAACTGCTCGGCCGAGAAGACGTTGTCCAGGGAGAGCATGGGCACCGTGTGCGGGACGTCGCCGCTCGCGGCGCCGCCCGCCACCTTGCCGGTGGGCGAGGCGTCGAGCACCTCCTCCGGGTGGTCCTGCTCATAGGCGGCGATCCCCCGCACCAGCCGGTCGTAGGCGTCGTCGTCGAGGGTGCTTTCACCCGTGGCGTAGTACGCGGCGGCGGCCCGCGTCGCCTCCTCGACCGCGGCGGCGTAGGCGGCGGTGTCGGCGAGCACAACAGCTGAGTTCGTCATGGCCCCCATCCTGCCGTCCACCACTGACAACGCCCCTCGGCCGCCCGTCAGCCGGCCGCCCGGAGCGGGGGCTCCCCCTCGTCCTCCTCGCCCGGGACCAGCGGGACCTGAGGGCCCGAGCACTCCCGCAGCCAGCGGCGCAGCACCCGGTGCACCTGCTCGGCGCCGACCAGCTCCTCCCCCGGCGCGACCGGCGCGGACAGTCCGGCCGGCCACAGCAGGAAGGGCCGGGACTGCTCGCCGCCCAGGCCGCCGTGCGAGCCGATCTGCTCCTCGAAGGCGTGGACGCGGCCCGTGGCGCCGTCGTACATCGAGTTGACCATGATGTCGGCCACGTGCGGGAAGGTGTCCGTGCGCCGCACCGCGTCCGCCGCGCCGGGGCCGAACGGGGCCAGCGGCCCCTCGCCGTCCACCAGCTCCGCCACCGGGACCTCGGTGCCGCCGCGCCCCAGCACCACCGATCCGTGGCGCTCGCTGCGGACCAGCAGGAAGCCGATGCCCGGATGGTTGGCCAGGGTGCCGAGGAGGGCCGGGCGGCCGCGGTCGAGCTGTTCGCGCGAGGCGCGCCCCCGGATGTCGGGGAAGGAGATCAGGCCGAGGTTCCCGGAGGCGAGGACCACGGGGTCGGACGGCTTGGCGAAAGGTTCCGCCACACCTTCGTCGACCGGCCGGTGCAGGGCGATCCGTACCGTGTCGCGTGCCTCGGACGCGCTGGGGGTGCGCTGGGCCCGGCGGGGCACCGGCAGCCCGCAGCCCGCCCGCACCAGCTCCTTGAGGCTCAGCCCGTACGCCCCCTCGAAGGTCTCCCCGGGGCTCTGCCCGTGGTCGGAGAGGAGCACGATCCGGTAGGTGCGCGGGGTGTGCTCGGCGACCTTGGCGATCAGCGCGAGCGAGCGGTCCAGCCGGGCGAGCACCTTCTCCGCGTCGCGGCTGTGCGGCCCGGAGTGGTGCGCGACCTCGTCGTAGGCGACCAGGTCGGCGTAGACGGCGGTGCGTCCGGCGAACATGTCCCCGACGACGGCGGAGACGACCACGTCGCGTTCGACCACGGTGGCGAAGGCCCGGATGAAGGGGTACAAGCCGCCGCGTTTGACCCGGGGGCCCTCCTTCCGTATCCGGGCCCGGGTCGACTGGCCGATCTCCCGGCCGACCTCGGCGGCGAAGGAGAGCGCGGTGCGTACGGCGTTGGCCGGGTCGGAGAAGTACGCGAAGTACCCGGCCCGGGAGCGGCGGCCCTTGCCGAACCGGGCCGCCATGGACAGGACGAGGGCCAGCTGGTCGGCGCCGCCGCTGAAGAGGTTGCCCCGGCTGGCCCCGTCCAGGGTGAGCAGCCCGCCGTCGCGGGTGCGCTCGACGGCCCGGCGCTGGAGCTCCAGGGCGCTGGCGGGGCGGCTGGAGACCATGACGTCGCCGGTCTCCTTCTCGTACCAGCGGAAGGCGGGGACGTCGTGGTTGCTGCCGTGCAGGATGCCGAGCTGGCTGGCGCCGGTCTGGCTGGACCAGTCGGTGCGCCACGGGGTGAGCCGGTGGCCCTGGTCCTTGTCGGCCAGCCAGCGGGCGACGGTCGGCATCAGCCCCGTGTCGGCGGCGTGGGCGAGCGTGTCGTGGCCGACCCCGTCGAGCTGGAGGAAGACCGTGCCGGGCGGGCCGCTGCGCCCGCCGTCCGCGCCGCTGCGCCGGCGGCGCCGGTCGGCCAGCCGGGAGAGCCTGCGCCGGTAGGCGTTGTCGTCGCGGACGGCGAGCGCGGTGGAGGTGGCGGAGGCGACGGCGGACATCACGGCGGCGACGACGACCGCGGTCTCCGGGTTGGCGGCGCCGCGCCCGTCCGGGATGAGGCGCAGGGCGAGCAGCAGCAGCGAGCCGTTGAGGAAGAAGACGAGCAGGCCGAGGACGAGCGCGGGCACGATGAGCAGGGCCCGTACCAGGACCGGCCAGACCAGGGCGGAGAGCAGGCCGAAGGCCCCGGCGCCCCAGGCCGCGGTGAACGCGGTCTTGGTGATGCTGTCGCCGTCGGCCGACTGGAGGTGGAAATCGGGCAGGATCCCGGCGAGCACCAGCATCGTGAGTGTCGAGACCGCCCACACCAGGACCACGCGCATCAGGGCGCTGCCGGCCGTCCGCCATCGCCCGTCGACCACGCCGCTCCACCTCTTGTCCGGACCCCTCCGTTCCGGGCCCTGGGCCCCCAGCTTTTCACAGCGGGTCCGCGGGGTGCCGGGCACGGCGGCCGGTGGTCCGGTCAGCAGCCGTCGTAGCCGGCCGTCGGCATGGAGAGTCTGCGGTGCACGTTCGCCTTGGTGCGGGGGGTGTAGCGGGGCTCGTCCAGCCCCGCGATCTCCAGCCCCACCCCGCGCCGCTCGCACTCGGCGGCGAACTCCGGCACCGAGGAGAGCGCGCGGGCGAGGACACGGTCGCTGGCGGCCACGAAGAGCTCCACCTCACCGCTCTCCACGTCGGCCCATAAGGCGTGGTGGTCCGGGCGCAGCCCGTACAGGCGGAGCTGGCGGGTGACGACGTACCCCTTGTCCGCGGCCCAGCGGGCGCACATGTCGTGCTGGCCGCGGGTGTCCACGAGGAACGGATCGTCGTCGAGCTCCTCCAGCGGCGTGAGGCTGGCGATGGCCGCCACCCGTACGTCCGTCCTGTCCCCCATGGCCGTCCCCCCTGCTGAGCCCTGTCGGCGACCCTACCGTTCGCACGGCGGCGCAAGAAGGCGCGTGCCGGGACCACGGGGAGGTGCGGGGCGCAGGCCGGGAACGCCTCTGTGCGCCCCCACCCGGTTCGTTAGGCTCGACAGCAGGACGCGGCGGGATGGGCCCGGGAGCGAGGAGGCGGCACGTGCCGGTGGAAGTCACCTGGTGGGGTCATGCCACCTGCACCATCGAGGACTCCGGGGTGCGGGTGCTGACCGATCCGCTGTTCGCGCGGCGCTTCGCCCATCTGCGCCGCCGCCGCGGTGAGCTGCCGGGTCCGGAGGCGGCGGTGGCCGATGCCGTGCTCGTCTCGCATCTGCACTCCGACCATCTGCACCTGCCGTCGATGACCCGGCTCGCCCCGGGCAGCCGGCTGGTGGTGCCGCGCGGCGCGGTGCGCGCGGTGCCGGGGCTGCGGTCGCTGGGTGCGGCGCTGGAGCTGCGGATCACCGAGGTGGTCCCGGGCGACACGGTCCGGCTCGGCGAGGTGCGGGTGCGGGTGGTTCCGGCGCTGCACGACGGGCGGCGGCTGCCGATGGGCCGGCACCGCTCCCCGGCGCTCGGTTTCGTGGTCGAGGGCGAGGCGCGGACGTACTTCGCGGGCGACACCGGGCTCTTCGACGGGATGGCGGACGCGGTCGGGCCGGTGGACGTGGCGCTGCTGCCGGTGGGCGGCTGGGGTCCCTACCTGGGCCACGGCCATCTGGACGCGGGCCGGGCGGCGCAGGCGCTGGCCCTGCTGTCGCCCCGGTCGGCGGTGCCGGTGCACTACGGCACGTACTGGCCGATCGGGCTGGACGGGGTCCGGCCGCACGAGTTCCACGCGCCGGGTGACGAGTTCGTCCGGAAGTCGGCGCTGCTGGTTCCGGAGGTGGCGGTGCACCGGCTGGCGCACGGCGAGCGGATACGGCCGGAGACCGCCGGGTGATCGCGCAGGTCGTGGGGCAGTTGCCCCCGGAGTCGACGCAGCAGGCGGTCGGCTATCCGTCGCTGTTCCTGTTGGTGTCGCTGGGTGCGCTGGTGCCGGTGGTGCCCACGGGGGCGCTGGTGAGTTCGGCCGGGGTGGTGGCGCTGCACCAGTCGTCGCCGTTCTCCCTGCTGATCGTCTTCCTGGTGGCCTCGGCGGCGGCGTTCGTCGGTGATCTGTGCCTGTACTGGCTCGGTCAGCGCGGGGTGCGGTCGCGGAACGGGTCGCGCTGGCTGAACACGATCCGGGACCGGGCCGCCCCGGAGCGGCTCGCCCAGGCGCAACGGAAGCTGGACGAGCACGGTGCGATGGTGCTGGTGCTGTCCCGGCTGGTGCCGGCGGGCCGGATACCGGTGATGCTGGCGTGCCTGCTGGGCCGGATGCCGCTGCGCAGGTTCGCCCGTGGCGATGTGCCGGCGTGTCTGGCGTGGGCGGCGACGTACCAGTTGATCGGGATCCTGGGCGGTTCGCTCTTCCCCGAGCCGTGGCAGGGCGTGGTCGCGGCGGTCGGGCTGACGCTGCTGGTCAGCGGCGGTCCGGCGGTGTGGCGGCGGACGCGGGCCCGGTTCGGCCACTGACCGGCGACGGCTCCGGGCCGAGGACCCGCGAGGCGCCGACCGGCAGGTCCCAGAGCAGTTCCCGGGGGTGGCCGGCCCGTTCCCAGGCGGTACGGAGCCGGGTCAGCGGTTCGAGCACGGGCTCCGCGGAGAGCAGGAAGGTGGCCCAGTGCATCGGCGCCATCGCCCGGGCGCCCAGGTCCCGGTAGGCCAGTACGGCCTCCTCGGGGTCCAGGTGCACGTCGCCGAGCCACCAGCGCGGCTCGTACGCCCCGATCGGCAGGAGGGTCAGGTCGATCCCGGGGTGGCGGCGGCCGATCTCGGTGAACCAGTGCCCGTATCCGGTGTCCCCGGCGAAGTGGACGCGACGGCCGCCGGGGGCGCCGATGATCCAGCCGCCCCAGAGCGAGCGGCAGGTGTCGGTGAGGGTGCGCCGGGACCAGTGGTGGGCCGGTACGAAGTCGAAGCGGACGCCGCCGAGTTCGACCGCCTCCCACCAGTCGAGTTCGGTGACGTGGGTGAAGCGGCGCCTGCGGCACCAGCGGCCGAGCCCGGCGGGGACGAGGAGCGGGGTGTCCCGGGGCAGTCGGCGCAGGGTGGGGGCGTCGAGGTGGTCGTAGTGGTTGTGGCTGATGACGACGGCGTCCACCGGCGGCAGGTCCTCCCAGCGGACGCCGACCGGGGTGATCCTGGCGGGCGTGCCGAGGATGCGCCGGGACCAGACGGGGTCGGTGAGGACGGTCAGCCCGCCGGTGCGGACGATCCAGCCGGCGTGCCCGGCCCAGGTGCCGCCGGCGGGGACGGCCGGGAGCGGTGCGGGGGCGTACGGGAGGTGCGGGATGCCGCGCAGTCCCTCGGCGTCGGGCCGCAGGGCGCGCTCGCGGAGCAGCCGGGACATGGCCATGACCCCAGGGAGGGGTGCGGTGAGCCGGTCGGCGAAGGTCCTGGGCCAGTGCCGGATCTCGCCGGGCGGGCGCGGGGCGGTGCGCGGGAGCGTGGTCGCGGCGCGGGGGCGCCGGGTCCGTTCCGTCATCGGTCGACTCCCGTCTCGCGGTTCCTCGCCCGGAACCGCCCGGCGGATGGTCAGCGCAGTTCGGCCAGGGCCGTCCCGAAAATGCTCAGCGCTTCGGCCACGTGCGGCAATTCGAGGGGCGCCACAGCGGTGAGCGACTCCCGTTGCCGCTCCGGCGTCGTCCCGAGCAGCGGGCCGGTACCCAGCCGTACGCGCAGCGCCCCCAGTTCGTCGCCGAACCGGTGGCCGCCCGGGGTCGGGGTGGAGAGCCGTTCGGTCAGGTACTCCTCCAGCTCCAGCGAGTCCGTGACGCCGCGTTCGGCCAGCCGGGCCCGCAGCGGGCCGAGGTCGGCGTAGAGGTGACGGCCCGCCTGCGGGGGTCTGGCCAGCGCGCCGGAGGCCAGGACCGCGCGGTGCGCGGCGGCGGCGACCCGGGCCTGGAGCGCGGCGGCCCGGCGGACCCGCTCGGTCACGGCGTCCGGTTCGCGCAGCGCGTGGGCGGCGGCCCGGGCGACCGGTCCGGCGACGTGCGCGCCGAGCGCGGTGAGGATGTCGAGCGTACGGGCGTGGCGCAGCGCGGCCCGTGCGGTGCCCGGGAAGCGGGCGACCGCGACCGGCCAGGCGGCGGGGGTCAGGGCACCCGCCAGGTCGCAGAGGACGGTGACGTCGTCGGGGAACATCTCGGCCGGGCTGAGCAGGACGGTGTCGCGCGGCCGGTGCAGGGTGTCGCGCCAGGTCTCGTCGCTGATGACGTGCATCCCCTCCGCGATCGCCGCCTCGCACGCCTCGCTCACCAGCTCGGGCGGGGCGACGGTGGCGGTCGGGTCGTCGACGACGGAGACCAGCAGCAGCCGGGGCCTGCCGCCCTCGGCGCGCACCCTGCGCACGGTCTCCAGGAGCGCGTACGGGTCCGGCACGCCGCCGCACTCGGCGGGGGTCGGCACCTGGTAGGCGGGCCTGCCGAGCAGCCGGGCCTGCGGGATCCAGCTCGCGGGGCAGGGGCGCGGTACGAGCACGTCGCCGCCGTGCGCGGCGATCAGGGCGAGCAGCAGCGGCGAGGCGCCCGGGGCGGCGGCGACATGCTCCGGACCGCCGTGCAGTCCGCGCCGCCGCCAGTAGGCGGTCGCGGCCTCGCGCAGGGGCGCGCCGCCGCCGGTCGGTTCGGGCGCGCCGGAGTCGGCCGCCGAGGCGAGCACCGCGGCCAGTTCGGGCAGGACGGGCAGGCCGGGGTCCGGGGCGGGCGGCCCGTAGCGGACCGGGCCCCGGTCCTCGCGTACGGAGCGGTCGTCGGTCGGCCGCCGCGCCATCCGGTCCTCCTTCGCCGCCGCGCCGTCACATCAGGCCCTTCGTACATCAGGCCCTTTATACGAGGGATCGGGCGGGCGCGCCCGGTGGCGTCAGCCCGCGAAGGCCGCCTGGGGCAGTCCGCGTCCCGCGTCGGGCAGCACCAGCAGCGCGCCGGAGAGCGGGTGCGGTGCGGTGAGCCCGGTGCGGGCGGTCGAGATGTAGAGGTCGCGCAGGGCGGCGCCGCCGAAGGCGCAGGCGGTCGGGCGGCGCACCGGCAGCGGGACGACCCGGTCCAGGGCGCCGTCGGGCGCGTACCGGCGCACCGCGGCGCCGTCCCAGAGCGCGACCCAGACGGCGCCCTCGGCGTCGACGGTCAGCCCGTCCGGGAAGCCCACGCCCTCCTCGACGGTGGCGAACGGGCGGCGTCGCACGGCGTGCGGGCCGTCGACGTCGAAGACGTCGATCCGGCGCGTGGGGGTGTCGATGAAGTACATCAGCCGCCCGTCGGGGCTCCAGCCGATGCCGTTGCCGCAGGACACGGCGGGCAGTACCTCGCTCACCGTGCCGTCGGCCGCGAACCGGGCGAGGTTTCCGCCGCCCTCGGCCCCGTCGTACCGCATGGTGCCCGCCCAGAGCGATCCGTCCGGGGCGACCGCCGCGTCGTTGCCCCGCCGGCCCGGCACCGGATCACGGACCAGCCAGCGGAAGGCCCCGTCGGGGTCGTACAGGCCGATGCCGTCGCGCAGATGGACCACGAGCCCGCCGCCCGCGCGGGGTTTGGCCGCGCCGACGTGCTGTTCGGTGGCGAGCACCGTACGGCGGTGGTCGACCGGATCGTAGGTGTGGACGCGCGCGGAGAGGATGTCGACCCAGATCAGCCGGCCGGTGGCGGCGTCCCAGGTCGGGCCCTCGCCGAGCTCGGCCCGTTCGGGCACGGCCACGTCCAGGTGTGGTGCGTTCACTTCTGCCTCTCGTGCGGTGCGGGGGCGGCCGGAGCGCCGAACCCAGCGTAGTCAGCCGCCTTCTGACCCGGCAACGGGCGCTTGTCCACATAACAAGACACACATCTCATCATGCGACACGTCGGCGTACGGTGGACGCACCGGTCGGCGTTCCGCCGTCCGCGCCCCGGCCGTCGCACGCCGGGGCGCGCCCGCCCACATTCCGGAAGGACGTACGGCCATGCCCGAGGAGACCGCCGTCTACACCCACGGCCACCACGAGTCGGTGCTGCGCTCGCACCGCTGGCGCACCGCCGCGAACTCGGCGGCCTATCTGATCGACCGGCTCGCCCCCGGCCTCTCCGTCCTGGACGTCGGCTGCGGCCCCGGCACCATCACCGCGGACCTGGCCGCCCTGGTCGCCCCGGGCCGGGTGACCGCCGTCGACACCTCGGCCGAGGCGCTCTCCGGGGCGGCCGCTGTGGCGGCCGAACGCGGCCTGGAGAACGTGGAGTTCGCGACCGCCGACGTCCACGACCTGGACTTCCCCGATGACTCCTTCGACGTCGTCCACGCCCATCAGGTGCTCCAGCACGTGGGCGACCCGGTGCGGGCGCTGCGCGAGATGCGGCGCGTGTGCCGCCCCGGCGGCATCGTCGCGGCCCGCGACAGCGACTACGCGGCGATGAGCTGGTACCCCGAGGTGCCCGGCCTGGACGACTGGCTCGCCCTGTACCGCCGGGTCGCCCGGGGCAACGGCGGCGAGCCGGACGCGGGCCGCCGGCTGCTCTCCTGGGCCCGGCAGGCCGGTTTCACCGACATCACCCCGTCCGCCGGGAGCTGGTGCTTCGCCACCCCGGAGAGCCGGGCCTGGTGGAGCGGGCTGTGGGCGGACCGCACGGTCGGCTCGGCGTACGCGGAACGGGCCGTCTCCGGCGGCTTCGCGAGCGCCGGGGAACTGGCGGCGATCGCCGACGCGTGGCGCGCGTGGGGCACCCGGGAGGACGCCTGGTTCATGGTCCCGCACGGCGAGGTGCTCTGCCGGGCCTGACCGGGCCGGAACCGGTTCCACCGCATGACACCGGCAACTACCCTGGGCCGCATGGACATTCAGGGAACCACGCTCCGGATCTGCGTCGACGACCTGGAGGCCGCCACGGCCTTCTACCAGGAGCTCACCGGGAGTCCCGCGCTCCGCTTCGAGCGCGGCGGGGTGTCGGTCGCCGCGATCGGCTGCTTCCTGCTGATGAGCGGCCCGGAGTCGGAGCTGGAGATCCTCCGCAAGGTGACGGCGACGATCGCGGTGAAGGACGTCGACGAGGCGTACGCCGACCTCACCCGGGTCGGCGCCCGCATCCTCGCCGGGCCGGTGCCGACGCCGGTGGGCCGCAACCTGATCGCCGTCCACCCGGACGGCTCGGTCTTCGAGTACGCCGACCGCAACCAGGCGCCCGACGAGGCCCGCTGAGCCCGACGAGGCCCGCTGAGCCCGGCGGGAGCCGCTGAACCCCGCCCCGGGCCGGTCCGGCCGGCCCGGGGTTCCGCGCTCAGCCGCTGGGGCGCATCCGGAAGTCGTACGCGTCCGGCAGCGGCTCGTCGGTGATCCGGGCCCACACCTCGCCCAGGATCTCCGCGCCCTCGCGCAGGTCGGCTACCTCGAAGCCCGCGTCGAAGACGGCCCGGGCGGCGCCCCGGTCGCCCTCGGCGAGCAGCAGCCGGGCCTCCAGCAGCCGGAATCGGCCACGCTCTCGGACCTCCGGGGGCAGCGCGTCCCACACGGTCCGGGCCGCGGCCGGGCGCCCGGCCGCCAGCAGCGCCTCCATCGCCTCCCGGCCCAGCGCCGCCGCGACCGCCGTCCACTCCTCGCCGCCGTCGCGCCGCGCGCCCAGGTCGTCGAACGCCTCGGCCAGCAGGTCCGCCGCCCGCTCCCCCTGCCGCCCGTCCCCGGCGGCGACGGCCAGGCACCGCAGCAGCGGCCAGCGGGACGGGGCCGCCGTCAGCCCGCGCTCCCAGCTCCGCACCGCCTGGGCGCGGTCCCCGGCGTGCCACTGGGCGATGCCCAGGTGGTATTCGGTCAGCGGGTCGGCCGGGGCCGTCTCCAGCATGTCGCGCCAGTGCGGGGAGACCAGGGAGGGACCGGGCGGGACCGGGCGGTCCGGCTCCGCGAAGGCGCCCCGGTCCAGCAACTCCAGCCAGGGGCGCTGCTGTTCGCCGAGGGTGGACTCGGCGAACGGGGTGCCGGGCAGCTCGTACCCGCCGCGCCGGACCTCCAGGGCGCCCCAGCCGGAACCGGTGGCGAGCGTCTCGCCGGGGGCGGTGTCGGCGCAGCGCCGCCAGGCGGCGTACGCGGCGTCGACATCGGCGCGCGGCAGCGCCTTCGCGAGCCGTCCCTCGGCCTCGGCACGGGCCGCGGCCCAGTCCTCGCCGTGCACGGTGTCCGGGTCCGCGGAGAGCGGACCGTACGACTCCAGCCAGCTGAACTCGCCGCCCGGCTCCAGCGGTACGTGCTCCAGCTGGGTGCGGGCGAGCCCGGCCTGGATCTCGGCGTAGCCGACGGTGCCGGATTCGGTGAGCCACTCCTGCCAGCGGCGGCCGCCCGCCCCGCCGCCCCAGACGAACAGCTTCCGGCCGCGCAGCAGGTCGGTCGAGGTCTGGACGAGCCCGTGGCCGTGCTCGTCGAGCGAGGCTATCCAGCGGCGGGCGCCGTCGGGGACCTCGTAGAAGTAGTCGGCGGGGAAGTCGCCACGCAGCGGGTACGTGCGGTCCACGGAGCCGGAGACCGGGACCGGCACCCGGGTCAGGGACCGTTCGTACCCGAAGTGCCACGCCTCGTCGGCGGGGGCCAGGACGCGGGTGCGGTCCCCTTCGGGGACGGCGATGTTGGACCACCAGTACACCGGTGCGGTGTGCTCGTGCGGATTGCGGACGCGGACACCGACATGCAGGAAGTCGGAGTCCTCCGGGAGCCACAGGTCGACCTGGAACGGCAGGTCGCGCAGGCGCTCCCACTCCCAGAGGCGGACCATCTCGCCGCCGTCCGGCGCGGGGACGCGGGCCGCGTGCACGGGGGCGCAGGAGAGGGTGGTGTGGCCCGTGGCGCCGATGTTCCACTCGATGCCGCCGGAGAACCAGGCGCCGTTGAGCGCGAAGTCGGCGGGCTGGAGGACCGGGTTGGTGTAGAGCAGTTCCCGGCCGGTGGGTTTGTGGTGGAGGGAGTGGATCCGGCCGCCGAGGCCGGGCAGCACGGTGGCGCGCAGCCGGTCGTTCTCGATGACGATCGTGTCGATCGCGGTGGGGGTGCGCTCGCGGCCGTAGCCGTCGAGGACGCGCACCGGCAGCACGGTGGTCAGGGGCTGGTAGCCGATCTGGCGTGCCATGTCGCGCGGCAGCGCGGCCCGTTCGCGTTCGTCGATGGTGTGCGTCTCGTCGAGCGGCCGCAGCGCGGGCAGCGGATTCTCCGGGCCCAGCGGTGCGGCGGGCAGGGTCAGTACGGCACGTCGTACGGTCGTGGCCAAGGCAACCTCGTTCCCTCACGCGGGCCGCCGCGGGTCCGGGCGCCCGATGACCATGGAACACGCTCGGCAATTCCCTGACCAGGGGCGCCGCTGTCAGACTTCGGCAAAAGCGGCCGCCGCCTGGGTCGCCCGGAAATTCGGATGCGCCGCGCCCGTACCGCCGTACCCTGGCCCCGACCCCGCCCGCGCCGCGAGCGGCGCGGCACACGCACCGGAACGCGGAGTGGAAGACGATGAGCACGCAGCACACCTACCGAGTAATCGTGCGCGGCACCTGGGACGGGCTGACGGACACGGCGCGCGCCCGGCTGCTCGCCGAGGTGGACGACCACGGGCTGAGCGCGATGCGGTTCACCGAGGAGGGCACGCTCGCCTACGACCGGGTGCTCAAGCACTTCAGCTTCCGCTACGTGGTCGTCTCCGACGCCGAGGACGGCGAGGAGATGGCGGGCGCCATCGCCGAGGACCGCGCGGAGACGTACCTGGACGGGCAGGGATACGGCCACGGCCCGCTGCGCTCCACGGTGACGGACATGGACACCATGAAGGTCAACCACAAGGGGAGGCGGGCGCCGGGGGCGGCGTGACAAGACCCCGGCGCGGCAGCTCACGGAGGAGCCAGCCCGGGAGCTGCTCCATGTCGGCCATGCGGGCGCGGAGTCCTGTGCCGTGGCCAAGCGACAACCGGAGCCGCGAGGAGCGTCATGCTCGGCTCCCGGTTATGGCTTTGACGTTGCGGGCCAGGTGCTCCGGCTTGCTGGTTCCCGGGATGACGGCGATGTTCGGGGCGCGGGCGAGGAGCCAGCACAGCGGGCCGGTCGCGTCCCTGTCCAGGAGTGCGGCTCCCGCGTCGAGCGGCCGGTAGGCGACGTAGGGGATCTCCGCGTCGATGCACGCCTCCAGGACTGCGTCGTAGCGGGTGTGGATGTTCAGTACGTTCTGAACCGCGGCGACGGGGATCTGCTTGCGGGCCAGTGTGAAGTCGTCGTGCGTGACCTTGGAGAGGCCGATGTGCCCGATCTTCCCTTCGTCGCGCAGTTCCGCGAGGGTTCCGAGCTGGTCTGCGAGGGGGACGGCGGGGTCGATGCGGTGCAGGTAGCACAGGTCGAGCCGTTCGACGGCGAGGCGGCGCAGGCTCGCTTCGACGCAGGCACGGAGGTAGACCGGGTGGCCGTGCGGCACCCACACGTCTGGTGCCGGTCTCGCGAAGCCGACCTTGGTCGCGATCAGGAGGTTGCCCGGGTAGGGGTGGAGAGCGTCCTTGATCAGGTGCTCGACGGTGTGAGGGCCGTAGGCGTCGGCGGTGTCGAGGTGGGTGATACCGAAGGCGTCGACCGCGCTGCGCAGCATGCCGATGGCCCGGTCGCGGTTGTCGGGGTCGCCCCAGGTGCCGGGGCCGGTGAGGCGCATGGTGCCGAAGCCGAGGCGGGAGACGGTCTTTCCGGCGATGTCGACGGTGCCGCCGGGTGGCTGGGTGGTCATACCGGCGTCTCCGTGAGGCAGAGTTCGACGGCTCGGTCGATGGCGTGCTGCCGGCTGGTTTCGTCGCTGGTGACCCGCAGGTGCGGCAGGTTCTCCTCGCGGAGCAGGGCGTGGGTGTGGTGGTCGACCAGCTGCCGGTACCGGGGGTCGTAGTCGTGCTTGCGCCGGACGGGGAGGTGGGGGTCGAGGACGGTGGTGAGGAGGAGGTCGTACGGGGGGTTCGCGGCGGCGAGCTGGTGCAGGGCTTCGCGTTCGGTGCGGTGTGTGGTCCGGCCGCTCCATTCCTGGGCGGCGCGGAAGTAGCCGATCGCGTCCCAGCAGGCCCGGTCGGCGAGGACGACCTGTACAGAGGTGTCCCCGACCGGGCGTGCGGCGGCGGCGACTTCGTCCGCGATCCCGGTGGCGATGACCCACCGGGTGGAGTCCGCGGTGTGGTGCATCATCTTGGGCAGCGGGACGAGCGCCGCGCGCCGGCCGAGCTGGCCGGTGCGCGCGACGGTGATGTCCCGGGCGAACAGTTCCCTCTCGATCCGGCGCAACAGCAGGGTTTTGCCGGTGGAGTGGGTGCCCATCACGCCGATGCGGATGGAGCGGTGGGTAATTACCACAGGGTGGACTCCTGTTCGGGTTCGGGTGCGCCGGGGAGGCCGGGCGGTACGGCGGCGGCCACAAGCTGGTCCCAGGTCTCGTAGTGGTCGGCCATGGTGATGAGGAGTTGCGCGGTCGCGTAGGCGTCGTACGTGGCACGGTGGCGCTGGGCGGGGGCCTGGCTCAGGTCGGGGGCGGTGTGCTCGATCAGCGCGTCCAAGCCGTACTTCGGCAGGTCGGGATAGGTGGCCTTGGCCAGCCGGAGGGTGTCGATGACCCCGGCCGGCTTCCACTGCGGGAGGTGTGCGGTCAGGGCCCGGTAGTCGACGTGCGCGTGGTGGGCGGCGATCCACGCCGTGCCGAGAAGGGCGTGGACCGCGTCTTTGGTCTCCTCCCAGCCCGGCTTGTCGGCCAGGACCTGGTTGGTCAGGCCGTGCACCCGTACCGCGAACGGTGTCACCGGGCGAGCGGGCCTGATCAGCCAGGCACCCGCCGTGCTGGTGTCGGGATGTCCGTCGCGTACCGGGAGCGCGGCGATCTCGACGAGGTCGGGCGGGTTGGTGCCGTTGCCCTCGACGTCGACGACAAGGAGCGGGGGCCAGGAGGAGAAGTTCATGGGGTCGGTGTTCCGTTCTCCGCCGTCCAGCCGATGTCGGCGCGGCCGTGCTGGCGGTGGTGGTGGGGCTTGGCTCGGTCGTGGCACTGGTAGCCGAAGCCGTGCTGGAGGTAGTAGCGCGGCGGTTCGTCCAACCCCTCAACGACGATGGCCCGGTCATTGACTTCGATCTCGCCGCTCGCGCCGAGCCCCCGTGCCTCCCGCGTGACGGCGTTCAGGTCCGGCCGGACCCATGCGGACTCGCACCTTGCGATCTGTTCGGGCGGGCAGATGTCGCAGAGTTCGCGGATGCCGTAGTGCCCGTTGTAGTCGGCCTCTCCGTGCGCGTAGGCGACACCGCACGAGGTCTTGCGGAACAGCGGCCCCCAGGAGGTGTCCTCCTCGAAGGCGGCCAGTAACCGGCGCTCGGCAGCCTCGGGCATGATCTTGCGCCGGGCGGTGTCCTCGTACGGCATCTCCAGGCCGTGCGCCTCGTAGTACGCGGCGATCTCCTTGCGGAAGAACAACCCGGTGAAGACGGTCGCGTGAGCGTGCTGGGACAACTCCTTGGCACGGGCGATGTGTTGGCCGGTGTCGTTGAGGCCGGGCACGATGGGGCGCCAGTACAGGACGGTACGGTACCGCTCGGCGTGCATGTGAAGGGTGCGCAGGGACGCGGCGGCGATGTTGCTGTCCACCGGTTCGATCGCCGGGTTGTCGATGCCGGAGTGGGTGACCAGGACGGTCAGCCGCAGATGGGTGAAGCTGTTCAGGACGGCGCAGTCCACAGGATCAACGCGCCAGCGGGTGATGATCAGGACGTGGTTGGTCAGCCCCTGGTCGTCGAGCTGACGCAGCACGTGGAAGAGATGTGGCTTGACAACGGGGAGCATCGGGTCGGTGGCCCGGTTCAGCAGCTGGATCGGGGTCCGGTGCGGGCGGAAGTACGGGTGGCCTACGAGGCGACGGACGGCTTCCTCGTCGCTCATCAGGCGGCGGGGGACCTTCATCTCGAAGTTGTCGAAGAGATGGCGCACGCAGTAGCCGCAGTCGAGCGGGCACCCGACGATCCAGTTCAGCGAGAGTCCCGACTTCCGGTACTCGATGACGTCGGCGAGTTCTTGCTTGAGGCCGCCGATCTGGTCGGGGGTGAGGATCGGCAGGGCGCGCCGGGCGCCGGTGACGGGCATGCTCATCAGGGTCTCCAGGTGGGAGTCAGGCTTCGACGGACGTGCTCTGTACAGGAAGGACCGGAGCAAGGAGGTCACGGCGGCCGGCGCCGAACCAGGTGCCGAAGTCACGACGGGCGGCGGCTTCGTCGTCGCTGGTGTGGACGAGGTTGCGCACGAGCCGGCTCTCCGCGAGCGCGGCGCGGAGGCTGTCGTCGCCGAGGTCGCCGCGGATCGTGCCCGGCGCGGCCTCGGTGGGGTCGAAGTGGCCCAGCACGGCCCGCAGCCGGGCCTGAATGCCCGAGGCACCGTGGGCGAGCGCGACGACCACGGTCCGCCCCGCGTACTCCGCGTCCAGGCACGCGGGGATGTCCCGGCCGGGGAACCAGTCGCGGTCCACCAGGAGGTCCCAGTAGTGGACGTGGGCCTGCCAGGCCCCCGCGACGATCTGCTCACGGTGCACGATCGTGGCGCCCGTCGCGGCAATCCGCTCCAGGACGGCGTCGACCAGACCGCGTTCCACCGCGTCCGGCTTGCACAGCACGACGGACCAACGGCCGAAGTCGACCCCGTCGACCACCGCCCCGGGCGGCGGCTTGCCGTTCACCACGGGCCTCTGCCGGAACGGGGCTCCCCCAGGCCAGCGCATGAATCCGTGCCGAGCCCACTCGCGTTGGGCAGGTCAGCCCACGCAGATCTGCTGTGCGGATGGAGCGCCAGGGACATGATGTGCCTCCCAAATGAGAAAGAAGCGCGGGATAGGATCGCTGACTCTCGCGTCTCACGACGCGGTTCCGGAGCACCACGTGGACCCTTCGGATACCGTGTGATCAGCTCGTACGGACGATGAAAGCGGCTCGAGCGCCTGCTCGGGAGCCTCTGGATGGAGCCCCACGAGCTGGCTCCGCAGGCCCCGTCGGGATGCGGCCTTCCCGATGGCATCAATCCACAGGGCAACCCGAAATTGGCAGTGGGGGAAGCATGGGGCAGCGACCGAATGAGCTGACTCCCGGTGCTGGCCCGTGGCACCGGTGGGGTTACGAACTTCGCCAGTTCCGTGAGGCCCGCCGCATGTCACAACAGGTCCTCGCCCGGAAGGCGCTGATCGACCGCTCTCATCTCGGGCGCTTCGAACGCGCCGAACGTCCCGTCCCACGGGAGGCAGCCGTCGTCCTCGACAGAGTGCTCGACACCGCAGGCGCATTGGTGCGTCACTGGGACGAGGCAGAGTGCCAGGCTCCCCAGAACGGATCGGTTCTCCTGTCCAGAGGTGAGACAACTGCCCATGGGGCCAATGGACTGGGCCATGGGGCCAGCAACAGGACACCTCTGGCCATGTACGTGCCCAGTCGGCCAAGCTCACTGGATGACGAGGCGAGCTTGGTCGTCGTCCCCGCTCGAATCCTCGGAAGGATCCACTTCGTGCCCATGCCCCGCCGTGCCGTTCTCGCCTCCGGGATCGCTGGCCTGGCGGCATCGGCCCTCTCAGCCCCAACAGTGGCAACCATCGCCGAACTCGCGGACATGGGCTCGCCCATCGAATACTTCGCACTGCTCCGCCGGACGTTGATCCAGACCGACAACCTCATCGGCCCCCGCCACGTGCTGCCCGCGTTACAGCAACATCTCGCCCACCTCGTTTCCAGACGCCGGGCAGCGCGGGGCGCCGATGCCGTGAGGCTTCGCGGGCTGGAAACCCGCTACGAAGAGCTGGCAGGTTGGTTCGCCCAGGACATCGGCGACACACGTACCGCCCACGGCCACACGGCGAAAGCACTCGACGCCTCCCACGTCGCAGGCGATACGAACCTCACCGCGTACGTACTCGCCCGCAAGGCTCAGCTCGCGGTCGACACCGGGCATCCCATCGATGCCCTCGGGCTCGCCTCCGCCGCCCGACGCACGGCCCGGCCCGGCAGCCGGCTCGAAGTCATCGCCGTCCTGCACGCAGCACACGCACATGCCGTGCTCGGCGAAGGAGACGAAGCACACAGGGCGTACGACACCGCACTCCTGATGCTCGGCCGATCGGATAGCGATGGTGTGTGGGGCTCATGGCTCGACACGGCCTACATCAACACTGCCAGAGCCCGTTCGCTCGCCGCGCTCGGCGACTACGAACGGGCCGCAGCGGGCTTCGACGCCGCTCTCACGGTGCTTCCTTCCACATACCGGCGGGACCGTGGCGTCTATCTCGCCCGCGCCGCCCGTTCCCACGCGGGTACCGGCAACGTGACACTGGCCGCACGAATCGGCCGGCAGGCTGTGGGAATCGCTGCCGAAACCGGTTCCGCACGGATCTTCGTTCAGCTCGACCGGCTCGACCAGGCATTGGCCCCGGCAGTCGGTGAGGACGACGTAGCCGAATTCCGGTCCGCGCTCGACCGTATCGTTCTGCATCCAGCCTGACCCGACCCGTGCGCACCTTCTGGAGATCTGGAGATAGCGTGTCCCGCCCCTACGTCCTGCTGTCCGCTGCCGTATCGATTGACGGCCACCTCGACACCCGTCCGGGCGAGGCACGGCTGCTGCTGTCCAACCAGGACGACTTCGACCGGGTCGACTCCGTACGAGCCGACGTCGACGCCATCCTCGTCGGCGCTGGAACACTCCGCGCCGACAACCCCCGCCTCCTCGTCAACTCTGCCGAGCGCAGGGCGTCCCGGGTCGCCGCTGGCAAGCCGGAGTACCCGTTGAAGGTCACCCTCACGAGAACGGGCGATCTCGACCCGGACTGGAAGTTCTGGCACCACGGCGGCGACAAGCTCGTCCTGGCCGTCGGGGATGAGGCCGCCACGAAGGCCCGAGCCAACCTCGGCAACCTGGCCACCGTACGGAGCATCCCTGCCGAGGCCGTCTGGCCGACCTCACTCGGCCTCCTCGGTGAGGTGTACGACGTCGAGCGGCTCATGATCGAAGGCGGCGGCACCATCCACACACAACTCCTTGAGGCAGGACTCGCCGACGAGCTGCAACTCGTCGTCGCCCCACTGCTGGTCGGCCAGCCGGACGCGGTACGCATGTTCGGCCCGGCCGGATACCCCGGTGGTCCGACCGCGCGACTCAGGCTCCTCGAAGTCCGTCGGATCAACGACGTGGTACTCCTGAGGTACGCGCCCAAGGACACATCGACGGAGCCCCGATGAGCACGCCCTTTCAAGCCGGTCCACCCGGCACCGGCCGTACAGCCGAGGCGACGGACCGGGCCTGGCTTGCCCTCGCCTGCGAGCTGGCCACCTGCTGCCCACCCTCGGTCACCGCATTCAGTGTGGGGGCCGTCATCGTCGCCGCCGACGGAACCGAGCTCGCCCGCGGCTACTCCCGCGAGAACGACCCGCACGACCACGCCGAAGAAGGCGCCCTCGCCAAACTCCCCGCCACCGACCCCCGCCTCGCCACCGCCACGATCTACAGCTCCCTCGAACCCTGCGCCAAGCGGGCATCCCGCCCCCGCCCCTGCGCCCAGCTCATCAAGGAATCCGGCATCCACCGCGTCGTCACCGCCTGGAGCGAACCCGACACCTTCGTCACCGATGCCGAAGGCATCGAGATCCTCGAAGAAGCCGACGTCATGGTCGTCGCCCTGCCGGAATACGCGGACGCCGCGCAAGCCCCCAACCGGCACCTGCTCTGAGTAACGGGTCAGACCATGATCGCCCGTTGGCGCCGGACATGGATCACCACGAAGGGCCGACGCGGGGCGCCGTGACGCCCCCGTGTCAGCCGAGCGGGTAGCCGACGATGCTGTGGGTGGCGGCCGGGCTGTCCTCGGTCGTGTAGTAGTGGCTGACCCGGCCGTCGAAGCGGGCGCTGTCCCCGGCGTGTAGGTCGTAGGGCACCTCGTCGACGACGAGGGTGACCCGGCCCGAGACGACCATGACGTACTCCACGGATCCCGTGCCGTGCGAGCTGATCTGGCTCTGGGCGTGCGGGTGGAGGCGGGAGCGGTAGACCTCGAAGCGGCTGTGGCCGTGCGCGGCGAAGAGGAGGTTGACGGCGCTCTCGCCGTCGGGCTCGTCGATCTCGCCGGCCCGCAGGATCTCCGGTTCGCGCAGCGATCCGCGCAGCAGGTCGGCGGGGTCGGTGCGCAGGACGGCGGCTATGCGGGTGACGACGTCCAGCGTCGGGTTGGCCTCGCCGCGTTCGATCTGGGAGAGCAGCCCCTTGCTGATCCCGGTCTCGGCGGACATCTCGCGCAGGCTCCAGCCCCGGGCGAGACGGCGGCGGTTGAGGTTGACCGACAGCGCGGTGCGGACGACGTCGCCGGTGGCCGGGCGGTTCGTCGCCGGGGTGCTGGCGGGTGCGGCGGCGGGTGGCGGGCCTTGGGGCACGGGCATCGCGGACGTCTCCTTCGGCCGGGCTGCGGTCCCGGTGGGCGGCGCCCCTGCTCCTCCGGCTCGTCGGTGCGGTGGCACGGGCCTGGGCGGGCGTCAGTTTAGGACGGGGACACGGACGGGTCCAAGCCCGGTACGGCGTCCAGCATGCGGCGGGTCCACGGATGACGCGGGTCGTCCAGGACCTCGGACACCGTGCCGCGTTCGACCAGCTCGCCCCGGACCATGACCGCGACCTCGTCGGCGATCTGGCGCACCACCCCCAGGTCGTGGGTGATGAACAGCACCGCGAACCCTTCGGTGCGCTGCATGTCGGCCAGCAGGTTGAGGAGTTGGGCCTGGACGGACACGTCCAGCGCGGCGACCGCCTCGTCGCAGATCAGCAGCCTGGGCCGGACGGCGAACGCGCGCGCCAGGGCGACCCGTTGGCGTTCCCCGCCGGAGAGCGCGGCGGGGCGCCGTTCGGCGTAGGAGCGTTCCAGGCCGACCTGGTCGAGCAACTGGCCGACGAGTTCGGTGCGCCGGGCCCGGCGCGCGGCCGCCGAGCCGCCGGTGATCCGGCCGGCGGCGGTCAGCGCCTCGGCCAGGGTGGCTCCGACGGTGCGCAGCGGGGGCAGCGAGGAGAACGGGTCCTGGAAGACGATCTGCACCTGCGGGGCGAGCCGTGCCCGCTCCGCCCGGGTGGGCAGCCGTCCGGCGGTCAGCGGAACGGGGCCGACGTCCACCCGGCCCTCGTCGAAGGTCTCCAGGCCGACGGCGATGCGGGCCAGGGTGGTCTTCCCGGAGCCGGATTCCCCGACCAGTGCGGTGATCCGCCCGGCGGGCACGGTCAGGTCCACGTCGCGGACGGCGGGGTCGCCGCCGTCCCGGAAGGTGCGGCGCACTCCGCGTATCCGCAGGGCCGGTACGGCGCCCTCGGCCACGTCGGGACCGGTGCCGGGGGCGGCCGGTACGGGGGACGGCGGGGTGAGGTCGGCGCCGATCCCGGCCAGCCGTACGCAGGCGGAGAGCCGTTCGCCGCTGTCCGGGCGGCCCGGGAGCGGGGGCGGCACCCGGAGCGTGACGGCGGTGGTGCGGCATTCCGGGGCCGCGTGCGGGCAGCGGTCGGCGAAGGGGCAGCCGCCGGTCCGCCGCCCCGGCGGGGGTACGGAGCCGGGGACCGTGGGCAGCCGTTCGTGCCGTACGTGGGCCGAGGGCTCGGCGGCGAGCAGCGCGGCGGTGTACGGGTGGCGGGGGGCGCGGCGCAGGTCGGCCGCCGGGCCCTCCTCCAGGACGGTCCCGGCGTACAGGACGTAGACCCGGTCGCAGGTGGCGAAGGCGACCGAGAGGTCGTGCGTGATGAGCAGCAGTCCCATGCCGCGCCGGTCCAGCAGGCCGCGCAGGAGTTCCAGGACGGCTCGCTGGTTGGCGGCGTCCAGGGCGGTGGTGGGTTCGTCGGCGACGAGGAGTTCCGGGTCGCCGGCGAGGGCGGCGGCGGTGGCGACGCGCTGGCGCATGCCGCCGGAGAGTTCGTGGGGGTAGCGGTCGGCGACGTCCGGTGCGAGACCGACCTCGGCGAGCCGGCGCACCGTCTCGGCGCGCAGGGCCGCGCGGCGGGCGCGCCGTCCGCGGGCCGCGGCGAGGGCGGGCAGGTCGGCGCGGAGCCCGTCGGCGATCTGCTGTCCGCAGGTGAGCTGCGGGTGGAGCATGGTGAACGGGTCCTGCATGAGCAGGGAGATCCGGCGGCCGCGCAGGGCGTGCCGTTCGGCGCGGGGCAGTCGCCCGACGTCCTGGCCGGCCAGGCGGACGGTGCCGCCGGTGACGGCGACGCCCTCGGGGAGCAGTCCGGCGACGGCGCGCACGGCGAGCGACTTGCCGCTGCCGGACTCCCCGACGACCGCGACGCACTCCCCCGCGGCGACGGTCAGGGCGATCCCGTCGAGGACGGTGGCGGGTCCGGACGCGGCCCCGGTCGTGGCGATCCGCAGGCCGGTGACCTCCAGGAGGGGCACGGTGGCGGTGTGGACCTCGGTCATCAGGGCCTCCGGTCGGAGAAGTACTCGAACAGCCGGTCGCCGAGGAGGTTCACCACGACCGCGGAAACGATCACGGCGACGGCCGGTGCCAGGGCGGCCGCCGGGTTGTCGTACAGGAGGGTGCGGTTCTCGGCGAGCATCCGGCCCCAGTCCGGGGCCCCGGGCGGTACGCCCAGGCCGAGGAAGGAGAGCGAGGCCAGGGCGACGATCGCGCCCGCGAAGTTGAGCATCGTGTTGGCCACGACGACCGGGAGCACGGTGGGCCAGATGTGCCGCACCATGATCGTCCGGGCGGGCAGGCCGAGGGTCCGGGCCGCTTCCACGTACGGGCGGTGGCGCTGCTCCAGGACGGCCGACCGGACCAGTCGGATGTCGCCGGGCGAGGTCAGCACGATCAGGACCCCGACCGCGAGCGCGTACCCGCCGCCGCCGATCCCGGCGACGACGATGGTGACGAGCAGGGCGGGCAGGGCCAGCAGCAGGTCGGCCAGGCGTCGTACGGCGGTGTCGGCGGGGCCGCCGAAGTAGCCGCCGGTCAGGCCGAGCAGATTGCCGATGAGCATGGAGCCGACGGCGACCAGGGCGGCCCCGGCGAGGGTGCTGCGCGCCCCGGCGATCAGCATGTGCCAGATGTCCCGGCCGAGTTCGTCGGTGCCGAGGAGGTGTCCGGCGCCGGGCATGGCGCCGGTGGCCAGCAGGTCCTGCCGGTTCCAGTCGGGGAACAGCCACTGTCCGGCGACGGCGGCGGCGACCAGGAGGACGGCGATCACGGCGCAGACGGTGGTGAGCGGGCCGAACAGGCGCCGCCCGGTCCGCTTCGCGGGCGTGGTGGCGACGGTGGCGGAGGGGGTGGTCATGCCGTCACCTCGGCGGGCTCGTCCGGTGCGGTCCGGCCGGGGGCGCGGCGGGGGTGGCCGGTGCGCAGCCGGGGGTCGACCAGGGGGTGGGTGAGGTCGGTGGCGAGGTTCGCGAGGCAGATCAGGGCGGCGAGCAGGAGCGCCTCGGCCTGGACGACGGGGATGTCCTTGAAGGTCACCGACTGGACGAGGAGTTGTCCGAGCCCCGGCAGCGCGAAGACCTGCTCGACCAGCACGGTTCCGGCCAGCAGATAGGCGAGGACGAGTCCGATGCCGGTGGTGACCGGCACGGCGGTGCCCCGGAGCACGTACCGGACGAGCACGGTGCGGGTCGGCACGCCGCGGGCCAGGGCGAACGTGACGTGTTCCTGGGCCAGTTCGCGGATGACGGCGGCCCGGACGAGCTTGATCAGTACGGCGGTCACGGCGAGGCCGAGGGTGATGCCGGGCAGCAGCAGATGGAGCAGCCGGTCGGTGCCGCCGGTGCCGGGCCCGTACGCGGGCAGCCAGCCCAGCATCAGGGAGAAGACGTAGATGAGGAGCAGGCCGCCGGCGAAGGCCGGGGTGGACAGGGCGAGGACGCCGAGGCTCTGTACGGCGCGGTCGACGGGCCGCCGGGCGCGCAGCCCGGCCAGCACGCCCAGCGGGATCCCCAGCAGCAGGGCGACGGCGAAGCCCGCGGACACGAGCTGGCCGGTGAGCGCCAGCCGTTCGCCCAGTGCGGCCGCGACGCTCTCGCCGGTACGGATGGAGGTGCCGAGGTCGCCGCCGAACGCGCCGGTCAGCCAGCGCGCGTACTGCGTGACGAAGGGTTCGTCCAGGTGGTGGGCGGCCCGGACGGAGGCCAGCGCCTCGGGGGTGGCGCTGCGGGTGCCGAGGAGGGTACGGGCGGGGTCGCCGGGGGCGAACCGGAGCAGGGCGAAGACGGCCAGCGAGAGGACGAGCAGCAGCCCGGCGGTGCCCGCGAGCCGCCGCGCGACATGGCGCAGGGGCAGGGCGTCGCGCAGCCGGGTGTGCCAGGGGGGCGGCGGGGCGGCCGGGGGAAGGCCGGTGTCGGTCACGGGGTGTCCTTCGTGCCGTGGCGGGGCGCCGCCTCGGGGCCGGTGTGCCGGGCGAGCCACTGCTCGGCGCGGGCGGTGGCGTCCAGCAGGTGGGCGGGGTCGGTGAACTCGTGGCCCTCGGCGGGGTAGACGTGCAGTTCGACGGGGGCCCCGGCGCGGCGGGCCAGGGCGCGGTACAGCTCGTGCGCCTGGCCGGGCGGGGTGATCCGGTCGTGCTCGCCGTGCAGGACGAGGACGGGGGTGGCGCCGCCGCCCTCGGCGAAGAGCGGGGAGTGGTCGAGGAGGGCGGTGCGGCCCTCGGGGGTGCGGGCGTCGCCGAGGGCGTACGTCTCCTCGTACCCGCCGCCGATGACGGAGGTGTGGGCGAAGCTCAGCCAGTCGGTGGGGGCGGAGACCACGACCGCGGCGCGGAAGGCGTCGGTGCGGGCGGCGGCGAGCGCGGCGAGGAATCCGCCGTAGCTGTGGCCGAGTACGGCGGACCGGCCGGGCAGTGCCTCGCCCCCGGCGACCAGGTGGGCGACGCCGGTGAGGACGTCGTCGAGGTCCACCTCGCCGCAGGCGCCCACGACGGCGCGGGCGTGGTCCAGGCCGTAGCCGCTGCTGCCGCGCGGGTTGGGCAGGAGCACCAGCCATCCGGCGGCGGCCAGGGCGGGTGCCAGTCCGAGTACGTCGGCCGGGGCGTATCCGGCGGACCACTGCCAGGACGGGCCGCCGTGCAACACCACGGCGAGCGGGCGGGGGCCGGGCTTCGGGGCGGGGTCGTCGAGCAGCAGGCCGTGTACGGGGGTGCCGTCCGAGGCGGTCCAGACGGTGTCGCGGGTCCGGAGCCGGGCGAGGTCGCCGTGGCCCCCGGCGCGGCGGGCGGCGGCCGGGTCCGGGGCGGTGACGGGCCGCCAGGCCCAGGCGTCGGGGCCGGAGGTGGCTGCGACGACGGCCCGGGGCGGTTCGCCGGGGGCCTCGCGCACGGTCGCGGCGGTCCGGCCGTCGACGCTGAGGCTGAGGGCGGGCTGGGCGCCGGCCCCGCCGAGCACGGCCCGCTCCTCGTGGAGCACGGTGACTGCCCCGGCCCGGATCTCCGCGATCCGGCTTCCGGTGCCGCTCCATCCGGCGGTCAGGAGCCGGTCCTCGTCGTCCGGGCGGAATCCCGTCCAGGTGACGTCCTCGGCGCCGGGGGTTCGCACGGCCGTGGCGGTGGGGTCGTCGAGGTCGAGGAGGAGCGGGCGGCCCGCGACGATGGAGATGCCTTCGGCGACCGCCGCACGGCGTCCGTCCCGGGCGAGCGCGGGCGCCGCGAGCTGGCCCAGGGGTTCGTGGAGGGTGACGGCGGAACCGTCGGCGAGGTCGATCCGGGCCAGCCGCGCGTGGTAGTAGCCGGCGGGCAGCGGTTCCTCGGAGACGGTGGCCACGGCGGTGCGGCCGCCGCGCCAGGCGGCGTTCCAGACGGTCAGCCCGGCGGGCCCGGCGTCCCGCAGTTCGACGGGCGCGGGCAGCCCGGACCCGTCGGCGGGCCGGAGCGGGGCGTGGAGCAGCCGGCGCCGTCCGGCGTCCGGGTGGTGGGAGACCGGTGCGGGGGCCGGGCCGAGCCGGACCGGCAGCCCCAGGTTCATCCCGTCGCGCTCGGCCCCGTCGTCGGCGGCCAGCAGCAGGATCTCGGTGCCGTCGTCGGAGACGTACAGCTCCTCCACCGCACCGGGGACGGTGGCGAGTTCGCGGTGTTCGCCGGTCCGGGTGTCCCAGGCGGTCAGCACCGGGGGGCCGGGCCGCACCGGTTCGGTGACCAGCAGGACCGTCCGGGAGTCGGGCAGCCAGCGCGGGGTGTGCCGGGACCGTCCGGCGGGGTCGGACGGGGCGGTGGGCAGCGGGAGTCCGGGGCCGTCGACCGGTGCGATCAGGACGTCGCTGCCCCAGGGCCCGTAGACGGTGACCGCCACTCCGCGTCCGTCCGGACCGATCCGGCTGTCCGACGGCACGGTCTGCTCGGACATGGCGGTACGGACGCGGCGGACGGCGGCGGCCGGTTCCCCGGCGGTGCCGGGTACCGGGAAGGCGGAGGGCATGGGCGTTCCGTTCGTGCTGCTACGGGCGTGGGGGCGGACCGGCGGTTCCGAAGGGGTGCGTGCCGGGCGGGCTCGGGGGAATTGAGGGGGTTCCCGCCCGGCACGCGGTCTCAGGCGGCCGCCTTCTTGACCCGGGTGGCCCAGGGGCCGACGAGGGCGAAGGGGCCGGGTTCCTCGAACACGAGGTCCTTGGAGAAGGCCGTCGCGGTCTGCGCCCACCACAGCGGCAGGTAGGGCAGATCGGCGGCGGCGGCCGTGACGGCGGTCATCAGGTGGGTGCCGCGCACGGCCGGGTCGACGGTCTTCCGGGCGGTGGCCAGGGCCTTGTCGACGGTCCTGTTGGCGTAGTGCGGCAGGTTGGTCGGGGTGGCCCCGCTGTCCAGGTAGGCGTTGGTCAGCTCCGCCGGGTCGCCGGTGACGGGGTAGTACCAGAGGAACTGGAGGGGCTTCTTGCCGGGCACCAGGTCGGCGATCCACTGCTCCAGCGTGGTCTCCTTGACGTTCAGCGTGATGCCGAGCTCCTTCAGCGAGGCCGCCAGCGCCAGGGCCGCCTTGCCCAGCTGGGGTCCGCTGCTCGGGTACGTGAGGTCGACGGTGAAGCCGTCCTTGTGGGCGGACTTCGCGAGTTCCGCCCGGGCCAGGTCGAGGTCGAAGTCCCAGGCGGGGAGCTTGTCGTAGGCGGTGCCGACCGCGTCGGCGGTGAGCAGGTCGCCCCACATGTCGGGCGAGACGAGGGTGGAGGCCACCTCTGCCTTGCCGTGCAGGATGCCCTTGGTCATCCCGGCCCGGTCGGCCGCGTGGGCGAACGCCCTGCGCACGTGCACGTCGTCGAAGGGCGCCCGCGCGGTGTCGAAGGCGAGGGCCACCACGGAGCGGTCGCCGGTGTAGGTGACCCGGGCCTCCCGCTCCCAGCTGCGCGCCTCGTCGGACGGGAGGCTCAGCGCACCGTCGACGGAACCGGACTTCATGGCGACGAGCCGGGTCCCGGCGTCGGGGACGAAGGACAGCTTCAGCGTGCGCACCGAGGGACGGTCGCCCCACCAGTGGTCGTTGCGCTCCAGGGCCACGTGGTCGTCGGCGGCGAAGGACGTCACCCGGTACGGCCCCGATCCCAGCAGCAGCGTCCTCGGCGTGCCCACCTTGCCCTTGTTCCGGGTGAGGAACGCCTTGCTGCTGATCAGTAGGGTGCCGGGGGTCGGCGTCCAGGCGAAGGCCGCGTCGGGGTGCTTCAGCCGTACGGTGATCTCGCGGGCCCCGGTCGCCCGGACGGAGGCGACGTCGGCCCAGGCGTAGGCCAGTCCGCTGCCGGTGTCCCGGGCGGCGTCGATGGAGGCGAGCACGTCGTCGGTGGTGACCGGGGTGCCGTCGGAGAACTTGGCGTCGCGGCGCAGGGTGTAGACGTACGTCGTGGCGTCGGGCTGCTTCCAGCTCTCGGCGAGACCGGGGCCGAGCTTGCCGGTGGGCCCGACCGAGAGCAGCGACTCCTGGGCCAGGCAGGCCACGACGTAGTTGAGGATGCCGGACTCGCGGCTGACGTCCAGGGTGGAGAGGGACGACGGCAGCGCCAGGGTCAGTGTGCGGATCGGGGCGTCGGAGCCCCGGGCCGCGGTTCCGTCCGCCGGTTCCCCGCCCTCGGGCCGCTGCGGCGCACAGGCCGAGAGGATCGCCGAGAAGGCGAGCACACCGGCACCCGCTCCCGCCGCGCGGAGCACTCCGCGCCGCCCGATCCGACCGTACTGTCCTGTGGGTTCCGCATGCATGGGAACAGCCCCTTCGTCCACATCGAGCGTCCACTGAGGACACCCAACTGGGCATGGAAGGTATACGCGAAACTTTGAGGGTGTCAAAGGAGTCCTAGGATTCGAACAAAACAGTCCCCTTTGACGCTTATTTGTCCCTTCTTGTCGGCTACTGCTGCCTCCCCTCGGCCGCCACCGCCCCCGATCCGGCCAAACTCCTGGCACACCCGGGTCCGCCCGGCCCCGCTCTGCGACCATGACCGGCGACCATCCCTGACGAGGAGCGCAGCGTGCCCCAGCCCCACGTGAGTTCGGCCGTCATGACCCACCCCGTCCGCCTCGCCCAGGCCCGGGATCTCGCCGCCCGGCTCCGGCTCGACGGCCTCGCCCTCGACCCGGACCCGCAGGGGCCGCCCTCCGCCCTGCGGACCGCCCTGGTCGCCTGGGCCGCGGTGGCCCCGGGGGCCGGTCACCACCTGGTCGTGCAGGACGATGTCGACGCCCCGGCCGAACTGTTGGAGATCGTGGGCCGGTCCGCCGCCCGGTTCCCCGACGAGGCCCTGGTCTTCTACACCAACTGGCACGCCCGCAACGGCGCCGCCGCCCGGCTCGCCGCCCTCGCGGGGGCCTCCTGGGTACGGGCCGTGCCGGACGAGTTCACGCCGTCCCTCGCCCTCTGCCTGCCGGTCGAAAGCGCCGCCGCGTTCCGCGCGTACGCCCGCGACAGCGCCGAGCGCCACGACGACGAACTGCTCTCCGCCTTCTTCCGGGGGCGCGGCCGGATGAGCCTGCTCGCCGTGCCGAACGTCGTCGAGCACATCGGCACGACGAGCATCAACGACCACGCCGCGCAGGGCATCCGGCTCGCCGTCTGCCCCACCTCCGCCGCCGACGCCGCACCGCTGCTGGACCGGGGGCGGGTCCTGGAGGAGCCGGGCTGGATCCCGTACATGCGGTACGGCGAGGGGTACGTCCGGCTCGTCGGGCAGGAGAACGGCGCCGACGGCGGACGCGGCCACCACCGCTGGCGCGACGCGCTCCCCGCGACCGGCCTCACCGAGGAAGCCGTACGGGCCCCACGGATGCCGAAGGACCTCGCGACGGAGGTGGCCCGGACCTTCGGCGACGCCTTCGCCGAGGAGCTGTGGATCCACTGCCTGCTCCTCGGGAGGCAGGCGGCCCGCGCCGCCCAAAGCCTGGGGCCACTGCCCGACGGCGTCCCCCCGGACGCGCTGGAGCGGCTGCGGCACTCCGCCGTCGCCACCGCAGGCCCGGCCGGCCTCCCGCCCGAACGCCGCCCCGAGGCGGGCCCGGACGAGGCCCGCGCGATGACCGCCCTGGCCTGGGCGGGCGTCCGCGCGGGCGAGTCGGTGGGTGAGCGTCCTTCGTTCGGATCAGGCCGGGCTCTGGTGTGACCAGCGGATACGGACGGGGGTGTGCCCGGCGGAATACGGGCACACCCCCGGACGCGACGCGACGCGACGCTCGCCAAGCCTTGAGCCGATCGACCGTCCGCCCCGGCTTCCTCGCGGCGTCCGCGACCGCCCCTGCCTAAACCCGCGCGGCCGCCGGTACCGCTCAGGCCAGTTCCCGCAGGAGCGGCCCCGGGTCCGCGAGCAGGAACAGGTGACCGCCGTCGGGGACGGTGCGCAGTTCGGCCCCCGGGATCTGCGCGTGCGCCCAGCGCGCCACTTCCACGGGGACGTTGCCGTCCGCCTCGCCATGGAGGAAGAGGGTCGGCACCGAGACCGAGCGCAGCGGGTCCGGCAGCGGGCGGGAGTAGCCGGCGAGGTCGGCGACGGCCGCGTCCGCGCCCTGGCGCTGCCCCTCGGACGTGTCCGCCTCGGACAGCGCCCGGTAGTCGGGGTCGGCCATGAGCAGCCGGTCGGAGCGGGGCCAGGCATCGAGGTTCGGCTCGTTCCTCGCCTTCTTGAAGACGCCTTTCCCCGCAAGCATCCGCCGGGCGACCGCCGGAGCCCGGACGGCGACCATGTTCACCAGTTTGACCAGTGGGATCCGGTGCGCGTACGCCTCGCGGGGAGCCCCGGGAACGGCGGCACAGGCGAGGATCAGCCTCGTCACCCGCCCGGGAAGCCGCTGGGCCGCCGAGAGCGCGTACCCGCCGCCGCCCGAGATCGCCACGAGTACGGCCCGCTCGTGGCCGAGATGGTCGAGCAGGGCCACGAAATCGTCGTTCCAGCGGTGGAAGCCACGACCGGGCACCGGGTCGGTCTCGCCGTACCCCGGACGGTCCGGGAAGACCAGGCGCAGGCCCGCCTCCGTCGCTGCCTGCCGCAGGGCGAGGCCCTCGTAGCGGCTGCCGGGGCTTCCATGGAGCACGATCACGGGCGGCGCGGCCGGGTCGCCGTAGGAGCAGTACGCGATGCGGCGCCCGCCCGGGACCGTCAGATGATGCGTCTCGGGCAGCTCGACCCGCGGCAGGTCCGCCCGGGAGGGAGTCATCGCCGCTCCTCGTGGGTCACGGGGGCCTCGGCAGCCGCGGCGATTCCGCCGATGACGACGTCGAGGCCGAAGGAGAACCGGCGGTCGTAGTCGTGGTGGTCCGCGAACACCGACGTGTCCCGGCGTTCCGGCGGGAGGTGGTGCAGTTCCAGATCGCCGCGGCCCAGGCGGATCGCCACATGGCCGGTGACGAAGTCGTGCACGGTGCCGTACGCGTACGCGGCGGCCTCCTCGTCGAGCCCCGCGCCGCGCAGCGCCGCCACGACCCGGAACGCGGTCTCGTCGGCGCCCGGCCCGACCAGCGGGGCCCGGCGATGGGCCTCAAGGATCACGGGGTGTCGCATGAGCAGATCGTGGAGCGCGTTCGCGAAGACCCGGACGGTGCCGCGCCAGTCCTCCGGCCACTCCACCGCCCGGGTCGCCTCGCCGACGATGCGGGACACCAGCGCGTGCTGGAGCGCGTCGACGCCTCCCGTCGTGCGGTGGATCGCCATGGGCGACACGCCCAGCCGGTCGGCCAGCGCGCGGAAGCTCACGGCGTCGAGCCCCTCGTCGTCGGAGAGTTCGGTCGCCGCGTCCAGGATCGCGTCGAGCGCCACCGCCCGGGGGCGGCCGTTCTTCGGAGTGCTTGCCTTTTCGGTCACCATGCCCGCACCATATCGATACGCGTAACGAAACTTCAACGGGAGTGCGGATGACGGAGTTGCACGACCTCACGGCCCTGGAACTGGCCGCCGCCTACGCATGCGGCGAGACGAGTCCCACCGACGTCGTGGAGCACCTGCTGGCCCGGATCGGCGACGGCGACGGCGACGGCGACCGGGTGGGGGCGTTCACCACCGTGTCGGCCGACCGGGCCCGCGTCGCCGCGGCCGAGGCCGAACGTGTCCTGCGGTCGACGGATCACGCCGGGCTGCCGCGCCTGTTCGGCGTGCCCACCGCGATCAAGGACCTGGAGGCCACCGCGGGCGTACGCACCACGCTGGGGTCCACGCTGTTCCGCGACTGGATCCCCGAGCACGACGACGAGATCGTCGACGTCATGACCGGCGCCGGGCTGATCAGCCTCGGCAAGACCACGGTCCCCGAGTTCGGAGCCGCCTGCTACACCGAACCCGAGGTGTCCGCCCCGGCGCGCAGCCCGTTCGACCTCAGCCGCAGCGCGGCGGGCAGCAGCGGAGGCGCGGCGGCCGCCGTCGGCGCCCGGCTGGTCCCGATCGCGCAGGGCAGTGACACCGCCGGTTCGATACGTTCACCCGCGAGCGCCTGCGGTGTGGTCGGGCTCAAGCCCAGCCGCGGGCTTGTCACCGCGGGCCCGGCGGGCAACGACGGCATGGGCCTCTCCGTACGGGGGCCGATCGCCCGAACGGTCCGCGACACCGCGGCGTTCCTGGACGCCCTGACCGGCCGCACCGGGGCCGGCACCGTGCATCCACCTCGGTGCGACAGCTACGAGCGCGCATGCGACGCGCCCGTGCCACGGCTCCGGATCGCACTCGCCCAGGGCTCGGTCTCCGGCGGCCCCGTCGATCCCGAGGTCGCCGCGGCCGCGGAGCTCACCGCCCGCACACTGGCCGGGCTCGGACACGAGGTCTTCGCCCGGGACCAGGCACCGGACCCCGAACTGACCGAGGGGTTCCAGATGATGTTCGCGGCACTCGTCGGGTCGAGGACCATGGCTCTCGACGCATCGTCCCTGCGGCCGATCGTCCGCCATCTCCGTTCCCGTTCGCAGGAGTTCACCTCGGGCGAGCTGGCCGCCTCGATCGGCACCGTCCAGGCCCGCGCCCGCGCCTGGGCGCTCGACCACGCCGACGCGGACGTGGTGATCACTCCGACGGTGACGAACCCGCCGACGCCCATCGGCCGCCTCCGCAACGACGCGGACCCGGCGGCGGAACTGGCCGCGATGACCGCGTTCACGGGCAACACCGTACTGGCGAACGCCACCGGCTTCCCGGCCATCAGCCTTCCGCTGGGCTGGAGTTCGCAGGGCCTGCCCCTCGGGGTCTCACTGACGGCCGACTGGGGGCGCGAGGACCTTCTGCTCGGTGTATCGGCCTCACTGGAGGAGGCCCTGCCCTGGGCCCACCGCTACGGAGAGCACGGCAAGGCATGAACCTCGCCGCCGAATCGGCCCCGGCCGGTCCGGAACCCTGGGGCGGCGACCACACCGCCCCGGCGTCCACGAAGCACCGCTCACATCCGCGTCCGCCCCCGTTCTCCGGGCACCCGGCCCCCTTCCGATCCGGCGGAACACGCTCCTGGCGCGACACTCACTCAAGGGCCAGGTACTCGGACGACGGGCTGCCCAGGTCGGGGCGCTCGACCGCGTACCGGTCACCATGGATCGCGAGCATCGCCCAATGCCACGCCTCGTCATGGAAAACGAGCCCGCGGTACGGAGCACCAGGGTCCTCGTACGGGTACCAGTCCAGAGCGGCTGCCTCGGCCTGCTCCCGCGTCATCCCGCCATGACGCCTCATCACCCACGCGTACCCGCGCCGCTCGGACCGCAGACAGTCGAGATACTCCGACTCGTCCCACTCATTCCATCCCATGGCCCGCAACTTTAGGCAGACTGCTTCACGAGGCGAGAACGGGATACGTTACGGCCCTGCGGGAGTTCGCGAAGCCCGATTCCGCCGTCGAGGGTTCGGCCGCAGGCCGGGGACGCGGGCCACTTCTCGTGAAACCTTGGGCGGAGCGATGATGTTGGGCGACCGCCGGCCAGACACCGCAAGAGAGGGATTATGACGCTTATGCCCCGGATGACGGATTCAACGAAGTTGGATCAGGACAGCTCCCTCGCTCGATAAACTCGCAGGTCACGAAGAGTGTTCCCCGCGCGTGCGGGGGTGGTCCCGCACCACTCCGCATCGAACCCGAGCTCGGCAAGTGTTCCCCGCGCGTGCGGGGGTGGTCCCGCATCACCGACACGGCCGCGACACGGCCGACAGTGTTCCCCGCGCGTGCGGGGGTGGTCCCTCCTCGGCCGCGTCGGCCGACATGAGCAGATCGTGTTCCCCGCGCGTGCGGGGGTGGTCCCCGATCCGCTCCGCGTCGGCTTCGTCGGCCTCGGTGTTCCCCGCGCGTGCGGGGGTGGTCCCTGCGCGACAGCCGGGGCCGGGGTCGGGCGGCGGTGTTCCCCGCGCGTGCGGGGGTGGTCCCGCCCCCGGATACGACCAGGCCACCGGGCTCTGTGTTCCCCGCGCGTGCGGGGGTGGTTCCGCCGCGGTGGTGCGGGCAACACGGTCCGGCTGGTGTTCCCCGCGCGTGCGGGGGTGGTCCCTCGGCGGTGGCCTCGGGAATGCCCTGCGTCGTGTGTTCCCTGCGCGTGCGGGGGTGGTCCCTGGGCGAACAAGCTCCAGCGGGTGAAGCACCCGTGTTCCCCGCGCGTGCGGGGGTGGTCCCCATCCACCTCGCGAGGACCCGTGCCCCGGCACGTGTTCCCCGCGCGTGCGGGGGTGGTCCCGCGCCGGGCACACGCACCAGGGCCTGAATGGTGTGTTCCCCGCGCGTGCGGGGGTGGTCCCCCGCTGGCGTAGCCGAGGAGCCCGGCGGGGCAGTGTTCCCCGCGCGTGCGGGGGTGGTCCCGCGCCGGGCACACGCACCAGAGCCTGAATGGTGTGTTCCCCGCGCGTGCGGGGGTGGTCCCTCCACCGTCGACCAGGGCCGGTTCAAACGGGAGTGTTCCCCGCGCGTGCGGGGGTGGTCCCAGGCCCAGAAAACCGCCCGCCGCACCTGCGTCGTGTTCCCCGCGCGTGCGGGGGTGGTCCCGGCCGTCGCGGGCGCGGGGGCACGGCGGCGGCGTGTTCCCCGCGCGTGCGGGGGTGGTCCCCGCCAGATGTTTGCGGGCATGACATGCACCGCGTGTTCCCCGCGCGTGCGGGGGTGGTCCCTCGCCCGGGTCCGCGCCGTACGCGACGGCTCGGTGTTCCCCGCGCGTGCGGGGGTGGTCCCGAGGCCCGTGAGGCCAAGAAGTCCGCCTCGAAGTGTTCCCCGCGCGTGCGGGGGTGGTCCCCTGCCGGTCGTCTTCGTCACCGTCGACGAGCTGTGTTCCCCGCGCGTGCGGGGGTGGTCCCGCCCACGGACCTGCGGATGGCGGACTTCGCGCGTGTTCCCCGCGCGTGCGGGGGTGGTCCCGGTGCCCAGCCGTGGAGCATCAGGCGGTGCTCGTGTTCCCCGCGCGTGCGGGGGTGGTCCCCAGGCGTAACAAGCACAAAAGCCCCGCCGGTTGTGTTCCCCGCGCGTGCGGGGGTGGTCCCGACGGCCTTCTTCGTAGGTCACGCCAGGGGTCGTGTTCCCCGCGCGTGCGGGGGTGGTCCCGATGGTGCCGACGCCGGACTTCGCGAGCGTCAGTGTTCCCCGCGCGTGCGGGGGTGGTCCCGAGGCGCGCGCCGTGCCGCTCATCTCGACCGGGTGTTCCCCGCGCGTGCGGGGGTGGTCCCGCCCTCACCATCGAGACTGTCCGCGCCGCGCAGTGTTCCCCTCGCGTGCGGGGGTGGTCCCCCGAGCGTCACTCACTGGAGGAATGCATGTCCGTGTTCCCCGCGCGTGCGGGGGGTGGTCCCGTGTGAGCGGGTGCAAGCTGGACCGTGGCCACGTGTTCCCCGCGCGTGCGGGGGTGGTCCCCACGACCAACAACGGTTGCCGCGACTGCGGCGTGTTCCCCGCGCGTGCGGGGATGCTCCCTCTGACCCCGCCCCCGTCTACCGAACCGTGTGCGCGATCCACACCCCCGGCTCCCAGTACGCGGCCACGTCACGGTCCCGGTCGACGTGGAGGGGAGCGAGGCCGCCGGGGAAGGTGTATTCGCCGGTCTCCGGGAGTGGGAGGCCCGTCCAGCTCTCCCATTCGGCGACCGTGCCCGTGATCCGGGAGGAGTGCGCGGAGGCTCCCGCGAGGGTGCCGCCGGCGCCGATCTGGGTCCGGATCCAGGGGTCGAACGGGGTTCCGTCGTCGCGGGTCCACGCCGCGTACCGTTCGATCGGTACCAGGGGGTAGCGGTCCTTCCAAGTGGGGCGGACGGGCACCAGGACGGTCCCGAGCCCGGCCCGCCGGGCGGTGTCCGTCATCGCATCGAGCAGCACCTTGGACAGGCCGCGCCCCTGGTGGTCCTGGGCGACCTCGATGCCGAGCGCGACGAGCGCGTCCGGGGCGCGGCCGGCGTCGCGGTCGGCGAAGGCGCGGGCGATCGAGTCGTCGAGTCCGGGGCCGAGGTCCGCCTCGGTGCCGTCCCAGGTGCGGGGCAGTGAGCGGCCGACGCCGGCGATCTCCTCGTGCTCGTCGTCGTACAGGAGGAACTGGAACTCCGGGAAGTCGTCGAACAGCCGATTCCAGTAGTCGCCGTTGATGTCGCCGTGCAGGTTGTACTCGGGCACCACTCCGGCGAACCGCTCGGGGATGCGGTCCCACAGCTCGGGCCGCTGCGCGTGGCGTACCAGGTCCAGGGGCATGGGTTCTCCTCAGCTTGCGGGGACCTCGACGTCCCAGACGACGACGATCGGGAGGCCGTCCCAGGCGGCGCGGGCCGCGTCCGCGATGAACTCCTCGTAACCGCCGGGCGCCAGGCTCCCGTTGAAGAGGGGTTCGCGGCAGCCGCGCACCCGCAGCCCGGCCCGGCCGAAGGCGTCCAGGTAGTGGCTCGGCAGGTGGACGTGGTTGCGGACAAAGGCCAGTTCCTCGGCGCCGTGCACGAAGAGGCACTGGCCCTGGAGCGCGATCACGAAGGGGTGCAGGTCCGTGACGACGATCCGGCCGCCCGGCCGGACCACCCGGGCCAGTTCCGCCACGGCGGGGGCGAGGTCGGGGAGATGGGTCATCGCCAGCGAGCAGACGGCGAGGTCGACGGAGTCGTCGTCGACCGGCAGCCGCTCCAGGCGGCCCACCCGGTACTCGGCGTCCGGGGTGTGTTCCCGGGCCTTGGCGATCATGTGCGGCGACTGGTCGACGCCGATGACGCGGTGGCCGCGCGCGGCCAGGGTCCGGGTCTGGCGGCCGGTGCCGCAGGCGGCGTCGAGCGCCGTGCCCGGTGCGAGGCCGTCGAGGATCGCGGCGACGACCGGCTCCTCCACCTCGATGTACGAGCTGGGCAGCGAGTCGTAGACCGTCGACCACGAGGCGTACCCGGCCGCCGCGTCCAGTTCGCTGACCCGGGCGCCGCCGTCCGGAAGCCGCTCCTCGTCGACGGCGAAGCGGCGTATGTCGGCCACCCGTTCGCGCAGGAAGGTCTCGTCACCGTCCACGGCGTTGCGCAGCAGCGCCAGCCCCTCGATACCCAGCACCAGTTCCCGTACACGGAATTCACCGCGGAATTCTTCACCCATGCGAGCCCCTCAGCGGTCGATCGACGGCTGTGCCATTTCCGGATTCCGCCCTACCCAGAAGAGCGGGCGGAAAGTCCCGACCCGCCGTGCGTGGCCGAAAACAGCGGATCGGGTGGCCTGTTGGCGGTGGCGTTGTCGGGTCCGGGGCGGCTGCCTAGCATGACCGGCATGATTGAGGGATATCTCGGCCGTGAAAGCGTCACCGTCGGCGAGGAAATGACGTTCCATCTCTCCACCGACGCCCCCCGATTCCGTCTCCGTTTCTACCGGCTCGGCAGCGAACTCTTCCCCGTCGGGGAATCCGGGGAGTTTCCCGGTACCCGGCACGAGCCGCCCGCCCATCCCGACGGATTGCCCGGGCTCGCCTCGCCCGCCGACGACTGGGGCTGGCCGCCGCTCACCCTTCCCGTTCCCGGGGACTGGGAGCCGGGAATCCATGTGGTCGAGTTCGTCGCATGCGGACCGGGCCGCCCGGAGAATCCACCGCTTCTGGACCTCGCCGGGCTGGAGGGGCCCGCCCGGGAGTTCTTCGTCGTACGCCCCCGGGTCCCCGCCTGCCGCTCCCGCATCCTCTACAAGAAGTCGACCTTCACCCGGCACGCCTACAACCGTGCCGACCTGCCGGGGGCGGACCGGGGCGCCAGCCTGTACGACCATCCGGTGCACCGGGCCGGTGGCGACGGCGAACCCCGAGGTCACAAGGTCGGCTTCCACCGCCCGGGGGGTGTGATCGACCTCGCCTACTGGGACGCTCCGTTCATCGGCTGGCTGGAGCGGAACGGCTACCCGGTCGAGTACTGCACCGACCTCGACCTGCACGAGGACCCCGCCCTGCTCGACTCCTACGACCTCCTGCTCAGCGTCGGCCACGACGAGTACTGGAGCGCGGAGATGCGCGAGCACGCCGAGCGGTTCGTCCGGAGCGGCGGGAACATCGCCTTTCTCAGCGCCAACACCTGCTGGTGGCGCGTGCGTCCGACGGACGGGAACACCGCTTTCGTCTCCGACACCGATCACCATGTCGGCGAGGAATATCCGCATCTGCCGGCCACCGACCAGTGGTGGGTGCCCGCACCGGACGGGGTCGGCCGCCCGGAGAACACCTTGACCGGGGTGAGTTTCCGCAACGGCGGAATGTGGCCCGCCACCGAATGGCCGGGCGACCGGCCGCGCGTCGGATACACCGTGCAGCACGCCGGTCACTGGCTCTACGAAGGCACCGGCATGCGCGACGCGTCCGGCGGCGGAACACCGGATCGGCTGGGCGCCGGAACACCGCTCATCGGATACGAATGCGACGGGGCGGCGTTCTTCCGCGACGCGGACGGAATCGCCCACGCCACCGGCGAGGACGGAACTCCGGAATCCTTTCTCATTCTCGGGATATACGTCCTCGATCCGGTGCACGAGAATTTCCATGACGGCAAACCGGGGCACTGGAACGTTCCGGTGCGCGAGCCGTCCGTCCGCAGCCCGCGCGCCGCCACCATGGGCCTCTACACCGCGGGCGGCACCGTCTTCACCGCGGGCACCACGGACTGGCCCGTGGTCTGCGGGCACGAGCAGGACCCCGCCGTCGTGCGCGTCACCCGCAACCTCCTGGACCGGCTGCGCCACCGGGGTCCAGCAGCGGGATGAGGCCGGACAGTGACGTGATGCGCGCCGCCCCTTCGGGCAGGGGCGGCGCGGCCTCCCGTACCGCCCGGTCGGGCCGGTGCAGATGGACCGCGCGCATCCCCGCCGCCAGCGGGCCGAGCACATCGGGCGTCCACATGTCGCCGACGAACAGCACCCGTCCCGGCGGCAGCCCGCACCGCTCGGCCACGGTGCGGTAGATCAGCGGATGCGGTTTGCGGGCGCCCGCCCGCGCGGAGCCCACCACCACGTCCACCAGGCCGTCGATGCCGGCCCCGGCGAGGCACTCCTCCAGGTTCCAGAACCAGTTGGAGCAGACCCCGACCAGCAGCCCGCGCTCCCGCAGCCGGGTGAGAACGCCGGGGACGTCCGGGTAGAGCGCGAGCCGGACCGCCTTCATCGCCGCGTCCAGCTCGGCGACCAGACCGTCCAGCTCCCCCTCCGGCACTCCGCAGCCCCGGGCCCGCCGCCGCAGCCGGTCCCGCTCCCAGGTGACGTACGCGGTCTCGTCGGCCGAGTGCGCCAGATGCTCCTCGCCCTCGGCGGGGCCCACCGACCACTGGTCGCCCCAGCGTTCGCCCTGGTCGGCCAGGCCCCGGCGGGCGAAGATCGCGCGGTGGTCCGGCGGCAGGGGCTCGACCATCCGCACCAGCGTCCCGTAGAAGTCGAGAACGACCGCCCCGGTCCCGCCCCCGCCCGCCGTCGCCATCCCTAGAACCGGCCGTACCGGCGCGGGAAGTAGTCCTGGAGGGAGCCGTCCCGTTCGATGTCGACGGTCGCGCAGTGCAGCCCGCCGCCGAACGGGCCGACCGCCCGGAACGGCACGGGCACGATCTCGAAGCCGTAGGAGGAGAGCTGCTCGGCGAGGCGCACCTCCTTCTCCTCCACGCACAGGGTGTTCTCGTCGAGGTTCAGCATGTTCCCGGCGAGCCAGGGGCTGCAGAACGACAGCTTCGGCGGGTGGTCCCAGCTGGCGGGCTGCACCGCCTCCACGATCTCCCAGTCGTTCAGCTTGAAGAACTCCATCAGCTCGGCGTCCGCCAGCCGCTCCCCGCAGTGCAGCACCAGACCGGGCCGCAGCGGCACCCAGGTCGCGTCGATGTGCAGCGGATGGGTGTTGGTCGAGGTCACCGCGTGCACCCGGTGGTCGGGGAAGTGGCGGCGCAGCCAGTCGTAGCCGCTGCGGTTGGTGACGAACGACAGCTGGACGAAGAGGTCCTTGCCGAACCGGGCCACGTCCGCGGCGTCGAAGAGCGGTTCCGCCTCGGTGAGCACCAGGTCGTAGTCGCGGACCCGGGCCAGCTGCACCTCGGTGGGCAGCTCGTTGTACGTGTCCCAGAACCCGGTCTTGTACGAGGCGTCCGTGAGCCGGGGTTTGGGCGCCGCCTCCCAGCGCATCCGGTCGTCGGCATCGAAGAGTTCCTGGAGCAGCGGCCGGTAGCAGAGGTACTCGAACCAGCGGCTGCGGTACGACATGGTCGCTTCGAGGACCTCGTTGCCCACGGTGAGCAGCAGGTCCCTGGGCGGCATGCAGCCGAACATGGAGTCGTGCTCCCACTCCGGCGTGGAGACCCGCTGGGTGAAGTCGACCGGGGTGGGGCGGTCCACGCGGATGCCGCGCCTTCGCAGCATCTCGGCGAAGTCGTCGAGCTGCTGGTCGGCCTCGGCCACCATGTCCGTCGGCATGGGGCCGTAGGTGCCGAGCGGGAAGCCGTCGTCGGGGTAGTCGCGGCGTACCGCGTGCTCGGGGGCCTGCACCACGGTGCCTTCCGCGCGGCCGACGATCACATGGCGCAGGGGGTCCCACCCGTTCCAGGCGTTGACCCGTACGGGACGTTCGGAGCCGGCGGGAGCGGTGGCCCCGCGGGAGGCGGGGTCGGTGGACGCGGTGGTGCTCTGCTCGGTCACGTACAAGCCCTTCGATCGGGGTCGTGGGGTGCCGCAGGGGCCAAACTGCGGGCAGTGCGCCGTCACCGTCAAGAGCCGTCCGGCTACCGAACGTGCCATTCGCGTCAGCGTGGCCGGAGTACGGCTGTCGCCGCCGGGGTGGGATTCGGCATCGGCGCAGCACAGCCGGGGAGCGCCCGGTCCTCGGCCCGGGGCGCACCGTTGTCTTCCGGCCGAAACTCCGTGCTATGGCGGGGAGTCCCGGTCGCCGGGGTAGTGATGAAGACCGTCGCAGCAGTCCCGTACGTCCCCCACGAATCCCGCACGGAGGAACTCATGACACCGCGCCTGCCCCGCCGATCCGGGATCCTGGGTGCTTTGCTGCTGTTGGCTCTGACGGGCTGTTCCTCGGGCGGGGGCGACTCCTCGGGAGGGTCGGGGGGCGGTCGTGATCTGACGGTGTGGCTGACCGTGGACGCCAAGGAGAGCTGGCCGGAGATGGTCGCCGACGCCAACCGGCGGTTCACGGAGAAGCACCCGGGCGTGAAGGTCGCCGTCCAGTACCAGCAGTGGACGACGAAGAACCAGAAGCTCGACGCCGTCCTCGCCGGGCGAAACGCCCCGGACGTGGTGGAGATGGGGAACAGCGAGACCACCAACTACCTGGTCAACGGGGCGTTCGCGGAGCTGGACCCGAAGTCGTTCGAGCGGTCCGGGCAGTGGCTGCCCGCGCTCGCCGACGCCTGCCGCCTCGACGGGAAGACGTACTGCGTGCCGTACTACGCGGGGGCGCGTGTCGGGGTCTACCGCACCGACTACTTCAAGGCGAGCGGGATCACCCGCGCCCCGCGCACCTACCCGGAGCTGATCTCCGACCTGGACCGGCTGAAGGAGAAGTACGGGGCCGACGACCCGCGTTTCTCGGCGCTCTACCTGCCCGGCCGGTACTGGTCGGCGGCGATGGCCTTCGTGAAGGACGCGGGCGGCGAGATGGCGGTGGAGAAGGACGGCCGCTGGCAGGGGGCGCTCTCCTCGCCGAAGTCCGTCGCCGGGCTCACCACCTGGAAGAAGCTGATGGACGACTACTACGTCGGCGACCGGGCGAAGGACAACGGCGACGAGCCGGCCGTGGTCGGGCAGGGCAAGGTCGGGGTCTTCTACGGGAACACCTGGGAGGCCGAGGCCGCCGCCGACGCCCGTTCCGGGGGCGATCCGGCGCTCAAGGGCAAGTTCGCCACCTTCGCCTTCCCCGGCCCGTCCGGGAAGCTGCTCCCGCCGTTCCTCGGGGGATCCACGCTGGCGGTTCCCGCGAAGTCGAAGAACCAGGAGCTGGCCGCCGAATGGATCCGGCTCTTCACCGACAGCGAGTCGCAGCGGAAGCTGATCGCCGCCAACACGCTCCCGAACAACACCGTGCAGCTCGCCGACGTGGCCGCCGGGGGTGTCAACGGCCCGGCCGCCCAGGCGGCCACGCGCGGCTGGGTCACCCCGCTCGCGCCCGGCTGGACCGCGGTGGAGAAGTCCAACATCCTGCCCGAGACGCTGGAGCGCATCGCCACCGGGAAGGCGTCCGTCCAGGACGCGACGCGCGAGGCGGACCGCAGGATCGACGCGGTGATCAATGAGCGCTGACCCGCCCGGCCGCGGGCGGCGCCGCCCCCTGCCCTATCTGCTGATCGCTCCGGCGTTCCTGTCCCTGCTGGTGGTGCTGGCCTATCCACTCGCGGACATGGTGGCCCTGGCCTTCCAGGACATGACCCGCAAGGAGCTGTTCAGCGGCCAGTCGCCGCCGTGGGCCGGTCTCGGCCAGTTCCGGACGATCCTCGGCGACGGGTTCTTCTGGACGGTGGTGGCCCGCACCGCCCTGTTCACCGTCGTCTGCGTCACCCTCACGATGGTGCTCGGCCTGTTCGTCGCGCTGCTGATGCGGCGTACGTCGACCTGGGTGCGGGCGGTCCTGGCGGGGGTGCTGGTCGCCGTGTGGGCGATGCCGGTGATGGTGGCCGCGGCCGTCTTCCGCTGGCTCTTCGACACGGACTACGGGGTGGTCAACTGGCTGCTGTCGACGCTGCCCGGTGTCGATCTCTCCCGGCACAACTGGTTCACCGACCCGCGGCAGGGCTTCGCCGTGATCGTCGCGGTGGTCGTCTGGGGGGCGCTGCCGTTCGCCGCGGTCAGCCTGCACGCCGCGCTCACCCGGATCCCGGCGGAGCTGGAGGAGGCCGCGCTGATCGACGGCGCCCGGCCCGGCCAGCTCTTCCGGTTCGTCACCTTCCCGTCGATCAAGCCCCTCTTCGTGATGGTCACCACCCTGATGGCGATCTGGGACTTCGGGGTCTTCAACCAGATCTGGCTGATGCGCGGCGGGCAGCCGGAGCGGGAGTACTACCTCCTCGGCGTCTACTCCTTCATCGAGTCGTTCGCCGTCAACCGCTACAGCGCCGGGGCCGCCATCGCCCTGGTCACCGTCGTGCTGCTGCTCGTGGGCGCGGTCGTGTACCTGCGGCAGATGCTGCGGCTGGGGGAGGTCGAATGAGCCGGGCACGCACCGGGCGGCGGACGGCCGGGGTACGGCGCCACCGCCTCCGCCACGACCTGCTCGGCCTGCTCACCGCCGCCGTCCTCGGTTTCCCCGTCTACTGGATGGTGCTCACCGCGTTCCGGCCCGCGAGCGAGATCCTCGGTGTGCCGCCCGAGTTCTGGCCGAGCCACCCCACGCTCGACAACTTCGCCCGCGCCATGGGTACGGACAACTTCTGGGCCAACGTCCGCTCCAGCGCCGTCATCGGTCTGGGCACCGTCCTGGTCTCGCTGCTGGTCGGCACCCTCGCCGCGTTCGCGCTCGCCCGGTTCCGGTTCGCCGGGCGCAAGGCGTTCGTCCTGGTGATCCTCACCGTCCAGATGATCCCGCTCGCCGCCCTGATCATCCCCGTCTACCTGCTGCTCAACGACGCCGGTCTCACCGACAGCCTGGGCGGGGTGATCCTCGTCTACCTCGTCTTCACCCTGCCGTTCACCGTGTGGATGCTGCACGGCTTCATCGTCGCGATCCCGGCGGAGCTGGAGGAGGCGGCGATGGTCGACGGCTGCGGCCGGCTCGGGGCGTTCGTCCGGGTCGTCCTGCCGCTGCTCGCCCCCGGGCTCGTCGCCACCTCCGTCTTCGCGATGGTGCAGGCGTGGAACGAGTACGTCCTCGTCTACGTGCTGCTGTCCACCCCGGAGAAACAGACCGTCAGTATCTGGCTGGTCTCCTTCCAGACCAGTTTCGGCACCGACTACGGCGGGCTGATGGCGGGCGCCACGCTCACCGCGCTGCCCGTCGTGGTCTTCTTCCTGGTCGTCCAGCGCAAGATCGCCGCGGGGCTCGCCACCGGAGCGGTCAAGGGCTGAGCGAGGGGGCCGGCGGACGGGTGCGGACGTCGCACGCGTCCGCCGGACACCCCCGAGGCCCTGCCGGGACCGGTGCGCCCCGCGACGACACCCGTACACCCCGCAGAGGAGAACCCTGTGACGCACGACCGCCTCGATCTCGTCTCCAAGCTGTACCAGCCCACCGACTGGCCCCGGGTCGTCGGGGCCGCCTCGGGCGAGCCGTCGGCCGCACCGCTCGTCGTGGACCTCGACCCCACCACGTTCTGCGACCTGGCCTGCCCCGAGTGCATCAGCGGAAAGCTCCTCAACCAGGGCCGGTTCACCCCCGAGCGGCTCGCCTCGCTCGCCGAGGAGCTGGTCGACCTGTCCGTGCGCGCGGTGGTCCTCATAGGCGGCGGGGAACCGCTCGCCCACCGCGGCACCCGCAAGGTCTTACGCATCCTCGGCGAGGCGGGCCTGGCCATCGGGGTCGTCACCAACGGCACGATGATCCGGCAGAACCTCGCCGAGCTCGCCCGGTACGCGAGCTGGGTCCGGGTCTCCGTCGACGCGGGCACCGCCGAGACGTACGGGCTGTTCCGGCCCGACCGCAAGGGCCGCAGCGTCTTCGACAAGGTGATCGGCAACATGCGGCTGCTGGCCGCCGAGAAGAAGGGCGCCCTCGGCTACTCCTTCCTGGTGATGTCGCGTCAGGAACCGGGCGGGCCGACCGTGACCAACCACCACGAGGTGGGGCTGGCGGCCGAACTCGCCCACGACATCGGCTGCGACTACTTCGAGACCAAGGCCATGTTCGACGACGACCACCACATCGTGCAGGTCCCCGGCGAGATGCTGGAGTCCGTGGACCGCCAGCTCGCCGAGGCCGCCCGGCTGGAGAGCGACCGCTTCCAGCTCGTCAACTCCTCCACCCTCACCTCGCTGCGCGGCCACGTCGGCCCCGTCCAGCCCAAGGCGTACGACCGCTGCCGGGTCGCCGAACTCCGCACGCTGATCACCCCGTCCGGGGTGTACGTGTGCTCCTACCACCGGGGCAACCCGCTCGCGAGGATCGGGGACGCGGTCACCGACGACCTCGCCGACATCTGGCGGGACGCGGACCGCCGGGGCATCGTCGACCCGAGCCGGGACTGCCGGTTCCACTGCGCACGGCACCGCTCCAACCTGGAGCTGGACCGCATCGCCGACGGAACCGGCGAGCCCCCGCTCCCGGAGGACTACGACCCCTTCATCTGACCTCCCGCCGCCACCGGCTCCGGGGCCCGCCGCACACCCGGAGCCGCCGCGGCGGGCACCACCCGGGCCCCCGGGTGCGCGGTGCGCAGCGCCGCCGTCAGCCGGGCCGCCGTCTCCTCCAGCGCGTCCGCCCGGCAGACGCCGACCAGCGCACCGCCCCCGCCGGCCCCGCTGAGCTTCAGCGGCAGGCCGGCGGAGCCGAGTGCGAGGGCCCGCAGCTTCTCCAGGAGCGGTGTCGACATCCGCTGGTGGTCGCGCATGGCCGCGTGGGCGTCGGACATCGCGGCCCCGAGCGCCGCCAGGTCCCGGCCCCGCAGCGCCGCCCACACCCGGCCCGACGCCGCATCGGCGGCGGCCCGGTAGGCGGCCAGCGCCGGGTCGCCCGCGGCGAGCTGCGCCCGGACGTCCCGGATGTGGTGGCGGGTGTCCTTGCGGGTGCCGGAGTCCACGACGAGCACCCGCCACTCCTCCGGGAGGTCGAGGCGGTCCCGTACGGCGGGGAGCCCCTCCTCCCGGCCGTCGATGAGGAGCGCGCCGCCCTCGACGACCGCGAGGTGGTCCATGCCGCCCCCGTTGAAGACGGCGAACTCGAACTCGTACGCCCACCGGGTGACCGTGGCGTCCGGGACCCGCTCGCCGGGCACGGCGTGGTCCGCGTACGCCCGGAACAGGGCCACGATCCGCGCCGTGGACGAGGACAGTCCGCTCGCCGCGGGCGCCTGGCTGCGCACGGTCACCGCGGGCGGGCGCGGGGCGAGCCCGGCCAGCCGCCCGCGCAGGAACGTCCACACCTCCCGCTGCCAACCGTCCGCGGGCCCGTCGTCGGGCGCGGGGCCGGGCCGCACCTCCACGGTCGTCGGCAGGGCGAGGGCGAGGCTCACCGAGCGGCCCCCGCCGAGCCAGTCCAGGTCCTCACCGGACAGGCAGGCCCGGCAGGGCACCTCGGCACGTATCGGATCCGTGGCGTTCACCGGGCCTGGAACCTTCCTTCCGCACGGTAGGTCTCGTACATGGACAGCACCACCTCCGTGGGCGGGTGCAGGGGTCGGGGCGGGGCGTCGAGCGGCCGGAAGACGGCCCGGCGCACCTCGTCGGCGCCGGGGGCCAACTCCCCCGACCAGCGCCGGGCGGTGAAGCAGAGCGCGAAGCAGTGCGTCACGTCCCCGTTGGGGTAGGTCAGGGTGTGCACCCGGGGGTCGGAGAGCGTCCCGAACGCCTCCAGGTCCTCCCTCGCCACCCGCAGACCGGTCTCCTCGGCGAGTTCACGGACGGCGGCGTCGGCGAAGTCGCCGTCCTCCTCGCAGGCGCCGGCCGGCAGCTCCCAGACGCCGGTGTCCGCGCGCTGCTGGAACAGACCGCGGCCCGCCCCGTCGATCAGCAGCACCTGTGCGCCGGGCACCAGCAGCTTGCGGGAGCCGACCCGCTGACGCAGTGACCAGATGTGGGAACCGGTGTAGCCCATGGTGTGCGTGTCGCCTCCGTCGCCGCCGGTGCGCCCCGTGGGGGCCGTCGGTGCGCAGCGTGTCACGCCCGGTCCGCCTCCTCGTACTCCTCGGTCAGCCAGCGTGGCGTGGCGTCCGGGGTCGCCAGCAGCCAGCGCACGTACCGGTCGACGCCCTCCTCGACGCCGATCCGGGCCTGCCAGCGCAGGAGTTCACGGGAGCGCGTGGTGTCGGCGTAGCCGCCGAGCGGGTCGCCCTCGGGGCGCGGGGTGACGATCCGCCGGGCGCCGGGGAAGTACGGGGCGATCAGGTCGGCGACCTCGCGGACCGAGGTGGGGCGGCCGGTGCCGACGTTCACGGTCCGTTCGGCCATCTGCTCCTCGATCAGGGCGAGCGCGGTGGCCTCGGCGATGTCGTCGACGTGGACCAGGTCGCGGACCTGGTTCCCGCCGCCGTTGAGCCGCATGGGGCGGCCGAGGCGGGCCTGGAGCGAGAGCCAGGGCACCATCCAGGAGTGGCTGCCCGGCTTGGGTATCTGGGGGTCGCCGTAGACGGAGAAGTAGCGGACCACCGCGTACTCGGTGCCGCCACCGGCCCCGAGCATCAGCCGGGTCTGGTGCTCCGCCCAGAGCTTGCCGTTGGCGTAGACGGAGACCGGGCTGAGCGGCATGTCCTCGTGGAAGACCTGCGGCCCCTCGATGTCCGGGTCGCCGTTGCCGTACACCGACGCGGAGGAGACGAGGACCAGGCGCCGGACGGGGAAGCGGGCGGCCTGCTCCAGGACGACCTGGGTGCCCTCGACGTTGGCGCGGAAGGCGATGTCGGGGCGGCGGGTGCAGGCCGCGACGTCGGCGTAGGCGGCCGCGTGGACCACGAAGTCGGCGTCCTTCAGCAGGGCTCCGACGGTGTCGGCGTCCCGGACGTCCCCGACGACGAGCCGGGCGCCGCTGCGCGCGGTGCCGAAGGTCTCGTGGCCGGTGCCGGGGTAGGCGTCCATCCGGTCCAGGGCGGTGACGACGGCCCCGGCGCCGTGCAGCAGGCGGACCAGCCTGCTGCCGACGAGGCCGCCGCCACCGGTCACGACGATCCGGGCGTCGCGGAGTTTGCCGAGGCGGGAGTGGACGGACTCGTCGCCGTCGGTCCGCTGCGAAGGGGGTAACGCGGGCATGGGAAGCCTCTTTCTGCGTCGGGGAGGATGGGGTACGCGGCGCTCGGGCCCCGGGCTCCGGCGCATACCGGCCCCAGCATTCCCGGGCTCGTCGGCCCTCTGCCAGAGGGCCGTTTCGGCACTCTTGCGGGCCGTCCGCGCCGCCCGTACTGTCCGAATCCGGCTGGCGGATCCGGTCCCCGCGGGGTGTCCGGTGCGGGCCGGGCCGGTTCGGACCCAGGGAGGACCTATGGCACGCCCACGGCTCAGCGCGGTGGTCATGACCCACCCCAGACGCCGCGCGGCGGCCGAGGAACTGGCCCTGAGCGTGGACGGCGGCCTCTTCCGGGTCGTCATGGACCCCGATCCCACCGGCACCCCGTCGGTGCTGCGCACCGCGCTCGCCGCCTGGTCCTCGATCGAGGAGGGGGCCACCCATCAATTGGTGGTCCAGGACGACATGGTGTTGTCCGAAACCTTCCTGGACCGGGTGCGGTCCGCCGTCGAGGAGTTGCCGGACGCGGCGCTGGCCCTGTTCGCGCTCTGGGACTCGCGCAACGGGGCGGCGGTCCGGATGGGGGCGATGGCGGGCGCCCGCTGGGTCGGGGCGGTCAACGAGTACTTCCCGTGCGTGGCGATCGTGCTGCCCCGCCGGGTCGCCGAGGGATTCGTGGCGTACGGGCGGCAGCGGCTCGGCGGCTGGCCGGACGACATCCTGATGCACCGCTACCTCACCGCCCGGGGCGTGCCCCGCTACGTCGCGGTGCCCAATCTCGCCGAGCACGAGGACCGCGGCTCGATCTCCGGGAACGCCTTCCGGGGCCCGCGCCGCTCGGTCTGCTTCGTCCCCGGCGACCTGCCCGGCCAGGAGGGCCGGACGCTGACCGGCCTGTCGGTGGTGCCGTTCTTCAAGCACTCGGTGGCGCAGTGCGCGGTGCGGGTCGCGGGGCCCGGCCCCGAGCGGTGGCTGCATCTGGACACCGAGCAGTACCTGCGCGGGGCCGGGCTGCCCGGCACGCTGCTGCGCCCACCGGGTGCCGGGGCGCCCGGACCGGATGTGCGGGGGACCTGGCTGACCGCCCTGGCCATGGGGTTCGAGGCGGTCCGCGCCGGGCTCGACGTCCCGCCCGGGGCGTCGGCGGCGTACGCGGAGTCGGTGGCGACGATCGGCACCGGTGGCATCAGCAACAACAGCACGGAGGAGCACCTCGCGCACCGTCGCGCGCCCCTGGCCGAGGTGGCGCACCGGGCGCTCGAGGCCGGGCGGGAGGCCGCCGACGGCCGGCGCCCGCCCCGTCGGCGGCCGGGCGGTCCCGTCTGGCACGGGGCCGCGAACCCGCTCGGGGAGCACCTCGTGCGCAGGCTGGCCGATCTGTCGGAGCGGTCCGCCGCGGTGATCGACCTGACCGCGCTGGGCTCCCCCGAGCCCCGGGTCACGGTCCGTCCGCCGGACGAGCCGGTCCCGTACACGCTGCACGTGGGCGAGGTGTACGGTCCCGGCTGTTCGCGCCGCTCCCCCATCGGCCGGATGGTGTGGGACGCGCTGCGCAGCCGCCCGGTGGTGGCCGAGGGCGACCCGGACGCGGAGGTGTGGCCGGTGTACGTGACCGACCTCGCCGACGCGATCGCGGTGGTGCTGCGCACCCGGCCCCGGGGGCGGGATTTCGCGGTCGCGCCGGAGAAGCCGTGCACGGCGGCGGAGTTGGCGCAGGCCGTGCACGACGCGGTGCGGCCCGTACCGGTGCGGCCGGAGCCGGGCGCCCGGCCCGGGTGGCGCCGCCCGGTGGCGGCTCCGCTCCCGGCGGGCTGGGCGCCCGCCACCGGGCGGGCGCGCGGGCTGCACGCCTTCGCCCAGTGGCTCGCCTACGAGGAGGTGCCCGAGGACTCCGGCCGGCCGTCTCCGGCCGGGGAAGGTCCGGCCGGTTCGTCCAGGACCAGTTCGGGGTCGTAGAGCTCCATCCAGGCGGCCAGGTCCAGGGCGCGTTCCAGGCCGCGCCGGGAGGCGGCGGTGATCTGCGGGGCCTGGCGCTCGGCGGCCCTGCGGAGCCGGTCCCGGTCGACGAGTTCGAAGACGCGGTGGTCCGGGTCGGCGAGGAGTGCGCGGGCGTGTTCCTGGAGGGCGACGGCGTACTCGGGGTCCTGGGTGGAGGGGTAGGGACTCTTGACCCGGTCGTACACCGAGCGGGGCAGTACGTCGGCGGCGGCCTCGCGCAGCAGGCTCTTCTCCCGGCCGTCGAACGACTTGAGCGCCCAGGGCGCGTTGTAGACGTACTCGACGAGCCGGTGGTCGCAGAACGGCACCCGGACCTCCAGGCCGACCGCCATGCTCGCGCGGTCCTTGCGGTCGAGCAGGACGCGGACGAAGCGGGTGAGGTGGAGGTGGCAGATCCGGCGCATCCGGTACTCGAAGTCGCTCTCGCCGTCGAGCCGTTCGATGTCGGCGACGGCGGTGCGGTAGCTGTCCTGAATGTATCCGCCGAGGTCCAGGGCCTCGCCGAGGTCGGGGCGGAGCACATCGGCGTCGTCGCCGAAGTGTTCGGCCATCCGCACCAGCCAGGGGAAGGTGTCGGCGGTGCGGGCCTTCTCGTCGAAGAACTGGAGGTAGCCGCCGAAGACCTCGTCGGCGGACTCGCCGGACAGGGCGACGGTGGAGTGCTCGCGGATGGCCCGGAAGAGCAGGTAGAGCGAGGAGTCCATGTCGCCGAGGCCCATCGGCAGATCGCGGGCCCGGATCATCCTGGCCCGTACCCCGGGGTCGGCGAGGGTGCCGGGGTCGAGCACGATGTCCTGGTGGAGGGTGCCGGACTGCCGGGCCACGTCGTGGACGAACGGGGTGTCGGGGGTGGTGCGCAGTTCGTCGGCGACGAAGTTCTCGGTGCGGCCGACGAAGTCGACGGCGAAGGTGCGGACCTTCTCGCCGGTCTCGGCGAGCTGCCGGGCGGCGAGCGCGGTGACCGTCGAGGAGTCGAGCCCGCCGGAGAGCAGGACGCACCGGGGGACGTCGGAGACCAGCTGGCGGCGGACGATGTCGTCGAGGAGGGCGCGGACGGTGGCGACCGTGGTGTCCTGGTCGTCGGTGTGCGGGCGGGTCTCCAGCCGCCAGTAGACGCGGGTGCGCAGTCCGGAGCGGTCCACGGTGACGACCGTGCCGGGTTGCACCTCGTACATGCCGTCCCAGACGGCGTGGCCGGGGTTCTTGACCATGGTGAAGAGTTCGCGCAGCCCGTCGAGGGTCACCCGGGGACGGGCCAGCGGGTTGGCGAGGATCGCCTTGGGCTCCGAGCCGAACAGGACCCCGTCGGGCGTCGGCCAGTAGTAGAAGGGCTTGACGCCCATCCGGTCGCGGATCATGACGAGCCGGTCGTGGCGGCCGTCCCAGATCGCGAAGGCGTACATGCCGTTCAGCCGCTCGGCGAGGTGCTCCCCCCACTCCAGGTAGCCGCGGAGCACCACCTCGGTGTCCGAGTCGGTGGTGAACCGGTGTCCGCGTGCGATCAGCTCCTCGCGGAGCTCGGTGTAGTTGTACGCCTCGCCGGAGTAGACGAGCGCGACCGCGCCCTCGGGGGTGCCGGCGCTCATGGGCTGGCGCCCGCCGGGCAGGTCGATGATGGCGAGCCGCCGGTGGCCGAGCGAGGCGTGCGGGGCGTTCCAGACGCCCTGGTCGTCCGGGCCCCGGCAGGCCATGGTCTCCGTCATCGCTTCCACCGCCGTGACCTGCTCGGCCGCCCGTAGATCGCGGTCGAAGGAGACCCAGCCGACTATGCCGCACATGCGCGTCCTCCTGATCCGGTCCGTCCCGGGTGCCCGTACGCACGGTGCCGCCCCTCTCGTGGGCGTACCGGACGACGGTGGCCGGCCGAACCAGTTGTATTCAGCAGCTATATGGCGAGCGTCCGCCCGTACCCGCTCGCGGTCAACACGAGCGCGACCGGTCCAGGTGGTCGCGTCGGCTGCTTTCGGCCGCGGTTTCCCGCTTCGTAGAACGATTCGTATACGGCTGCCGGACCTCCGTAACCCCTGCGAGCACGGCTTTCACGCCCCGCGGGCAGACGATATTCGGCCACGGGCAAATTCTTGCCCAACCAGGTCGGCGGCTCCCCCGCACGGCCCACGCCCGTGCCGCCCCGCTCTCCCCAGTATGCGACCGGGGAGCGAGGACGGCAGCGGACGGAAAGGCACAGGTCAGCGGGTGTGAGGACAGCCGTCGACGGCACGGGGGCGGTGCCGGAGGTCGGGTGCCGGTGCCGTCGACGACGTACGCGTTGCCGACCCTGACCACCGGGCGGGAGGACCAGGAGACGGTGGAACCGCACGGGCTCGTCCCGCCGCACCCCTATCGGCCGGTCATCTCCGCCGTGACGGCCCACCGTTCGTGATCGCGCCAGGCGCCGTCGATGAAGAGGAAGTCCGGCGAGAAGCCTTCGAGCCGGAAGCCGGCCCGCCGGACCAGCGCGATCGAACCGGCGTTGCCGGGCTGGATGTTGGCTTCCAGGCGGTGCAGTCCGAGCGGGCCGAAGGCATGGTCCAGGACCAGGCGCAGCCCCTCGCCGAGCAGGCCGCGCCCGGCCGCGTGGGCGAAGGCCCCGTAGCCGAGGGCGCCGCAACGGAACGCCCCGGCGACGATGTTGTTGATGTTGATGAATCCGGCGATCGCGTCCGTCCGGCCGCCCGTGCCGCCGCGCTCGCAGACGAGGAAGCCCGCCCTGGCCGGGTCGCCGGTCAGCCGGTCCGCGTACGCGGTGTACGCGGCGGTGTCCTCGGGCGGGAAGAGCCAGGGCCGGTGCAGCTCCCGGCTCTCCCGTGCGCGGGCGGTGAACTCCTCGGCGTCGCCCGGGGTGAAGGGGCGGATCCCCACCCTCCGCCCCTCGGCCAGATACTCACGTTCGGTCATCCGGCCACCCTAGGACCTGTCTTCAAACTGCCGTCGTCCGGCCGGAGGCCGGGCCGTGCGGTGTCCGGTGCGTGCGATCGCAAGGCGGAGGGTCGCTCCGATACTGGATGTATCGGGGTGACCCCGACAACGCGGCGAGCGTGCGTGCCGGGCGCCGCACGGCAGGCGGCAGTTTGAAGACAGGTCCTAGGGCGAGTGGGAAGGCGGTTCAGTCCAGCCCGCCGCCGACCACCGGCAGCTCCAGCACGCCGGTGTCCTGCGGGGCGCTGACGACCGTGACCGGCTTGATCCCCCGGTTGCCGGAGTACGCGGTGTCGCTCGCCGCGATCGCGAACTCGAGCCGGTGGCCCGTCTCGTAGCGGTGGACGATGCCCGGGAGCCGTACGGTGAACGGGCGGGTGACATCGGGGACCCGTACCGGTGCGACCAGCCGGTTGACCAGGCTCCTGGTGCCGTCCGGGGCGACGTCGTAGACCTTGGCGAACAGGACGAGCCGGTCGGCGGCGTCGCCGCTGTTCTGGACCTGCTCCGTCGCCGGCGAGACGACCTTCAGGGTGGCCTTCGGTGCGCCGACGACGTCGACGGGGGACGTCAGCGGGGCGCTGGTCCAGCCGAGGTAGGTGCCCTTGATGTCGTAGGGCTTCGGGTCGGGCAGCCCGATGACCCCGGCGAGCGAGCTCTCCGAATGGCTGGTCGGAACCAGCCAGTTGGCGTACTGGCGGCTGCCCCGGACGACCTCGGACCGGTCTCCGACGAGCTTGCCGTCGCCGGAGAGGTACATCGTCCGCGACAGGGCCGGTACGGCGGACGCCGTGCCGTATCCGCTCTGCCAGTCGCGGTAGTAGGCGAAGGCGGGGCCGGTGTCGGCGCTCCGGTCGCCCCGGAGGTAGCGGTCGAACCAGGCGAGGACGCGCCGGCCGACGTAGCTGCCCTCCAGGTTGCCCTGGCCCAGGTCGAGTTCGCCGGGCTTCTGGCCGCCGCTGTGGCCCCAGGACTGCCAGATCATCCTGGTGGTGGTTCCCTGCGCCCTGAGCTTCTCGTAGGTGGCGGTGGCCTCGTTCAGGTTGAACAGGCTGTCGGTCTGGCCCTGGACGATCAGGGTGGGCGCCTTGACCTTGCCGAGGTAGTCGACCGGGGAGACGCTGCGCGCGTAGTCGAGCATCGCGGTGGTGCGGTCGGCCGGGAAGCTGCCGGAGTTGAGCAGCCGGACGGTGTCGCAGGCGGGCGTCGCGAAGTGCAGGCAGGCGAGGTTGTTGATCCGGGACGGGTCCAGGCTCGCGTTGAGGAGGGTCTGCCCCTCCCCCATCAGGTAGAAGCCGTTGGTCCACTGCCACTTGAAGACCCCGGCGGTGTCGGAGGAGACACCGGTGCGGGCGTCGGCGCTGTTCGGGGCGAGCGCGTACGCGAGGTCGTTCCAGGTGATCAGCGGGACGAGGGCGTCGACCCGGTGGTCGACGGAGGCGGTGGCCAGTTGTACGGCGCCGCCGTACGAGCCGCCGATCATGCCGACCCGGGGGTCGCCCGCGCCGTCCTGGACGACGTAGTCGGCCCGGGTGCCGTCGTCGGCGGCGCGGGTCCCGGCGAGGAAGTCGATGAGGCCGGCGGCCGCCCGGCCGTCGACGGCCGGGTCGTCGAGGGTGATGAGGCAGCCCGACTTGCCGAAGCCGAGGCCGGAGTAGACCAGGCCGACGTAGCCGCGCGAGGCGAACGCCTTGCCGATGGCGTCGGTCGTGCCGTCCGACTTGCTGCCGCCGAAGCCGTTGGTGGCGAGGACGGCGGGGGCCGGGTGGCCGGCGTCGGCCCCGGCGGGGCGGTACAGGTCCGCGTCGACGGTGCAGGAGCGGTCACCGGCCCGGACGGTGAACTTCAGCGGGGTGACGGTGTATCCGCCCGCCCCGTCGGCGGTCGCCCTCGCCGCACCGGTGAGGACCAGCGGTGCGGCGAGGGCGGCCCCGGCCACCCAGGCGAGCGACCTGCGGGAGGTCGTCCGGTATCCGGACCGGGGGCGGGACACAGCACGCGACACGAGGACCTCCACACCGAGAGCGCTTACCGAACGGTAAGTAACGGAACGCGCTCATGCTGTGACGGCGTCGCGAGGCTGTCAACGTCCCGGACGGCGATTCCTGAACACTGCTCAACTTCTTTACGATTCGACGGGGTTCAGCGCAGGGCGGGCTCCTCGACGGTGAGGGTGGCGGGACCGCCGTCCGCCGGGGCGTCCAGCACCGCGGACACCCCGAGCGGCACGGTGAGCGAGGTCGGCCCGTGGCCGAAGCCCAGCTCCTCGACGACCGGCACGCCCAGCGGTCCCAGCCGGTCGGCGAGCACGGCCCGCACCCGCTCGTACGGCCCGCAGCCCGACCACGACCCGCAGACCACCCCGGCGATCCCGTTCAGCGCCCCGGCCCGCAGCAGCTGGGTGAGGATGCGGTCGAGGCTGTACGGGTCCTCGCCGGTGTCCTCTATCGCCAGCAGTCCGCCGCGCGCCGAGGTCCGGGCGGACGGTGTGCCGAGGTCGGCGGCGAGCAGGCTGACGCAGCCGCCGTAGACGATGCCGCGGGCCCGGCCGGGCACCAGCGCCCGCGCGGCGGGCAGGCCGAGCGTCCGCACCGACTCGGGCACGAACAGGGTGGTCCGCAGCGACTCCTGGGTGTCCGGGTCCTTGAGGAACGTCTCCGTCCCGGCCATCGGGCCGTGCAGGGTGACGATCCCCAGATGCCGGGCGAACGCCTCGTGGAGCACGGTGACGTCGCTGTAGCCGACGAACACCTTCGGCCCCGCCGCGCGCATCGCCGCCCAGTCGACGAGGTCGGCCATCCGGTGGGCGCCGTACCCGCCGCGGGCGCAGATCACCGCGTCCACGGACGGGTCGCACCAGGCCGCCTGGAGGTCGGCGGCCCGTGCCTCGTCGGTGCCCGCGAGGTAGTCGAGCCGGGGGTGGACCGCCCGCGCGTGCGGGGCCTCGACGACCTCCAGGCCCCAGCCGCGCAGGATGTCCAGCCCCGCCTCCATCCGGTCGGCCGGGACCGGGCCGCTCGGCGACACGACGGCGACCCGGGCCCCGGGGCGCAGCCGGGCGGGGCGGGTCAGTGGTTCGAGGGTCGGGGGTTCGAGGGTCACCGCTTCAGCTCCAGCGGGGGTACGTCGGCGTGCTCGGCTCCGAAGACCTGCCCGTACAGGGAGAGTTCGGCCTCCAGTGCGCGGATCATGGTGTCGGCGCGGCGGAAGCCGTGGCCCTCGCCCTCGAAGGTGAGGTAGGCGTGCGGGATGCCGCGTCCGTCGAGTGCGGCGAGGAAGCGTTCGCACTGGACGGGCGGGCAGATCGGGTCGTCCAGCCCCTGGAGCAGCAGGAAGGGGGTGGTGAGCCGGTCGACGCGGCCGACCGGGGAGCGGTCGCGGTAGCGGTCCGGGACCTCGGCGAGCGGGCCGACCAGGGACTCCAGGTACTGGGACTCGAAGTCGTGGGTCTCGCCGGTCCCCCAGCCGGTCAGGTCGAGGATCGGGTAGATGATCGTCCCGCAGGCGTAGACGTCGGTTCCGGTCAGCGAGGCGGCGGTGGTCCAGCCGCCGGCGCTGCCGCCGCGGATGGCCAGCCGACGCCGGTCGGCGGTGCCCTCCTTCGCCAGCGCCTCGGCGACGGCGGCGCAGTCCTCGACGTCGACGACGCCCCACTGGTCGCGCAGCCGGTTGCGGTACTCCCGGCCGTAGCCGGTGGAGCCGCCGTAGTTGACCTCGGCGACGCCGATGCCGCGCGAGGTGAAGTAGGCGATCTCCAGGTCGAGCACGAGGGCGGCGTGGCCGGTGGGGCCGCCGTGCGCCCAGACCACGTAGGGCGGCAGTTCTCCGGCGGGGGCGGTGTGGTCGGGGTTGCGCGGCGGGTAGAGGTGGGTGTGGATCTCGCGTCCGCCGGGGCCGGTGAAGGTGCGCTGTTCGGGCCTCGGGTAGTAGACGGGGTCGACGACGTCCCGGTGCGGTGCGCCGATGACGCGGGTGCGGCCGGTCGCGGTGTCCAGCTCAACCACTTCGTACCCGCTGTACGGGCTCGCCGCCACGCCGACGACGCGGCTGCCGTGCGCGGTGAGGGTCTCGGCCCATTCGGTCCAGGGTCCGGCGACGTCGACGAGTTCGCCGGTCCGGGGGTCGAGGATGCCGAGCGTGGTGGTGCCCTTGCCGTGGATGGTGGCGATCAGCCCGTTGTCCAGCGGCCGGAACCAGGCGAGGCCGATCTTCCAGAGGGGGCCGGCGAACTCCTGCTCGCGGGGGCAGAGGGCGACCGCGCCCCGGTCCGGGTCGTCGCGGTAGAGGTTCCACCAGCCGCCGCGGTCACTGGCGAACAGCAGCCGCCCGTCGGCGTCCCACTCGATCTGCGGCACCGACTCCTCGGGGCCGCCGAGGTGGGACCGGATGTGGTGGAAGGTGCCGTCCTCGGCGACGTCCGCGAGCATCACCTCGGTGCCGTCCCACGGCATTCGGGGGTGGTCCCAGGCGATCCACGCCGCCTGTGTGCCGTCCGGCGAGAGCTTGGGCCCGGTGACGAAACGGTGGCCGTCGTCGCCGAGTTCGCGGACCGCCCGGCGGTCGTCGGCGGCCGAGCCGTCGAGCGGTACGGCGGCGATCACCCGGCGCAGTTCGGTGGGGCCCTCGCCGGTGAACTCCTCCAGGACGCACCAGACCTCGCCCCGCTCGGCATGGAGCTGCGGGTCGACCCAGCGCAGCCCGCCACCGGTGGCGGAGAGCGGGGTGAGCGGGCGGGGCGCGTCCGGCCCGTCGGGGGCGTAGGCGTAGAGCCGCTGGTCGGCGAAGTGGACGAAGACGATCAGCGGGCCGCCCTCGGCGCGGGCGGCCCCGGCCCAGGGCACTCCGCCGTACTCGATGACCCGGCTCCGTACGTTCCACGGGGCGGGCAGGACGGATTCGGTCGTGCCGTCGGCCCGGCGGCGGACCAGGGCGCGGCGGCCGGACTCGGCGGGGCGCGGTTCCGTCCACCACACCTCGTCGCCGACGGTGCCGGCGTACTCCGGGCGGCCGTCCTGGGAGGCGGCGAGCGCGGCGTCGATCGGCGAGGGCCAGGTTCCGTGGGGCCCGGTGTGCTGCATGTGTCGATTCCCCCTCTGCCGTCAGGCAGTACGCAGGTAGTGGTCGAGGACGCGGACGCCGAAGTGCAGGGCCTCGACCGGGACGCGTTCGTCGACTCCGTGGAAGAGCGCCTGGTAGTCGAAGCCGACGGGCAGCTTCAGCGGCGAGAAGCCGTAGCCGGTGATGCCGAGCCGGGAGAACTGCTTGGCGTCGGTGCCGCCCGACATGCAGTACGGCACGACGTGGCCGTCCGGGTCGAAGCGCTCGATCGCGGCGCGCAGTTTCGCGAAGGTGGGCGAGTCGACGGGGGCCTGGAGCGGGATCTCCCGGTGGTGGAACTCCCAGTCGACGTCGGGGCCGGTCAGCCGGTCCAGGGTGGCGTGGAACTCGTCCTCGCCGCCGGGCACCATCCGGCCGTCGACGAACGCGGTGGCGTGGCCCGGGATGACGTTGACCTTGTATCCGGCGTCCAGCATCGTCGGGTTGGAGCTGTTGCGGACGGTGGGTGCGACCAGGTCGGCGGCGGGGCCGAGCTTGCCGAGCAGTTCGTCCACGTCGAAGCCGGGGGCGTCGAGGTCGGGGCGGATGCCGTGGAGGGCGGCGATCTCGGTGAGCGCGGCGCGGACCGTGGGGGTGAGCCGGACGGGCCATTCATGGGCGCCGATCCGGGCGACGGCGGCGGCGAGCGCGCTGACCGCGTTGTTCCGGTTGACCTTGGAGCCGTGTCCGGCCTTGCCGTGCGCGGTGAGTTTCAGCCAGGCGGTGCCGCGTTCCCCGGCGGCGATCGGGTAGAGCGGCATGTCGGGTCCGGCGTGGAAGGTGAAGGCGCCGGACTCGCTGATGCCCTCGGTGCAGCCCTCGAAGAGATCGGCGTGCCGGTCGGCGAGGAAGCCCGAGCCGTCGTCGGCGCTGGCCTCCTCGTCGGCGGTGTACGCGATGACGATGTCGCGGCGGGGCCGGATCCCGGCCCGCGCCCAGCCGCGCACGACGGCCAGGACCATCGCGTCCATGTTCTTCATGTCGATGGCGCCGCGTCCCCAGACGACGCCGTCGCGGACCTCTCCGGAGAAGGGGTGCACGGTCCAGTCGGCGGCCTCGGCCGGGACCACGTCGAGGTGGCCGTGGACGAGGAGGGCGTCGGCCGAGGGGTCGGTGCCGGGGATGCGGGCGACCACGTTGGTGCGTCCGGGGGTCCGCTCCAGCAGGGTCGGCTCGATCCCGGCGGCGGCCAGCCGCTCGGCGACGTACTCGGCGGCCGGCCGTTCCCGGCACTCGCCGTCGCCCCGGTTGGTGGTGTCGATCCTGATCAGCTCGGAGGTGAAGGTCACCGATTCGTCGAGCGACTGCCGGTCGACGCCGTCCTGGGTACCGGTCGCGTCAGCCATACTGTTCCTCCACGGCGGACGACACGATCGTCGTCACGGCCTTGAACGTGCGGATTCCTTCGTACATCGTCGCGCTGGTGTAGGCGACGCGCCGTTCACCGCTGGGCGCCACGCCGGGGACGACGGTGGCCGCCTGGGCCAGGTGTTCGGCGTCGAACTCCAGCTCCACGGTGAAGGGGCCGCCCGCGACGGGTTCGTACCGTCCGGCGAGCGCGGTGGCCTCCTTGGCGGCGGCCCTGATGTCGGCCGCGGTGCGGGCCGGGGTGCGGCAGACCGCCGCGTACCGCGACACGTAGTCCTTGACCGCGACCTTGCGGGCCGCCGGGGCGTACCCCTCCGCGTCCACGCAGGTCAGGTTGTCGCCGGTGACCAGGACGACGGGGATCCCGTACTCGGCGACGACATGGGCGTTGAGCAGGCCCTCGCTGGCGCGGGCGCCGTTGAGCCAGACGCCGGTGATGGAGTTGGCGAGGTAGGTGTGGGCGAGGACCCCTTCCGCGCCGGCGCCGGTGTGGTAGCCGATGAAGGCTATGGCGTCGACGTCCCCGTGCTGGATGCCCTCGACCATGGAGAGGGACTTGTGCCGCCCGGTGAGCATCTCGACCCGGTCGTCGAGCCGCTCCAGCAGGAGGTTCCGCATGGACCAGTGGGCCTCGTTGACGAGCACCTCGTCCGCGCCGCCGTCGTAGAAACCGAGCGCCGCCGCGTTCACGTCGGAGGTGAACATGGCGCGGCACCGCTCCCACTGGGGCGTGCCCGGCAGCACGTCGGCGGGCCAGGTGACGCCGGTGGCGCCTTCCATGTCCGCGCTGATCAGGATCTTCATGCCGGGCCACGGTACGCGCCCGAGAACCGCCAGGCCAGAGCCACGAGCACGTTCAATGGTCCAGTCCTCCGAAGGGTGCGCGACGCACACCGCGAACGGGCGCATCACGGACACCGGGCCCTGCGGGGGCGGCGCCGGCGCCCCCGGGTCGCCTTGACACATTCCACTACCCCAGACCATGATTCCATTAATTGACTAATGGAATTGAGGCGAAGTGCATGGCAGACGCATTGACTCCGGCCGGCTCGTCCGGTGCCTGGGCCCTGGAGGCCCGTGGCCTGGGTAAGCGCTACCGTCGCGGCCGGGCGCTGGAGGATGTCTCCTTCCGGCTGCCGGCCGGCCGGATCTGCGGCCTGGTCGGCCCCAACGGAGCCGGGAAGAGCACCCTGCTCGGCATCACGACCCGTCAGGTGCAGCCCACGGAAGGCAGCCTGAGCATCTTCGGCGTGCCGGTGGACGACCCCCGGGCGATGCCGAGATTCGCGTTCCTCGGCCAGGACAAGCCGCTGTTCAAGCGGTTCACCGTGGCCGAGACCCTGCGCATGGGCAGCGAGCTCAACCCCAACTGGGACGCGGCCTCGGCGGAGCGGATCGTCCGGGCCGGCCAGGTGCCGATGGACGCCCGGGTGGGCACGCTCTCCGGCGGCCAGCGCACCCGCGTCGCGTTCGCCCTCGCCTTCGGCAAGCGGCCCGACCTGCTGCTGCTCGACGAGCCGATGTCGGACCTCGACCCGCTGGCCCGCCACGACATGAGCACGCTGCTGATGTCCGAGGCGGTCGAGCACGGCACCACCGTCGTCATGTCCTCCCACATGCTCTCCGAGCTGGAGGACATGTGCGACTACCTGCTGGTGCTCGCGGGCGGCCGGCTCCGGATGGCGGGGGACGCGGACGCGCTCGTCCCGGCCCACTCGCTGGTGACCGGACTCGCCACGGACGGCGACCCGGCCGCCCTGCTCGCCCCCCACACGGTCATCGAGTACCGCGTCCAGGGCCGGCAGTTCCACGCGCTCGTCCGGCCCCGGGGCCCGCTGTCCGGCGACTGGGTGGTCGCCGAACCCAGCCTGGAGGAAGTCCTCCTGGCCCATCTGCGCTCGCCGCAGGCGCCCCCCTTGTTCACACCCGGTGCCCGTACCGAGGCCGAAGGGAGCCACACCGCATGAGCACCACCCTCACCGAAGCCCCCCGGTCCGGCGACACCACCAAACCGCGGCTGCTGCGCGGGCTGAGCTGGCTCGTCGTGCGCCAGCACCGGGGCGCCCTGCTCACCCTACTCGGCGCGACCGTCCTCGGCTCGCTCTGGATCATGTACGAGCGCAGCAGCATGAAGGACGTCCTGACGGCCGCGGGCTGGCCGGAGAAGGACGTCATGTCGCTGAACTTCGACTCCGACGGCGTCAACCTCGTCGTCAGCGCGCTCGGGGCGCTGCCGCTGCTGCTCGCCGTCTTCATCGGCGCCCCCCTGATCGCGGGCGACAAGGAGAACGGCACCGCGCAACTGGTCACCACCCAGTCCGTCTCGCGCGGACGCTGGGCGACGGCGAAGCTCGCCTGGACCTACGGCGCGGTGCTGGTGACCGGCGTGGTGCTGTCGGTCGTCTTCACCTGGTGGTGGAAGCCCTACCGCTCGGTGTTCCCGTACGACTGGGCGAGCGGGTCGATCTTCGACATCACCGGACCGGTGCTCCCCGCCCTCTGCCTCTTCCTGACCGCCGTGGGCGTCACCATCGGCGTGCTGGTGCGCCGGACCCTCCCGGCGATGGCGGCCGGACTCTTCTTCTCCTGGGGCTTCGGGGTGTTCTGGGACGAGATGATCGTCCACCTCGCCTCGACCCGCACGCTCGTCTACCCGCTCGACGCCGACATGCCCGCGCGGCTGAACGACTCGCTGGAGGTGGACCGCTGGATCAGTTCCGCCGACGGACACCTCTACGGCTGGGGCCTGTGCTCCAAGACCACCGAGAAGGCCACGGACGCGTGCATCGAGAAGCACGGCATCGTGAACAATGTCTACGAGTACCTGGAGTACAACCAGATGGGCGGCATGCAGTGGCTCGGGGCGGCCCTGCTGCTCGCGGGCACCGCGGTGCTCACCGCGTTCGTCCTGTGGCGGGTGTCCCGTCGACCGCTCTAGAGCCTGGCAGACGGGAAGGTGAAGGCAGTGGTCGTGTTCCGGATCGACCGGCGCAGCGGAGTGGCCACGTACCTCCAGATCGTGCGCCAGGTCGAGCAGGCGCTGCGGATGGGCGCCCTGGAAGAGGGTGACCGGCTGCCCACGGCCGCGCAGGTGGCGGCCGACACCAAGGTCAACCCGAACACCACGCTCAAGGCGTACCGGGAGCTGGAGCGGGCGGGTCTCGCCGAGGTGCGGCAGGGTGCGGGCACCTTCATCACCCGCACCCTCGTCCCGCCGCAGGCGGGCACCGACTCCCCGCTGCGCGCCTCGCTCGCCGAGTGGCTGACCGAGGCGAAGGGCCAGGGACTCAGCGGCCAGGAGGTGGACGCCCTCTTCCGCTCGGCGTACGCGGCCGTGTACCCGCCCGAGGCGGACACCGGCTGACCACGCGTCCGGTACGTACGGCCGCTCCGGCCCCCGGCAGGGGACCGGAGCGGCCGTCGTTCACCGCGCCGCCGGGTAGTCGCCGGTGGCGCCGTCGGTCCGTTCGCGCAGCAGGTCCGCGTGGCCGTTGTGGCGGGCGTACTCCTGGATCATCGCCAGGTACACCCAGCGCAGGCTGACGGTCCGGCCGCGGGTGGCCAGGACGAACGTCTCGTCGAGCCCGCGCCCCGCCACCGCGGCCTCGCACGCCGCGACCTCGTCGCGGTAGCGGGCGAAGTCGCGCTCCGCGTGCGCGGCGTCGACGCCCTCCAGCCCCTCGTCGCCGTCGCCCGGTCCGGTGAAGACGTCGCCGAGCGGCGCACCGGCGAAGCCGCGGCGGAACCACCAGCGTTCGATCTCCGCCATGTGCCGGACCAGACCGAGAAGGCTGAGGCCGGACGGCTCGGCGGCGGTCCGCGCGAGCCGGGCCGGGTCGAGCCCGGCGCACTTGGTGAGCAGCGTCTCCCGGTGCCAGCGCAGCCAGCCGTCGAGCAGGACGCGCTCGTCGGCGGCGCTCGGCACGTTCACCTGGTCGCCGCCGGTGGTCGTACGGTCGACCCGGGGCGCCGTCCACGTCCTCCCGTCCATTCCGGGTCACTCCCCGGTGACGCCGTCGAGGCGTTCGCGGAGCAGGTCGGCCTGGCCGTTGTGGCGGGCGTACTCCTCGATCAGATGGGTGAGGATGTACCGCAGCGAGAACACCTCCTCGCCGTGGCTCCCGGTGATGTCGAGGGAGTCGGCGGCCTCGACGGTGGCCCGGGAGCGGGCGCACTCCTCCTCCCAGACGCGGAACGCCTCGGCGGGATCGGCGTCCGCCACGTCGAACTCGGCGAACTCCCCGGGGTTCGGCCCCGGCCAGTGCGGCGGTGCCACCTCGTCCTTCAGCACCCGCCGGAACCACGAACGTTCGACCTCGGCGAGATGGCGCACGAGCCCGAGCAGGGTCAGGTCCGAGGGCGGCACGGCCGCCGTCCGCAGCTGCGCGACGGTGAGCCCGGCGCACTTCATCGCCAGGGTCTCCCGCTGGTACTGGAGGAAGCCGCTCAGTGACGCACGCTCGTCGCCCACCTGCGGGGGCATGTTTCTCACGTCCTCGGTCATCGCGTCATCATGCCAAGCCCGGTCCCCGGCGCGCCCGTGTTTTCCGACGGGCGCACCGGGTGCGGCCGTTGCTCAGGTGCGACCCAGGACGAACCAGCGGGCGGGCAGTTCGACGCGGGTCCCGTCGGGCAGGTACGCGGTCTGCACCAGGGCGCCCGCACCGTCCGCCAGCAGGGTGAGGCCGGTCTCCCCGAGCAGCCGGCGCACCTCCTCCTCCGTGGCCTCGGCGGGCCGGAGTCCGTGTTCCAGGACCCGGCGCAGCTTCTCCGGCGGGCCGTCCGGCCCCTGGGCCACCTGCCGGAGCACGTCCTTGGAGGCGGGGGTCGGTTCGGTCACGAAGGCCCTCCCCCGTTTCCCGACCAGCGTGGCGACCGCCGCGGCGACGGCCGGCCGGGCCTCGGGCTCGCTCTGGTGGATCACCGCGCGCAGATAGACGTGGGCGTCGCCGATCCGGTCGTGCAGCGCGGCCACGGCCGCCGCGTCGACCAGGTCGAGCTGGGCGAACTCGGCGGAGCCCCCGGGGTCGGCGCGGCGGGCGTGCGCGACGGCCGCGTGGGAGAGGTCCACCCCGATCGCGCGGACGAACCGGGTGGCGAGGTAGCGGGTCTGGGTACCGTTGCCGCAGCCGAGGTCGAGGACGGGCAGCGCGGGGTCGGCGTGGGGCAGCAGCCGTTCGATGTCGGGGGCGGCGGTGACGGACGGGTCGGCGTCCCAGATCGCGTCGCCCGGGGTGTCCGAGGTGGCGGTCCAGTAGCCCTCCCACGCCTCGCGGTACCGCTGTGACACGTCCATGCGCGCTCCCTGGTGTCCGTTCCGGGGTGTCTCCCCCGTCCGGGACCGGCCTACCGTCCCGGTGCGGCCGGGGCAAGGGGGCGTGCGGTGAACCTTCGGCGGGCGGTCCGCGCGCCGGTCACCGGGCGGGGCGCGGCGCCGGGTCGATCGCCTGCTCGAACCAGACGGTCTTGCCGTGCCCGGTGCTGTTGGTGCCCCAGGTCCGGGCGAGGCTGCTCACCACCCGCAGGCCGCGCCCCGACTCGTCGTCGTGGGCGGCGTCGAGCAGGGTGGCCGGGGCGGGCTCGTCGTCACGGACCTCGCAGAGCAGGGCGTCGGTGCGGACCAGCCGCAGCTCGACGGGGCGGCTGCCACGGGCATGCCGTACGGCGTTGGTGACGAGCTCGCTGACCATCAGTTCGGCCGCCTCCACCGCGTCCGGCAGCCCCCAGTCGCGCAGCCGGACGCGCACCAGGCGCCGGGCCCGCGCCACCTCGCGCGGGTCGGGGGCGAGCTGCCAGGAGGCGACGTGGTCCTCCGGGATGCCGTTGAGCCGGGCCATCAGCAGGGCGACGTCGTCCTTGCGCCCGCCGGCCGGGTTCAGGGCGCGGATGATCGCGTCGCAGGCGTCGTCCATGGAGGCGGCGGGGTGGGCGGCGAAGGCGCAGAGCGCGGCCAGTCCGGCGCCGATGTCCTGGCCGCGCACCTCGACCAGCCCGTCGGTGCAGAGAATCAGCCGGTCGCCGGGGCGGACACGTATCGTGGCGGCCCGGAAGGCGACGCCGCCGACACCGATCGGGGCGCCGGTGGGCAGGTCGAGCAGCTCCGCCCGGCCGTCCTCGGCATGGACCAGTACGGGCGGGATGTGACCCGCGTTGGCCAGGTGCACCTCGGAGCGGATCGGGTCGTAGACGGCGTAGAGGCAGGTCGCCAGATACTGCTCGCCGAGGCGCTGGGCGAGGTCGTCGAGACGGCGCAGCAGTTGGGCGGGGGCCATCTCCATCGTCGCCATGGTCAGCACGGCGGTGCGCAACTGCCCCATCATCGCTGCCGAGTTGAGTCCGTGGCCCATGACGTCGCCGACGACGAGCGCGGTCCGGGAGCCGGGCAGTTCCACCGAGTCGAACCAGTCGCCGCCGACCCGGCCGAGCCGGGCGCCGGGCAGGTACCGGGTGGCGATGTCGCAGCCGGCCGTCCGGGGTGCGATCCGGGGCAGCATGCTGTCCTGGAGGGTCTCCGCGACGTTCTCCTGGTAGGTGTACATCCGGGCGTTGTCGAGCACGAGCCCGGCGCGGGCGGCGAGTTCGGCGCCGGTGGTGCGGTCCATGTCGTCGAAGGGCTCGCGGTCGGGGCGGCGCATCAGGACCATGAAGCCGAGGACCACGCCGCGCGCCTTGAGCGGCACGATCAGCAGCGAGCGGTGGGTGATCAGCGGGCGCAGGTCGCGCTTCTCGAACTCGCCGGAGATCCGGTTGCTGAGCTCCTCGTCGACGTACGGGACGAGTACGGGTTCGCCGGTGACCATGCACCGGAAGAACGGGGTGTGCTCGGGGAAGGCGATGGACTCGCCGACGGGGACGGTGTCGTCCCAGCGGCCCGGTTCGTCGTTGTGCTCGACCCAGACCCGGTGCCAGACGGTGGTGACGTCGGGCGGCCCGTCCGGGAACCCCTCCCCGGCCAGCACGGCGGCGCGCAGGTGGGTTCCGGCGAAGTCGGTGAAGCGGGGTACGGCGGCGCTGGTGACCTCGCGGATGGTGCGGGCCAGGTCGAGGGAGGTGCCGATGCGGTCGCTGACCTCGTTGAGGAACTCCAGCCGTTCGCGGGCCGCCGCGTGTTCGAGGTCCGCCTCCCGGTGGGGCGCGGCGCCGGGGGCGGGTGTCCGCTCCTGGTCACCGTGCGGGGCGGGGTGGCGTGCCGGGCGGCGGGGCACGCCCCAGTCGGGGGTGACTGGCGCCTGGCTGCGGTGGTTGAACTCCAGGACGGGATAGCCGAGTTCGAGTACCTGGTCGACGATCCGGGTGGCCTCGCCGACGCTCATGCTGGGCAGGATCTCGGGAAGGCGTCCGGCCAGTTCACGGGAGCCGGGGAAGTCGGTGTGGAGAGCGAAGGCGGGGGCGGCCGTCCCGGTCTCCCGGCCGTCGCCGCCCGGCCGCCCGTTGTCCGCGGCGAGCACCAGGAGCCGCCCGGGCCCGGGGCCGATCAGCGGATACGCCCACCACAGGACATCGATCCGGCCCCGTACGGGTTCGTCGAGACGGGCCCGGCCGGACATCGGGTGGTCGAGGGCCCCGCCCGGCCCCGGGTCGGACCCGTCACCCTCCGCCGCCGCCCCCTCCGACCGCGCCAACGCCCCGTACACCGGCAGGAGTTCGGCGGCCGGGCTGCCGATCGCCGCGTGTCTGCCGACGCCGAAGAGCCGGCCCGCGCCGCTCGACCAGTGGGAGATCCGCCCGTCCTGGTCGACCACGGCGACGGCGAGCGGGACCCGGCCCGTCGCGGCGTCGTACAGCACGGGCGACCGTTGGCCCGGCACCTCGCGGTCCATGGGTGGAAGGCTCCTTCCCCACCGCGACGTTCCGCGGTGCGTGATTCCACGGTAAGGCCCGGCGACCGGTGTGCGCCGGTCGTCGGGCCGATCGTCGCCGGGGGCGGCCCCGGTCCTTCGCTGGCGCCTGCTCAGTCCTCGTGGCCGAGCTGGAGGTCGCGTTCGGTCCGTCCACCGCCCGCGACCTGGAGGACGGTGGCGACCGGCGGATAGCCGGCCGCGATCACCGTGTACTCGCCGGTGGACAGGTCCACGAAGCGGAACGTCCCGTCGGCGCCCGTGGTGAGGGTGTCGACCACGTTGCCCGCCGCGTCCAGCAGGGTGACCCGGGCGTCCTCGACGGGCCTGCCGCCGTTGGCCCGGACGACGCCGCGCAGCACCGCGCCGCCCGCCAGCTCGATGTTCTGCCGGGTCTCCCGGGCCGCCTGCACGCTCACCGGCAGCGCGGCGGGCCGGAAGGCGGGGGCGCTGGCCGCGAGGGTGTACTCGCCCGCCACCAGCTCCGTGATGACATAGCCGCCCTCGCGGCCGCTGCGGGCGGAGGCGACGACCTCCCCGCGGACGTCGGTGAGGGTGACGGAGGCGTCGCGCACCGGGGTGCCGTCGGCGGTGGTGACGACCCCGGCGAGGCGCCCGGCGCCGCCGAGCACCACGTCGAGTTCGACCGGCCGTTCGCCGACGGTGACGCTGACGGCCTGCGGCTGGTGTCCGCCCGCCGCGGCGATCAGGACGTACGAACCCGAACCGGGGGCGCTCAGCGTGTACCGCCCGTCGGCAGCGCTGGCGCCCCGGCCGACCTGCCGTCCCTGGACGTCGATGAGGGTGAGCGCGGCACGCGCGACCTTGGTGCTGTCGGGGTGCTGGACATGGCCGGAGACCGCGACGCCGGAGCGCGCGGCGGCGGGCGGGACGGCGCCGGTGGCCGGTGCGGCCGGGAGCGCCGGGGCGGTGCGGGCGACCGGGACGGTGGGGGACTCGGTGGTGACGGACTCGGTGGTGCTGTCGGGGCTGTGGTGGGACACCAGCGGTTTCTCCTTGAGGAAGAAGGCGAGGAACAGGCCGAGCGCGAGCACCGGCACGAGGTAGAGGAAGATCCGCGGCATCGCGTCGGCGTACGCCTGGATGTAGCTGTCGCGCAGCGCGGGCTCCATCGCGTGGACGAGCTGCGGGGTGATGGACTCGGGGTCCGGGAGGTCGGCGCCGGACGGGAGCCGGACGGCGAGCGCGTCGGCGAGCCGGCCAGCGAAGAGCGTCCCGAAGACGGCGGCGCCGACGCTGCCGCCGATCTGCCGGAAGTAGTTGTTGGCGCTGGTGGCGGAGCCGATGTCGGCGGGGACGACCGAGTTCTGCACGGCGAGCACCAGCACCGGCATGACCAGTCCGATCCCGATGCCGAGCACGGCCTGCGCGATGCTGTACTCGATGCGCGGGGTGTCGACGTCGAGGAAGGAGAGCAGCCACATGCCGACCGCCGAGGTCCCGCTGCCGATGATCGGGTACAGCCGGTAGCGGCCGGTGCGGGAGATCAGCTGGCCGGAGACGACGGACGCGACGACGATGCCGCCCATCATCGGGAGCATCAGCAGTCCGGACTCGGTGGCGCTGGCGCCGTCGACCATCTGGAGGAAGGTCGGCAGATAGCTGGCGGCGCCGAACAGGCCCACCCCGATGACCGCCCCGACGAGCGCGGTGACGTTGAAGATCGAGTCGCGGAACAGCCGCAGCGGGATGACGGGTTCGGCCGCCCGGCGCTCGACGGCCAGGAAGAGCAGGGCCGTCGCGAGTGCTCCGGCGCCCAGCCCCAGGATCATGGGCGAGCCCCAGGCGTACTCGGTGCCGCCCCAACTGGTCAGCAGCACCAGGCAGGTGGACGCGGCGGCGAGCAGCAGCCCGCCGAGGACGTCGAGCCGGGGCCGTACGGCGGGCCTGGGCAGTTTCAGTACGACGGTGATCACGGCGAAGGTGACCAGGCCGAACGGGACGTTGATGTAGAAGCACCAGCGCCAGGAGGCGTGGTCGGTGAAGAATCCGCCGAGCAGCGGGCCCGCCACCGAGGCGAGGCCGAAGGCGGCGCCGATGAGCCCCATGAACCGGCCGCGTTCGCGGGGCGGCACGACGTCCGCGATGATCGCCTGGACGCCGATCATGAGCCCGCCGCCGCCGATGCCCTGGACGGCCCGGAAGGCGATCAGCTCGTCCATGGTGCGGGACCAGCCGGCCAGCGCGGAGCCGATCACGAAGACGACGATGGCGAACTGGAAGACGCCCTTGCGGCCGAAGAGGTCGCCGAGCTTCCCGTAGATCGGCAGGCCGATCGTGGAGGCGAGCAGATAGGCCGTGACGGCCCAGGACATCTTCTCCAGGCCGTGCAGCTCGCCGACGATCTTCGGCAGCGCGGTGGCCACGATCATCTGATCGAGCGCCGCGAGGAGCAGGGTGAGCATCAGTCCGAAGAAGATCAGCCGGATGCGCCGGGGGTCGGTCTCCGGCCCGCCCCCACCGACGGCTCCCGCGCCCGCCCTTCCACCGGCCTCGCCCGGTGGCGCGGACGATCCGGAGCGTTGCTCCGGTAACGGCCCGACGGACCGCGGGGGCGGCACGACGGCCGTACGGGCCGTCTCCTCGCCACCCGGTTCTTCCTCCAGCAGAGTCTTCCCGCCCACCACGTGTCCGCTCCCCTCGTCGCGTCTGCGCCGCCCTTTTCTCGCACTGCGCGGGGAGCGAGGCAAACGCGGCGGGGGCGCCGACAGCGCGCGCGAAACGGTTTAACGCCCGGTGGGAGCCGCTGCGGCGGGTGGACCGGCGCACGGGGAAAACCACCCGAACCGGTGAGGCGGATCATGGCCGTCCCGGGCCTGGTCTGGCGTTCGGACCGGGCCCGGGAGAGGAGCCGGGGCTACTTCTCGACGCGGGTGGCGAGGTTCTGCAGCAGCTCGTCGTAGATCCGGGCGAGGCCCTTGGGCGCGAAGGTGCGCTCGAAGAACCCGCCGATGCCGCCGGCGCCGTTCCAGACGGTCGAGACGACCGCCTTCGACCTGCCCTCGCCGGCCGGGGTGACGGTCCAGGTGGTGACCATCGAGGAGTTGCGGTCCTTTTCGACGAGCTGCCCGTCGGTGGGCTCGGTGACCTCCAGCAGGCAGTCGCGGACCCGCTTGCTGGTGGCCTGGAGCTTCCAGTGGACGAGGGTGCCCTCGCCGTCGCCGCCCTCGCGCACCTCGTACTCGCTGAAGTGTCCGGGCAGCACCTCGCCCCGGACCTCCTGGTAGTCGGCCAGGGCGTCGAACACCGTCTCCGCGTCCGCCGCGATGACTCGCTCCGTGGTGGCCTCGACCTGCGCCATGGCTCTTCCTCCAGCACTCGGTTGTTCGGGGGACACCGAGCCTTCCATCTCCGGCACCGCGCTCAAAATCCGGTCCGGACGCCCGCCCCGTCCGCTTCCGCCCGGCCCGGGACGAAGGGGAGAAAACGATCAAGGGAACAAGTGTTCTATTCTCGGGCCAGTGCTACCGAGGAGGCGTCCATGCGCTGGGACCATCTGACCGAGAACCCCGCGACGGCCGGGGACAGCGCGCTCTTCACCGCGGACGCGGTGACCACGCGCACCATCGACACCCCGGAGTTCCGGGGGATCACCTTCCACGAGATCCGGGCCCGTTCAATCGTGAACCGGGTGCCGGGCGCGTCCCGGATGCCGTTCGAGTGGACCGTCAATCCGTACCGGGGCTGCTCGCACGCCTGCGTCTACTGCTTCGCCCGCAAGACGCACAGCTACCTGGATCTCGACACCGGCCTCGGCTTCGACACCCAGATCGTCGTCAAGGTCAACGCCCCGGAGCTGCTGCGCGCCCAGCTCGCCTCCAGCCGCTGGCACGGCGCGCACATCGCGATGGGCACCAACGTCGACTGCTACCAGCGCGCCGAGGGCCGGTACCGCCTGATGCCCGGCATTCTCGCGGCCCTGCGGGACCACGCCAACCCCTTCTCGATCCTGACCAAGGGCACCCTGATCCTGCGCGACCTGGAGCTGCTCCGGCAGGCGGCCGAGGTGACCGAGGTCGGCGTCTCCATGTCGGTGGGCTTCGTCGACGAGACGCTGTGGCGGACCGTGGAGCCCGGCACCCCCTCCCCCGCCCGCCGGCTCGACACCGTCCGCAGGCTGAGCGAGCACGGCATCGACTGCGGCGTCCTGATGGCCCCGGTCGTCCCGTTCCTCGGCGACCACCCCGACCAGCTGCGCGCCACGGTCCGCGCCATCGCCGCGGCCGGGGCCACCTCGGTGACCCCGCTCGTCCTCCATCTGCGCCCCGGCGCCCGCGAGTGGTACACGCAGTGGCTGGAAAAGCACCACCCGCACCTGGTCCGGCGCTACGAACGGCTGTACGCCCAGGGCGCCTACGCACCCACCTGGTACCAGCGCCGCATCACCCGGTACGTCCACGAGCTGGCGGCCGAGTACGGCATCGGCCCCGCCCACCGCGGGGCCGCCCGGAAGCTCCCCGCCCGCGAGGAGCGGCCCGCCGCGCTCGACGGCCCCGGCCCCACCCAGCTGTCCCTGCTCTGACCCGGCGCCCCGCCGCACGGGCGGCCGGACACGGGCCGCACGGGCAAACGGGTCAACTCTCCACACAACAGGTCCTACCCGGCGCGAATGCGGGGAGCATGCGGCGGGGGCCGTGCCCCCGCGCAGCCGTCTTTCCCCCACCTCGGGAGGCCATATGACGAAACGTCCGGGAATTCTTCTCGCCGTCGGTGCGGCGGTCGCCGGTCTGGTGACCGCCGCACCGCCCCCGGCGACCGCCGACGGGGCCGCCCGGCCCGCCGCCGCGCAGCTCCGCTGGACCGACTGCGGCACCAAGGCGTATCCGCGGCTCCAGTGCGCCAAGGTCACCGCTCCGCTCGACCATGACGACCCGTCGGGCCGGCGGATCACGCTCGCCCTGTCCCGCGTCCCGCACACCTCGAAGAACTTCCAGGGCCCCCTGCTCGTCAACCCGGGCGGCCCCGGCGGCAGCGGCCTGACGATGGCCGGATTCGTGGCGTCGGCGCTGCCGAAGGCGGTCGCCGCGGACTACGACGTGATCGGCTTCGACCCGCGCGGTGTCGGCCGGAGCAGACCGGCGCTGGACTGCGTCCCCCACTACTTCGACCCGGTGCGCCCCGACTCGGTGCCGGACTCGCCCGGCGTGGAGCGGGCCAACCGGAACCGGACCAGGGCGTTCGCCGAGGCGTGCGGGCGCAAGTACCCGGACCTGCTGCCGTTCATGGACACGGTCAGCGCGGCGAAGGACCTCGACGTGATCCGCCGGGCCACCGGCGCCCGGCAGCTCAACTACTTCGGGTACTCCTACGGCACCTACCTCGGCGCGGTGTACGCCAAGCTCTTCCCGGAGCGGGTGCGGCGCCTGGTCCTGGACTCCAACGTCGACCCGGACGACGTCTGGTACGACGCCAACCTCGCCCAGGACCACGCCTTCGACGCCCGGCACAAGGCGTTCACCGCCTGGATCGCGAAGCACGACGCCACCTACCGCCTCGGCACCGACCCGGCCGGGGTGGAGCGCGCCTGGTACGCGATGCGCGCGGCGGTCGGGCGCCACCCCGCGGGCGGGAAGGTCGGCCCGAGCGAACTGGAGGACACCTTCCTGCCGGGCGGCTACTACGACGGCTACTGGCCGGAACTGGCCGAGGCGTTCGCCGCGTACGCGCACGACGGCGACCAGGACGCGCTGGTGGACGCGTACGAGAGGTTCGGCGCGGTCGACGCCGAGGCCGACAACGGGTACGCGGTCTACGTGGCCGTGCAGTGCCGCGACGCGCGGTGGCCCCGGTTCTGGAACACCTGGCTCGGCGACAGCCGCCGGACGCACACCAAGGCACCCTTCTTCACCTGGAACAACCACTGGTACAACGCGCCGTGCGCCGACTGGCCGGTCGCGCCGCTGAACCCGGTGCGCGTCTCCAACCGGTCGCTCCCGCCGGCACTGCTCTTCCAGGCCACCGACGACGCGGCCACCCCGTACCCGGGCGGGGTCACCCTGCACCGCCGGCTGCACGGCTCCAGCCTGGTCGTGGAGGAGGGCGGCGGCAACCACGGCATCACCCTCGGCGGCAACGACTGCCTGGACGGCTACCTGGCGGACTACCTCGCCAAGGGCACCGTCCCCCGCGCCCGGCACGGCCGGGACGTCGCGGACGCGGTCTGCCCCCGGACCCCCGAGCCGGAGCCGCCGGCCGACGGGCCCGCCGCCAAGTCGGTGCGGCCGCCGGACTCCGGCAGCCGGGGCGCCGTCCTGCACCGCATGCTCGGCGCCCGCACCTGACCCGCCGGCCCCGCCCGCCCGCGGGCCGTCCCGGCGGCTGCGCCAGGATGGCCCGATGGACCACACGGCACGACCGGACGTGCGCATAAGGAACATGACCGCCAACGACTGCGCGGCGGTCACCCGGCTCCGGGCGCGCGGCTGGCGGGGACGTCGCCGAGGACACGGAACGACGGCGGGCCGCCCTCACCCGGGGCGGCCCGCTGGTGAACCTGGTGGCCGAGGCGGACGGCCCGGGGGTGATCGGCTGGGCGTGCTACGGACCGCTCCAGGGCCCCGCCGCGCCCGAGCGGGGCGAGTTGTACGCGCTCTACGTGGCGCCCGAGCGGATCGGGACAGGGACGGGCCGGGCCCTGACGGCCGAGGTCCTGGCCCGCGCGGCGGCGCGGGGGCTCACCCGCCTGGAGCTGTGGGTGCTGAAGGAGAACGCCCGGGCCCGCTGCTTCTACGAACGCGCGGGCTTCGCGGCGGACGGCGCCGAGGAGACCTTCGAGGCGGACGGTGTGCTCGTCCCCGAGGTGCGGTACGTGCGCGCGGCGGCCTGAGCCCCGCCACGGTTCCGCGTCCGCTCAGCCGGTGCCCAGCCGGGCGAGTGCCTCCCGGGCCGCGCCGCCCAGGCGTGGATGCGGCACCGCCGCCGCCAGCAGGGGGCGGGCCCGCTCGTCGCCCAACTGCCCCAGCCCCTCCACGCAGGCGAGCGCCACCCGCCAGTACGGCTCGCCCGGTGCCAGCAGCCGCTCCAGGGTGCTCATCAGCGCGGGCACGGACTCCGGGGCGCGCAACGCGGTGAGCAGCCGTACCGGGTGGAGGGCGTAGGCGGTGCGCAGGGCGTTGGTCGCCAGGGCGGCGGCGGCCCGGGGGGTACGGGGGTCGCCCAGGCGCGCCAGGGCGACGGCGGCGGAGACACAGCGCTCGGGGTCGCGGTGGTTGAGCAGCAGGACCAGCGCCTCGAAGGCCCGCCGGTCGCCCTCGCAGCCGAGCCGGAAGGCGGCCATCTCCCGGGCCCAGAGCGGGCGTTCGCGCTCCACCAGGACACCGGCCAGTTCCTCCGGGTCCTCGGTGGCGAGCAGGGCGCGGAAGGCCGCCGACTGCCCGGCCGCCTCCGCCTCGTCGGCAAGCCGGTCGGCCAGCGACCGGAACTCCTCGTCCATGACCGTCAGCGTATCGGCGGGGACGCAGCGTATCGAGGGGGCGGCGGAATGTGGCCCGACACACAACGGCCGAGGTCTGGCGCGCTCGTTACCCCGCGGTTAATCTCATGTGAGCGGGACACCTTCCCCGCTCTGCTCCGACGGCCTGGTGACGCAGCCGCCCGGAGTGCTTGTCGGTTCGGCAGTTCTGCCAGACGCGGCTCCGGGACAGAGCCCGTCACCCTTCTCCGGTTCCCGGTGCGCCCATCGCTCCGGGCCCGTTCTCCACGACACGCAACGCCCGCGTGTGCGGCTCCTGTTCGCCCGTAGGCGTGCGCCGCGCTTCCTCTCAGCCGTCACTCTTTCTCTGGAGTCCCGTGATGGACACCCCCATCGGCACCATCGCCGTCGTCGGTCTCGGCACCATGGGCACCGGCATCGCCGAGGTCCTGGCCCGCGCCGGTCACCAGGTCATCGGCATCGACATCAGCGACGCGGCCGCCCGCCGGGCCGTCGCCGCGCTGGAATCCGCGACCGCCCGTGCCGTGCGGCGCGAGCGGATCACCGAGCGGGAGCGGGGCGAGGTCCTCGCCCGTTTCCGTACCTCGACCGAGCTCGCGGCCGCCGCCGGGGCGGAGTTGGTGGTCGAGGTCGTGCCCGAGTCGTACGAGGTCAAGCAGCGGGTGTTCCGGGAGCTCGACGCGATCGTCTCCCCGACCACGATCCTGGCGACCGGGACCAACGCCCTGTCGGTGACCCGGCTGGCCGCCGAGTCGCTGCGCCCCGAGCGGGTCCTCGGGCTGCACTTCTTCAACCCGGCACCGGCGATGAAGCTGGTCGAGGTGGTCTCCTCGGTGCTGACCGCGCCGCCGGCCGTCGAGGCGGTCACCGCGCTCGCCCGCAGTCTGGGCAAGGAGCCGGTCGCGGTCGGCGACCGTCCCGGCTTCGTCGCCGACGGTCTGCTCTTCGGCTACCTCAACCAGGCCGCCGCGATGTACGAGGCCAACTACGCCTCCCGGGAGGACATCGACGCGGCGATGCGGCTCGGCTGCGGTCTGCCGATGGGCCCGCTCGCGCTGCTCGACCTGATCGGCATCGACACCGCCCGCACCGTCCTGGAGGCGATGTACGCCGAGTCCCACGACCGGCTGCACGCCCCCGCCCCCGTACTGCGCCAGCTCAGCGACGCCGGGCTGACCGGCCGCAAGGCGGGGCGCGGCTTCTACACGTACGCGGAGGCCGGGAGCCAGGAGGTGGTGCCGGACGCGCTGACCCCGAAGGACGGCGGTTCGGCGGTGGCCGGGCGGCCGGTGCGCTCGGTGGGGGTGGCCGGTTCCGGGACGATGGCCTCGGGGATCGCCGAGGTCTTCGCGAAGGCCGGGTACGACGTGGTGCTCGCCGCGCGCGGCCAGGAGAAGGCGGACACCGCCAAGGGCCGGATCGCCGCGTCCCTGGAGCGTTCCGTCGCCAAGGGGCGGCTGACCGCCGAGGCGCGGGACGCGGCGCTGGCCCGGATCACCCCGGCCGGTTCGCTGGACGCCTTCGCCGGGGTCGATCTCGCGGTGGAGGCCGTGGCGGAGGACCTGGAGGTCAAGCAGCAGCTGTTCGGGACGCTGGACAAGGTCTGCCGGCCGGGCGCGGTCCTGGCCACCACGACGTCCTCGCTGCCGGTGGTGGCCATCGCACGGGCGACCTCCCGCCCCGAGGACGTGGTCGGGATGCACTTCTTCAACCCGGCACCGGCGATGAAGCTGGTCGAGGTGGTCCGTACCGTACTCACCGCCGACGACGTCCACGCCACCGTCCGCGAGGTGTGCGGTGCCGTCCGCAAGCACCCGGTGGACTGCGGGGACCGGGCCGGGTTCATCGTGAACGCGCTGCTCTTCCCGTACCTGAACAACGCGATCAAGATGGTCGAGGAGCACTACGCCAGCCTCGACGACATCGACGCGGCGATGAAGCTGGGCGGCGGCTACCCGATGGGTCCGTTCGAGCTGCTCGACGTGGTCGGGCTGGACGTCTCGCTGGCCATCGAGAAGGTGCTGCACAACGAGTTCCGCGATCCCGGCCTGGCCCCGGCGCCGCTGCTCGAACATCTGGTGGCCGCCGGCTGTCTCGGCCGCAAGACGGGGCGCGGCTTCCGCGAGTATGCCCGTCGCTGACCGCGGGGCCGGGTGGGGAGGGCTGCTCGATCCGTCGGGCGGCCCTCCCCCACGGGCGCACTCCCCGGACCCGATGCAGTACGTTCACACCATGTCCCAGCCCGCCAGGTCCTCCCGTGCCACCGCCGCGCCCGACGCCCCGGAAAGTGCCGCAGGCACGCGCGCCGCCGCCCAACGGCTCAAAATGCGCCGTGAGCTGGCCGCCGCGGCCATGGAACTCTTCGCCACGAAGGGCTACGAGGCGACGACCGTCGACGAGATCGCGGGCGCCGCCGGGGTCGCCCGGCGGACCTTCTTCCGGCACTTCCGCTCCAAGGAAGAGGCGATCTTCCCGGACCACGACGACACCCTCGTCCGGGCGGAGGCCGTCCTGAACGCGGCGCCGGCGCACGAGCACCCGCTCGACACCGTCTGCCGCGGCATCAAGGAAGTCATGAAGATGTACGCGGCGAAGCCCGCGGTCTCCGTGGCCCGCTACAAGCTGACCCGCGAGGTGCCCACCCTGCGGGAGGCGGAGATCGCCTCGGTGGCCCGCTACGAGCGGCTGTTCACCCGCTATCTGCTGGGCCATTTCGACGAGCGCGACCACCATGTCGGCAACGACGACCCGTTGCTGGCGGAGGTCGCGGCGTCCGCCGTCGTCACCGCGCACAACCATGTGCTGCGCCGCTGGCTGCGGGCGGGCGGCGAGGGCGACGTGGAGGCGCAGCTCGACCACGCGTTCGCGATCGTCCGGGACACCTTCGGCACCGGCATCGGGGCCGGCCGGACCACCGGCGCCGAGCCCGCGCCGCAGCCGGCCGCGTCGGTGTCGTCCCAGGGCGAGGTGCTGGTCACCGTGGCGCGGACGGACGCGCCGCTCGACGAGGTCATGCGCACGATCCAGCAGGCGCTCCGGGACCGCTGACCGGCGGGCCCCGTACGCAAATCCGGTTGCCGCCCCCGCACCCCGGTGCTGGGGTGGCCGGATGACTGCACCCACCCCCGAAGCACTGCTGGCCCTCTTCGACCGCGAGAGGCGTGAGCACTCCCGCCCCGACGGCCCGGGCGTCCGGGTCGAGCACACCGGCGACGTCGTCCGCCAGTCCGGCACGGCCGACGACTGGAACGGCGTCGTCTGGTCGGACCCCGGCCTGGACCCCGCGCGGGCGGACGCGGTGATCGCGGCCCAGGTGGCGCACTACGCGGCGCTCGGGCACGACGCGTTCGAGTGGAAGCTGTACGGGCACGACCGGCCGGCCGGTCTGGCGGACCGGCTGCTGGCGGCGGGCTTCGAGGCCGAGGAGCGGGAGACCCTGATGGTCGCCCCGGTCGGGGAGGTCTCGACGGAGGTGGCGCTCCCCGAGGGCGTACGGCTGCGCACCGTGCGGGACGCGGCGGACGTGGAGCTGATGGTCCGCGCCGGCGAGCGGGCGTTCGGCACGCCCCAGCCGCATCTGCGGCACCAGGTGCTGACCAGGCTGGCCGAGGACCCGGACGACTTCGTCGGGGTCCTCGCGATGGCGGGCGAGGAGCCGATCAGTTCGGCCCGGATGGAGCTGTACGCGGGCACGGGCTTCGCGGGGCTCTGGGGCGGCGGCACGGTCGAGGAGTGGCGCGGAAAGGGTGTCTACCGGGCGCTGGTGGCCTTCCGGGCCCGGATCGCCGCGGAGCGCGGCTACCGCCACCTCCAGGTGGACGCCATGGAGACGAGCCGCCCGATCCTCCAGCGGCTGGGATTCCTCGCTCTGACCACCACGACCCCCTTCGTCCACCGCTCCCACTGATCGATCATCCATCGGGCATTTCCCCTCAGAACACCCCACTTTTCGCTCATCGGTGCCAGGGTGCCGACAAGTGAGAGAAATTGTTGGCACGGAGTGCCTTGCCACGTGTCACGGAGTGCCATACGTTGAAGTGGTCCGGGCGGCCGCCGGAGCGAGAACTCGCGAACGGCGGTTGTCCCAGCGGGCGCAACACCCGCGTGCCCGGACGCCTGCGTCACAGGCAGCCCTTCCGCTCCACAGAGCAAGCCGAAGTTCTCCACCGCCGGACCGACGGCACCCGTTTCTCCACTCCACCGCACCCCTCTGCTCGCAGGGACTCGCAAGCGTTCCCTCAGCGCCCCGATCCCCGGAGGCACCCCGTGAAGGAAATCCTGGACGCGATCCAGTCGCCGGACAGCACCGCCGCCGACTTCGCCGCCCTGTCCATGCCCGAGTCGTACCGCGCGGTGACCGTGCACAAGGACGAGACCGAGATGTTCCACGGGCTCGCCACACGCGACAAGGACCCCCGCGAGTCGCTGCACCTGGACGAGGTCCCGGTGCCCGAACTCGGCCCGGGCGAGGCCCTGGTGGCCGTCATGGCGAGCTCGGTGAACTACAACTCCGTCTGGACCTCGATCTTCGAGCCGCTGTCCACCTTCGGCTTCCTGGAGCGGTACGGACGGCTCTCCGAGCTCACCAAGCGCCACGACCTGCCGTACCACGTCATCGGCTCCGACCTGGCGGGTGTCGTCCTGCGCACCGGTCCCGGCGTCAACGCCTGGAAGCCCGGGGACGAGGTCGTCGCGCACTGCCTGAGCGTGGAAATGGAGTCCAGCGACGGCCACAACGACACGATGCTCGACCCCGAGCAGCGCATCTGGGGCTTCGAGACCAACTTCGGCGGCCTGGCCGAGATCGCCCTGGTCAAGTCCAACCAGCTGATGCCGAAGCCCGGCCACCTCAGCTGGGAGGAGGCCGCCGCGCCCGGCCTGGTCAACTCCACCGCCTACCGCCAACTGGTCTCCCGCAACGGCGCTGGCATGAAGCAGGGCGACAACGTCCTGATCTGGGGCGCCAGCGGCGGACTCGGGTCGTACGCCACCCAGTTCGCGCTGGCCGGCGGCGCCAACCCGATCTGCGTCGTCTCCTCCCCGGAGAAGGCCGCCATCTGCCGGGCCATGGGCGCGGAGGCGGTCATCGACCGCAACGCCGAGGGCTACCGGTTCTGGAAGGACGAGCACGAGCAGGACCCGCGCGAGTGGAAGCGGTTCGGCAAGCGGATCCGCGAACTGACCGGCGGCGAGGACGTGGACATCGTCTTCGAGCACCCGGGCCGCGAGACCTTCGGCGCCTCCGTCTACGTCACCCGCAAGGGCGGCACCATCGTCACCTGCGCCTCCACCTCCGGCTACCAACACGAGTACGACAACCGCTACCTGTGGATGTCGCTCAAGCGGATCGTGGGCTCGCACTTCGCCAACTACCGCGAGGCGTGGGAGGCCAACCGCCTGATCGCCAAGGGGAAGATCCACCCGACCCTCTCGAAGGTCTACTCCCTGGAGGAGACCGGCCAGGCCGCCTACGACGTCCACCGCAACCTCCACCAGGGCAAGGTCGGCGTCCTGGCCCTGGCGCCCCGCGAGGGGCTCGGCGTCCGGGACGAGGAGATGCGCGCGAAGCACCTCGACGCCATCAACCTGTTCCGCGACGCCCCGACGGCGCGGACCGGCGAGCACGGCCGGGGCGTCTGACATGGGCGGGCGTCAGAAGGACCGCCCGTGGCTCATGCGGACGTACGCCGGTCACTCGACCGCCGAGGCGTCCAACGAGCTCTACCGGCAGAACCTCGCCAAGGGCCAGACCGGCCTGTCCGTCGCCTTCGACCTGCCGACGCAGACCGGCTACGACCCCGACCACGTCCTCGCCCGCGGCGAGGTCGGCCGGGTCGGTGTGCCGGTCTCCCACCTCGGCGACATGCGGAAGCTGTTCCAGGACATCCCCCTGGAACGGATGAACACCTCGATGACGATCAACGCCACCGCTATGTGGCTGCTGGCGCTCTACCAGGTGGTCGCCGAGGAGCAGGGCGCCGACCCGACGAAGCTCCAGGGCACCACGCAGAACGACATCGTCAAGGAGTACCTCTCGCGCGGGACGCACGTCTTCCCGCCCGGCCCCTCGCTGCGGCTGACCACCGACATGATCGCCTACACGGTCGGCCGCATCCCGAAGTGGAACCCGATCAACATCTGCAGCTACCACCTCCAGGAGGCGGGGGCCACCCCGGTCCAGGAGATCGCGTACGCCATGTCGACCGCGATCGCGGTGCTGGACGCCGTGCGCGACTCCGGCCAGGTGCCCGAGGAGCGGTTCGGCGACGTGGTCGGGCGGATCTCGTTCTTCGTCAACGCGGGCGTCCGCTTCATCGAGGAGATGTGCAAGATGCGCGCCTTCGGCCGCATCTGGGACCGGATCACCCGCGAGCGGTACGGCATCACCGACGCCAAGCAGCGCCGCTTCCGCTACGGCGTCCAGGTCAACTCGCTCGGGCTGACCGAGGCGCAGCCGGAGAACAACGTCCAGCGGATCGTCCTGGAGATGCTGGCCGTCACCCTCTCCAAGGACGCCCGCGCCCGCGCCGTCCAACTGCCCGCCTGGAACGAGGCGCTGGGCCTGCCCCGCCCCTGGGACCAGCAGTGGTCGCTCCGCATCCAGCAGGTGCTGGCGCACGAGAGCGACCTGCTGGAGTACGAGGACATCTTCGCGGGCTCGCACGTGATCGAGGCCGCGGTGGACGAACTGGTCACCCTCTCGCTCACCGAGATCGACCGGATCCAGGAGATGGGCGGCGCCATGGCCGCCGTCGAGTCGGGCTACCTGAAGTCCGAACTGGTCGCCTCGCACGCCGCCCGGCGGGCCCGGATCGAGGCGGGCGAGGAGCGGATCGTCGGCGTCAACATCTACGAGACGACCGAGCCGAACCCGCTCACCGCGGACCTCGACGGGGCGATCATGACGGTCGACCCCGCCAACGAGGCCACGGTGGTCGCCGCCCTGCACGCATGGCGCGACGACCGCGACGAGGCCCGGGCGACCGAGGCGCTGGCCGCGCTGAAGAAGGCCGCCGCGGGCACCGGGAACCTGATGGAAGCGACCGTGGAGTGCGCCCGCGCGGGGGTCACCACCGGCGAGTGGTCCTGGGCGCTGCGCGACGTCTTCGGCGAGTTCCGGGCCCCGACGGGCGTCTCGTCCGCCCCGGTCGCGGTGACCGCCGAGGCGGGCTCCCCGCTGGCACTGGTCCGCGAGAAGACCGCCCGCACCGCGGCCGACCTGGGTGTGGGACGGCTGCGGCTGCTGGTCGGCAAGCCGGGCCTGGACGGGCACTCCAACGGCGCCGAACAGATCGCCGTACGGGCCCGCGACGCCGGGTTCGAGGTCGTGTACCAGGGGATCAGGCTGACCCCCGAGCAGATCGTCTCGGCCGCGCTCGCCGAGGACGTGCACTGCGTCGGGCTGTCGATCCTCTCCGGCTCGCACGCCGAACTCGTGCCGGACGTGCTCGGCCGGCTGCGGGCGGCGGGCGCCGCCGAGATCCCGGTCATCGCGGGCGGGATCATTCCGCCCGCCGACGCCGCGGCCCTGGTCGGGGCCGGTGTCGCCGCCGTATTCACCCCGAAGGACTTCGGTATCACGGAGATCATCGGCCGTATCGTCGACGAGATCCGGAAAGCGAACAAGCTCGACCCTCTGGAGGTCCCCGCATGACTGCCACCCATCGCCTGCGTCCGCGCCGCTCGTGCCTGGCCGTGCCCGGCTCGAACCCGCGGTTCCTGGAGAAGGCCCAGGGCCTCCCCGCCGACCAGGTCTTCCTCGACCTGGAGGACGCCTGCGCCCCGCTCGCCAAGGAGGGCGCCCGGCACACCATCGTGGACGCGCTGAACAACGGCGACTGGACGGGCAAGACCCGGGTCGTCCGCGTCAACGACTGGACCACGCACTGGACGTACCGCGACGTCATCACCGTCGTCGAGGGCGCCGGCCAGAACCTCGACTGCATCATGCTGCCGAAGGTCCAGGACGCCCAGCAGGTGGTCGCCCTCGACCTGCTGCTCACCCAGATCGAGAAGACGATGGGCTTCGAGGTCGGGCGGATCGGCATCGAGGCGCAGATCGAGAACGCCAAGGGCCTGGTGAACATCGACGACATCGCGGCCGCCTCGCCCCGGCTGGAGACGCTGATCTTCGGCCCGGCCGACTTCATGGCCTCGATCAACATGAAGACCCTGGTCGTCGGTCAGCAGCCGCCCGGCTACGGCGCCGACGCGTACCACTACATCCTGATGCGCATTCTGATGGCGGCCCGCACGCACGACCTCCAGGCGATCGACGGCCCCTTCCTCCAGATCCGGGACGTGGACGCGTACCGCGAGGTCGCCGGGCGCGCGGCGGCCCTCGGCTTCGACGGCAAGTGGGTGCTGCACCCGGGTCAGGTCGAGGCGGCCAACGAGGTGTTCTCGCCCTCGCAGGAGGACTACGACCACGCCGAACTGATCCTCGACGCGTACGAGTGGTGCACCTCCGAGGAGGGCGGCAAGAAGGGCTCGGCGATGCTCGGCGACGAGATGATCGACGAGGCGAGCCGCAAGATGGCCCTGGTCGTCGCGGGCAAGGGACGCGCCGCCGGTATGCAGCGCACCTCCAAGTTCGAAGCCCCGGAGGCCTGACCATGCAGTTCGGCCGCACATACGAGGAGTTCGAGGTCGGTGCCCTCTACAAGCACTGGCCCGGAAAGACGGTCACCGAGTACGACGACCACCTTTTCTGCCTGCTGACCATGAATCATCACCCGCTGCACATGGACAGCAACTATGCGGAACGGACGACCGATTTCGGAAAGAACGTCGTCGTCGGCAACTACGTCTACTCGCTGCTGCTCGGCATGTCCGTACCGGACGTCTCCGGAAAGGCGATCGCCAATCTGGAGGTCGAGTCGCTGAAGCACGTCGCACCGACCTTCCACGGGGACACGATCTACGGCGAAACCACCGTGCTCGACAAGATTCCGTCAAAATCCAGGAGCGACCGCGGAATCGTCCACGTCGAGACCCGCGGATACAAGCAGGACGGGACTCTGGTCTGCGTGTTCCGCCGCAAGGTGATGGTCCCCACCGAGACGTACATCAAGGAGCGCGGCGGCGAGCAGCCCGGCCGCCCCGAGCTGAAGCAGCCTTCGCAGAAGAACGTGGAGAAGTAGCCATGACGCGACTCGCCCAGACCGCCGGCCTCACCGATGTCCAGCGGGAAATCCTCGCCACGGTCCGGGATTTCGTCGACAAGGAGATCATTCCGGTCGCGACCGGGCTGGAGCACCGCGACGAGTACCCGACCGAGATCGTCGAGGGACTCAAGGAGCTCGGCCTGTTCGGGCTGATGATCCCCGAGGAGTACGGGGGGCTGGGTGAGTCGCTTCTCACATACGCGCTGTGCGTGGAGGAGATCGCCCGCGGCTGGATGAGCGTGTCGGGAATCATCAACACGCACTTCATCGTGGCGTACATGCTCAAGCAGCACGGCACCCAGGAGCAGAAGGACACCTTCCTGCCCCGGATGGCGCTGGGCGAGGTCCGGGGCGCGTTCTCGATGTCCGAGCCGGCGCTGGGCTCGGACGTCTCGGCGATCAGCTCCCGGGCGGTCCGGGACGGCGACGCGTACGTGCTGAACGGCCAGAAGATGTGGCTGACCAACGGCGGCACCTCCTCGCTGGTGGCCGTGTTGTGCCGGAGTGACGAAGGCCACCCCGAGGGCACCGCCCCGCACAGGTCGATGACCACGTTCCTGGTCGAGAAGGAGCCCGGCTTCGGAGAGGTCCGGCCGGGGCTCACCATTCCCGGCAAGATCGACAAAATGGGCTACAAAGGCGTCGACACGACCGAGCTCATCATGGATGGACTACGAATTCCGGCCAATCGAGTGCTGGGGGGCACCACCGGTCGGGGGTTTTACCAAATGATGGACGGCGTCGAGGTCGGCCGGGTGAATGTGGCCGCCCGTGGCTGTGGAGTCGCGCAGCGTGCGTTCGAGCTGGGCGTTTCGTACGCACAGCAGCGCCAGACCTTCGGAAAGCCGATCGCGCAGCACCAGGCCATCCAGTTCAAGCTGGCTGAAATGGCCACCAAGGTGGAAGCCGCCCATGCGATGATGGTAAATGCAGCCCGCAAAAAGGACTCCGGCGAACGAAACGACCTGGAGGCAGGGATGGCGAAGTACCTCGCCTCCGAATACTGCAAGGAAGTCGTCGAGGACGCCTTCCGCATCCACGGCGGCTACGGCTTCTCCAAGGAGTACGAGATCGAACGCCTCTACCGGGAGGCGCCGATGCTGCTCATCGGCGAAGGTACCGCCGAGATCCAGAAAATGATCATTGGGCGCCGACTCCTTGAGGAGTACCGGTTCCAGGGGTGATTGTCCCCTTGCGGGCGATTTGGCCGCGAAGAAGATCACACCCTGTCACCCTCGGCCGGTGCCTGCCCCCCGTCCGACTCGGCTGCTGGCTTGCCCAGTTGTTGCTCGCAACCGATAACATCGCCGGAAAAGCCGCCGTCCCCCGTTGCCAGCGCGGCCTCATCCGCTACGAAGGTCATCCATGCCCGACAGCCAAACCTCTGCACCACGCGGCGGGGTCCGCCTTGCGCGCGGAGCTTCGCCGTGGCTCCTCCCGACCGTCGCCACCGCGGCGCTCAGCCTCTCCCGGGCGCGCAAGTCCGGGCGCTGGGCCGCGGTGGCCGTGCCCACCACCGCGCTCGCGGCGGGCATGCTGTGGTTCTTCCGCGATCCCGAGCGCGAGATCGCGCAGGGCCGGGTCATCTCCCCGGCCGACGGCGTGGTGCAGAGCATCATGCCGTGGAAGGACGGACGCACCCGTGTCGCGATCTTCATGAGCCCGCTGAACGTCCACGTCAACCGTGCGCCGCTGGCCGGCACGGTGACGTCCGTCGAGCACGTGCCCGGCGGTTTCGTTCCGGCGTTCAACAAGGAGAGCGAGAACAACGAGCGCGTCGTCTGGCACTTCGACACCGAGCTCGGCGACATCGAGATGGTGCAGATCGCCGGTGCGGTCGCGCGTCGCATCGTCCCGTACATCCCGCAGGGGACGAAGGTGGAGCAGGGCGAGCGCATCGGCCTGATCCGCTTCGGCTCGCGGGTCGACATCTACCTGCCGGAAGGTGTCGAGGTCGCGGTCGAGGTCGGCCAGGCCACCACCGCGGGGGTGACTCGAATTGACCGTGATTGATCCCGACACAAAGGCCGGCTGGGTGCCGGAGTCGGAGTCCGAGGAGGACGCCGGCGAGGACATGCCGCTCTCTCTGCGGCTGTCGATAGCGGACACCCTGACGCTCGGCAACGCGACCTGCGGGTTCATGGCGGTGTACTTCACCACCACCGGAATCCTCATCCCGCACCTGACGGGCAGCGACGAGAGCGGCATGGCGCGGCACTCCGCGGCCACCGCCGTGATCCTCATGCTCCTGGCCGCGGTCTTCGACCTCTTCGACGGGCTCGTGGCGCGCAAGCTGCGCTCCTCGCCGATGGGGGCCGAGCTGGACAACCTCTCGGACCTGATCAGCTTCGGGCTCGCCCCGGCGTACTTCGTCCTGGTCTACGGCATGGTCGCGGACGACGCGCACCAGCGGGTGTCGGCGCTCGCGGCGGTCGTGGTGCTGCTGGCGGTGGTGCTCAGACTTGCCAGATTCTCCTGCGTGACCATGAAGGACGGCATGTTCCAGGGCATGCCGAGCCCCTTCGGAGCGCTCACGGTCGTCTCGATCGTGCTTCTGGAGCTGCCCTTCGTGCCGACGCTCCTCGCGATCATCGGGGTGGCGTGGCTGATGGTCAGCAGGGTCGAGTACCCGAAGCCGCGGGGCGTGCTCGCGGTGGCGATGCTCAGCTGGATCGTCTCCGCGATGGGGCTGCTGGCCGCATGGGCGCTGGACGCCCCGGGCGGGCAGCTGCTCCTGCAGACCGGCTGCGCGCTCCAGGTGGTCCTGGGCGCGGTCATCCCGCTCTTCGCGACGGCCCGGCGGGTGAACACCTTCCGCGACAACCGCCGCGAGGCGCGCACGGCGCAGCTGCCGTAACGCTGTACGGAACGTGACGAGAAGGACCCGGGTGCTCCCCAGCACCCGGGTCCTTCTCGTACGGGGCGCGCCGCCGCGCGGGCGCCCCCGCGCGGCGGCGCGGGCACAGTATGTTGACCCCTGGGGAACGGGGGCTTCCGGGCCGTGTCCGGCGGGCACGGGTCACGGGCATCCGCGGAGCGGAGCCATGGGGCGCGGTTCCTGGAAGCCAGGCCATGATGACGAAGGACGCGGACCCCGATGACAGAGAACGCCGACATGATCGAGTTCGTCCGGGCGCGGCTCGCCGAGGAGGAGCGTCTCGCACTGGAGGCGGGCGGCGACAGCTGGCGGTGTCCGGCCGGGGTGCCCGGCGAGATCCACGACCGCTCGGGGTCGATCGCGTTCACCCTGCGCACGCTCGGGTTCGACCAGCACATCGCGCTCCAGGACCCGGCGCGCACGCTGCGCCGGATCGAGACGAGCCGGGTCCTCCTGAACGAGTACGCCGAGGTCGCGGACCTGGACACCGACCGGCCCGAGGAGGAGTTCCGGTCCGGCCGGGCGGTGGGGCTGGGGTTCGCCGTGCGGCAGCTGGCCGCTGAGCACGCCGCCCACCCCGGGTACCGGGCCAGGTGGCTGCCCCGGTTCATCCAGTAGCGACCGTACGGGCGGCGACGGATGGGCCTAAAGTTTCAGAAGGGGCGTATCGGACCGCCCGGGGACGCCATGCACCGACACCGCAGGGATTCGGAGACCGCCCAGGAGCTCCTCGTGGACCTCGGGCGCCTCGTCGACCAGGCCCTGGAGGACATCAGGCACCAGCGCGCCCGCGCCGAGCTGGGGCTGGAGCTCCAGCGGCACATGCTCCCCGCCGGGCTGCCGGACTTCCCGGGGCTGCGGGTCGGGGCCCGGTACTCGCCCTCGCAGAACGGCCTGGCCGTCGGCGGCGACTTCTACGACGCGTTCGCCCTGCGGGACGGGGCGGTGGGGCTCGCCATCGGGGACGTGCAGGGGCACGGGGTGGAGGCCGCCGCGCTCATGGGCGAGGTACGGGCCAGTCTCCGGGCGCTGGCCAGTGTCACCACCGACCCCGGCAGCGTGCTGGCCCGCGTCAACGACCTGCTGATCTCGCTGGGCGGCGAGCTGTTCACGACCTGCTGTCTGCTGAGCATCGCCCCGGGCAGCGGCCGGTTCTCGGTGGCGCGGGCCGGCCACGTACCGGTGGTGTGGGGCGGCGACGACGGCGGGTCCGGGGTCCTTCTGGACCCGGGCGGGGTGCCGCTGGGCATCCTGGACGACCAGTGGTACCCGGTGACCCGCCGACGGCTGCCGGGACCGGGGTACCTGGTCCTGCTGACCGACGGGGTCGTGGAGGGGCCCGCGTATCAGGTGGACCGGGGGCTCGCCGCGGTCGCGGAGCTGGTCGGTGCGGCGCGCGGGGCCGATCCCGAGGCGCTGGCCGGGCAGGTGATCGAGGTGGCGGACCTGACCGGCCACGAGGACGACGCCGCCGTGCTCGTGGTGCGGTACGACGGGGCGCCGCCGGTGGGCCGGGTGTCCGATGAATGAGTGCGGGTGGTGCCGGGCCCCACGCCGCAGGCATGTGTCCGGCACCTCCCGCGGCGCCTGAGGCGGCGGGCGGCGGCATGGTGCCCGATGCTGGGAGGGTGGACAGGACGCGGGCGCGGCAGCGTACGGTGACGGTCCTGACGGTCCTCGCGGTGGCCGCCTGCTACTACGCGACGGCCCGGCTGGGGCTGCTCCAGCAATTGGTGCGCGGACAGGTCACCGCGCTCTGGCCGTCGACCGGGATCGCGGTGGCGGCGCTGCTCATGTTCGGTCTGCGGGTATGGCCCGGGATCGCGCTCGGCGCCCTCTGCGTGAACATCACCATCGGGCCCTCGCTCTCGTACGTGCTGGTGATCGCCGCCGGGAACACGCTCGCCCCAATCTTCTCCGTCCTGCTGCTGCGCCGCGCGGGGTTCCGGGAGGAGCTGGACCGGCTGCGGGACGCGCTGGCGCTCGTCTTCCTGGGCGCGCTGGCGGGCATGCTGATCAGCTCCGTGACGGGGGTCGGCGCCCTGGTCGCCTCGGGGGCGCTCTCCACGGCGGAGTTCTGGCCGACCTGGTCGGTCTGGTGGACGGGCGACGCCATCGGGGTCATGGTCGTGACGCCGTTCCTGCTCGCGCTGCGCAGGGTACGGCCGCCGCTCGATGCGGGACCGGCCCGGTGGGCGGAGGCCGCCGTGCTGGCGGTGGCGACCGGGGCCGTCACCGTCCTGGTCACCGTCGTGGTCGGGGCGCCGCTGCTCTTCCTCGTGTTCCCGTTCCTGGTCTGGGCGGCCTTCCGCTTCGAGCGCGGCGGCGCCGCGTGCTGTGCGCTGGGGGTGTCGGTGCTCGCGGTGCTCGGTGCCGGACGGGGCACCGGGCCCTTCGCCCATCACAGCCTGCTCGCCAACATGATCACGCTCCAGGCGTTCATCGGCACCGCCGCGCTCACCTCGCTGCTGCTGGCCGCGGTCGTCACGGAGCGGAGCGCCACGTACCGGGAGATCAAGCGGCTCTGTGACCAGCTCTCCGGGAAGGTGAGCCGGCAGGAGCCCTGAGCTCACTCCATCGGCCCCGTGTCGGGTGCGCGAAGCGGTGACGCGCCGCAGGCTGACGGGTGACGGCACCGCGACAAGGGCAACCGGACGGCCGCTGAACGGGCGTACGGTCGCCGTAAGAGGTGGAGCCATGCCCCATGTTTCTGCGCATGTCCATGTGTCCCGCCCCGCCGACGAGATCTTCTCGTTCCTGCGGGATCCGCGGAACCTGGCGGAATGGTCCTCGACCATAGAGCGGGTGGTCGAGGGTCCGGTCGCCGCCGAACCGGGCGACGAGTACACCTGCAAGTTCCCCGGCAGACGGCGGATGCACCGGCTGCGGTGCGTCGCGAGCACCCCGGGCGAGTACCTGGCCTTCCGCGGTACGGGCATGTGGACGCCGCTGGGCCGCCACTACCCGGAGGTGGAGTTCCGGCTGAGTCCGGGCGGGGAGGGGACGAAGGTCACCGTCTCGGTCCGGCCCCATCTGGACGGCGGCATGATCATTCTGGCGCCGTTCGTGACGATGGCCTGGCGCCGGGACCTGCCCTCGGAGCTCCACTGCCTGGCCGAGCTGCTGGGCGGCGGGCGGTCGGACGAGGAGCGGGAGGACCGGGATCCGTCCCCGTCCAAGGGCTGACGCGCGGGGGCCGGGGCTGTCCCCCCGGCCCCCGCGCGGCCCCTGCTCAGGGCAGCAGGAAGTCGCGTGCGAGCGCCTCGGCGGCGCGTTCCAGCAGGGGGCCCGCCTGGGCCATGGAGACGGCCGGGTCCGGCTCCAGGTCCGCGAGGGCGTACGCCCGCCGGATGCCCGCCGCTTCCAGGGCCTCCGGGGGCAGGGCGAGCCGGCCGCAGACCGCCACGGTCGTGACCCCGGCCGCGCGGGCGGCGGCCGCCACCCCGGCCGGTGCCTTGCCGTGCAGGGTCTGCTCGTCGAGCGAGCCCTCCCCGGTGATCACCAGGGTGGCCCGGGCCAGCGCCGGGGCGAAGCCGAGGACGTCGAGCATCACCTCGATGCCGGGGCGGAAGCGGGCGCCGAGGGCGACCAGCGCCCCGTAGCCGATGCCGCCGGCCGCTCCGGCGCCGGGCAGCCGCGCCTGTTCCGGGCCGAGGACGGAGGCGTAGTGGGCGAGCGCGGCGTCCAGGACCGCGATGTCGTCCTCGCTCGCGCCCTTCTGCCTGCCGTAGACCTCGGGGGCGCCCTTCGGTCCGGTCAGCGGGTTGTCGACGTCGCTGGCGAGGATCAGGTCCACCTCGGCCAGCCGGGGGTCGAGGCCGGACAGGTCCGCCTTCGCCAGCGCGGCCAGCCCGCCGCCGCCGGGGCCGACCGGCTCGCCGTCACCGTCCAGGAAGCGGGCCCCGAGTGCGGTGAGCATGCCCGCGCCGCCGTCCGTGGTCGCGCTGCCGCCGACACCGAACACGAGGGTGCGGGCCCCGGCGTCCAGCGCGGCGGCGAGGAGTTCGCCGGAGCCGTACGTGGTGGCCGTCAGCGGGGCGAAGACCCCCGCGGGCAGGTGCTGGAGGCCCGAGGCCTCGGCCATCTCCACGACCGCCGTGGTCCCGCGCAGCGCGTACGCCGCGGTCACCGGCTCCCCCAGCGGCCCGGTCACCCGCGCCTCGCGGCGCTCGAACCCGGCGGCCACCGCCGCCGCGACCGTGCCGTCGCCGCCGTCCGCCACCGGCAGGGTCTCCACCCGCACCCCGGGCACGGCCCGCCGCAGCCCGGCCGTCACCCGCTCCGCGACCTGCACGGCCGTGAGCGAGCCCTTGAACTTGTCCGCCGCGACGAGCACGCGTGCGGTCTCCATCACTGCTCCGTCCGCCACCTTGCATCCCTTGCTCTCGAACAGGCAGTCGCGCCGCCCCGACCCTATCCGCAGCGGATACCCCCTGCCCAGAGCCCTGGTCGCCCGGTTGCGCCCGGCCGATACGCTGCCCGCGTGACCACTTCTGACTACGCCGCGTACATCGCCGGACTCCCCCGGGTGCTGGCCGCCGCGGCCACGCTGTTCCGGGACGAGCGGGGGCGGGTGCTGCTCGTCGAGCCGAACTACCGGAAGGGCTGGGCGCTGCCCGGCGGGACCATCGAGTCCGACGAGGGCGAGACCCCCCGGCAGGCCGCGCGGCGCGAGACGGCGGAGGAGATCGGGCTGGACCTGCCGCCGGGGCGGCTGCTCGCCGTGGACTGGACGCGCGGCCCGCACCGTCCGCCGATCGCCGCGTACGTCTACGACGGCGGGGTGCTGGACGCGGCGCGGCTGGCGGCGATCCGGCTCCAGGAGGAGGAACTGCTGTCCTGGCGGCTGGTGGAGCCCTCGGAGACCGACCGCTATCTGCTCGGTCCGCTCGCCTCGCGGGTACGGGCGGCGCTGGAGGTGCTCGGTCACGGCGGGGGGCCGGTGGAGCTGGAAGACGGGCGACCGGTGGAGGTCCGGCCCGGGGAGGAGTACGGCACCCGGATCACCCCATAGTCGGATACGAGCCGAATTCCCGTTGTGCCCCGTTGTGCTGACGGGGCGTCACCTGGTAGTCCGGTCGACGGCTGCCGGAATCGTGCGTTCATGTGCTCTTGGTCCGCCGTGCACGCCGGACCGGCATCATCCGGAACTCCACGGACAGCGGAGGGATCATGCGTACGCACTCGGGACTCCTTGGTGGGCGGCCGGCCGCGGCCGTCGCCGCACTGGCCTGCGCGGCGGTCGTCGCCACCGCGCCGACGGCGCTGGCCGGACCGGCACCGGCCACCGCGCCCGCCGCCCGCTCCACCCTGCCGTCGTCGGTCGACGGCGGTGCCTGGCAGTCCGGCCATCTCCAGGGCATGGCCATCGACCGCCGCAAGGGCTTCATGTACTTCTCGATGACCAATCTGCTGGTCAAGACGGATCTCTCCGGCAGACCGGTCGGCTCGGTCACCGGCTTCACCGGGCACCTCGGCGACCTGGACTTCAACGAGAAGGACGGCCGGGTCTACGGCTCGCTGGAGTACAAGGAGGCGAAGTCCTTCTACATCGCGATCCTCGACGTCGACCGCATCACCCGGATGAACATGGACGCCCAGTCCACCGGGGTCGTCTCGACCGTCCACCTCAAGGAGGTCGTGAAGGACTTCACCGCCGACATGAACGGCGACGGCGTCTTCGACGGCGACACCGGCGCCACCCCCGACCACCGCTACGGCTGCAGCGGCATCGACGGTGTCGCGTTCGGCCCGGCCTTCGGCGACCGGCGCGGCAAGCGCGCCGGGACGCGGCTGACCGTGGCGTACGGCGTGTACGCCAACACCGGCCGCACCGACAACGACCACCAGGTGCTGCTCCAGTACGACGTCTCCCGGTGGAGGAAGTACGAGCGCCCGCTGACCGAGTCGGCCCCGCACACCAGCGGCCCCGCCCGGGTCGGCGGCAAGTTCTTCGTGTACACCGGGAACACCACGTACGGCGTGCAGAACCTGGAGTACGACGGGCACAGCGGCAACTGGCTGATGGCGGTCTACAAGGGCACCAAGCCCGGTTTCCCGAACTACTCGGTCTTCGCCGTGGACGGGTCCCGCAAGCCGGTGCGCGGCCCGGTGCGCGGGCAGCAGCGCCCGGAGCGCGGCCTGCTGCTGTCGCTGCTGCGCGCGGGCGCGCAGGACCCCGCGACCGGTACGCACGGCTGGCCGGCGCCGGGCCAGTACGGGCAGTACGGGCTGGTCTCGCTCGACGACGGGCGGTTCTACGTGGCGCGCAGCGGCACGGTCCAGGACGGCGGGGTGACCCGGCAGACCGCCCACGCCCTGCTGAACACCTGGACGGGGCTCACCCCGTCCCCGTTCACCCCCGTCCCCTGACGTCCGCCCCCGCACCGGGGGAAACCGTCTCGCGGAGCCCGCCCGGCGCTGCGTACGCTCGCGGCATGACGCTTGTCGCGATCCTCAGCGGCGCCGGGATCTCCACGGACTCCGGCATTCCCGACTACCGCGGCCCCCAGGGGCTCTGGCGCAAGGACCCGGAGGCGGAGAAGCTCGTCACGTACGACTTCTACATGGCCGACCCGGAGATCCGCCGCCGCTCCTGGCAGATGCGCCGGACCAGCGCGACCTGGGCCGCCCGGCCGAACGCGGCGCACCACGCGGTAGTGGAGCTGGAGCGGTCCGGCACCCCGGTCCGGGTGATCACGCAGAACGTCGACGGTCTGCACCAGCTGGCCGGGCTGCCCGCCCGCAAGGTCCTGGAGCTGCACGGGACGGCGCGCGAGGTGGTGTGCACCGGCTGCCACGCCCGGTCGTCGATGGAGGAGGCGCTGGCCCGGGTGGAGGCCGGTGAGGCCGATCCGCCGTGCACGGCCTGCGGCTCCATCCTGAAGTCCGCCACGGTCATGTTCGGCGAGCGGCTCGATCCGGTGGTGCTGGGCGACGCGATGGCGATCGCCAAGGGCTGCGAGCTGTTCATCGCGGTGGGGACGACGCTCCAGGTGCAGCCCGCCGCCTCGCTGGCCGGGATCGCGGTGGAGCACGGGGCGCGGCTCGTGGTGGTGAACGCGGAGCCGACGCCGTACGACGCGCTCGCCGAGGAGGTCGTGCGGGAGCCGATCGGTACGGCGCTGCCCGCGCTGCTGCGGCGGCTGGCTCCTCCGGGCGGCGCGGCCGGGGCGTGAGGGAGGCGCTCAGCCCCGGTCGAGCTCCTGCTGCACACGGCGCGAGGGGCGGAACGTGTAGAGGTCGAGGATCTCCGGCGGTTCGGCCACTCCCGGGCCGCCGGCGGCGACCCAGGCGACGATGTCGTCGGCCGCGTCCGGGTCGTTGACCAGGCCGAGCCAGACCGGGCGGCCGCCCGCGCGACGGCCCTCGGCCGACGGCTGCACGACGATCACGTTGGCCTGCTCGCAGGCGTCCAGGCACTCCACGGCGCGCACCCGGGCCGCCCCCTCCAGCGATCGCCGCAGCCCCGCGAGCTGCCCGGCGTGGTCCAGGCCGGGGACCTTGGGCGTTCCGCAGCAGCAGCCCCGGCAGACGCTGACGGTGGGCCGGGAAGCCCCCTGGTCGGGGACCGTTCCTCGGGTGCGGCGGCTCATGCGGGGCGGCCTCCGGTGCGGGCGCGGGCGATCACCCGGGGACTCTACCCGCCTTCCTTTCGAACATCCGATCGCCCACAACCGGGTGGGCTGGGGTAGAGTGGGCGGCTGCGAAGGGGAGTAGCCCCGCAAACCGGTCGTCGACACACTGGAGCCCCCGGGTTCCCGGTGGCCGGGCCCGTGGATGGTCGCGGGCGGGCGAGACCTTCGGTCAGGTATGACACGCCCGCATCCGTGGGCGCCGACGTCATGCCGGGCCGAGTGGTCCTCCGGATGCCCACCGTGGCGCTTCGCGAAGGCCCGGGGCCCGGCTCCTAGAAGAAAGCCACCCGGAATGCATCTCGACCCCCTGGCGATCGTCACCGCCTTCGGGCTCATCTTCCTCGCGGAACTCCCCGACAAGACGATGTTCGCGTCGCTCGCGATGGGCACCCGCATGCGGCCGCTGTACGTCTGGTTCGGCACGTCGTCCGCGTTCATCGTCCATGTCGCCATCGCGGTGGGGGCGGGCAGCCTGATCGGGCTGCTGCCGGACTGGACCGTCAAGCTCGTCTCCGCCGCCCTCTTCGGGTTCGGGGCGTTCATGCTGCTGCGTTCCGGCGGTGGTGACGACGACGAGGAGGACGGCGGCGCGAAGACGGTGACCGGTTTCTGGCCGGTGTACTCGACCGCGTTCATGGCCGTCTTCATCAGCGAGTGGGGCGACCTCACCCAGATCACCACGGCCAACCTGGCCGCGAGCAACGGCACCTGGTCCACCGCGATCGGGTCGGCCGCCGCCCTGATGTCGGTGTCGGCGCTGGCGCTGCTCGCCGGGCGCTTCATCGCCAAGCGAGTGCCGCTGAAGACGGTCCAGCGGATCGGCGGGCTCTGCATGCTGGGGCTGGCGATCTGGACCCTGGTGGAGATCTTCGTCGGCTGACGCCGAACGGACGGGCCCGGACCACCCCTGCCGAGGGGGGTGGTCCGGGCCCGTCCGCGGTTCAGAACAGGGCCGGGGTGTCGTCGGCCGTGCCGCTCTCGAAGGACAGCAGCCGCTGCTTGCGGTCGAGCCCGCCGCCGTAGCCGGTGAGGCTTCCGGAGGCGCCGACGACCCGGTGGCAGGGGACGATGATGCCCACCGGGTTCTTGCCGTTGGCCAGCCCCACGGCGCGGGAGGCGCCCGGCTTGCCGAGCTCCTCGGCCAGTTCGCCGTACGAGCGGGTCTCGCCGTACGGGATGTGCTGGAGCAGCGCCCAGACCTCGCGCTGGAAGGGGGTGCCGTCCAGTCGCAGCGGCAGGTCGAAGTCGCGCAGTTCCCCGGCGAAGTAGGCGTCGAGCTGGCGGACCGGCTCGGTGAAGGGGCGCGGGTCGGGCGCGCCGAAGGTCTCCTCGGCCGGGCGGTGGCGCTGCCCGGTCATGTAGAGGCCGCAGAGGACGCCGTCGGCGGCGACGAGGGTGAGCGGGCCGTACGGGCTGTCGACGACGGTGTGCCGTCGGGTCGCCGGGTCCGGGGATGTCGTGGTCATGGCTGGGCTTCCCGGTCGTGGTCAGGTGGGCAGGTGGTTGATGGGGTGGTCGTCGACGGTCCACAGGTACTGCACCGCGTACGCCCGCCACGGGCGCCAGGCGGCGGCACGGGCGGTGAGCGCCGCGGGGGTGGCCGGGAGACCGAGGTGCGCGGCCGCGCGCCGGATGCCGAGGTCGGTGGGGAGGAAGGCGTCCGGGTCGCCGAGGGCCCGCATGGCGATCACGTCGACGGTCCAGGGGCCGAAGCCGGGCAGGGCGGCCAGCTGGGCGCGGGCCCGTTCGCGGTCGGTTCCGGTGTCGAGCCGCAGCGATCCGTCGGCGAGCGCGGTCACCAGGGTGGTGAGCGTGGTGCGGCGGCTGCGCGGCAGGGCGAGCTGTTCGGGGTCGAGTCCGGCGAGCTGTTCGGGGCCGGGGAAGAGGTGGGTGAGGCCACCGCCCTCCGGGTCGTCGACGGGGTGGCCGTGCGCGGTGACCAGGCGTGCCGCGTGGGTGCGGGCGGCGGCGGTCGAGACCTGCTGGCCGAGGACGGCGCGTACGGCGAACTCGGCGCCGTCGACGGTACGCGGCACCCGGCGCCCCGGCGCCGCCTCGACCAGCGGGGCGAGGAGCGGGTCGGCGCGGAGCTGCTCGTCGACGGCGACCGGGTCGGCGTCCAGGTCGAGCAGCCGGCGGCAGCGGCTGATCGCGAGGGTGAGGTCGCGCGGGTCGGTGAGGTGGAGCCGGCAGACGATGTGGCCGGGGCGCGGGGCGAGGGCGACGGTGCCGTGCCCGTGGCGCAGCGCGAGGGTGCGGCGGTAGGCGCCGTCGCGCCACTCCTCGACGCCGGGGACGGCGGTGGCGGCGAGGTGGCCGAAGAGGTTGCTCGGGTTGAGCGGGGCCCGGTACGGCAGGCGCAGCGTGATCGCGCCCGGGGTGGCCGGCGGCCTCGTCTCCCGGGCGGCGCGGTCGCGCAGCTCGCCCGGGGTGAGGGCGAAGACCTCGCGGACGGTCTCGTTGAAGGTGCGGACCGAGGAGAAGCCGGCGGCGAACGCGACGTCCGCCATGGGCAGCCCGGTCGTCTCGATGAGCACCCGGGCGGTCTGGGCGCGCTGGGCGCGGGCCAGGGCGAGCGGTCCGGCGCCCAGTTCGGCGTGGAGCTGGCGCTCGATCTGGCGGGCGGAGTAGCCGAGCCGGTTCGCGAGTCCGGCGACGCCTTCCCGGTCGACGACGCCGTCCTGGATCAGCCGCATCGCGCGGGCGACCAGATCGGCCCGGGCGTCCCACTGGGGGGAGCCGGGGCTGGTGTCGGGGCGGCACCGCTTGCAGGCCCGGAAGCCGGCCTGCTGGCAGGCGGCCGCGCTGGGGTAGAAGGTCATGTTCTCGGCCTTGGGCGGCACGACCGGACAGCTGGGACGGCAGTAGATCCGGGTGGTCAGGACCGCCGTGAAGAACCAGCCGTCGAAGCGGGCGTCCTTGGACCGGACGGCCCGCACACAGCGCTCGGTGTCGGTGTACATGGGTCAAGCATCCGTCGTCCGGGGCCCCGGAGGCTGGCGAGAATCCGACATCAACCTCCGGCTGCCAGGACTTCTCCGATGCCCGGTGGGCCGTAGGCGTGCCGGACGTACGCGTGGGGCCCGGGTCCGGTGGGCGTTCAGCGCTGCGCCGCCAGGGCCGACTCGAACTCCACGTACGCGTGGTCGTCGAAGAGGACGAACCGCACCTCCTCGACGGGCGGCACGGCCTCCTCGATCACCGTGCGCACGGCGATCCGCGCCCCGTCGTCCAGGGGCCAGCCGTAGATGCCGGTCGAGATGGCGGGGAAGGCGACGGTGCGCGCCCCCAGCTCCGCCGCCACCCGCAGGGACTCGCGGTAGCAGGAGGCGAGCAGGGCGGAGCGGTCCTCGACGCTGCTCCAGACCGGCCCCACGGTGTGGACCACCCAGCGCGCGTCGAGCGCGCCGGCCGTGGTGGCGACCGCCTGGCCGGTGCGCAGGCCCTTTCCGTAGTGCGAGGCGCGCAGCTCCCGGCAGGCGGCGAGGATCTCCGGGCCGCCGCGCCGGTGGATCGCGCCGTCGACCCCGCCCCCGCCGAGGAGGGAGGAGTTGGCCGCGTTGACGATGACGTCGGCGGACTGCCGGGTGAGGTCGCCGCGGACCAGCCTGACGGTGACGCCGTGGGAAGTGCGCATGACGGACATCATGCCGTGCCCCGGGCTCACGTCGCCCGCAGACGGCGCCAGACCGCCTTCGCCGCGTGGTGGCCGCACATGCCGTGCACTCCGGGGCCGGGAGGGGTCGCCGAGGAGCACAGGAAAACCGCTGGGTGGGCCGTCGCGTACGGGACCCGGGCGAGCTTGGGGCGGATCACGGTCTGGAGTCCGGCGAACGCGCCGCACGCGATGTCGCCGCCGACGTAGTTGGCGTTGCGCGCGGCGAGCTGGGGCGGGCCGGCGACGGCGCGGGCGAGCACCAGGTCGCGGAAGCCGGGGGCGAAGCGCTCCAGTTGGCGTTCGATGACGTCGGTGGCGTCGCCCTCCCAGCCCGAGGGGACGTGTCCGTAGGCCCAGAAGACGTGTTTGCCCTCGGGGGCGCGGGACGGGTCGACGAGGCTGGGCTGGGCGGTGATCAGGAACGGCACGCTCGGGTCCTGCCCCCGCACCGCGGCGGTCAGCGCGGCGTCGATCTCACCGGCCGTGGGGCCGATGTGGACCGTGCCGGCCCGGCGGGCCTCCTCGGCGGTCCAGGGGACGGGGCCGGACAGCGCGTAGTCGATCTTGAAGCAGGAGGCGCCGTACCGGAAGCCCTGGTAGGCGCGGCCGAGACCGGCGATGCGGGCCAGGGCGGTCGGCGAGGTGTCGAAGACGTAGGCGCGGGCGGGCGGCAGCTCGTCGAGCCGCCGGACCTCGGTGCCGGTGCGGATCGTGCCGCCCTGTTCGCGTACGTAGCCGGCCAGGGCGTCGGAGATCGCCTGCGAGCCGCCGCGCGGCACGGGCCAGCCCCGCTCGTGCGCCGCCAGCGCGAAGAGGAGGGCGATCCCCGCGGTGGCCGGGCCGCTGGTGGGGGCGATGGCGTGGGCGGCGAGCCCGGCGAACAGGCCGCGCGCCTTCGCGTCGCGGAAGCGGCGGGAGAGGAGCGAGGCGGGCTGGATGGCGTCGAGCCCGAACCGCACCCAGCGGTAGGGGTCGCGGGGCAGCCCGTCCCAGGGGGTGCGCAGGAAGTCCTGGGCGAGGGTCTCCCAGTGGCCGAGGTAGGGGGCGACGAGTCTGCGGTAGGCGCCCGCGTCGCGGGGCCCCAGGGACATGGCGCTCTCGCCCACCGAGCCGGTGAGCACGGCGGCCGTGCCGTCCGGGAAGGGGTGGGCGAGCGCCAGCTCGGGCTGGATCCACTCCAGGCCGTGCCGGGCGAGCGGCATCGTGTCGAACGCGGGCGAACCGATGGCCAGCGGATGGACGGCGGAACAGGGGTCGTGGCGGAAGCCGGGGAGGGTGAGTTCCTCGGTGCGGGCCCCGCCCCCGACGGTCTCCTCCGCCTCGAAGACCTCCACGGAGAAGCCTCTGCGGGCCAGTTCGGCCGCGGCGGTCAGTCCGTTGGGCCCCGCCCCCACGACGACGGCATCGAGCATCGACGTCACCTTCGGACTCCTTCGTCAGCCGACGGCCAGGAGAGCCAGGATATTCGGCGCCACCGACAGTCCCGCCGCGGGTAGGGTCACCGCCCGATGAACACCTCGGATTCCCGCGCCGTGTCCGCTCCGGCCCCCGCCCCCGTCCTGCCCGCCCGTATCGCCGCGATGGCGTCCGGGCTCGCCGCCGTGCCCGGCGTCCGGGCCGTCGCCCTCGGCGGCAGCCGGGCCCGCGGCGCCCACCGCCCCGACTCCGACTGGGACCTCGGGGTGTACTACCGGGGCGCCCCCGACACGGCCGCGCTCGCCGCGCTGGCCTCCGGGTTCCAGGGCTCCCCCGTCGAGGTCGCCGGGCCGGGCGGCTGGGGCCCCTGGGTGGACGGCGGGGCCTGGCTGCGGGTGGACGGCGTCCAGGTCGACTGGATCCTGCGCGACCTGGACCGGGTGGAGGCGGTCTGGGCGGACTGCCGCGAGGGCCGGTACGAGGTGGGCGTACAGCCCGGCCATCCGCTCGGCTTCTGGTCCCCCGCGTATCCGGGCGAGGTGGCGCTGGGGCGGGTACTGGCCGATCCGCGCGGGGAGCTGGCGCCGCTCAGGGAGGAGACCCTGCGCTATCCGGAGCCGTTGCGCGCGGCGCTCGTCGCGGCGGCCTGGGAGGCGGACTTCTCGGTGGCCGCCGCCCGCAAGTCGGCCCCCGGCGGGGACGCGCTGCACGTCTCCCTGTGCCTGTCCCGGGCGTTCGGGGTCCTCGCACAGTCCCTCCACGCCCACCACCGGGTCTGGTGCCTGAACGAGAAGGGGGCCACGGCCGCCGCGGCCGCCCTGCCGGACGCCCCGGCGCGCTACGCGGAGCGGGTCGGCGCGGCGCTGCGGGGGCTGGATCCGGCGGCGGTGGAGCTGGCGGCGGAGCTGGTCGGGGAGGTGCGCGCGGCCTGCGGCGGGTGAGGCGCCCCGGTCAGGCCCCGGTGCGCAGGGCCGCCAGGACGCGGGCGGCGGTCGCCTCGTCACGGGCCGCCGTGAACGGCAGGGTGTTGCCGCCGGCGATACGGAACGGCGCGCCGGAGAGCGTGGTGTGCGTGCCGCCCGCCTCGGCGACCAGCAGCAGCCCCGCCGCGTGGTCCCAGGCGTACTCCCAGGTGAAGGCGACCGCGTCCAGCGCGCCCCGGGCGATGTCGAGGTATTCGAGGCCGGCCGAGCCGCAGGGCCGGGCGGCGATCCCGTCGGTGCGCAGCCCCAGCAGGGCGCGCTTCTGCTCGTCGGTGGTGTAGTCCGGGTGCGACGACGCCACGTGCAGCGGCTCGCCGGAGACGGGTGAGCCGGAGCGTATCGCCTCGCCGTCGAGGGTGGCGCCGCCGCCGCGTACGGCGACGGCCATCAGGTCCTGGGCCGCGGCGTACGTCCACGAGGCGAGGAGTTCGCCGCGGTGGGCGAGGGCGACCAGGGTGCAGAAGCCCGGCTCGCCGTGGACGAACTGGCGGGTGCCGTCGATCGGGTCGACGATCCACACGGGCGCGTCGCCGCCGAGGGCGTCGTAGACCTTCGGGTCGGCGTGCACCGCCTCCTCACCGACGACGACCGAGCCGGGCAGCAGCCGGGTCAGGGAGGCGGTGAGGTGTTCCTCGGCGAGGCGGTCGGCGGTGGTGACGAGATCGTACGGGCCGTTCTTCTCGATGATCTCGTCCTCGGCGAGCTGCCGGAAGCGGGGCATGATCTCGGCGGCGGCCGCTGCGCGGACCGCCGCCTGGACCTCGGTCGAACCGTCGGTGAGGAGTGCGTCGTACATGCCCCCAGCCAATCACGTCCCACCGGAGCGCCGACGACCCGGTCGTGGCGGGAGCATGGCCGCTCAGCGACCGACGGCGTAACCCTGCATGCCGCGCGGGTTGGCCGCGGCGGACAGCACCCCGGTCTCCGGGTCCCGGGCCACGGCGCACAGCCTGCCCTCGGACCAGGGTTCGCCGACGGTGACGTCATGGCCCCGGCGGCGCAGCTCCGCGACGATCTCCGGGTCGGTGTTCCCCTCGACGGTGACGCTGCCGGGGCGCATCCCGCGCGGGAAGAAGGAGGCCGGGAAGCTGTCGGTGTGCCAGTTCGGGGCGTCGACGGCGCCCTGGAGGTCGAGCCCGCCGCGGACCCGGGCGCGCAGGGCCACCGCCAGGAAGAAGTGCACCTGCCACTGGTCCTGCTGGTCACCGCCGGGCGTGCCGAACGCCAGCACGGGGACCCCGTCGCGCAGCGCGAGCGACGGGGAGAGGGTGGTGCGGGGGCGGCGGCCGGGGGTGAGGGAGTTGGGCAGCCCCTCTTCGAGCCAGGTCATCTGGAGCCGGGTGCCGAGCGGGAAGCCGAGCTCCGGCACGACGGGGTTGGACTGGAGCCAGCCGCCGCTGGGGGTGGCGGAGATCATGTTGCCCCAGCGGTCCACCACGTCGAGGTGGCAGGTGTCTCCCCGGGTCGTCCCGTCCTCCGCCACGGTCGGCTCGCCGACCCCGGGGGCCGGGGCGGTGTCGGGGGCGGGCCCGGCGGCGCCCGACACCAGGGCCCTCACGTGCGCGCCGAGCACCGGTTCGCGGCCGTCCGGGCGGCCGGGGCGCAGCGCGTGCGAGGCCGTGCCGGTGATCAGGGCGCGGCGTTCGGCGTTGTACGGCTCGGAGAGCAGCGCGTCGAGCGGGACGTCGGCGGCGTCGCCGTACCAGGCCTCCCGGTCGGCCATCGCGAGCTTGCAGCCCTCGATGAGGAGGTGGACGTAGTCGGCGCTGCCGTAGCGGGGCAGTTCGGCGGGGAGCAGGGCGAGCTGCTGGAGGAAGGCGGGGCCCTGGCTCCAGCCGGGTGCCTTGGCGAGCGTCCAGCCGTTCCAGTCGTAGGTGGCGGGCGCCTCGTAGGAGGCGGACCAGTCGGCGAGGTCGGCGGCGGTGAGGGTGCCGGTGTGGCGGGAGCCGGTGGTGTCCATGGTGGCGCGGGCGGCCTGGCGGACGAGGGCCTCGGCGACGAATCCCTCGCGCCAGATCCGGCGGGCGGCCTCGATCTGCGCGGTCCGCCCCGTGCCGCCGTTCTCCTCCGCCTCGGCGATCAGGCGGCGCCAGGTCGCGGCGAGCCGGGGGTTGCGGAACAGCTCACCGGGCCGGGGCGGGCGGCCGCCGGGCAGGTACACCTCGGCGGAGGAGTGCCATTCGGTCTCGAAGAGCCGGCGGACGGTCTCCACGGTCCGGCCGACCCGTTCGACGGGGGCGTGGCCGTCCTCGGCGTAGCCGATCGCGTACCGGAGCACCTCGGCGAGGCCCTTGGTGCCGTGGTCGCGCAGGAGCAGCATCCAGGCGTCGAAGGAGCCCGGTACGGCGGAGGCGAGCGGTCCGGTGCCGGGGACCAGGTCGAGGCCGAGGGAGCGGTAGTGGGCGATGGTCGCACCGGCCGGGGCGGGGCCCTGGCCGCACACCACGCGCACCTCGCCGTCGCGCGGCGCGATGATCATCGGTGCCTCGCCGGCCGGGCCGTTGAGGTGGGGTTCGACGACGTGCAGGACGAATCCGGCGGCGACGGCCGCGTCGTAGGCGTTGCCGCCGTCCTCCAGGACCGCCATCGCGGACTGCGAGGCGAGCCAGTGGGTGGACGACACCATGCCGAAGGTTCCCTGGAGGGTGGGCCGGGTGGTGAACACAGGGTCTCTCACCTCGCTGTCTGCTCGCTTCGGCCCAACTCGTGGACGCGGGGTCGGTCCTGGGGAGGATCCGGGGAGTCCGCGCCGGGGCTTTCCGCCCCCCGCTCCCCCGGCGCACGGTCGATCGCCCGGCGCCCCCTCTTCCCGGCCTCCGGCATGAAGTGGGCGTAGTGGTCAAGGGCGATGGTAGGCGACGAGTGCCCCGGCCACGTGGCGAGGGTCACGGCCGACTCTCCTGCGTCGAGGGGACAGCGGCCGCCGGACCCGCCGGGGCGGGGTGGGGAAAACCCCACCGCCAAGTCTCGACCTGGCTGTCATGACCCGGGCCAAGGAGTTGGCTGCAATGGTCCGGTGCTGACTCGCCGGGTACAACAGACCTTGAACGCGCGGAAGTTGTGGTGCTGCGGATGGCTCGTGGCCGCGGTGTGGGCCGCCGCGTTTCCGTTGGTTTCGACGCTCGGGCCGCACCGTTTCTGGGGGGCGAGCGCCTGCGTCGGGTATCTGTGTGCGGCCGTTGTGGTGCTCTGCTCGCGCTCGCACGGCCAGGTCGTCTCGGTGTGGATCGCCGGGGTGGGGGCCGTTCTCGTGCCGCTCGCGGTGCTCGTGCTGACCGGTGGGGCGCAGATCGAGGTCGATGTGGTCGAGCGGGCCGGGTTGCTGACGTTGCGTCAGGGCACTCCTTATCTGGCCGATCCGCAGTCCGTGGCGGAGGTCACTCCCTATCTGCCGGGCATGGCGCTGTTCGGGCTGCCGAAGGCGTTGCCGGGTGACGGCTGGGAGGCGTTGCGGTTCCTCGGGGACGCGCGGCTCTGGTTCGCGGCGGTGTTTCTCGGGTGCCTGTGGGCGGCGGGCCGTGTCCTTGGTGGCAGGGGTGTCGGCCAGGTCGTCGGTGCCGCGTTGATCGTCTCGCCGGTGGTGGCGCTGCCGCTCACGGTCAGCGGTGTCGATCTGCCGCTCACCGGACTGCTCTGCCTGGCACTGGCGTCGGCCGCCCGGCACCGTCCGGTGGCCGCCGGGATCGCGCTCGCGCTGGCGTGCTCCTTGAAGTGGACGGCGTGGCCCGCGCTCGCCGTCGTCACGGCGCTCCTGGCCACCCGCTCGGGACCGGGTGCCGCCGTACGCGCCACGGTGGTGACGGTGACCGGGACGGTGCTGGCGATCCTGCCGAGCGCCCTGTTGTCGCCGGGCCCGCTGGTCCAGCAGGTCTTCGCCTTCCCCGCCGGGCGGGGCGAGTGGGAGACCCCGGCGGCGAGCCCGCTGCCCGGACGGCTCCTCGCGGACCTCGGCCCGTACGGCTGGTATGCGGCGACGGCCCTGTTGGCGGCAGGCGGGCTGGCCGTCGCCGTCTCGCTGTGGGTCCGGCCGCCGGCCGGTCTGGTCCCGGCCGCCGACCGGCTGGCGGTGGGGCTCTGTACGGCCTTCCTGCTGGCTCCGGCGGGGCGGTTCGGCTACCTGGCGCTGCCGGTCTTCCTCGGCGTGTGGGCCCGGCTGGCCGACCCGGCGCGGCGGCCGGCACCCGCCAGGAGCCTCGTCGCGGCGGCCGGCCCCGCGGCCCGTCCGGTCCCGGCCGGCGGTGACCGGTGAGTGCTCGGCGGACGGCGAGTGGCCCGGACGGCCGCGCCCCCGGTGGAACTCCGGCCCGGCAGCGCGGTGCCGGCACTCAGGCGGCGGGGTCCTCGCGGCGCAGATGGGCGAGCACGGCGAGGACCCGGCGGTTGCCCTCGGCCGGGTCGAGCTCCAGCTTCATGAAGATGCTGCTGGCGTGCTTGACCACCGACGCCTCGGTGATGGTGAGCCGGTGGGCGATGGCCTGGTTGTTGAGGCCCTCCGCCATGACGGCGAGCACCTCCCGCTCGCGGGGGGTCAGCCGCTGGAGCGGCTTGTCGGCGGCCCCTTGCTGGAGCAGTACCCGCACCACCTCCGGGTCGATCACGGTCTGCCCGGCGGCGACCCGGTCGAGCGCGTCGAGGAACTCGGTGACGTCCCCCACCCGGTCCTTCAGGAGGTAGCCGAGGCCGCCCGCCGTCGACGAACCGCCCAGCAGCTGGGTGGCGTAGGCGGTGGCGACGTACTGCGACAGCACCAGCACCGGCAGGGACGGATCCTCGCGGCGCAGTTCCAGGGCCGCGCGCAGCCCCTCGTCGCGGAAGCCGGGCGGCATCCGTACGTCGGTGATGACCACGTCCGGCCGGTCCGCCCGCACCGCGCGGGCCAGTTCCTCCGCGTCCCCGACGGCGGCGGTCACCTGGTGCCCGACCCGGGAGAGCAGTTCGACCAGTCCGGCGCGGAGCAGGACGGCGTCCTCTGCCAGCACTACGCGGAGCACGGAACCGGCACCTCCACCCGGAGCTGCGTGGGTCCGCCGACGGGACTGGTCACGATGAGCCTGCCTTTCAGAATGGCCACCCGGTCCGCCAATCCTTGCAGACCGGCACCGGCCTCGGGGTCGGCGCCGCCGTGGCCGTCGTCGGTGACGAGCAGGACGAGGGTGTCGTCCCGGACCCGGCCCACGATGGACACCTGGTCCGCGCCACTGTGCTTGGAGGCGTTGGTGAGTGCCTCGGTGATCGTGAAGTACGCCATGGTCTCCATGGCGGACGGCAGCCGGTGCGGCAGATCCAGGTCGACGACGACGGGAATCGGATTGCGCAGGGCGAGTTCGGCGACCGCGGCGGGCAGCCCGTGGTCGGTGAGCACCTGCGGATGGATACCGCGTACCAGCGAACGCAGCTGGTCCAGGGCCTGGCGGGCCTCGCCCCTCGCCCGGGTGACGAGCTCCTTGGCGCCCGATTCCCCGCCGCGCAGCTCCAGTTCGGCCAGCCCCAGCGTCATGGTGAGCGCCACGAGCTGCTGCTGGGCGCCGTCGTGCAGGTCCCGCTCGATCCGGCGGCGCTCGGCCTCGAAGGCGTCGACCAACCGGGCCCGGGAGCGGGTGAGTTCGATGACCCGGCTTTGGAAGTCCTCGTCGCGGGCGGAGAGCAGGACCTGGGCGACGCGTACCTGGAGACCGGCCAGCAGGCCGCCCGCGTACGCCGAGACCACCAGGCCGAACAGCCCGGCGGCGCTGCCGGGCAGAGCGGCGACGGGGTCGGAGATCGGCTGCCCGGGCACCAGCATCACCGTGTCGGGGGCGATGGCCCAGACGATCACCGGGGTCACCATGAGAACCAGCGAGAGCCCGAGCAGCGCGGCGAAACCGATGCCCGTCGCCGTGAAGACGAACCCGAGCAGCAGCGCGTACGCCAGCTCCCGCCAGGTCGCCCGCTCCCGCAGCCGGGTACGCAGCCACGGCAGCGCGCTCGTCCCGGGCAGGGAGCCGTGCGGGTCGAGCGGCGGTTCCGGTTCCACGAGCCGCAGCCGGCGCCGTTCCAGGGCCGCGACGGGGACTCCGAGGACCGCCAGGGCCAGCAGGAGCAGCAGTCCGACACCCACCACCGACAGGCCCACGCCGGCCAGGAACAGCGCGGCGCACAGGAACAGCACCACCGCTCCCACGACCAGGCCGCTCAGCAGGAAGGCCCAGCAGCGCCAGGGCCAGGCGGAGACCAGGAAGCGCATCGGGCGCCGTCGCACGGCCTCCCAGACGGCGACACTCATCGGTCCGTGTTCCTCCGGAGGATCTGGGGCCGGCGGATGCACCGGGACGGCGATCGAGTGGGGTTCACCTGGAACTCTATCCGCCCGGCGGCGGCCCGGCAGTAGGGAAAACCCTCCCCCCGACACTCCTCGCAGCCCCACTGCCCCGGGCCCGTGTCTCTGCTGGACTGGGAGCATGCCACTGCTCACGGACATTCAGCTCCCCGCCATCCAGCTCTCGGCCGTCTCCAAGAGCTATCCGAGCGCCGCGGGTCCCGTACCCGTGCTGCGCGAGGTCAGCGTGGGCTTCCCCCAACGGGCGCTGACCGCGGTGATGGGTCCTTCCGGTTCCGGCAAGACCACGCTGCTGAACTGCGCGGCGGGGCTCGACAAGCCCGACACCGGCAGGGTCCTGTTGGGTGAGACCGACCTGGCGGCCTGCGGGGAACGCGAGCTGACCGTGGTGCGCCGCAGCCGCATCGGCTTCGTCTTCCAGCAGTTCAACCTGCTGCCGATGCTGACCGTGTACGAGAACGTGGCGCTGCCGCTGCGGCTGCAGCGCGGGCGGGTGCGACGGGACCGGATCATGGAGGCGTTGCAGCAGGTGGGTCTTGGGGACAAGGCGGGCCGGCGCCCGGCACAGCTCTCCGGCGGCCAGCAGCAGCGGGTGGCCATCGCGCGGACGCTGGTGGCCGAACCGGAACTCGTGTTCGCCGACGAGCCCACCGGCTCCCTGGACCGCCGCAGCGGGCGGCAGATCATGGAGCTGCTGCGCGACACGGTCGACCGGGCCGCGCGCACGGTGGTGATGGTCACCCACGATCCGGCGGCCGCCGCCTGCGCGGACCGTGTCATCTTCCTCTCCGACGGTCACATCGTCGGCAAGCTCGACCACCCGACGGCCGAAGCGGTCGCTCAGCAGCTCAGCCTCTGGGAGCAGTGATGTGGCGCATCTCGTTGCAGTCGGTACGGCACTACTGGGCCCTGTTCGCCGGGACGTTCGTCGCGCTCGCTCTCGGCGTCGCGCTGATCGGCGTCTCGGCGGCGGCGCTGGCGGCGACCTGGGCGGTGGACGGGACGCCGGACGGCTCGAACCCCACGGCGACCTTGAAGGACGGCGCCGGCACGGCCCACACCCTCTCCAGCGGTGATCTGGACATGGGCGGGGTGCAGAGCGTGCTGGCGATGGCCGGGGTGGTGTCGGCGTTCGTGACGGTCTTCGTCATCGCCGGGACCTGTGCCTTCGGCATCGCGCTGCGCCGCCGCGACATGGGGTTGCTGCGTCTGGTGGGGGCGGGCGGCGGCCAGGTCCGCCGGATGGTGCTCGGTGAGTCCCTGGCGGTGGCGGTGCCGGCCGCGGCGCTCGGCTGCGCGGTCGCCGCGGTGACGGCGCCGGTCGCCGTCGAGGCGCTGAACGGGACCGGTCTGTCGCCGGTCGACCTGCGGCCGGGCCCGCTGCTGTGGCCCCTGGTGTTCGCCGCGGGCAGCGGACTGGTCATCGCCGTGCTCGGCATGGTGGCCGCCTCGAAGCGGGCCGCGCGGGCACGGCCGAGCGAGGCGCTGCGCGAGGCCGACCTCGACTCCCGCACGATGACGGTGGGGCGCGCCGTGACCGGTGTGCCGGCGCTGCTCGCCGGTGCGGTGATGGTGGCGCTCGCACCGGGCTCGGGCGCCGAGGCGGCGACGCCGCTGGCGCTGTTCGGCACGATGGCGCTGGCCATCGGGGCCACCCTGCTCGGGCCGTGGTACCTGCCGCCGCTGCTGCTCCTGATGGCGGTGCCGCTGCGCTGGGCGGACCCGGTGGCGGGACGGCTGGCGGCGGAGTCGGTGCGTACGTCCCGGCGGCGGACCGCGTCGCTGGTGGGGCCGGTGCTGGCGATCCTCGCGATCGTCGGGATCTTCACCACGGTGTTCTCCACCACGGGCGCGGCGACCTCGGCGGACGACCGGGCGCGGACCACCGCCCAGCTCGTGGTCGAGCCCGCCCGGGACGGCGCCACGCTGGACCGGGACACGGTCGACCGGCTGCGGGAGGACCCGCGGGTGGCCGCCGTGTCGGCCCCCGCGCCGCTGGAGATCGCGGTGGCCGGACCGTACTCGGTGTGGAAGGAGCAGGCGGCGCTGGCGGACCCGGTGGCGCTCTCGCGTACGCACCGGATCACCGTGGTGGGCGGCTCCCTCGGGCCGCTGGAGCCGGGCACGGTGGCCATCTCGAAGGAGTTCTCCGAGTGGTACGGGAACCACGCGGGCTCCACCATCACCTACAGCCTGTTCGGCGGCGAGCCGGTCCGGGCGAAGGTCGCGGCGGTGCTGGACGGCGGTTCCGCCGTGCCTCCGGTGGTGCTGCCGCCGGACACCCGGGGCGCCTCCCCCGCCCCGCGCCCGGAGCGTGCGGCGGTGCTGCTCGACGGGCGGGGCGCGGCCTCTGCCGGGGCCGCCGCGGCGGAGCTCACCGAGCGGCTCGGCGCCGACCGGGTGCGGGTGCTGTCGGCCGACACGTGGTTCGGGCGCACCGGGACCGACCAGGACCGGCTGAACAGCCTGGTGCTGGCCGTGCTGACGGTGCCCGCCTCGCTGTACGCGCTGATCGCGGTGGCGAGCACCCTGGTCATGTCGTACAGCAGGCGCGGCCGGGAGATCGCCGGTATGCGGATGATCGGTGTCAGTGCGGGCCAGGTCCGGCGGATGGCGCTGTGGGAGACCCTGGCCACCACGGTGCTGGGGGCGCTGATCGCGGCCGCGGTGGTCGCGTGGGGCGCCCACGCCTACCGGGGGTCGCTGAGCGTGTTCGGCGGCGAGCCTCCGCTGAGCGTGCCGTGGGGCATGCTCGGAACGCTCTTCGCGGCGTGTGTCCTGGTGGGGGTGGTGGTGAGCCTCGCCGCGACCGGTCGCCTCCTGCGGCAGGTCAGCACCGCCACCACGACACCGCACCGGGCTCACCGGGTCCCGCAGAAGGTCTGACCCGGCCCCGGGGGTCCGAGTCCGGTCACGGGTCTCCCCGGCGGAGGTGCGACGCCCCCGACGCACCTCCGCCCGGTACCACGGGCATCTAGGGCGTGTCTGGGCTACTCTCGGGCCGCGCCGCTCCGCCCCCGGCAGGGGGGCTCCCCGCCTCCGTCCGCTCCGTGCCGGTCGCCGCCGTGAACGTAGCGGTGTGCTCCGCGCCGCCCCTATGCTGACAGCCCACACCATTTTTTTGTACCAATCGGCATCACTCACCCATCGGTTGATGGGCACGAACCCGAAGAGCAGGAGTCTCCATGCGCGTCGCGATCGCCGAGGATTCCGCGCTTCTGCGGGCGGGAATGGCGAGACTGCTGGCGGACGAGGGCATTGAGGTCGTGGCTTCGCTGGGCGATGCGACGGGCATTCTGGAAGTGGTGCGCAAGGACCGGCCGCACGTGGTCATCATGGATGTCCGGATGCCGCCGACCCATACCGACGAAGGTATTCGGGCCGCGCTGGAGATCCAGCGGCTGGGAACCGGCACCGCCGTCCTGCTGCTCTCCCAGTACGTGGAACCCACGTACGCGGAGGAGTTGGTCCACGGGGCACCGGCCGGGACGGGTTACCTGCTCAAGCAACGGGTGGGCGACTTCGCGGAGTTCCTCTCGGCGCTGCACCGGGTCCGGCAGGGGGAGACGGTGCTGGACTCGGACATCTTCAAGCAGTTCGTGGGAAGTCCGCGCGAGAAGCACGCGACGGAACTACTGTCCCCGCGGGAACGACAGGTGCTGGAACTGATGGCGACCGGGCTGACGAACAGCGGAATCGTCAACCGTCTCGGGATATCCGAGCGCGCGGTGGAGAAACACGTCACTTCGATCCTGGGCAAGCTGAAAATAGCGAACTCGGGCGAGAATCACAGGCGGGTGCTGGCCGTTCTGAACTATCTGCGGGGAACCGACAGGCTCCACGACAAACCCGAATGAGATGCGGTGGGCTCCTGATCCGGTGAATTCCTCGACCCCGTACAGAGTTGCGGCCGGCCTCATCTACCTCTCCATCGGCAGCCTGGTGGGGCTGCTGCTGGCCCCGCTGCTCGTCCTCTCGCTGCTGCTGCGCGTCGCGTCGTGGCTGCCGCTCGTCGCCGTGCCGCAAGCCGTCGTCCTCTGCGTACGCGTGGTGCCGACGGTTCTCCGACGGCGTCCCGGCAAGAAGGACCACCCGGGCCCCCCGGAACCGGAGAGTCCGATGCGCGAGGTGCTGCGGCTGCTCCCGGACCGGATGGCGGTCCTGTACAAGGGACTCTCGTTCAGTCTGCCGCTGCTGCGGGCCGTCGCCGACCTGGAGCGGCTCCTCGCCCGCTCGGTGATCGCCGACACCGGCCAGACCGACGCCCCGATCCGGCCGACGGCGAAGGCCGAGCCGGAGGAGCAGCCCCGGGCCGGCTGGGACGACATCCGGTACATCGGTCTGCTTCTGCTCGGCACGGTGTGGCTGCTGCCGCTGGCGGCGCTCGCGGTGCCCGTGGTGGTCTTCCTCGTGTCGCTGCCACTGGGACCGGCCGAGCAGTTGGCCTTTGGTCCCGGCAACACACTGACGGTGTCCAGCACCGTGACCCGGGTGGCGGTGGCGCTGGCCTCGGTGGCGGTCTTCACCCTGCTCATGGGGCTGCTGTTCTGGATGGGCGGACTGCGGGCCCGGGTGGTGCTCCGCATCCTGAGCCGCCTCGACGAGGCGGAGACCCATCGCCGCGAGGAGGCGGCGGAGCGCCAGCGCATCGCCGCGCTGCGGGTGAACGACGCCGATTACCGCCGTCTGGAGCGTGATCTGCACGACGGGGCGCAGGCACGGCTGGCCGTACTTCTCATGAACCTTTCCCTCGCCAAGAACCGCCACGGGGACGACGCCGCGCATTTGCGTGCCGTGGTCGAGGAAACGCATGAGGAAATAGGAAAGGCACTGGACGAGATTCGCAGTCTGGTACGGGGAGTTCAGCCGCCCATTCTCAGCGACCGCGGCCTGGAAGCGGCGGTGACCGCGCTGACCGAGCGCTTTCATGTGCCGGTCGAAGTGATCAGCGGGCTTCGGCGGCGACCCGATGTGAATGTCGAGTCGACGGCGTACTACATCGTCGCCGAATGCCTCGCCAACACCGTGAAGCACGCCTCCGCCCCCCTCATTCAGGTCACCCTCGAGGAGCACGACAACCACCTGGCCGTCTCGGTGACCGACAACGGCACGGGCGGCGCCTCGCTGGCGGGCGGGACGGGGCTGCGCGGGCTGGGCGACCGGGCCGCCGCGCTCAACGGCTGGCTGGACATCAGCAGTCCACCAGGTGGCCCCACTCGGGTGACCGTCACCCTTCCCTGGACTCCGCACCCCATCTGAGCTGGGACTTTTCCTCACATCGAAAGCTCTTGCCGTTCAACGAACAGTTGATCGAAGATGAGGTGGTACGGCTACCCGCACCCCTCGCGGTACGGGTAGCCGCACCGTCGGCGTTCGACAAGGGGGAATCTTGGAAGCGGACCAGGCGGAGGATCTCCTACGCACTCTCGCCCGTGCGCACGCGGTCCCTGGCGCACAACTCGCCATCCACCGAGCGGGCAGCAGCCTCTCGGTGACCACCGGGGTGGCACGGACCGGCACCACCGATCCGGTCTCCACCACAACGGCTTTCGCCCTGGGTTCGGTGACCAAGGCATTCACCGCGACTCTGGTCGGCCAACTCGTCGCCGAAGGTGAAATCGAGTGGGACGACCCCGTCGCGGAATACGTGGCGGAATTCGACAGCGCGGCGGACGACGCGTTTTCCGGGATCACCCTGCGGCACCTGCTCAGCCATACCGGCGGACTGGTGGCCGACCACGAGACGGACGATGTCGCGGAGACCTCTCTCGCCCGTTACACGGCGAGTGTCGCGACAACGACCCGCACACTGCACCGGCCCGGATCGTGCTTCTCCTATTCGAATTCCGGATACAACATTCTCGGCAGGGTCGTCGAAGCCGTCACCGACATGAAGTGGCAGGCCGCCCTGGCCAACATGACACTGCGTCCGCTCGGCATCGACCCGGCCTTCGTGCATGACGCACCGAGCAGGCAGCGGCCCCTGGCGCAGTGTCACACGGTCCGCCCCGGCGGGGCCCGCCCGGTCACGCCCGTCGGCCTCTTCCTGCCCCCCAGCTGGGCCCCGGCGGGCGGGCTGGCCGGCAGCGCCGACGACCTGGCCGGCCTCGCCACCCTGCTCCTGGGCACCTGTCCCGACGCCGCCGCACTCCTGCCCGAGGAGCAGCGCGCCGAGATGCACGCCCGGACGCCCGCGGCCGACGCGTTCGGCATGGCCGACGGCTGGGGCCTGGGGCTGGCCCGTCACACGTCGCCGGACGGCGACTGGCTGGGCCACGACGGCACGGTCGACGGCGGCACCGCCCACCTGCGGTTCCGGCCCGCCGACGGCACCATCGTGGCCCTGACCACCAACGCCACCACCGGCACCACGATGTGGGCGGAGCTGGTCGACGCGCTCCGCGAGGACGGCGTCCCGGTCGGCGACCACCGGCCCGTGGCCCCCGCCACGCCACGGCTCACCACCGGACTCGGCCGGTTCGACGGCGACTACCGCAACGGCGACACCCTGTTCCGCGTGCGCACTGCCGAGGACGGCACCGCACCCCGCCTGACCGACGCCACCGGCCTCGTCGCCGACCTGACGGTCCACGAGGACCTCACCTTCACCGCCCGGCGGACCGACACCGACACCGCCCCCTACACCGGCCGGTTCGTCACGGACCGCGCCTCGGGCGAGACGCACCTCATGCAACTCGGCGGCCGTTCCGCCCGGCGTACCGCGGCTTCGTAGCGCCCTTCCGCGGTGTCCCGGCCGGGACACCGCGCGCCGTCCGTCCTTCGCCCCCCTTCCCGACTTTCCCGTCGGCTTCCGGGCACCCCGCGCCCTCCCCTGCCCGGAAACCGCTTCTCTGGAGGTACACACGTGGTTCGCGCCGACGCGCCGGTGGACCGGACGGTCACCGCTCAGACCGACTTCTGGCGGACCCGGCTGGACGGTGTCCCGCCGCTGGACCTGCCGGCCGACCGACCGCGCCCGGTGATCCGGTCGAGCGGCACCGCCACCCACGAGTGCGAGCTGCCCGCGGCGGCCCTGGCGGAGCTGGGCCGAAGCCGTGGCACCGCCCCCACCGCGGTCCTCGCCGCCGCCGTCACCGCCCTGCTCGCCCGCTACTCCGGCCAGGAGGACATGGCGCTCGGAACGGTCTCCCCCCGCTCCGGCCACACCGTCGTCGTCCGCACCACCGTCGACCCGGCCGCGCCCTTCGCCGTCCTGCTGGACGACACCGGCCGCGCCCTGGACGAGGCCCTCGGCCACGACGGCGTCCCGTTCGCCGACCTCGTCGACGCCCTCGCCCCCACCCGCGACACCAGCATCACCCCGCTGATCCAGGCCATGGTCGCGGTTCTGGACGAACTCCCTCCGCAGCACCGGGACTTCGACCCGCTGGACCTTTCGGTGGAGGTCACCGGCACCCGGCTGCGGGTGCGGCACAGCACCGCTCTCTTCGAGCCGGCGACGGCCGCCGGGCTCGCCGGGCACCTCGCCGTCCTGCTCGCCGGGGCGGCGGCGGGCCCGGACACACCGGTCAGCGCGCTGCCGCTGATCACCGAGGACGAGTTCACCGAGGTCGTGCACGACTGGAACGACACCGCACGACCGGTCCCCGCCGGCACCTTCCCCGAGCTGTTCGCCGCCCGGGTGGCCGCCCGGCCCGAGGCGAGTGCCGTCATCGACGAGCACGGCCCCGTGAGCTACCGGGAACTGGACGAGCGCGCCAACCGCATCGCTCACCACCTGCTGGAACTCGGCGCCGGACGCGACCAGTTGATCGGCCTCTGCGTCGAGCGGGGCGCGGCCATGGCGGCCGGACTGCTCGGCATCATGAAGGCGGGCGCCGCCTACCTTCCGCTCGACCCGGCGTACCCGGCCGACCGGCTGGCGTACATGCTCCAGGACTCGGACGCCCGCATCGTCGTCACCCAGCGCGAGCTGCGCGACCGGCTGCCCGACACCGACGCGGCCCTGGTGGACCTCACCGCCGACCGGGCCGCGCTCGACGCCCGCCCGACGACCGCCCCCCGGACGGCGCCGGCCGTCGAGGACCTGGCGTACGCCATCTACACCTCCGGCTCCACCGGCCGCCCCAAGGGCGTCCTCGTCTCCCACACGGGCATCGGCAACCTGGCCGCGGTGCAGGCCGAGGCGTTCGGCGTCACCACCGGGAGCCGGGTCCTCCAGTTCGCCTCCGCCAGCTTCGACGCGGCGTTCTGGGAGATCTGCATGGGTCTGCTGAACGGCGCCACCCTCGTCATGGGCTCCAAGGAGACCCTGGCGCCCGGCGAACCGCTCGCCGCCTACGCCGCCGAGCACTGCGTCACCCACGCCACCCTGACGCCCGCCACCGTCGCCGTGCTGCCCGAAGGGCGCGGCCTGCCCGACGGCGCCACCCTCGTCGTCGCCGGCGAGGCCAGCACCGCCGACCTGGTCGCCCGCTGGTCGAACGGCCGCCGCATGATCAACGCGTACGGCCCGACCGAGACCACCGTCTGCGCCACCATGAGCCGCCCGCTCAGCGGCGCCGTGGTCCCCCCGATCGGCACCCCGATCGCCAACTTCCGGGCGTACGTCCTCGACGACGCCCTGCGGCCCGTCCCGGCGGGTGTGCGCGGCGAGCTGTACCTCGCGGGCCCCGGGCTGGCCCGCGGCTACCGGGGGCGGCCCGGCCTCACCGCGGAGCGGTTCGTCGCCAACCCCTTCGGCGCGCCCGGCGAGCGCATGTACCGCTCGGGGGACATCGCCCGCTGGAACGCGGCGGGTGACCTGGAATACCTGGGCCGGGTCGACGACCAGGTCAAGGTGCGCGGCTTCCGCATCGAGCTCGGCGAGATCGAGAGCGCCCTGGCGCTCCACCAGGACGTCGCCCAGGCGGTCGTGGTGACCCGCAACGCCAACCTGCTGGCGTACGTCGCGGCGGCCGGGGAGCGGCACCCCGCCGCCGACGACCTGCGGGCCTTCCTCGCCCGGAGCCTGCCCGACCACATGGTGCCCACCGCCGTCGTGGTCCTCGACGCCCTGCCGCTCACCCCCAACGACAAGGTGGACCGCAGGGCGCTGCCCGACCCCGCCACCCCGCGGGAGAGCGGGGGCGGCGCCGAGGACGCGCCGCGTACCGCCGTCGAGGAGACCCTGGCCGCCATCTGGACCGACGTGCTCGGCGTCGAACGCATCGGTGTCCACGACGACTTCTTCGCGCTCGGCGGCAACTCGATCCTCTCCGTCCGCGCCGTCTCCCGGATGCGCGCGGCACTCGGCGTCGCCGTGGCGCCCCGCGCCCTCTTCGACACCCCGACGATCGCCGGGCTCGCCGCCTCGGTGGCACCGGAGGACTCCGTCGAGGACTCCGCCATCCCGCTCGTGCCTCGCGACGGCGCCCGGCCGATGCCGATGTCGTACGGTCAGCAACGCCAGTGGTTCCTCCATGACTTCGACCCCGACAGCGCCGAGTACCACACCGCCGCCGGCCTGCGGCTGACCGGCGCCCTCGACCCGGACGCGCTGCACGGCGCCGTCCAGGACCTGACCGCGCGCCACGAGGCGCTGCGGACCACCTTCGGTGTGGTCGGCGGCCGCGGCGTCCAGGTCGTCCACGCGCGGCTCGCCCCCGCGTGGCGGACCGAGGACCTCTCCGCCGTCCCCGAAGCCCTGCGCGAGGAGCGGCTGCGCGAGCTGGTCCGCGCCGAGACGGCCCGCCCGTACGATCTGACGGCCGGCCCGCTGGTGCGTGTCCTGCTCGTCCGCCTCGCCGACGACGAGCACGTCTGCGTCCTGGGCATGCACCACATCGTCACCGACGGCTGGTCCACCGGCATCGTCCTGCGCGAACTGGGCGCGTGCTACGCCGCGCGCACCGAGGGCCGTGCGCACCGGTTGCCCGAACCCGCCGTGCAGTACGCGGACTTCGCCGCGTGGCAGCGCGGACGCCTCGAGGGCGGCGGCCTCCTCACCCGGCAGCTGGAGTGGTGGCGCGAGCGGCTGGACGGCATCACTCCGCTGCAACTTCCCACCGACCGACCGCGGTCCAGGGTGCGCTCCACCGCGGGCGCCACGCACACCTTCGCCGTGCCCGCCGCCACCGCGCGGGCCGTCGAGGAGTTGGCGCGGCGGGAGGGCGCGACCCTCTTCATGGCGCTCACGGCGGCGGTGAAGACGGTCCTCGCCCGCTGGTCCGGCCAGACGGACATCGCCGTCGGCACGGCCTCCTCCGGCCGCAACCACCGCGACCTGGAGGAACTGGTCGGCTTCCTCGTCAACACGGTGGTGCTCCGCTCCCACGTCGACACCGCCTCGTCGTACAAGGAACTGCTGGCACGGCTGAAGGAGACCGCCCTGGAGGCGTTCGCCCATGAGGACGTGCCCTTCGAGCGGATCGTGGACGCGGTCGGCGCGGCCCGCGACAACAGCCGCACCCCTCTGGTGCAGGCCATGGTGGTGCTGCAGAACGCGCCGTCCGACCGCGCCCGGCTGCCCGGCCTCGACGTCGCCGACCACCCGGTGCACCGCGAGGCCGCGCCGTTCGACCTGACCGTGGAGTTCTTCGAGGGCGAGGACGGCCTCACCGCCCAGGTGGGCTACAGCACCGCCCTGTTCGACGAGGCGACCATCGCCCGGTTCGCCGGGCACGTGACCACGGTGCTGACCGCCGCCGCGGCCGAGCCGGACCGCAGCCTCGCCACCCTGCCGATGCTGACCGACGCCGAGCACCACCAGCTCGTCCACGACTGGAACGGCGCCACCACCTCCCCGCCGGCCGGTACCTTCCCGGAGCTGGTCGCCGAGAGCGCGCGCCGTCGCCCCGACGCGCCCGCCGTGGAGGATCCGCACACCACGCTGAGCTACCGGGAGCTGGACGAGCGGGCCAACCAACTCGCCCACCAGCTCCGTTCGCTCGGTGCCGGGCCCGGAACCCGCGTCGGGCTGTGCCTGGAGCGCGGCGTGGAGACCGTGGTGGGGCTGCTCGGCATCATGAAGGCCGGGGCCGCCTATCTGCCGCTCGACCCCGGCTACCCGGCCGACCGGCTCGCCTTCATGCTCCAGGACTCCGGCGCCTCACTCGTCGTCACCCGCACCGAGCTGGCCGGGTACCTTCCGGACACCGGCGCCGTCGTCGTCGACCTCGACGCCGACCCCGGGCTGAGGGACCGGCTCCCGGCCACCGCGCCCGCGCCGGGGCCGCGTCCGGACGACCTCGCGTACGTCATCTACACCTCCGGGTCGACCGGAACGCCCAAGGGGGTGCTCGTCCCGCACCGGGGGGTCGGGAACCTGGCCGCCGCCGAGATCGAGCGGCTGGAGGTGACCGAGGGGAGCCGCGTCATCCAGTTCGCCTCCTCGTCGTTCGACGGCGCGGTGATGGAGATCCTGATGGCGCTGCCCGCGGGCGCCACCCTCGTCCTGCCGCCGCACGGGCCGCTGGTCGGCGAGGCGCTCCAGAGCTTCCTGCGCGAACGCCGCATCAGCCACGCCCTGCTGGCGCCCTCGGCCGTCGCCACCCTGACCCCGGAGGGGCTGGAGGGCCTGCGCACCCTGGTCGTCGGCGGTGAGGCGAGCACCGGCGACCTGGTGGCCCGCTGGTCCGCCGGCCGGCGCATGATCAACGCGTACGGACCCACCGAGTCCACCGTCGTCGCCACCATGAGCGCTCCGCTCACCGGGGGCGCCGTCCCGCCGATCGGCACCCCGTTGCCCAACACGCGCGTCCGGCTGCTGGACGCCGCGCTCCAGCCGGTGCCCGTCGGGGTCCCCGGTGAGCTGTACATCTCCGGGCCGCACCTGGCCCAGGGCTACCACCGGCGGCCGGGTCTGACCGCCGAGCGGTTCACCGCCGACCCGTACGGGGCGCCGGGCGAGCGGATGTACCGCTCCGGTGACGTGGCGCGCCGCCGGGCCGACGGCAGCCTGGAGTACCTGGGCCGCGCCGACAACCAGGTGAAGCTGCGCGGCTTCCGCATCGAGGTGGGCGAGATCGAGACGGCGCTCGGCCGCCATCCGGACGTACGGGACGCCGTGGTCGCCGTGCACCGCGACGAAGCGGGCCGGCAGCGGCTCGTCGGCCACCTGGTGGCCGACCGCGACCTGACCACCGGCGAGCTCCGCTCCCATCTGTCCGGTTCGCTGCCGGACTACATGGTGCCCGGTGTGTACGTCCGGCTGGAGCGGCTGCCGCTCACACCGAGCGGCAAGGTCGACCGGCGGGCCCTGCCCGAACCGGACTTCCGGGCGGAGCTCGGCGGCTCGGACCACACCCCGCCGCGCAACCGCACCGAAGAGCTGCTGGCCGGCATCTGGGCCGAGGTGCTCGGCGTGGAACGGGTCGGCGTCCACGACAACTTCTTCGATCTCGGCGGCGACTCGATCCTCTCCATCCAGGTCGCCTCCCGCGCCCGCCAGGCCGGCATCCGGCTCACCTCCCGGCTGCTCTTCCTCAACCAGAGCGTCGCCGCCCTCGCGGAGGCCGCCGGGACGGTCGAGGAGGCCGCGGGCGACGGACCGGCCGAGGTGACGGGCGAGGTCGCTCTCACCCCGATCCAGAGCTGGTTCTTCACCGAGCACACCGTCGACCCGGACCACTACGGCATGTCCGCGCAGGTCGAACTGGCGCCCGACACGGACATCGCTCTGCTGGAGCGTGCCCTCGCCGCGGTCGTCGGCCACCACGACGCCCTGCGGATGCGGTACACGCGCCGGGACGACGGCCGGTGGGTCCAGGAGTACGGCGGTGCCGCCGCCCCGCCGCTCGCCGTGCGCGACCTTTCCGGGCTCCCGGCGGACCGGCGGGAGGCCGCCCTGCACGAGGCCGCGTCGGCGGCGCAGCGGTCACTGGACCTGGCGGGCGGCAGCCTGTTCAGGGGCGTGTTCTTCCGCCTCGGCCCCTCCCTGCTGCCCCGGCTGTTCCTGGCCGTCCACCACCTGGTGATGGACGCGGTCTCCTGGCGCGTCGTCCTGGAGGACCTCGCGACCGCCTACACCCGACTCGCCGCGGGACGCCCGGTCGACCTGGGCACCAGGACCAGCAGCTACCAGCACTGGGCGGCCCGGCTCGCCGGCCATGTCCGCTCCGGCGCACTGGACGGTGAACTGGCCCACTGGCGGGCGGTGTCGGCCGGCGTCCGGCCGCTGCCCCGCGACGGCGGCGGGGACCAGGCGCCCGGGGCCAACACCTTCGGCGGCGCGGCGACCGCCTCCGTGCGGCTGGGCCGCGCCGAGACCCGGGCCCTGCTCCAGCAGGTGCCCGCGGCGTACCGCACCCGGATCAACGACGTGCTGCTGACCGCGCTCGGCCGGGTGCTGCGCGACTGGGCCGGGGCGCCGGTCACCGTCGCCCTGGAGGGCCACGGCCGCGAGGAGCTCTTCGACGACGTCGACCTCACCCGCACCGTCGGCTGGTTCACCACCATCCACCCGTTCGCGCTGGATCTCCCCGACGGCCCCGACGGCGACTGGGGAAGCGCCCTCAAGGCGGTGAAGGAGCGGCTGCGGGCCGTACCCGGCCACGGCATCGGCTACGGCGCCCTGCGCCACCTCTCCGAGCCCGGCAGCGCCGCACACCGCGCCCTGTCACACGCCCCGGCCCCCGAGATCAGCTTCAACTACCTGGGCCGGTGGGACGGTGCCACCGGCACCGAGGGCCTGGTCCGTTCGCGGCTCGCGGAGCGGCTCGGTGCCGACCAGGCGCCCGCACAGCCCCGTCCGCACCTGATCGACGTCGTGGCCGCCGTCGGGGACGGCGAACTGCGCGTCGACTGGTTCCACGCCCCCGCCGTCCACCGCACGGAGACGGTCCAGCGGCTCGCCGACGCGTTCCTCGCCGCGCTGCGCGGCCTGGTGGAGCACTGCCTGCGGCCGGAGAACGGCGGCGCCACCCCGTCCGACTTCCCGCTCGCCGGGCTCGACCAGGCGGCGGTCGACCGGATCGCCGGCACCGGCCGGGACATCGAGGACATCCACCCGCTCACCCCGGTGCAGAGCGGCATGCTCTTCCACACCCTGTCCACCCCGGGCGCCTACTCCGAGCAGGTGACCTTCGAGCTGGACGGCATCGCCGACCCCGGGCTGCTCGCCCTGGCCTGGCAGCAGGTCGCCGACCACGTCGGTGTCCTGCGCGCCGGTCTGGAGTGGCGGGACGTCGAGCGCCCGCTGATGGTGGTCCGGCGCCACGCCGAACTGCCGGTGACCCATCTCGACTGGCGGGCGCTGCCGGCCGACGAGCGGGAAGAGGCGGTACGGCGGTTCCTCGCCGAGGACCGCGCACGCCCCGTCGCTCCGACCACCGCGCCGCTGATGCGGCTCGCCCTCATCCGGCTCTCGGACACCACCGTCCGGCTGGTCTGCGCCTTCCACCACATCCTGCTCGACGGCTGGTCCACCTTCGACGTGCTGGCGCAGACCCACGCCGCCTACGCGGCCCTGGCCGCGGGCCGGGAGCACCCGCTGCCCGCCCGGCGCCCCTTCCGCGCCTACCTCGACTGGCTGGAGCGGCAGGATCTGGCGGAGGCGGAGACGTACTGGCGCGAGACCCTCGACGGCTTCGCGGCGCCGACGCCGCTGCCCGCCGTGCGGCACACCGCTGCGGGCCACGCCACCGGTTCCACGGCCCGGCTGGCGCGGCGTCTGGACCCCGCCGCCTCCCGCGAGCTGTTCGCCTTCGCCCGGCGGCACCGGCTGACCGTCAACACCGTTCTCCAGGGCGCCTGGGCGCTGCTGCTGGCCCGGCACGCGGGCGAGTCCGACGTGGTCTTCGGCGCCACCGTTTCGGGCCGTCCGGCCGACCTGCCCGGCGCCGACGCCATGATCGGCATGCTCATCAACACCCTGCCGGTCCGGGTGCGCGTCGAGGAGTCGGCGGGCGTCACCGCCTGGCTCCAGGAGCTCCAGCGGACCCAGGTGGAGGCGCGCCAGTACGAGTACGTGCCGCTCCCCCGCATCCAGGCGTGCGGCGCGGTCGGGCGCGGCGCCGATCTCTTCCGCACCCTGGTCGTCTTCGAGAACTACCCGATGGACGACGAGGCGGCCGCCGCCCACGGGCTGCGGCTGCGCCGTCTCGCGGGCACGGAGGCCACCCACTACCCGCTCAACCTCATCGCCTACGCGGGCGACGACCTCAGCTACACCCTGGCGTACGACGCCGAGCTGTACGAGGAGGCGACCGCCGAGCTGCTCTGCGGCCGGCTGGAGGCGCTGCTCGGCTCCCTCGCGGCCGCTGACGGGGACATGCCGGTATCCGCGGTGGGGATGCTCACCGGGGCGGAGGCGGAGCAGACCGTACGCGACTGGAACGACACCGCCGAGGAGCTGCCCGGGGCGTCGGTGCCGGAGCTGTTCGCCGCCCGCGTCCGGGAGCACCCCGACGCCGTCGCCGTCACCGGCGCGGACGGGGAACTGACGTACCGGGAACTGGACGAGCGGGCCAACCGCCTCGCCCACCACCTGGTCGCGCTCGGCGCCGGGCGGGACACCCCGGTGGGCCTGTGCCTGGAACGTGGCGCGCGCACGGTCACCGCGCTGCTCGCCACGCTCAAGGCCGGGGCGGCGTACGTCCCGCTGGACCCCAGCTATCCGGCCGACCGGCTGGCGTACATGATCGGCGACGCCGGGGTGGGGCTACTGGTCACCGAGAAGGCGCTGCGCGACCGGCTGCCCGCCGCCCCGGTCCGGACGGTCGACCTGGACGAGGACGCCGGGGCGGTCGCCGCCCGGCCCGGCGGCACGGCGCCCGCGCCGCACCCGGCGCCGGACGATCTCGCGTACGTCATGTACACCTCGGGCTCCACCGGCACCCCCAAGGGCGTGCTGACCCCGCACCGGGCCGTGGTCCGGCTGGCGTCGGCGAGCGGCTACACCGACGTCCGCCCCGGCGACACGGTGGCGCAGTTCGCCTCGCTCTCCTTCGACGCGTCGACCTTCGAGCTGTGGACGGCACTGCTGCGCGGCGCCCGGGTGGCGGTGCACCCGCCGGGGGTGCCGACCGCGGCCGGGCTCGGCCGGTTCCTCGCGGAGCACGCGGTCACCCACCTGTGGCTCACCGCGGGCCTGTTCCACCAGGTCGCCGAGGACGACGTCACGGTCTTCGCCGGGCTGCGCCAACTGCTGGCGGGGGGCGACCGGCTCTCGCCCGAGCACTGTGCCCGGGTCCTCGACGCCCTCCCCTCGCTGCGGCTCACCAACGGCTACGGCCCGACCGAGGCCACCACCTTCACCACCACGCACGATGTGCGCGGCGCGCTCGGCGAGGGTTCCGTGCCGCTGGGCTCGCCGCTGGCCAACACCCGGGTGTACGTCCTGGACGGGGCGCTGGCACCGGTTCCCCGCGGGGTGCCGGGCGAGCTGTACATCGCCGGTGCGGGGCTCGCCCTCGGCTACCACGCGCGGGCCGGGCTGACGGCGGAGCGGTTCGTCGCCGACCCGTTCGGCGCCCCGGGCAGCCGCATGTACCGCTCGGGGGACCGGGTGGCGTGGCGGGCGGACGGCACGCTGGAGTTCCTGGGCCGCGGCGACGGCCAGGTCAAGATCCGCGGCTTCCGCGTCGAGACCGGCGAGATCGAGGCCGTGCTCGCCGCCCATCCCGCCGTCGGGGACGCGGCCGTGGCCGCGCACACCGAACCCGGCTCGGGCCGGACCGTCCTGGTCGGCCATCTGGTCCCGGCCCGGGGAGCCGCTCTGCCCGGTGCCGCGGAGTTGCGCGCCCATCTGGCGGCCTCGTTGCCGGAGCACATGCTGCCGGCGCACTACACCGCCCTGAACGCCCTGCCGTTGACCGCGAACGGCAAGGTCGACCGGTCGGCGCTGCCCGGCCCGGAGGAGACGCGGCTCGCCACCGCCACCGCGTACGTGGCGCCGTCCTCGCCCACCGAGACGCTGATCGCCGAGATCTGGCAGGAGCTGCTCGGGGCCGAACGGGTCGGCCTGCACGACAACTTCTTCGAACTGGGCGGAGATTCGCTGCTGGCCCTGCGGACGGTGTCGCGGATCAACGCGGTGTTCGGCACCGACCTGACCCCGCGCGCCGTCTTCGACCGGCCGACGGTCCTCGAATCGGCCGCCGAGGTCGAGGAAGTGATCCTCGCCGAACTGGAGGCGGCCGCGGCACCGTCCTGACGCGTCCCGTGGTCCCCGACGGGCCGACGACGGCCCGCACCCCACTCCCATCCCTCCCGTACGAAAGGCACACCGTGTCCAACCCCTTCGAGAACTCCGACCGTTCCTACGACGTGCTCGTCAACGACGAGGGCCAGTACTCCCTGTGGCCGACCGGCACCGCCGTCCCGGCGGGCTGGGAGACCGTGCTCGCCGACCGTTCCCGCGAGGAGTGCCTCGCCCGGGTCGAGGAGCTCTGGACCGACATGCGCCCGCGCAGCCTGCGCGCCGCGACCGCCTGACCCGGCACGGCGCCACCTGGCCCCGGCCCCGCTCCGTGCGGCGGGCCGGGCGCCCGGCCCGCCGCACACCGCGCCTGTACCGCCCCGGACCCCGTGCCGGGAGCCCGCTCCTCGACCAGCAGACCGCCGACCCGCATATCCCTGGGGGATTGTTCCGATGAACCAGCCGTCTTCCCGCGATGACCGGATAGCAGGACTCCCCGCACACCTCCGGGAGGCCCTCGCCCAGCGCCTGGCCGGTCGGGGCGGCGGGGCGGCGAGGACCGCGCCGCTGGTTCCCGCGGTGGCCCGCGACGGGGACCTGCGGATGTCCCACGGCCAGCAACGCCTGTGGTTCCTGGAGGACTTCGAGCCGGGCGGCGCCGCCTACCACTCGGCGCTGCCGCTGCGGATCACCGGACGCCTCGACGCCCGGGCGCTGCGCACGGCCGTCGGTGACCTGGTGGCCCGTCATGAGGCGCTGCGGACGACGTTCGGCCTGCGGGACGGCGTGGGGGTGCAGTTCGTCCACGAGCGGCTCGACGCCGACTGGGTGGACGCCGAGGCCGGTGACGAGGAGGCCGCCCGCAAGACCGTCCTGGCGGAGCTGGCCCGTCCGTACGACCTGGGGAACGGCCCGCTCGTCCGCGTCCTGCTCGTCCGCCTCGCCGACGACGAGCACATCTGCGTCCTGGGCATGCACCACATCGTCACCGACGGCTGGTCCATGGGCGTCATCGCCCAGGAACTCGGCGAGCTGTACACCGCCCACGTCCAGAACCGCCCGCACGAACTGCCCGACGTCACCGTCCAGTACCCCGACTTCGCCGCCTGGCAACGCGACCGACTCGAAGACGGCGGCCTCCTCGACCAACAACTCACCTGGTGGCGCGAACAGCTCAAGGGCATCACCCCGCTCGAACTCCCCACCGACCGGCCCCGACCCGCCGTCCGCGACTCGGCCGGCGCGGTGCACCACTTCACCGTGCCCGCCGCCACCGTCGCGGGGATCAGGGCGCTGGCCCGGCAGCGGGGCGCAAGCCTCTTCATGGCGCTGACGGCGGCCGTCAAGGCGGTCCTCGCCCGCTGGTCCGGCCAGCAGGACATCGCCCTCGGCACCTCGTCGGCCGCGCGCGGCCACCGGGACCTGGAGCGGTTGGTGGGCTTCCTGGTCAACACCGTGGTCCTGCGGACCGACGTGTCGCCGGAGCTGCCCTTCGGCGAGCTGCTGGACCGGGTGAAGGAGACCGTGCTCGACGCCTTCGCCCACGAGGACGTCCCGTTCGACAAGCTCGTGGAGGCCGTCCAGCCGGAGCGCGACACCAGCCGCACCCCGCTGGTGCAGGCCATGGTGGCCCTCCAGGACTCCCCCGCCGACACCGTTTCGCTGCCCGGCGCGGCCGTCTCCCTCTACCCGCTGGAGCGGGACGCCGCGCTGTTCGACCTCACCTTCGAGTTCACCGAGCGGGACGGGGCCCTGAGCGGCCTGGTCGAGTACGACACCGCCCTCTTCGACCCCGGCACCGTGGAGCGGCTCGCCGGCCATCTGCTCGTCCTGCTCGACGGCGTGATCGCCGACCCCGGCAGCCCGGTGGCCGCGCTCCCGCTGCTGACCGGGGCGGAGCGGCACCGGCTCGCCGTGGAGTGGAACGCCACCGAGCTGCCGTGCGGCGACGACGCGCTCGTCCACGAGCGGCTGGCCGCCCAGGCCGCCCGCACGCCCGGCGCCGTCGCCCTCGTCGCCGACGACGCCACCCTCACCCACCGCGAACTGGACGAGCGTGCCAACCGGCTCGCCCACCACCTGGCCGGCCTGGGCGCCGGCCCCGGCTCGCTGGTCGGCCTGAGCGTCGAGCGCGGCTCCGCCATGGCGGTGGGCCTGCTCGGCATCCTCCGCGCGGGCGCGGCCTATGTCCCGCTCGACCCCGGCTTCCCGGGCGACCGCCTCGCCTACATGCTGGCCGACTCCGGCGCCCGGATCGTGGTCGGCGACGGCACGGCGCGTGAGCGCCTGCGGCTGGAGGACGGCGTACGGTTCGTGGACCTGGCCGCGGAGGCGGAGGAGATCGGGCGGCGGCCCGCCACCCCGCCGCCGGCCACCGTCGCACCGGACGACCTGGCGTACGTCATCTACACCTCGGGCTCCACCGGCAGCCCCAAGGGCGTCGCCGTCGAGCACCGTAACGTCCGGCACATCCTGAACGCCTGGGACGAGCGGTACGGCCTCACGGAGCTGAAGCCGCGCTTCCTGTCCGTCTCCAGCCTCTCCGTGGACCTCTTCTTCGCCGACCTCATCCGCTCGCTGCCCTTCGGCGGTTCCCTGGTCATCGCTTCGAAGGACGTCACCACCGACCCGGCCGCGCTCCTCGACCTGATCGCACGGACCGGCGCCACCGGTCTGGAGATCGTGCCGTCGCTGCTCAACGCCGTCCTCCAGGAGGTCGAGCGGCGCGGCGAGGACTTCCCCCCGCTGCGACTGATCTCGGTCGGCTCCGAAGGCTGGCGGGTCGAGGACTGCCGCAACCTCCTGCGCCGGATCAGCCCCGGCTGTGTCGTCGCCAACGCCTACGGCGGCACCGAGGCCACCGTCGACTCGACCGTCTTCGTGCCGAGCGAGGAGAGCCTCGGCGGCACCGTCTACGTCCCCATCGGCCGCCCGCTGCCCAACACCCGCGTCTATGTGCTGGACGCCCGGCGGAACCTGGTCCCGCAGGGCGTGCCGGGCGAGGTCTGGATCGGCGGCGAGGGCATCGCCCGCGGCTACCACGGCCGGCCGGAACTCACGGCGGAACGGTTCACCGACAGCCCCTTCCCCGGCGGCGGCCGGCTCTACCGCACCGGCGACCGGGCGCGGTGGCTGGCCTCCGGGGACCTGGAGTTCCTGGGCCGCGCCGACGACCAGGTGAAGATCCGCGGGTTCCGGATCGAGCTCGGTGAGGTGGAGAGCGCCCTGCTCAGCCACCCGGAGGTGCGGGACGCGGTGGTCCTCACCTGGCAGGAGGAGTCCGGCAGACAGCGGCTGGTCGCGTACGTGGTGCCCGAGGACGGCGGGGCGGGGCCCCGTGGCACCGACCTGCGCGGGCACCTGTCCGGGCAGCTGCCCGACTACATGGTCCCGGCGGTCTTCGTCACCCTGGACCGACTGCCCCTCCTCCCCAGCGGCAAGGTCGACCGGCGCTCGCTGCCCGAACCCGAGGTCGACACCGACCGGCTGGGCACCGAGTACACCGCGCCGCGCGACGCGACCGAGGAGACGCTGGCAGCCGTCTGGGCGGAGGTTCTCGGTGTCGCCCGGGTCGGCGTCCACGACAACTTCTTCGACCTCGGCGGCGATTCGATCCTCGCCATCCAGGTCGTCTCCCGCGCCCGCCAGGCCGGACTGCGCCTCACCTCGCGGTTGCTCTTCCTGAACCAGAGCGTCGCCGCGCTCGCGGCGGTCACCGCCCCCGCCGAGGAGTTGTCGGCACCGGCCGAAGCACAGGTCGCCGGGCGGGTCCCGCTGACCCCGATCCAACGCTGGTTCCTCGACGAGCACACCGTCGACCCCGACCACTACGCGATGTCCGTGCACCTGCGGCTGGCGCCCGGCACCGACGCGGCCCTGCTGGCGCGGGCCCTGGACGCGGTCGTCGCCCACCACGACGCCCTGCGGCTGCGGTACCTCCGCCAGGACGGCGACTGGGTCCAGGAGTACGGCGAGCAGCCCGCCGGCCTCCTCACCGTCCTCGACCTCACGGCGGTCCCCGACCCCGGACAGGCGCTGGACGCGGCGGCCCTGGAGGCACAGCGGGCCCTCGACCTGTCGGCCGGCACCCTGGTGAAGGGCGTGTTCGCCCAGGGCGTCGGCGAGCCGGCGCCGCGTCTCTTCCTCGCCGTCCACCACATCGTCATGGACGGTGTCTCGTGGCGGGTCCTGCTGGAGGACCTCGCCACCGCCTACACGCACCTGTCCGAGGGCCGCCCCGCCGGCCTCGGCGCCCGGACCAGCAGCTACCAGCAGTGGGCGGAACGCCTCACCGCGTACGTCCGGGGCGGCGGTCTCGACCCCGAGGTGGCGCACTGGCGCTCGGTCGACGTCGCGAACGCCCCCGCCCTGCCCGTCGACCACCCCGCCGGGCGCAACGTCACCGCGGCCGAGCAGACCGTCGAGGTGCGCCTGGACCGCGCGGAGACCGATGCGCTGCTCCACCGGGTCCCGTCGGTGTACCGCACGCGGATCAACGACGTCCTCGTGGCCGCGCTCGGCCGCTCACTCACCTCGTGGACCGGCGCGGAGCGCCTGGTCATCGGCCTGGAGGGGCACGGCCGTGAGGAGCTCTTCGACGACCTCGACCTGTCGCGCACCGTGGGCTGGTACACCACGCACTTCCCGGTCGCGCTGAGCTTCCCGGACGGCTCCGGCTGGGGTGGGACCATCAAGTCCGTCAAGGAGCAGTTGCACGCCGTCCCGGGCCACGGCCTCGGCTACGACGCCCTGCGCTTCCTCTCCCCGCCGGGCTCACCCGGCCACGCGCTGCGCACCGACCCGCTTCCGCCGATCAGCTTCAACTACCTCGGCCAGTGGGACGGCATCACCGCACAGGACGGTCTGGTCCGCGACCGGCTGCCCGCCCTCGGCCAGGACCACGCAGCGGACGAGCCGCGCCCGTACCTGCTGGACGTCGTCGGCATGGTGGAGGACGGCACCCTCGGCTTCACCTGGATCTTCTCCGGCGAGGTCTTCGACCGGTCCACGGTGGAGCGGGTGGCGCGGGAGCATCTGGTGGCGCTGCGCTCCCTGCTGGAGCACTGCCAGGACCCGTCGAGCGGCGGCGCGACCCCGTCCGACTTCCCCCTCGCCCGTCTCGACCAGTCCGCGGTGGACCGGATCGCCGGTGACGGCCGGGACGTCGAGGACATCTACCCGCTCACCCCCATGCAGAGCGGCATGCTCTTCCACACCCTCGCCGAGCCGGACAGCGGCGCCTACTTCGAGCAGATGAGCTTCCGGATGGACGGCGTCGCCGAGCCGGAACTCCTGGAGAAGGCCTGGCAGCACGTCACCGACCATCTGGAGATCCTGCGGGGCGCCGTCGTCTGGGAGCAGGTGGAACAACCCCTGCTGGTCGTACGGCGGAACGTCGTGCAGCCGGTCCGCCACCTCGACTGGCGCCTCCTGAGCGGCGACGAGCAGGACCGGGCGCTCGCCCGCCACCTGGCCGAGGACCGGGAGCTGGGCATCGATCTGTCCGCCGCCCCGATGGTCCGGATCGCCGTCGCCCGCACCTCCGACACCTCGGTGCGGGTGGTGCGTACCTCCCACCATGTGCTGCTCGACGGCTGGAGCACCTTCCAGATGCTCGACGAGCTGACCAGGGCCTACCGGGCACTGCTGGCCGGCGAGCGCCCCGCGCTGCCCTCGCGGCGCCCGTTCGGCACCTACGTCGAGTGGCTCCAGGGCCAGGACCTGACCGAGGCCGAGGCGTACTGGCGGGGCCTGCTCGACGGGTTCGACCAGCCGACGGCGCTCCCGTACGACCGCCGTCCGGTCGCCACCCACCGCGCCCGGTCGGCCGAACGGCTGGTGACCCGGCTCCCCGCCGCCGCGTCGCGCAAGCTCTACGACTTCGCCCGCGCCGAACGGCTCACCGTCAACACCGTGGTCCAGGGCGCCTGGGCGTTGCTGCTCTCGCGGTACGCCGGGGAGAGCGACGTCGTCTTCGGCGCGACCGTCTCGGGCCGCCCCGCCGATCTGCCGGGCGCCGACTCCATGGTGGGCATGCTCATCAACACGCTGCCGGTGCGCGTCGGTGTGGACGGGGACTCCTCGGTCGGCGCCTGGCTCGCCGGGGTGCAGGAGGCGCAGGCCGAAGCGCGGCAGTACGAGTACGTACCGCTCCCCCGCATCCAGGGCTGGAGCGATGTCGAGCGCGGCACCAACCTCTTCGACAGCCTGGTGGCCTTCGAGAACTTCCCCGTGGACGGAGACACCGGCGACGCCGACGACGGCATCCGGCTGCACGGGCTGGAGGGCGCCGATGTCACCAACTTCCCGCTGAACCTGGTCGCCTACGCCGGTGAGGAGTTGGCGTACGCACTGGCCTACGACCCGGCGCTCTTCGACGCGTCGACTGTCGAGCGGATGGCCACGCACCTGGAAGCCCTGCTCATCGGCATGGCCGACGCGCCGGCCCGGCCGGTGTCCGCCGTCCCGATGCTCAGTGCGGGCGAGTGGGATCGGGTGGTGCGGGAGTGGGCGGTGACCGAGGGCGCCGACCCGTGGCCGGGAACGCTGCACAGCCAGGTCTCGGAACGGGCCGCCGAGCGCCCCGACGCGACCGCCGTGACCTGCGGCGAACACTCCCTCACCTACGCGGAACTGGAACGCTCCGCGAACCAGCTCGCCCATCACCTGATCTCACTCGGCGCGGGACCCGGCGAACTGATCGGCCTGTCCGTCGAACGCGGGACACGCATGGCCATCGGCCTCCTCGCCATCATGAAAGCCGGAGCCGCCTACCTCCCCCTGGACCCCGCATACCCCGCCGACCGACTCACCTACATGCTCGAAAACTCCGGCGCCCGACTCCTCATCACACAAAGCGACAACCCCACCCCAGGCGTCCGCACCATCAACCTCGACACCGAACACAACACCCTCACCCAACACCCCACCACACCCCCACACACCACCGTCA